>DATBDT010000073.1:0-4120 GCA_036269815.1 Bryobacteraceae bacterium
GCAGATGATCACCCTAACAAACCGGCAAACTGGGAGTCTGTGTTGGGGGAGCCCGCGGCGGAAGCACAGTCTCCACGCGGCGGAGCCGCATCGAAACGATGACGTCTCAGCCCGGGTTGCCTTCCCGTATGTGCCAGATCATTCGCCAGAGCCGGTCGGTTTCGCCTCGCTCGATCACCTGCAATGGCGTTGAGCCGTCGAAGGCCTGGTTCGGCTGTTGCAACCATTTGCCAATCGCTTTGGCTTTGATGAGCCCGGCCAGCGCATCGAACAACCGTGTGACCTCCCTGATTTTTTGCGCGCTGGAACGCTGCGGCGGCGTGCCGGCGTTCCAATATGAAACCGTCCTCGGTGACGCGCCTGTGACACGACTGACGGCCTCGTTGGATAAGTTGTAGGCCAGCGAGAGTTTTCGGATATCGGCAACTTCGGTCGATCCAGACACCTTCGAGGCCGACAGATGTGTCGCCCCGTTGGGGCCGGAACTCTTGAGCGAACGCCCCACCCCACTCTTTGCGCCGGATTTCTTTTGGAGCTTCATATAAATATTATTGCATGCAATATTGCAGGTGTCATGCCAAATACTTCTCCAGTTCTTCCTCTCCGAGAAGTCGCATTGTTTCACCCGTTCGGAGGCGATCGCGGAATGCTGCCAGATTCACGCCGCCGGCCACCCGCGCTGATGGGCAGATCAGCCCACTCACCCCGGAATTCCTCGCCGCGCGCCCGAGAACCTGGCAGAGCGTTTCGGAGCCGCTGTCGTTGATGCGCGAAAAATTCTCCTGCATCCAATCCGCTAATTTGAGCCACGGCGGCAAATTGTTCCCGGTGAGATCAAGCACGCGAGAGAGATTCCATTCGAGACCGCAGGTCAGGCGCGGCTTCAGATCGTCGGGCGATAAATCATAATCCTGCGCAAGTTGGAAGGCTTCCTCGACGGCGGTGCCTGGTCGCGTGCTCGAATAAATCACCGGAAACGTCTCGGGGGCATTCCAGCGTCCGCCGTATTTGAGGCTGCCTTCGCCGCTCAGGATTTGTTCGGGCGAAGCGTGTTCGAGTTCGACCGAACGGAATGTCACGCCTCTCCAGGGTGCCGGCTTGGGAGAGAATTTCCCGAGTCGATAGACGAACTCCGAATAACGTGGATTTGGCCGGACGTTCACGGGTAGACAATAAATTTTACGCGCCGCCACTGCGGCGGTCTGCTTGAGGCTAGACTGGCGATCCCAATAAGATTGCTCCCCGCTTGGCGCAACAGAATGGACCGCCGCGACCATTCAGAAGAGCGTTGAGCTTCTCCGTGATGATCTGCGAACCCGCAGCGGCGCGGCCGGCATCCGCAGGGGAAATGGGGCGGAAAGCCGAGAGCGCAGCGAGGACGACGCAGATGATCACCCTAACAAACCGGCAAACTCGGAGTCTGTGCCGGAGGAGCTTGCGGCGGAAGCACAGTCTCCACCGGCGCAGCCGCATGAAGAATGCGGGTTAAATCGCAATCTTATTTCCTGCCGAGAAACTTGATAATGACCGAAAACCAAGCGCCGTTTCGCAGAGATGCGCGTGCTCCTGACTTAGGCGGCATTGGCGAAATCTGGATCAGCATAGCTGGCTCTGTATCGAGTATCCGTTGGTCCGAGTAAGAGGAAGCTGTCGAAGAGTTCTTCGACCGCTTTACTCCGAGTATATCCGGCCGGCTCGACCGATTCGTAATCTGTTCCACAACTGCCTTATTGAGATTTGGACATTCGCCCTCGAAGGTCACACCTGTGGAGATTAGATGGGCCGGTGCGTCAATCTTCACCGACGCCGACCGAAACAGAATTTTGCGGGTTCTTCGGCGAAATTTCGACTCCGACGCGATAAATATTGAGTCTCAAAATGCTGCGGGTTTGCCCCGGAAAGGCAGTCAGGCGAAGGACTCTTAACGGTGGACTCAGCAGGCGACTCCTAAGGAAATTCGGGCACGGGGAAACAATGCTGTTAAACCGAATGTGCCACCCATTTTCGGAGGGCGAATTTCAGTTCGGGTTTGCCTGTTCTCAGCCCAAATATCTGACCGGGGCTTTCTACAGAATGAGCCCGGCGTGCGCCTGCCGATTCGAAGTCATTTTCGAGCCACCGCTGGGGCTGGGGAACCAGCAGGCTGCGCCTCGAGGTGAACGATTTCGCCACTCACAAGTGAGTCAGCGGGATTGAGGATGACTTTTTCCGACGGAGACACTCCCTCGACGATCTCTATCGTAGTCCCGAAGTCGCGGCCTACTTTGATGTCGCGAAGCTCGACCCGGTCGTCCGCTTTGACCACTCCAACCTGCAGCCCCTGGGCGCGAAAGAGCAAAGCGTTGTTGGGCAACGTCACGATTCGCCCCAGCATCCCGGAGGTCAGACGCACTCGGGCGTAGCTGCCTGGTTGAATCGAGCTGTTCGGATTGTCGAGGTGAAGCTCGACCAGCAGCGTCCGCGAATTCGGGGTGATTGATTCCGAGGTGGTCGCAACTTTTGCCTGCACAGTTCTGCCTCCCTGATCGGGAAGGATAACGTCGATTGGTTGACCGACATGAATGTCGTCCGCGTTCGCTTGCGGAACCCGGAAATAAATCCGCAGCGGATCGGTTTGCTGAATATGGAACATTTCCATGCTCGTGTTGTTGGCCGTAATCAGGTCGCCAACATTGACGTTGCGCGCTGTGACGGTGCCGGCGAACGGCGCGGTCACGCGTTTGAATGCGACCTGCTGTTCGAGAACGCGAAGGTTCGCGGCGAAAGCATCGGCGTTGGCTTTGGTTGTGTCTTGATTGGTGGCGGTGTTCTGCGCGTCGAGATCGGAGACGACCCCTTCGTGGTACAGCCTTTGCCATTTGACATTTGTCACTTTGGCCAGGTCGAAGCTTTTAACCGCCAAAGCTGCCTGAGAGCGGGCCTGCTCGAGCTGATGATCGAGATCCGGCGTATCGATTTCAGCGAGCAACTGACCCGAATTGACATGCGCGCCGATATCTACCACCCAGTCTTTCAGGTAGCCGTTGACCCGGGAAAAAATACTTGCTTCCTGCCACGGTTTGACCTCAGCCGGCAGAATGAGTTCGTCGGGAGCCGGACCCACACTGGGCGAAACCACAGTCACGTTCGGAACCGCCAGCTCCGTCGTATCGATGGCTGCCTGCCGCCGCTGCGACAAGCGAGGCAGCGCACCGGCGACGAGCGCCAGGACCAGGAGAGCGACCCCAAAAATGACGAAGCGTCGTAACCCGCGCTCGCCGAAAGTGAAAGTGCCCGGTGCGGCGGACTGCTCTTTTAATCCGGTCACCAGAGTGTTATTAATAGTCGTTCCATTCATAAGACATATACTTCGTTAGGTTGCGGGAAGGGCTGTAGCCAAACCCTGCGGCGTATTTGTTTTCTCCGTTTCGGAATTTCGCCGGTGCAAAAGGCTGAAGACGACCGGGACAAAAAACAGCGTCGCGACTGTGGCGACCATCAGGCCGCCGATGACTCCGCGACCGAGCGGCGCATTTTGTTCACCGCCTTCGCCCAGTCCGAGCGCCATCGGTAACATGCCGATGATCATGGCAAGGGCCGTCATCAAAACCGGGCGCAAACGCGTTGTGCCCGCTTCCCATGCGGCATGAAGAGGATCTAGCCCTTCGTTGAGCTGCTGGCGCGCGAAGGTAACCACGAGCACCGAGTTTGCCGTTGCGACGCCCATGCACATGATCGCTCCCATCATTGCCGGCACACTTAACGTAGTTCCCGTGACGTAAAGTCCCCAGATCACGCCCGCGAGCGCGCCGGTCAAAGCCGTCAAGATGATGAAAGGATCGAGCCAGCTTTGAAAGTTAACGACGAGCAAGAGGTAAATCAGTGCCACCGCCACGATGAGGCCAACGCTTAGTCCAATGAAACTCGAATTCATCGTTAGCGCCTGACCGCGCAGCGTGATGGAAGTGCCGCGTGGCAAGGTTTTTTGCGCCTCGGCTACGATTGGCTTGATGTCGCTCAAGACGCCGCCAAGATCACGGTTCGAGACGCCGCCGTAAATATCGACCACTGGCATGATGTTGTAGTGCGAATAAATCGGCTGACTATTGGCCCGGGTAAATGAAGCAAGATTGGTCAAAAG
>DATBDT010000028.1:0-5998 GCA_036269815.1 Bryobacteraceae bacterium
TTTGGATATGGCGCGGGGATCACAATCTACGCTTGGACGGCCGTTATAAGAGTCCGGAAAAAACAGGTTAACTGGGCGTTTGGATCTTTGCCCGGCATCCGAATGGGTTCGACACCCCGCTCCCGGAGCAGACATTCCTGAATGTTATCGTTTTCCACCATTAGAAGATACGAGGCGGGCTTCTGTGACGCGCCGGAGTGTTCGTCCCAAAGCTGCTGAAGTCTGAAAAGCAGATACCGTATGTTGGGATCGCTCATGCTGTAGCCGACGAACAGAAGCGGTTTCGCTAAGCTATCTGCACGGAGACGGATATCCAGCGGCTCATCCAAGCTCATACGCCGCAAGAAGCTCGACTCACTGAGCACGATGCTATCAGGATCTTCGAGGTCCCCATGAAACTTGATGATCTCCGTCTCACCCGCCTTGATGCCGGCGAGATCGTTTACTTTGACGACTTTGCGAAACGGTTTGCCGGCCGCTTCGAAAGCGATTTCCAGCCAGCGGTCGTAATTGGTGGTGTAAATCACGGGGAAATCGAGTTCTACAATGCAGCGGTGAGGTTCCGACGCATGGATGTCGATGTTTTGCGGGTGCCACATCTTGTCCATCCAGGACCACAATTCCGCATGGTTCTGCCGCTGTAGCAGGTAATATTCGGCAAGCGCGGAGTAATCCAATTCCGGCCAGTCCCGAAGTCCGAGTTGTTCGCCCAGGTACGACTTCAGAACGTCGAATAAAGGCAGTCCGAGATGCGAAGAAAGACCGGCGCCTGCAAAAAGAATCACCTGTTTATCCTTGATGCCGGTAATTAGCGTCTCAGGTAACTCGATCATCATAGCCATCTCATAGACGGCCTTATATATCCGAAACTTTCGGTTAAGATCGGCCCTCCCAGGGAAGTCCAGGGAGTATTTTTAGCAGTGCATTGTCTGGCGTCTGGGAGCGTCATCAGCGTGTACGCAAAAACCGAGACGAGGAGAAGAATGTACCACCACGTAAAAGAGTTGATGTATACCGTTCGCGTGGACACGCCCGATACGCGATTCGGCAACATGCTGTTAGAGCAATTCGGCGGCGCCAACGGAGAACTCGCGGCAGCGATGCAGTATTCCGTGCAGGGTCTCAATTGCGACGATCCCGAGCGCAAAGACTTGCTGATGGATATCGGCACAGAAGAATTGAGCCACCTTGAAGTAATCGGTGTTTTGACCAGAATGCACTTGCGGCCGTCGAGGACCAAACGAACCGCGGCCGAAGCCGACCCACTCATTGCAATTGTGGGCGGAGGCGGGGTGAATCTCTATAACTCGATGGGGAGTGCCTGGACCGCAGATTACCTGAAAGTTACAGGCGAACTCGACGTCGACCTGCGCAACGACATTGCCGCCGAGGCGCGCGCGAAGATTACGTACGAACGCCTGATGGAATTCACAGATGATCCCGGAACATTGGATGCGCTCCAGTTTTTGATGACGCGTGAGATCACCCATATGAAGGCGTTCAGTTTAGCGCTGGAAAGCATGGGCAAACCGGAGCTATCGATCGGCCGCATTCCACCAACCCCCGGCATCGTCGATCAATACTTCAACGACTCGACGGGAACTGGGGACAGGGGAGAACCGGATGCGCGGGGTCCCTGGAATCAGGGCGGCAACTGGGAATTTGTCAACGCACCCGCCTTTCAGCAGTTCAGATCGGCGCAAACAGGCGAACGCACCCCCGGTGAACCCAAAGAAAGCGACGGCGTTTCGGCGGCCAATGGCGGCCACTCTTCTGCCAGGCAACATCGCCCGATTCACAACAACAGCTAACTATCGTCAGCGAATTATCATCGAAAGCCGACACGAAAGGAACACATAACGATGCCATTACGAGAATTGTTAGTAGAAGAACTCCAGGATCTCTATCACGCGGAAACACAGCTTACGAAGGCGCTCCCGCAAATGGCGCAAGCTGCGCACAATCCGAGATTAAAAGAAATTTTAGAGAAGCACCTCGTGCAAACGGAGCAGCACGCCGAGCGCCTGCGACAGGCGTTTGAGCTTCTTGGTGAAAAGGCAATGGCCACCCCGTGCAAAGCGATGGTGGGCCTGATCGAAGAGGGACAGGAAAAGATCTCCGCGGGCAAGAGCAAAGACGACCTTTCGTCCGATCTGGCGCTGATTACCGCGGCCCAAAAGGTCGAGCATTATGAAATCTCCGGATACGGCACGGCGAAGGCCTTAGCCCGCCAGATCGGAGAGATCGAAGTATCCAAGCTCCTGATGCGAACGTTGGGCGAAGAGGAGAGTGCAGACTATCTTCTTACCGAAGCGGCCAAGCCGCTGGTGCAAACGGCCACGTACAACGAGAACTCGAAGCTGAAGATTCACCATCATGAGCCGGTGGGCTCGGCCTCCTCGGCTAAGGCTGCAACCAGGTAGACCCTTACGGCCAAGCGCTCAAAAGCCGTCGCAGGAAGACTAACTGGCCCAGATGATACGCATTATGATCCGCCAGGACCAACGCTTCCCGTAGAACGGTTTGACCGTTTCCGTGTGGAAGAGGGGCGAACAAATCTGTTTTCTCATCTTCCACCAAGTGGACCATGGCGGCCAAATCGGCGCGAAAGGCGTCAGCCGCCTGAGTCCACGATTGTTCATTTTCAGGATAGGACGCTGTCGGCCAGTAGCCGTCCGGGAACTTTGGCGAGACGTGTTTGGGATTCCGGATAAATTCCAAAATGTCCCACTGTGCGATGCGCAGGTGTTCCAGAATGTCCCATGCGGAGTGTGGTGCGCCGTTCGGCCGGACGCCTTGTTTTTGCACCGGCAAGCGTGCGATTGCGGCATCGAAGCTGGTGTGCGCATCGGCGCTTTTCAACACGCGGACGACGTGCTGGCGTAATGCTTGCTGCGGGTCTTTGGACATAATTGGACGTGAACCTATAAGATGTTCACCGACCAGCCTTCCAGGATGGACTTTACTTTCTGGCAGAACTGGTCCGCGAGCGCGCCGTCGATCAGACGATGGTCGAATGTTAAAGCGAGATGCGCCTGCGAGCGAATCGCAATGGCATCGCCTTCAATCACCGCCGGTACTTTTTCTACTGCCCCGATGCCGAGAATCGCCACCTGCGGCTGGTTGATGACGGGTGTCGCGAAGATGCTGCCAAAGCTGCCGAAATTCGTGATGGAAAAAGTTCCGCCTTGTACTTCATCGGGCTTCAACTGGCGCGAGCGGGCGCGGGTAGCAAGGTCGACAATCGCGCGCTGCAAGCCCGCGACATTTTTCTCATCCGCATTGCGAATAACGGGTACGATGAGTCCCCCTTCCAGAGCGACAGCGATTCCGATGTTGATCTCGCGGTAATAGACAATATTCTTGCCATCGATCGAGGCATTGAAAAGCGGAAATGCCCGGAGTGCTTCGGCCGTGGCGGCAGTGACGAAGGGCAAGAAGGTAAGGGAAAAACCGTTGCGGGCCTGGAACTCAGTCTTGCTCTTATCACGCAGCTTTGCCACTTTGGTCATGTCCACGCGATGGACGGTGGTCACGTGCGCAGAGGTGCGCTTGCTGTTGACCATGTGCTCGGCAATCTTCAGCCGCATATTAGTCATAGGCTCGACTCGAACCTTGGCTGACTCAGCAAGCGGAAGCGAGGGCGCGCTAGGCGCGGACGGCGCCGGAGATGAAGTCGCGGGCGCAGCGGCGGCACTATACGTCCTGGCCGCCTGCGAGGACATGTAAGCTTCCACATCTTGCTTGGTGATCCGGTTGCCCGCGCCTGTGCCTTTGATCTGAGATAGATCGATGTTGTACTCGCGCGCCATTTTGCGGACCAGCGGTGAAAGCGGGCCTTGTTCTTCGGCGGGAGCAGCCGGCGCGGCCTGGGCATCGGGCTCGATCGGATACGGTCCGGCGCCTGCGGGCTGGGGAGAGGGCAAAAAAGTAGTCGGGTTATTTTGCGCCGCGGCTGACGGGCCGACATCCACTTTCTGCTCCGTGGGCTGTGACGGCGGCGGAGGAGGGGCCTGGGCCGGCTTCGAGGCCCCGGGAGCTGCCGTTGGTTGTGGCGCCGAAGCACTGGTTTGCTTCGCAGGGGGCGCCTCTGCACCATCGTTCACACGGGCAACTATCGTTTTGATCGCTACCGTTGTGCCTTCCTGCACCAGCACTTCTGCCAGAGTTCCAGCGGCAGGCGATGGAATCTCCGTGTCCACTTTGTCTGTGGAGATTTCGAATAAAGGCTCGTCCCGTTCTACTTTGTCGCCGGGCTTCTTCAGCCAGCGGGTAAGCGTTCCTTCGACAATGCTTTCGCCCATCTGGGGCATTTCTACGTCGATCATCTGATCTGCAGCTCCTGTTGTGCCATCACCAGTTCATACTGAAAAGTGGTTGCAAAGGCGTCAGCGATGGCGTGCTGAACCTCCTGCCAACTAGCGCCGCAACCCAAACTGCGCAACGAGCATACTGGCTTCGTCAACCCGCATGGAACAATGTACTTGAAGTAATTTAAGTCGGTTTCTACGTTGAGCGCGAAGCCATGCGATGTGATCCATCGGCTGATGTGAATACCAATCGCCGCGATCTTCGCACCACGCACCCAAACCCCTTCATAACCTGGCTGCGGAATGCGCTCTGCCTCCACGCCGAGCGTTGCCATCGCGTTGATCAGGCTCTGTTCGACGCTCCGGAAATAGGCGCGGACATCGCGTTTCCATTCTCGCAGATCAAGGACGGGATACCCCACTAGCTGTCCTGGCCCATGATAAGTAACGTCACCGCCTCGATCCGTCTCATAAAATTCAATGCCGGTGCGCGATAACACGTTTTCGCTTGCGAGGACATTGTGCGCCTTCCCGTTGCGGCCCATTGTCACCACGTGCGGGTGCTCGACGAACAGCAGCGTGTCGGGGCCGATTCCGTTTTTGTGATTCTCGATGAGGCGGTTTTGTTCAGCGAGCGCATCGCCGTAACGCATGCGCCCGAGATCGACAACGTGAAGCCGCCTCATTCCCAGAGTCCTGCTTAGATATTGATTGCCAGGCCGTAAACGTTATTGAACGCTTCCCCGACTGCTTCGTAGATGGTGGGATGCGCGTGAATGGTACTCATCAATGTTTCCACGGTGGCCTCCGCTTCCATTGCGGTGACCGCTTCCCCAACCAGTTCGTATGCTTCGGGACCAATAATATGCACTCCAAGAATTTCGCCGAAGCGTTCTTCGGCGACTACCTTCACAAAACCTTCATGTTTGTCGAGAATGGTTGCCTTGCTGTTCCCCGCAAAGGGAAACTTTCCGACCTTAACTTTAAAGCCCTGAGCCCGCGCCTGCGCTTCCGTCAACCCCACGCTGCCAATGCCCGGGTCGGTGTAGGTACAGCCAGGAATGCGGTTGCGATTGATCGGCCGTACCGGTTTCCCGGCAATATGTCCGATCGCGATGACGCCTTCGGCCGTGGCGACGTGCGCCAATTGCGGCGTACCTGCCACAACATCGCCGATTGCATAAAGTCCCGGCTCCGCCGTGCGCTGGTAATCATCCACCTTCACGAATCCGCGGTCGAGTTGCGCGGCGGTATTTTCCAAACCGATATTGTCGGTAATAGGCTTGCGGCCGACAGCAACCAGCAGCTTCTCGAATTCCATTTCCTCCTTCTTGCCGTTAGAAAGAGTGACGCTGAGGCTAACGCTGTTTTGATTGCGCCGGATGTTCTCCGCTTTCGCTCCGGTTTCGGTTCGAATGCCGCTCTTTTTAAAGTGGCGCTCCAACTCTTTGGAGACTTCCTCGTCTTCGACCGGAACCAGCCGCGGCAGCATCTCGAGTACGGTCACTTTAGTGCCGAAGCGATTGAAGATGGAAGCGAACTCCACCCCGACCGCGCCGGCGCCGATGATTCCAAGCGTTTTCGGAACGGTGGGCACCTCCAGGATCTCGATATTGGTGAGGATGAGACTCGGGTCCGGTTCAAGGCCAGGTAGCATGCGCGCTTCGGAACCCGTTGCAAGCAGAATA
>DATBDT010000029.1:0-2050 GCA_036269815.1 Bryobacteraceae bacterium
GCGCTCGCCCCGGGAGTGCATCCGCAAAATGAGGCGACACTTGTCATCCAAGGCAGCCTTACATTTCAGACCGGCGGGACCTATCTCTATACGTTCAAGGCCACCGGCAACAATTCCGAGGCTGACAAAGTCGTTGCGAACAGCGTCACCATCTCCGGCGGCGCCACTTTAGCTGTTGACGCAAAAACCGGTGTCCGACTCCGCATAGGAACTACGTTCACGGCCATCAGCAACACCGCAGCCACACCTATCGCCGGGACCTTTGCCAATCTCCCCGATGACTCGATAATAACAACCAAGCACAATAAATTCCAGGCGAGTTACGAAGGCGGCGACGGCAACGATCTTACCCTTACCGTAGTGCAGTAGCGATAACCGTTACATTTAACGGCAGAAGACGCGGAGCACACGGAGCGAATTCAACGATATTCCCTCTCTGCGAACTCTGTGTCCTCTATGGTAAAGATCAACGAAGTGCACATCACGCACTCGGTTCAGTAACTCGCGGCACCAACCGAGGTATTGCTGGCAAGGCAAATCCCGCGGCAATGAGCCAGATGAATCCAGGAAACCGCGTCAACGGAATTAGAAACAACGCCTGAGGAATGACCAGATTCAGAGCGCTCAATTCGCCAATGATCCCAAGAGCGAAGCCAGATACGACAAGCCATTTTGGAAGCAGTTTCATTATCGCGGCCGGAAGCGACAAGCCAGCGATTAGCAAACCCATCGGGACCGAGAACCCGACGCCACCGATCGCGAAACCAAGATAATACAATGCCCGCAGGACTGCCGTTTCCTGCGCAATGCCGGGATAAGCCATGACCCAAAGAATGAGCCCCGTGAGAGCCATGTTAAAGGCTGTCATCAGCCCGCCGAACAACGCAATGGACGGACCAGCCGCCCGGACTCCGAGAAAACGAAGCCGGCTTACCATCGTTGCCGTAAAGATGCCGAGCGGTATGGCGGCGCCGAATTGCAGGAACGCGCAAATCATGACTGCCTTCGGATGTTCCTGGAAATAAGGGGCGATGGCCTCGCTCGATTCCCACGGCCCGGGAAAATGCGGTCCCCCGGTGAAACTGATGACCTGATAAAGGGCAGCATTAAATAGCAGCGTGTAGACGATCGCTACGATACCCGGGTGCGGCCCGCGATGTCCTTGTGAGGAAGTTTTAATTGTTTTCATGAATCGTTCATAATATGAACGATTGCGCTTCGCAAGTCATTTCTTAAACTGTCTGCCAGGGTTTTATGAAATCGCATCCACAACGACCGACTGGCGCCGCCTTTCTGCTCGCTCAGCTCGGGGCGCATGCGGCCGATCGCTTTGGCGCGCGAATCAAAGGCCTGGGGGTTGCTCCACGGCACGCCGGAATCTTGCGCATCATCGCGAGAACTCCCTCGTGCAATCAGCGGGCGCTGGCGAAACGATTGGGAGTGCTTCCCAGCCGCATGGTCATCCTGCTTGATGAACTGACGGAAAAGGGACTCGTCGAACGAAAACGCAGCACAACAGACCGCCGACACTCCGAGATCATCCTGACCAAGCGCGGACAACGAATGCTGGAGAAACTTTCCAGGTTAGCCGCAGACCATGAAGCAGATCTATGTGCAGCTCTCACGGCGAAAGAACGCGAGCAGCTTGCGGCGTTGGGCCGGAAAATCGTTCATCAACAAGGACTCATACCCGACGTGCATCCGGGCTATCGGAATTTATAGTTGTACAGCGCGAGCTCGTTCGGTGGTCACCCGTCACTCGTCGCTTCCTGTGAACTTGTTACTTTTTCCTTCTTGCCTCCTACTTTTCCTGCGGCTATCGGCAGCTTCACTTTCGAAGTCATTGGCGGAAGTTTGCGCGCGCCTTCATCGAGACGCCGCTCGAAATCCTGCGAAATATTCGCGTAGAACGGATACGCCGCCGGATTCGCCGCCACCGGACGGTAACGGAAATGCTTGTACATCCAGAGCCAGGGGGCGGGATTTTTCCGGACAACCGGCTCGAACTGGTCCCAGCAAGCTTGCGCCATTTCCTGGAGCGAAGCGCCTG
>DATBDT010000033.1:0-5621 GCA_036269815.1 Bryobacteraceae bacterium
AGCCCGGTAGAGCCATTCTATGATCAGTCTCGCAATGCCTGGGTATTCAGCCGGTATGCCGATGTCGCCGCAGCCCTTCGTGAACCGGCTCTGGAACTAAAGACCGAATCGGACGAAGATTCGCCTGATGTGCGCTCAGAAACGTTAGCGACAATTTCTGCAGGGAAGCTAGCCGAATGGCAAGCGCAAATTGAACCGCGGGCATACACAATCGCCGATCGGCTCACCGGCCAGAACCCGATTGATATCGTTCAGGAATTTGCGCGGCCCTGGTGTCTGGCAACGGCAGTGATTGTCACGGGAGCCAACCCGCATGATGCCGAACGCCTTGCCGCCCTGGCGCGGCAGGTTTCGATAGCGACGGCGAATCCTCGCGCGTCTTCTTCGCAAGCGGCAGCTAAGGAAGCCAATATGGAACTGCAGCAGGCGCTGCAAAACAATGCGATTCCGAATAATGGCCAAGCGTTTATAGCTCTGTCGCAGACCCTGCCCTGTTTTCTGGCCAATGCATGGGTTGCGCTGCTTCGCCATGATGCGGAGTTGGCCAGGCTCCGCGCCGAGCCAGGTCTCATGCCGCGAGCAATGGAAGAACTGTTGCGTTATGCCGGTCTTACTCGTAAGGTCTCGCGGTATGCGCGAAGGACGGTCATCGTGGGGAACACCACCGTTGCTGAAGGCGATCGGGTAATCCTGTTAGTGGCTTCTGCCAATCGGGACCCCGAACAGTTCCCCAATCCGGATCGCCTGGATTGGACTCGCTCTGCCGCTGGCCAAGTTTCATTGGGCGCGGGCCCACACGCATGTGCCGGCGCATCGCTAATACGTATGGCAGCTTCCGTTGCAACGCGTGTGTTCGTCGAAAGAGTTGTCGAAACCAAAATGAATGGTCCGATCGAGTGGTCCGGCGGCACCTCATTTCGCTGGGCCGCATCGCTCTATGTGGTCCTTGGCGCCTCTGGCCCAGACACCCGTGCTATTTCAGCACCGTGTTGTCGAGATCTTCTCCAGTAGCCTTCAAAGGAGTGTTGCCAGCCTTAAAGCCATTGACCTGGAGTATGTAGGCAACGATATCGGCGTAGGTGTCGGCCGGCAGAAAGCCAGGATGCGATGGCGGCATAGTTCGAGCGTGATCGTATAAGGCGCGAACACTCCGATGAAACCATTTGGTCTTGAAGTATTCACCTGCTAGAGGCGTCCCATAGGAGCCGTTCGTCATCGTACTCCCGTGACACACCGCGCACGTTGCGTTATAGGCTGTCTTGCCGTGGTCCACTTGTGCGGCCGTGAATTGTGGTGGCACTCCATCGACGATTGGCGCAGGATTCGCTATTTCCTTAGGTTTCCGTACTTCGCTCACCGGGGGCGGTTGCTCCACCGCCCCGGTCGTCCCCTCGCCGACATATGTAAAGGCGAGGATCACGCCAGGATTTTCCATTTTGGAGGTTGTGCCGGCGTCTGTTGCTCCGGCAACGCCACCGGGATCGGTTGCAATATAGATCGTCCTGCGATCCGGGCTCACGGCGGTGTCCCGAAACCGGTTTTCAGACTGGAAGTAGCGCGAGAAATGCCCAGCGGCCTTCTTCCCGTCGGGACTGAGCGGCAAGACATAGAGTGAACCCCGCTTCAGGGTCGGTACGAGCAGAACATGGTCCCAGCCCGGAATGCCTGTTCCTTTCGATTCGTAGTATTCCACGCCGGAAACGCCTACGGTTGGCCAGCAAATGAAATCAACGCCGCCCTTGCACGCCGGGTCTGCAAAATTGAAGCCGTTTGCGACTGTGAACATAGTCACCAGTGGGTTGACAAACGGTTTCTTGAAGTCTGACTCCTGTTCCTGCGGCACTGATGAAGGAATCGCGAGATCATCGTACTTCAATTGGGCACAGGGCGTGCTTGAATCCGCCCACCGGGCATACCTGTATGCCTTATTGTCCTGAAACCCGGCGACATGCGGCCATCCGTAGTTGGAACCGGGCGTTAAGATGTTGATCTCATCATCGGTTTTCGGTCCGTGTTCGGAAGAGTAAAGAATGCCATTCGAAGCAAAGTCGAGTCCTTCCGGATTGCGATGGCCGTAGCTGTATACGTGGCTAACAACGCCGTTTAACTTAGGATTGTCCCCCGGTATTGAACCATCTAAATTGATCCGGAGCGTCTTTCCAACATAGGAAACGTAGTCCTTAGCATCAACCTCTTTTTGGGTCGGCAGTCGCTGCGCTTCAGTCGGCAAGCAAAAATTCCCGAATTGATTGTGACCTTGATCGCCGATGGTGAAGTGAAGCTTATTGCCGGGACCGATTTTCAACCGGCCACCGTCATGGTCATCCCCGGCCGGCAACCCCGTAATGAGGTTCACCGGGTCGGACAAGGTTCGGTTCGCCGCATTGTAGGAAAGGCGCACGATCTTGCCGTATAGATATCGGTACGGGCTTTCCGGATCGGCCACATCCGGATCCGGTCCTTTCTTTTTGTCGATATATGTGTATGCAACATACACATAGTCGTTGCCTGTTCCTTTCAACAGTTCCGGATGCAATGCCATACCCAGGAGTCCGTCCTGACCGCCAGGGGCGGATACCTCGCCGATGGTAATAGCAATACTCCGTTCACCCGAGGTCGGGTCGATGCGCGTAACACGGTTTCCGGTGCGCTCGGTTACCCAAAGCATGTTGTCAGGTCCCCATGTAAGTTCCCATGGCCCCTGCAGCCCGGAGACGAGTACTTTGTTCTGGAATTGTTTGGTTCCCCGCGTGACGGAATTCGGACTATCCTGTGCGTAAATCGCCCCATAGAGCGCAACGCACGCTAGCATATTGAATACGCGGAAAAAGAGTTTCATTAGCCTCTTCGCAGCACGGGGAGAAAACGCAGAACCAGTCGCAGCGAGTCAGTTATGTTGGGTGGGATCATAAATATCTTTGCCATGCGGCACCGCTATGATTCGTACTGATCCTCGCAGATCGGGTAGTTGCTGTTTCCATAATGCCCGTCGGCCATCGTCGTCGGCATTGTTGATACTGAACAATCTCGCGGTTTACACCCGCGTCGGGCCTCCAAAGGCGTTTCTCCGCGCTAGCCGTTTTCGACGCGCGCCTTTATATCCGAATATGCCACATCGATGAGACTGCTTAGCGCTGCGGCGTTTGTGGCCGTTCCGGGTCTCAGCTTCACATGGCGCATGAACTTTCCGGTGCCTTGCAGCAGGCGGGCCGGATCCCGCAGCGCGGCACCCTGAAAGAAACCCCACGTTTACGTGCGAAGTAAATACATTGACGTAGCCGAAGGGTGCATCTCCCAAACATGCAACCGGACAGCCGTCATGCAGGAGCTCCCGGACCTCGTCTCCGCATTTCCGCATTACCTCAAACCACTGATGCGCAATGGCTCCCAATGGACCTGCATGCTCTTCATCCATGTATCGATGGCGGGATCCCGCTCGACAGCACCGTTGAATCGCAGCAGTTCCTCTTTCATCGTCGCTCACGCTCTGCTTTCCAGCTATGTGATTCTTTCTGCCCGGACCATACAGAATGGCCCTCGGACGTCTTCCAGTGTGCCGGCCTCCGTCAATCACCACCTGGCCGTTCACTAAAACATACTGCACACCCGCGGCATACTGCTGCGGCTGCTCGTAGGTTGCGCGATCCACGATTCGAGCTGGATCGAAAATCGCCACATCCGCCCACATTCCTTGTCGTATTAGTCCTGTGGGTCATCAAAATTGAATCGATGCATGCGTGCGTAATCCGGGAACTGCGACGAATCTATAACTGTCTCGTGAGAGTGCATGCAGGAGGCTACTGCAGAAGCCGAGCTCTAGAGCGCCGCAAGCCTACATGTGATTAAAGAGCAGAACGAATAATTCTTCGGATGGCCGGTACGATTACGCGGCCTCTGACCAGCTGTACCGATGATGAAGACCGCCGATTCGAGGTGCAGCCGCAATCTGAGCCTTCTGAATCGAACGTGAGCAACGGCTCGACTTGCCGGAGTTGCCTTGTTCAGGCCGATGTGAGTTCGGTCGTCATGATAATAGGCCTGATAATCACGCCCAAGTCGCCGTAGATGATACTCATTCAACGGAATGATGTGATCGAGCATTTCGCGGCGCGCACTGCCCACCCATCGTTCGGCGGTTCCGTTCTGCCAAGGGCTGCGAATGCTTGTGCGCATCGGTTTTAGATGGCTGGACTTCAGAAATTTCAGCACTTCGCTGCCGAACTTGGCGTCATGGTCATACAAGACGTACTGGTAATGACAAGGGAGAGGAAACGCCTCGCACAGTTGCTGCACGATCCAATCGTTGGTCGGGTGGAGTGTGACGTTCAAATGAAGAATTCTGCGCCTGCCATGCTCGATCGCAAAGAAGCAATACAACGTACGGAAGGCCAGGCTCGGAACTGTGAAGAAATCGAAGGCGGCGATGACTTCGCGATGGTTGTTGAGGAAGGCCACCCACTGCTTCGTCTTGCCGGCATCGGGAACCCGCTTCAGATGTCGGAGGTAGCGCGAAACAGTAGGCTCGGATATCTCGAATCCCAACTGAAGCAACTCCCCGTGGATGCGAGGCGCACCCCACGTCGGATTCTCCGCCTTCATGCGCCGGATCAACCGTCGGATTTCGGCGTCGATCTTAGGTCGCCCCGCTCGACGGCCACGAGACCGCCAACACCAGAAAAGCCGAAATCCAGCACGATTCCAGGAAACCACAGTATCTGGCTGGACGATAATCAGCGCCTCCGACCAGTTAGCCCAAAGCCGACGGAGCACAATCAGAACAACCGATCGAATCGGTCCAGTTTGGGGCGGGGTTGCTTGCGCTTCCACACGGCGAGTTGCTGGCGAAGAGCGGCCGCTTCCAAAGCCAGGCTATGGCGCGACGCCAGAAACGCACGAAGGTAGGCAAGCATCGCAAAGGCGAGCGTGACCATCTGTCTGATCTTACGGTGGGTCAGTCTCCACACTCCTGGCAACTAGCGCAACCTCTTCATTCTGCTCAATTATCAAATTTTGATGACCCACAACTGTCGGCAACGCCAGCCAAGCGTAAGTAGGTCACGGCGATTCAAACTAGTTCTTCTCATAGCCTCACGGGTCGGTTTTCTTTATATGACACATACGCCGCAGTAGCCATAGCCACTGGAATACGCCCGTCGAGGCCGCTCACTGCAACAAGTCTGTCGTTTAGAACGGCATCTACGAAAGCCCGCACCTCGTCTACGTAGCTCGTTGCATACCGATCCATGAAGAAATTGAGCGGCAGATCGCGCTTGATTTCTCGCGCCGTGCTGATGACAGCTTCATTCCGATACGCATTGCCCGTCGCGATGGCGCCCGCGCTCCCAAATACCTCGGCGCGCTGGTCATATCCGTAAACCGCCTTTCGGGAATTATCAATCGTGCCGATCGCACCGCCGCGGAAACGCAGCAAAGTCACCGCTGTGTCCAGATCGCCCGCTGCACCGATTTCCGGATCTATGCGCACGGCGCCGGTGGCGTAAATCTCTTCAACCTCATCGCCGATTAAAAAACGGGCCATATCAAAATCGTGAATCGTCATGTCAAAGAAAATCCCGCCGGACGATTTGACATACGCAATGCTGGGCGGTTCGGCGTCTCTG
>DATBDT010000055.1:0-34517 GCA_036269815.1 Bryobacteraceae bacterium
ATATCGCCAGATTCGATTCCCGGCCCTATTTCCAGCCGCCAACTTCGGTTGAACTCGAAATCTTTCGCCCCAAGACTCACCTTCTGCGGCGATGGAATCACAGTGTACCCGCGACTGAATAGCGGCGTCACTACCGCGGCCACACTTGCTAAGCGACCCGCGAGCAACGTAACTCCGATTAGAAATATTCGCTGTATCCGCATAGAATCCGTCAAATCCCCAAAACACCGCACCACCTGCATACAAACAGCAGCAGAGCCTTTGCAGCTTTCACAACGGAATCAACTTCCAGATATTCGTCAGGACCGTGAGTGTTGCCACCTTTTGCGCCCCACAGAATTGCGGGAATGCCAAATCCTTGTTGAAATACGTAGAGGTCACAAGGACCCTCAATGCCGGTGATGGACGGGGTTTGGCCTAGAACGGATGCGGCACAACGAGCAAACTCGCTAACGACCGGCTCATCTCGCGGGATTGCCGAACCGGGGAGCCAGCGCATCGGAAAACTCGCTTGAGGGCGTTCCTTAAACAAACCTTCCGAATCCGCCACCACCGAATCGAGCCATGAAAAAAACTCGTCTTCCACTTCCTGTTGTGTTTCGCCCGGCATTGTCTGCCAGTACATTTCGATCCGGCATCGCGCGGGAATGCCGATAGGCTCCCGCGGCCCCCAAGGACCTGTGAAGACTTTGGTGATGCTCACGGGGACCGGGTCTAAGTGGCTGCGATAAAGATCATGCATCCGGACTCGCCCCCTTCGTTGTGCCGCAAATTCCTTCGCCTTGACCAGAAACAGCGTCAATTTGTCGATCACGCTTTCCGTTGCGGCGCCTGCGCCAAGGACCACACCAGATGCCTGGGTTGTTTCTAAAAGGATGTGGGCCGTTCGACCACCTCTTTGCGCCGGGCAGATACGCAGGAATGATGGCTCGGAAATAATCGCGGCATCGGCATTGAAGCCTCGCAGACGTCCGGCGAGAGTTCCGTTCGCGCCCCCGAATTCCTCGTCCACTACGGTTTCGAATATTAGATCGCCGGCTAACTGCAAACCCAAACCCGCGAGAGCCTCAAGCACAAACAAGTTGGTTCCAACACCGCCCTTCATGTCGTTCGAGCCACGGCCAAAGAGTTGGTTGCCCTCCAAGGCGCCGCCAAACGGATCCCGCGTCCAGGATTGGGAGCCTTGCGGGACAGTGTCGATGTGACCGGAAAGAATGAGCGAGCGAGCTTGGCCGATTCCGTTCTTGCGGCCCGCTCCCTTTTTGCGAGCCCCCACATTCCGCCTGTTCACATAATTTCTACCGTGAAAATATAGCGGGTGTTCACGAATGGCCGGAACGTCATCGGGCGAATACACGTCGGGCTCAAGGCTAAGCTTGCTCAGAAACTCGGCTACATACCGTTGGCAGCGCGCCTCCGCTCCGATGGGTGGAGTATTTTCCGAAGGGATCCGGACTAAGTCCTGAATGATCTCCACCAGTCTTTTCTCTCCACGCTCCACATAAGCGGCCAGCGCGGCTTCCAATGTGGCAGCATTCATAGAGTTGTCCAATGTCTGGTTGAGTCCTTCCTATTCGACGGTCTTCAGGATCAATACGAACTCGTTTTCCTCGCTATGGGATTTGTCCTTCGATTGCTGGAAAGCGTGGAGAAGACGCTCCGCTTCCTGGGTCTTTCCCTCACGGCGGCAGAGCAATGCGAGTTTATATAGCGCACTGGATTCTGTTGGTTCTATTCGGAGGGCTTCACGCAGTTCGGCTTCAGCCGCAGACGTCCGGCCATCGGCGATCTCCGCTTCGGCCAACGCGACCCGCGCCTTTGCATGATGAGGATTGAGCGAAATCGCGTGCCGAAGCTCGGAAGTAGCCAGAGCACGGCCTGTGCTGTTCTGATCCGACTGCGAACGGTTGAGCGCTACCGCGTGCAGATAGTAACAACGGTAGTCGTCAGGGGCCGTTACTTTTGCTTTCCGAAAACACTCTGCCGCTTGTTTGGCATCACCGGTTTGCAAGTCTGTTACGCCCAGCGCCAATAAAGGTAACGACCAGGAGGGTTGAGCTGTGCTGGCATCCGCAAAATATTGTCTGGCTTTTTCAAAGTCGCCTTGGAGCGCCCAGGCCAGCCCGAATTCCAGCAGCAATTTAGCCGAACCGGGTATCTGTCGAAGACCGCGCGCTAACACGTCGCGCGCAAATGCGGGGTTCGCGTGTTCAATTGAGAATGCCGCGAGTGCCAGATAGTTCTCTTCCGCCTTTGGCTGGCGGTCGATTGCATCCGAATAAGCGCGATACGCTTTTTCCGGCTGCGACTGGCTGTCGTAAGCATCGCCCAGCCAGCGATACGTCTGGGAATCGGAGGCACCAGATGCGATACGCCGTTCGAGCAACTGAATTGCCTGACCGGATCGACCGGTGAGAATATACGTCTCCACAACAATCGAAAACGTTTCTGGGTTATCGGAAGCCAGCGTACCGGCGCGCACAAAGTGCTTAGCCGCCATTTCCATATTTTTTCGGTCGTAATCGTTCAGTCCCAAATAAAGTTGCGGTACTGGGTCGTCAGGGATGACCGTTTCCAACGAGCTGAAAATTGCGGCCGACTCATCTCTTTTGCCGGAGAACCACAACACTGTGGCTAGATTTTTCTTCGACGGAATTCTCTCGGGGTTCAAGGCAACCGACTTTCGAAAGAACTCCGCAGCCTTCCCGAATTCGCTAAGACGAGCGTACTCGACCCCGATTTGCTCAAAAAGAAGAAAGTTGGCGGGTTCGGCTTTGCTGCGTTCGAGTAGACTGTCGAGCGCCGCATTACCCTGCGGGAGGCCCATCGAAGCCAAGGCGACACAAAGAAATAAAAGAAGCGTAAAGCGCGACAGGGCTACCACAGAAGCTTTAGAGCAAACTGGATCTGCCGGCCTGTTCCGGTTACCGTCGATTGAATTTGGCCGAACGTTCCCCCGTTCGCCAAAGCCCCGGAAGAAGTAACCAGGGCGGAGTTGGCATAAGAGTTCGGAAGGCTGAAGTTTACCTGATTGAATAGGTTGAACATCTCGCTCCGGAACTGCAATCTCACGTTTTCATGCAAAGCAAAATCGCGCAAGACTGAGAAATCGGTATTCGCAAAGGCCGGGCCGCTGATGAGCCCGCGGCCGGAATTTCCGTACGTGCCCGGGGCCAATGCATTGGGATTGATAAACGCGGCGGCGTTGAAAAAGTTGTTCACAAAAGCGTTTCGATCGGGATGGTCGAGTTGAATTGAGCTAGTGGTCGCTCCAGGTGCAAGTTGAGCATGTTGTTGACTGTTTTGGGTGCCATCCAAAGCCACGTCTTGTCCCTGCCAGAACGTAATGGGAAGTCCACTTTGAACGGTCTGAATTGCCGTGAAAGTCCAGCCGCTTAGTACAACATTCGCCAACCGGTTTGAAAGATGGAAGGACGGCGAGTAGAGCCACGACACAACGAAAGAGTGCCGGCGATCCCAATCCGACCGGCCCCGTTCCTCACGAAGATCGAAAGGATTGGCAACCTGAGCGCCCAGATTATCGGTAGAACTGCTATCAATCGACTTTGCCAACGTATAAGAGCCGACTACCGATAGTCCCTGGCTGAACCGTTTTGTGACTTGCACTTGTAAGCTGTGGTACCAACTCCGGAAGTCGTTTCCCAACAGATACTCCTGTGGGCCGAGAATGCCCGGTTCATAGATCGTCCGGTCGTTCACATTTGCCTCCGAAGCTGGAGCGCCCGTAACCGGATCGTTCTTGTACTCGGCGGGATTGTAAGTGCGCAACGCTTCGATCTTAGTGCCAATTTTCCCCGCATAGGCTGCATCAAGCATGATGTTCGCCGTAAGTTGGTGTTGAATGGAAAAGGTCCATTCCTGAATGTAGGGGGAAACCAGATTGCTGCCGGTAAATACGCCGGAGACGGGTAATGGAAACAACGGGCAGCTATAGCCCGGATAAGCAGATATCTTCACACAGCCGAATTGGCCGGATGGGGTGACAGGGGGAGCCGTCAGTCCAACCGAGCCAAACGGATCCGATGCACTTCCTCCGGACGCAGCCAGAAAACCCGCGAACGGCGGATTTTCTTGCGCGATCGAATCGGCATTAACGGTCTCGTAGAACCAGCCATAACCGGCTCGGACACTCGTCTTCCCAGTGCCAAAGACGTCCCAGGCCAGACCGATTCGGGGAGCGAAATTGTTCAGGTCGGCTCCGTTCAATCCGCGTGGAATTCCGGGATCGCCCGGGAACACAATACCCGGCGGCGCGTCAGGAACCTTAACCGACTGCGCGCCCGGCCGCACAGTATCGATCGCATTTTTGTTTTCTACCCAGGGTAGGAACGGCTCGTAGCGTAAACCTAAAGTCAATGTGAAGCGGGGAGTCAGTTTGAACTCATCCTGAGCGTAGAAAGAGTTGAATGTCGAGTAAGCATTGGTATTCCGGACTCCGAAGGCGACATTGGTGTTGTCAAACGCCCCGAGCATAAAATCCGCAGTCGGATCTCCACTCCGGATGCCGTCGAAGGTCATCACAGTGGGCTCGATAAAGATTTGGTGGAAATTAAGCAGCAGCGATTCGAAACCGAATTTAAAACTATGCCGGCCTTTGATCCAGGTCACGTTATCGCGTATCTGATAGCTGAGCCCTGAAAATGTGGTTGGCGTGTTGCTACTGAGGGATACTTCGCTTCCACCGCCGCCAATATGAAAAATAGGTCCTCCGTTGGGCAGGTATTGGGGAAGGTTAACTCCTAGCGCAGAGGGGTCGATAGTCTGATTATTTTGCTCGTTTGAATTGCTGCTCAGCACCGAAAAGATAGCTTGATTGATCAAAGTTGGCGAAAACGAATACGTATCATTAACGGTCCCCTGCTTGGTGGCAACGTTAAAGGTTGTACTGATATAGCCGGGAAGATTGCCACCGCCGAATGGATCAGCATTGTCGTTCTGATCCTGGTAGTAATGGCCAGCGAGATGATGTTTGTCGCTCTGATTCCAATCGACGCGCACTTCGCCCAAGTTTTCCGTTATAGGGCTCGATCCCAACGAAACGACCTGGCCGGACGGGGACTGAGGGATGTACTGCAACAGATTCGTCGCAACAGGGCTGATGCAGCCTGGAGCGATCACGTTGCCGGCAACACAAGGATGGCCGCCGGCATCGATCAAAGGTTTGCCGGTTAGCGGATCGATTGGGTTGACAAGCGTGGTGCCAAGCCCGGTGAAGTCTCCGTTGCGCTCCGCGGCGGTCGGCACCGTCGCTACTTTGCTTTCGGCTTGCTGGTGATTGGTAAGGCGCTGATAAGAGCCGAATACAAACAACTTGTTTTTCAAAATCGGGCCGCCCGCGGCACCGCCAAACTGATTTTGCTTCTCAATCGGAACACTCGGCGCAAAAAAATCGCGTGCGTTCAAAGCATTGTTACGGAGAAACTCCCAAGCCGCGCCGTGGAAAGCGTTGGTGCCCGCCCTGGAGAGAACCTCTACTTGCGAGCCAGGACTGTGGCCATATTCCGCATTGAAATTTTGGGTCAAAATGCGGACCTCTTGAATCGCATCCGGCGGCGGATAGTTGATGCCTGTATTCCGGGAAGGGTTGTTAAAGTATCCGCCGTCAAGCGTGAACAGGTTCATGTTGGGCCTTCCGCCATTTACGTCCATGGTCGGGCCGCCGCGCGCGTCGCCCATCGACTGCGGAGCGTTCACGTTGGTCACACCCGGGAGGATCGACGCCAGTCCAATGACGTTCCGTCCGTTCAGCGGCAGGTCCACGACCCGGCGATCGTCGATCAAACCGGACAGAGTCGATGAGACGGTGTCCACCAATGGAGTGGTCGCGCCCACGTCTACCTTCGTCTGCACTTCGCCGACAACCAACCCCGCATCCACGCGCAAATCCTGTCCAACGGTGAGTTCTATTCCCGATCGCACCTGAGTTTGAAAACCCTTCGCCTCGAAAGTAAGCTGATAGTGTCCCGGAAGCAGTCCGACAAAACTGTAGAACCCCAAACTGTCGGTTTGCGACGGTCGGCTCGTCTTTTGTTCATTCATCACCGCTGTTACGGCGACACCTGGGACCGCTGCTCCGCTTGCATCCTTGACGTACCCGGAAATGTTTCCCACTGCTTGCCCGTAAACGAAGCGAACTGGAACGAGGCTGGCAAGCAGCGCGACAATCGGAATCCAAACACCCGGATTTCTTCTCCGATTGCTGCCGTTTCCTACTGTCATTTGCAACTCAGAACCTTCCATTTAGCGATCCTCTTATTTCGATTTGTTTGCGGAGACGCATGGCTCCCGGGCGTGCGACGGGGAAGGCGATGGCAATACCTGGTAAAAGAGTCTATACTGCTTTCTTGCGCATCGCAATAAACTTTTCATCAAAAATATATCGCCTGGAAGCAGAAGTCAAACGATTTTTCCGAGTGCCGCTTATTGTTTCCTGCTAACGGTAAGAAAGATCATCCACATGGCTCAGGCTTTTATTTTCCGTTGCTCTCTGTTGTTCTTCTTGTTTACGACTCTCTCTATGGCTCAAGGCGTGACCTATGTTGTTCTTTGGTTCGACACTGAGGACTACATCGATCCCATCGCCGACGATGCCGCTCTCCGCATTGCAAACGATCTGACCGCGCTCGGCGTTCAAGGAACCTTCAAGGTAGTCGGCGAAAAGGCGCGGGTACTGGAGAAGCGCGGCCGGACCGACGTTATTCAAGCCCTTGGCAAGCACTGCATCGGCTACCATTCCGACTGGCACAGTATTCAGCCCGCGCCAGCAGTGAGCCTGCAACATCTTGGCCTGTTAGAAGGGGCTGATGATTTCGAGCGTAGGCAGCGTGGAGGATTCGAAGATGTGGGACGCATTTTCGGCATCACTCCCGTCTGTTATGGCCAACCCGGATCCTCCTGGGCGCCTCAGTCGAACGTGGCTTTGCGGAGGATGGGCGTCCATGTTTATCTGGACGAAGGAACCCAGCTCGGCTACAACAATCAGCCGGTTTGGTACGGCGGTTTGCTCTACGTGTATAGCATGGGTCCGTATCAGATTCGCGCGGATATCGATCACCCCGGAAGGGAGTCCGAAGCCTTTAGCCAATTTGACGGCGCGGCCAAGCACTTTGCCGAAACCGGCGGCGGTTTGATCAGCACCGTTTACCATCCGACCGAGATGGTGCATACGGAATTTTGGGACGCAGTCAACTTCGCTAAAGGAGCCGCGCGGCCTAGAGAGGAGTGGGTGCTGCCCAAACGCCGCTCAAAGGAAGATGCAGAACGTTGTTTCCGGATTTTGGCGGCTTACGTGGCGCATGCGAAGTCGATTCCTCGAGTTGAATTTGTCACGGCGAACGACCTTCTGCGCATCTATGCCAACCCGACGCCGCCGGTTGCCGACAAGCTTATGTTGGCCAGCCATTTCAAGCAACGCATCAATTTTTTGTCGCTGCCGGCGGGCGACCTTTCGTCGGCGGACATTCTTCTTGAACTGCTGGGTCTCCCCGCGCAGTATGTCGACGGGCCGACAAGCCGCGGAACGACAACTTATACGAACGCGACGATTCCCGGTTTTCTCTTCGATGCGTCCCTGCGGGACGTAAAATCGTTTATCGAAACCAACCATCGCCTGCCGAGTGAAGTATTTGTCGGTTCAAAGACGTTATCGCTTGTAGATTTCGCGGCAACGCTTGCGGGCCATCTGCTTTCTGCGGGCCCGGTCCAGGTGGCATACGGTAAAGTTGAATTCGAAAAATACATCTCGACCGACGCAGCAGGCTCGTTCAGATGGCCAATCCATCCGGAAGGATTTGCTCCCGAAGAACTGCTGGAACTCGCGCGGCTGCAAGGATGGACGCTGAAGCCGGCGCGACTGCGCTGAGAGTAAGTAACATCAAAGTCTTGTCAAAAACGCACAAGCCGTCAGACGCGGCACCAGACAAAAGAGAAACTCGGAGGACTTCGCCGCGGCCGGCGAGTCTCTTGTGCGCAGGTTCCTCAAAAGAGAACGGCATTTTAAGACCGAAGACGGTTCGGGGCGCTAACTCCGCGGTCATTCTTCAACTTTTGCGCCAGCATCGGTCCATGTCACGGGCTGATTTGGCGCGTCGAAGCGGCTTGACGGAAGGAAGCATTTCCAGAATCACGTCAGGACTAATCCAGCGCCGGCTAGTCCGCGAAGACGGCGCAGAAACTTCCACCGGAGGACGGCCGGGAACAAGGCTTCGCCTGGATGAGCGCCGCCTGGGTATCGGCGTGGAAATTCGCCGTTCAGAGATCCGCGTTGCCGCGGTTACGCTTTCCGGGAGGATTGTCGAAGTCGTTAGTGTCGAAACGCCATCTAAGCCGGGTGAAGCGTTAGCAGTGACTGCTCGCTGTTTTCAGGATTTCACCGAGCGACACGGCAGGAGTCAGGTCGAGGGTATTGGCGTCAGCGTCGGGGGCATCGTTAATAGCCAAACCGGAATAGTGGAGTTTGGCAATCTTCCATCCTGGATCGGAGTGCCTGTGCAGGAGAGCTTGCACCAGATCTTAAAGATTCCGGTTCAAATCGACAACAACGTCAGGCTTGCGGCCATCGCGGAATTTCATTACGGAAATTTGCCGGAAGTGCGAAACAGCCAATCTCTGCTCTTCGTGATGGTGGACGACGGCGTGGGAACCGGCATCGTTTTAAATGGGAAACTGTACTCCGGGCCCGCTCATGCTGCTGGAGAATTCGGTCAAATGGTTATTTCCGATGATGGCGGTCCCGCACAACTCGACCGCCCCGGCTGCTTGGAACAGTTGGCGTCTAGTGCGGCTCTTTGCGAGCGCTACTTTGCCCTCATTGGGAAACGCACATCCGCAGGTGGAAGTGACAGGCAATCTCGCGTCCGTAAAGTTTGCCAACTCGCACTCGGAGGCGACAAAGCGGCGGCTGAGGCTCTTACGAAAACCTGCCGCTATCTTGGCATCGGCCTCGCGAATGTGGCTTGGGGGCTGAATTCCGACACCATCGTGCTCGATTCGCCCCTCAACGAAGCTTGGCCGCTTGTGGCGAAGTTGATACGCGATCAGTTTCCCAGGGAGAAAGAGGTCGTTAATTTCCGGCATTTAATTATGCTTCCGTCAAGTCTTGGCGGCCAGGCGACTATTATTGGCGCTGCAACACTTCCCTTTCAGAGCTTGTTTACTTCCGGCGAACCAAACCATGCGGCGCGACAGGCCAAGCGAAGCTGATGAATGGGCCTCGTATCAAAAAGGTTCTGACGCGGGCCGATCTGATTCTTTTCGGCCTGGTCATTCTGACTCCAACTGCACCCTATCCGGTTTACGGCATCATCCAGCAGGTATCAAAAGGCCATGCCGCATTGAGTTACCTGGTGGCGATGGTCGCAATGCTTTTTACCGCGGGCAGCTATGCGAAAATGGCAACCGCTTTCCCCTCCGCCGGTTCGACGTATACCTACGTTCAGCAAACCTTAACGCCCTTCGTTGGCTTTCTAGCCGGTTGGGCGATGATCCTCGACTATTTCCTGATTCCGCTTGTCAGCATCATTTATGCCGCGCTTACCGCTGCGCGCCTACTGCCCTCGATCAGCTATTACGTTTGGGTTGTTCTTTTCACCGCCGGCATCACGATCATTAACGTTCGCGGCATTCGTGTCATGGCCAGGGCCAACACCGCCATGATGATCGTGATGACCGGCTGCGCAATTTTGTTTATAGGCCTGGCTGCGACCTATGTTGTTTCACATTCCGGGATTGGCGCCCTGCTATCGGCTCGAAGTCTCATTCAGCCGGAAACGCTTTCGCTCCGCCCGGTGATGTTGGGGGCCGCAATTGCGACGCTCTCGTATATCGGGTTCGACGCCATATCGACGCTTGCCGAAGACACCGTTAATCCAAAGCGAGATATCGGCTTTGCCACAGTTCTGGTTTGCATTTTGCAAACGATGATCTGTGTCCTGACCGTCTATCTGGCGTCACTTGCCTGGTCGAACTACAATACTTTCCCCAATTCGGACACTGCCATACTAGATTTAGGCGCAAGGATTGGTGGCACTCTTATGTTCGGCTTGCTGACTTTTGTGCTGTTGGTCGCTGGCTTAGCCAGCGCGCTTACGGGCCAAGCAGGTGCTTCCAGACTCTTGTTCGCCATGGGCCGCGACGGCGTGATACCGCGGACGATTTTTTCGTACATTCATCCCCGGTATGCCACGCCAACGCGAGCCATCTGGGCGGTTTCTTTGGTATCGCTTGCAGGATCGCTCCTTCTTCGCTTCCAGATTGCTGTTGAGTTGTTAAATTTCGGCGCCTTTGCCGGATTCGTGCTCGTGAACTTAAGCGTTATTCAGCACTACTACATCCGGCTCAAACGTCGAACTGGAAGCGGCTTCGTATACAACCTGCTGTTCCCACTCGCCGGAGCCGTCATCTGCAGCTATGTTTGGATGAGCCTTAGCGGAAAAGCCAAAATTGTGGGCTTCCTTTGGCTTGGGGCGGGTGCGATCTACCTTGTATTCCTATCGCGCTTTTTTCGACGATCACTGGCGCAGGTCAGCTTCGAGATTCCAGAATAGGGTTTCAGTCGGTCGCCTCCACGCCGTCGGCTTTGTTCTACGGCGAAGGGTTTAGTATCGATCGACAACAGGCGGGAGTGTTATAGAGCGAACGTAGTCAAATGAAAATGCGCCCGACGATCTTCGTCAGGGCCTGAGCAAAATGCCTTCCCTCAATCGACGAGACGTTCTCAAGCTCTCTGCTTTGCTGGTCGATGTTCTTTCACCGGCGCGCGGAATTGCCGCCGTCCCGAAAAAGCGAATTATTGTCGCAGGGGCAGGTCTGGCCGGTCTGACATGTGCGTGGGAGTTGACCAGGCGGGGGCACGAAACGATTGTTCTCGAGGCCTCAGGTCGCGTAGGGGGCCACGTGAGGACAGTCCGTGAAGGCCTTGCCGACGGACTCTACGCTGATGCCGGAGCCGAACATTTCACCAAGCCAGGTTACGAACTCTTTCACCGCTATGTAAAAGAATTCGATCTGCCGGTATTGCCGTATCCCCATCGGGAGAATGTGCTGCAGGTTGTGGATGGGCGAATGATTCCCGAATCGGAAGCGCAATCGGCCAGGGTTTTACAGGCACGGGGCTTCAATCAGCGCGAGGTTGCTTATCTCACCTCTCATCCGGACGGCGATCTGTCGGACCTGTATTTCGGACGCTACATGGAGAAGATCACTGATGAGTACCAGCCCTTTGGCGTGGGTCTGGATTCCTTGGACGCGCAGACTGTCACCGGCCTTTTACGACAAGACGGTGCTTCGTCCGCTGCCATCGAGAGCATTGGCTCTGACGATTCGGCTCTCCACGGTATTTGGAGGCAGGCGATTCTCAGGCTACGGGGAGTGCCTTCAAACCCACGCGAGCTTTTCCGGCTGAAGGGTGGGAATCAGATGCTTCCGGACGCATTCGCCATTCGTCTGGGAAATCGCATTCGGAAGAACTGCGCAGTGACAGATATCCGGCATGTCGAATCGGGTGTCGTCGTCGTATGCCGTGAGAATGGTGAAGAAAAAAAGTTCGACGCGGATTACCTCGTCTGTTGTATGAGCGCCATTATGCTGCGGGTAATTGCAGTAACTCCCGCTTGGCCCGATAACAAGCAATACGCCATCGCGAACATGCCTTACACCGTAGAAACCCGGCCGATTTTCCAGTCGCGAACGAAATTCTGGAAGCGCGACGGGTATAGCGGGAATATGGAGTTCGGCAGTCCGCTACTTGGACCGCTCTGGCCGATGGCGCAGGATGTGCCGACCGGCCGCGGCCTGTTGATCGGCACCGCGCAGGGAGGTGTCAGCGCCAGCATGGCGTATGGCGTCTTCAAACGTTACTATCCCGGCAAATCGGTGGATATCGACAACGTCATGGCGGTCGATTGGCAGCTGGACAAATGGGCTATGGCATGCCAGGCGCGCGATTACCGGCCCGGGGAGTTAAAAAAATTCTGGCCGGCAAGCATTCAACCGATAGGACGCGTTTACTTCGCCGGAGCTTATTGCGACAACATGAATTGGGGAATGGAAGCTGCTACACGCTCTGCTTACCGAGTGGCACGTGCCATCGATGAAGCATGATCTGGAGCAGCAAAACCTATAATTTGAGAATCATCTTGAAGGGACTGCTCAAAACGTTCGGCATGCGAAGAATTGCGCTTTGCGGGTCTGTCATGGTCCTGTGCCAAGCCATCGCGTCTTCCCAAGTGCTCGCAGGCGCCTCCCACTTACCGGAACGTCAGGTGGCCGAATGGATTCTGCGCGAAGGCGGCCGCGTGATGGTCAATGACCAGCGCCAGCCAATCAGTGATCTGAAAAATTTACCTGCTGAACCGTTTCAACTGACCTCTGTTGACTTAATTGGTACGATGATCGACCCCGCGGATCTGGCGAAGTTAACGGGTCTAAGCAGCCTCACCGAACTGTCGCTGCCGGGACCGATATTCACTCCTTTTTCCGACAGCCCACTCGACGCAAATGCTGCACTGAAGCACCTTGCGGGATTGACGAATCTACGGCGTCTTTTCTTCAGCCTCCACTTCCTTCCCACTTACAACGTGGACGACAAAGGCATTTCTTATCTAGCGCCGCTGATACAGCTGCGGGAGCTGCGGCTTTCGCAATCCACTGTGAAAACACCGGATCTCACGCCTTTCGTCCACCTTGAGTCGCTTGATCTGAGTGACGCGCCCAATTTCGGCGACAGTGGAATGGGCACATTGCAGAGTCTGAAGAACCTGCGCCGGCTCTATTTGCGCAACACTCCCATTACCGACGAAGGTCTAAAGCATCTGCGAGCTCTGACCGGTCTTCAGGAACTGGATCTATATGGGGTGGGCGTGACTGACCGCGGTATTGCATATCTTCGCGATCTGACGGCGATGCGTAAGCTGAACCTGCTTGGAGCAGAAATCACGGACGCCGGAATAGACACTTTGGCCCGCATGCCGCAGCTCCGTGAGTTGAATCTCTATCGCAGCCATGTGAGCAATTCGGGATTGTCCAAGCTGGGGGAACTGAAGGAACTTACCTCGCTGGATATTCGCTATAGTCGGGTGACCCCAGGTGGCGTGGATGCGTTCAAGTCGGCTCAGCCCCAATGCCGGGTCGAGTTCGAAGGCGGTGCACCTGCCGGATCTGGCAAGGCTCTGGCCGCGGCGCCGGTTGGCCGGGGGGATCCAGCCATTGCCGATTGGGTTCGGCGGCTGGGAGGAAAGGCCGAATTGCGCGGTGGCAAGCTGGTGGCGGTTTCGCTGGCCTCTACCTCGATTACCGATGCACAGTTGACAAATCTGAGCGGACTGGGTGGTCTGGAGCGTCTAGACCTTGGCGCGACGCAGATCGGCGATCTCGGTCTCCTATCCCTGTCGCCCCTTTCGTCTTTGCATGCGTTGAGTCTCAACAGTACAACCGTTTCTGACGCTGGTCTGGCGTCTCTGGCCAATCTTCGGGAGCTTCGCTCTCTTCAGCTATCTGGCACTCTCGTGCAAGGATCCGGACTGGCCAAGTTGAACTCCTCTGCATCAGTATCGGAGCTCGACTTGACAAGCGCGCCAGTGAACGACGACGGACTAAAGCAAATCGCTGAGATGCGCGGCCTGCAACGGCTCTTCCTTAGCTATACGGACGTCACCGATTCAGGAGCTCAGCCCATCGAGAAGCTGGATCGACTTGAAGTTCTTCAACTGAATGGAACTGACGTTGGAGACGCTGCCCTACGCTCCATCGGCAAGCTTTCCAATTTGCGCGAGCTTGGTATGAATAGCTGCAGATTCACGGATAAGGGCCTCGCAAGCCTCTCCAACCTACCGCATCTGGAGCGTCTGGATCTGGTACGAACGGCTACCGGGGATGCCGGGATTACAGCGCTCGCCGCCCTCACCAGCCTTACGGTCGTGAATCTCGACTACACGAGCGTAGACGACCACGCTCTGGATTCACTCAAGAGCCTTCCCAAATTGCGCGAACTGCACCTCAATATGGCGAAGGTGACTGACGCCGGGGTTGAGAATCTTTCGTCCATGCGCGCCTTGAAAAGTTTGAACCTGTATCACACCCTTGTCACTGAAAAGGGCTTGGCGCGCCTCAAAACGGCGCTGCCTGAGTGTGCCATTGTCTTCGATCGCGATTCCACTTTGCCTGCTCGGCGGGGACGAGGATAGCGATGCGCCCGACTTTTCTACTTCTACTCCCTTTGTTGGCGTCCACAGCCGGGGCAGGCGGGGTGGATTCGCTTGCATGGGTCTCCGACGCTGGCGGCGTTGTGACTCGTGATGGGCGAGGATCGGTAACGGCTGTGGATCTGCGAGCGACTTGGGCCGGCGACTCTGATCTGGCGAGCCTCGCGGCACTTCCAGCCATGACCCGGCTCGATCTATCCGAAACCCGCATCACCGATCATGGGCTGCGGCAGTTAAAGAGCGCGCCCGCAATAACGGATTTAAATCTTCGTTATGCCGAGCTGATTACGGATCAGGGTATAGCCGCGATGAAAACCTGGAAACATCTCACACGGCTCAATCTCGAGGGCACGAAAATCACCGATAGCGCGCTGCAGCAAATTTCCACTTTCACTTCTCTCGAAGCGTTGAACATCGGAAGTGTACAGGTCACCGACGCTGGTCTCGAATCATTAACCTCGCTAACCAAGCTGAGAGAGCTCACGCTCGGCGGCGACAAACTTACCGACGCGGGACTTCAGGCGCTGCGGCAACTACCGGGGCTGACGATGCTAAATCTAGGCGGCGTGCAGCGAACGGACTCCGGGCCCTGGTTTGTCAGCTTGACCCAACCGGGCGTCGAGGCGATTGCGACTCTGCAGGCGCTGCGGCGCTTAAGACTACAGCAGACACTCATCAGTGCACGCGGGCTCAACACCATCAAAGGCTTGCCTCACCTGGAACTGTTGGACTTACACGATTGTGGCCAGGTTGGAGACGATGCTCTCCCGGCATTGGCCGCTATGCCAGCGCTTCGGGTTCTGGATCTTACCGGCACGAAAGTAAGCACGGCCGGACTCGAAAAGTTTAGGAGAGACCGCCCCGACTGTCGCATCCTTCACGCGGCGTCCACTCCCAAGCACGAGACTGGAACAGTGGAGATGAACTAGGCAAGTATCTCGGTCAGCTTGCGGTTGAAAGTCGGGAATGTGCCAAGCCCAGCTCCGAGAACCTCGTCGGCGAGGGTGACATAGAGATCAGCCACCGTGCCGGTTGTTTCGGTGTATCTGCCGGTAGCCAAGCGTCCCGCATGTCCCGCTACGATCATGGCGAGCCCGTTATTTTTATGCGGATTTGCCTCCGCATGTTCGTGCACGTAGGCCAGGCAGCAATGGTCCAACAGAGTGCCGTCTCCTTCGGGTGTGGCCTTCAGCCGTCCGACTAGATAAGCGAACTCTTCCACGTGCCAGCGGCAGATATCGCGCATGATGCGTTGCCCTTCCACCCCGTCGGCCCCTGGAGCCCTGCCGTCCGCATGCGTGTAGTCATGATGACGGGCTGCGGTATAGCCAAGCCAAGGGAAGCGGCAAATGCTCTGACACTTGGTAAGCATGTAGGACGCGACGCGGGTCTGGCGTGTGATTAGCGCGTGCGCCAGCAAGTCGCTCTGCAGCTTTGCAATGCGAGGCCAATCCTTCATGTCTTCATACTCGGGAGGATTGATGTTTCGATACTCGGGCGGAAGAGTCGTTATGGCACGCTCCACATCGCGCACCGAAGCCATCTGCTCCTCCACGCGCAACTGGTCGTCTTTGGGAAGCTCCTTCTTTAGCGCGGCGGCATCCTCCATCACCGCATCGAGAACGCTGCGCTTACGGTTTATCCACCCCTTTTCGCGGTGGCCGAAGAGGCGGTCGAATAGGCGATCGGGCAACATTTCGGGCGGAAGGGCACGTTCGAAACCCGACCAGCTCATGTTGCGCTGGATGCTTTCCCCGAACGATTCCTGAGCCACGCCGATCTGCAAAGACCGGAAACGCGACTCGCCTCCAATTTTCGCGGCTATCGCTTGATCAATAGAGGGGCCACTGGCGCCACGGCCACTGAACCGTGTGCAGGTCATAAGGCCGCTCATCGAATTGTGATGCCCGTTCCCCGGGCCCGGCAAACCTGCCGCGAAATTATCGAGACCCGAAATGACGTGAACGTCGTCGCGGAATGGCGCCAGCGGTGTCAGACATGGTGTTAGCCGGTAATTCGCGCCGGTCTCCGCGGGAATCCAGTAACGCTCGGGAATGCCGTTGCCGTTGAACCAAAGAACGAAGCGGCTCTCTATCGCCGCTTCCTTCATCGCTCCCGATGGGCTTACTTCCGCCGCGTACGCGGAGCCCGCCGCATTGAACATCGAAACCAAAGGAGGCAACCCTATCGAGGCACCAACACCTTTCAAAAGCTTTCGGCGGGAAATTCTATGGCGTTTTGTGATTACTTGCGACATACACGTTCTTTGTCTCTATCAAAGCCTCGCGATTGCGAACCAGCGAGATCATGAGTTCCTGAAAGTGAAAATTAGACTGCCGAAAGTCTTCGAGGACCCTTCGGATGAGAGGAGTGTCGGCCGGGGTCTCCATCCGGCCAGCCACGTAACGAAAGTACTGTTTCACGATACACTCCTGGCAGAGTGGCGTCTTCGCGAGAATGTCCCCAAGTTCGCGCGGTGAGGAGAAATTCGAATCGGGAATGCCGGCTACCCAGCCTTTGGTGTCGATCGTGAGATTGACGGATTTCGGAGGCTGGTGCGTTCCATGCCCTCCATAGAACAGCAATTGGTATTGATCGCGTCTCGCGCCTACCGCATCGAACTTCTCAAATCCAACGCCGATCGGATCGATTAGATTGTGACAAGTGGCGCAGAACTGATTGCTTGCGTGCTCGCCCATTCGTTCGCGATTGGTCTGCGGGTGCGCCTCGGTGGAGGGAGCCAGATTCGTGTTCACTCCCGCGGGCGGCGGTGGCACGTGTTGGCAAAGAAACTGCTCTCGGACGAACAGACCGCGTCCGGTCAGCGAACTGTCGTCCGGTTTTGCCGAAAGCGACAGGAAAAGTGCCTGTCCCAAAAGACCCGCCCGCTCAGATTGCAAGGGGAAGACAACGCGTGCAAAGTCCTGCGACGGAGCAGCCACGCCATAGATGGAAGCGAGATCCGCATTAACAAATCCGTAATTCGCGCTGAAGACGTCCATGAAATCGCGATCGTTCCAGACCAGGTCGGAGACAAACAATTGCGCTTCTTCCGTCATCGCAATCGCGGTTTCGCGGCTGAACTTGGGGTAACGCCGATGCTCCCTGCTGCTGTTAATCACTCTGTCGAAGCGAAGCCATTCGGAGATATATTCGTCTAGCGCCTGATGGGCTCGCGGATCTCGCAGCATCCGCCGTGCCGCCGCTTCGATCTGCGCCGTCGATGACAATTCTCCTCGCGCGGCGGCATCCAGTAGCGCAGAATCCGGCATGCTGTCCCAGAGAGAATAGGAAAGGCGGTTCGCCGTCGCATAGGACTTCCAGAGCAGGTTGGTCGTCTCATCCAGCCGGAAGAGGAAGTTGGGAGACTGCAGCATTGCCTCCACTACCAGTTGCGCGCCCGGGAGGAACGCGTTCTCCCGATCGAACAGCGACACGTACCGTCGAAGTTCTCCCTCGGTAAGCGGTCTTCTGAAAGTTTTTCGTCCAAATTCTTTGACAAATTGATCGCGGCAGCCGCGACTTGGCTTGCAGGGGATTAGTTGATGCTGGTCGCCGTTTCGGAAGGCATTCTGTGCGAGCTTCTCAGCCGCTCTGCTATAAGCTTCTTCGAGCAGTGGCGATAGATTTTGCGCGTCGTATTGATCCTTGAAGCCGCTGACGAAATCCTCAGGCGGAAACTGATCCGCTGGCTCGGTCTGGTCTCCCAGTAAGTCCCGCACGCTGTGGTTGTACTGGCTGTTCGTCAGCCGCCGCAAGACCGCCCCTTGGCGGCGCTCTGTTTCCGGGCCGGCCTCGTCGTATTTCAGCGCTGCCGCCAATTCGTTGGCCGGCATCGCCGCCAGAAAACGAATCCAGTCGATCAGCACCGCCTCTTCCGGGCTGCCCGGTTTAATGCGTTCGCCGCCGGCGTGCGGAATCCGGTGCGTGGGCTTTTTCAGCAGCAGCGATTCTTCAGGATGATCGCGATCCACCAACCGGACCAGTGATCGTCCGAAGGCTTCCGCGCGGGCCATTGATACCGAAGCATCTGGAAAATGGAGCCGTGTGGCCGATGCGACGCCATTGCTGTTGTGGCAGTTCGGGCATCCAGCATTTTTGAGAATCGGATACAGACGATCGGAGAAGGAAGTTGTTTGGGCCGAGACCGCTTCGCCGAGAAGCAGGACAAGAAAAACAGCGGCCCTCATGAGGGTAGGTTATCCCAGATGGAACGAGCGTGCCATTCGGTGGAACGTCACTTCTGAAAGTTTTGACGGTTGGCGTGAAATCTTTGTGAAAGGGCCAGAATGTTTTCTTGACATTGCGATTCCTTTCGGACTAGACTTCTTCAAACTACTGGCCATCCAGTGAATTCTTTCCGGGATCCTCAAGGAGCAACGTATGAAAAGAAGTCTCTGGGCACTAGGTTGTGTCTTGGTCGCGACGATAGTCGCTCCGACTCCGGCGAATGGACAAGCCGACATGGGAACGATTGCCGGCACTGTGGTCGATAGCAGCGGGGCCGTCGTTCCGGATGCCGCCGTCACGTTGACCCGGGTCGGCACTGACACGTCAACTTCCGCGAAGACGGATACGCAAGGCAGCTATATTGCGACTCCCTTGCGTATCGGGAATTACTCCATCACCGTGGAGGCGCATGGGTTTAAGACCGAAAAGCGCATCGGAATTGTGCTTCAGGTACAGGACCGGCTCCGGGTGGATTTCGCGCTCCAGGTGGGTTCGGTGAATGAGACCGTAAATGTGGAGGCGGCAGCGCCGATCATCGATGCTGAGTCGTCCGCGCTCGGCAGCGTCATCGCCAGCCAGCAGATCACCGGTCTCCCCTTGAACGGCCGTGACTACACACAGTTGGCGACTCTGACGACAGGAGTCGTGAAGATCACCGAAAACGGCGGAGGCATCAATGGCGCGACGTCCCCAACCAACGGTAACGCCGGAGGCGCATTTGCGGTCAACGGGACCCGCGGCAATCTGAACAACTTCCTGCTTGACGGGGTCGACAACAACTCAAACGATAACGCTGGCAATATCCTCCAGACTAACGTTGATGCTATCGAAGAATTCAAGGTGCAAACCAGCAATTACTCTGCGGAGTTCGGCCGCAGTGGCGGCGCCGTGATCAACGCCACCATCAAATCAGGCACCAACGCCTTTCACGGGACGGCGTTCGAATTCCTGCGCAATGCCGCGCTCGATGCACGCCAGTTCTTCGAGCCGGCGGGGGAGCCCAAGGCGCCATTCCGCCAGAATCAGTTTGGCGGAACGCTGGGAGGGCCCGTTGCGCGCAATAAGCTATTTTTCTTTGTGGATTATCAGGGAACGCGGATCGGCACTTCCCAGCCCAGCATCTCTACCGTTCCGACGCCGGCCGAAATTGGCGGCGACTTCAGCGCTCTTCTCAGCAGTGGAACCGTGATCTATAATCCCGCAACTACGACCATGGTCAATGGACAGACGGTACGGACGCCCTACACGGGAAACATCATTCCATCTTCGCAGCTCGACCCGATCAGCCACGCGGTGGCTCAGCTATATCCGCTGCCGAATGTCCCCGGGGCGCTCCAGAACAATTACGTCATAAACGCCGCCGGGAACGAACAAATAGATCAGGGCGATGCGCGCGTGGATTACAACATCTCTCAGCGGCAGCAAATCTTTGCTCGCTATTCCATAGGAGACACAGATCGCTTTCAGCAGCCTCCGCTCCCGGGATTGGCGGATGGCGGCCATTACAGCACCGGCAATTACATCGCTTCCAGTCATGGCGCCGTCATCGGCTATACGTTTACCATCACGCCGACCATGGTGAATGAGGTCCGCGCCGGGTTTAACCGGACGCATTATGTCAGCAACACCCCTGCCTACGGCCAGCAATATCCGCCGGCTGGCCTAGCCGTCCCAGGTGTTCCGAATAATGCGACGATCAATGGACTCACTCTATTCCAGATCAGCGCTTATCACACCGTCGGCGAGCCCGGTTACACGCCGACGACCAGCACGAGCCAGGAATTCCAGTACGGCGACACGCTCAGCATCGTTCATGGACGACACACGCTGAAGATGGGTCCGCAGATTCGCTTCAGCCAGTTCAATCTCTTCCAGATCGGCCAACCTCGCGGCGCCTTCTCCTTCACAGGGGAGTTTACCGCCGACTCGCCCTTTTCGGGAGACGGGAGCGGGAATGGTCTGGCAGACATGCTGCTCGGCCTTCCCACCACTTCCACCATCTCCACCCTGACGTACTTCGGAAATCGCCAGCAAACTTACGGTGGGTTCATTCAGGATGATTTTAAGATCTCGCCGACGCTGACGCTGAACCTGGGTGTTCGCTACGATTACACGACTCCTATCACGGAGGCCCACAACCAACAAAGTAATTTTGATTTCGCAACCGGACAAGTGATCGCCGCGGGCCAAAATGGCGCTTCCGATGGACTGGTTACCACGGATAAAAACGACTTCGCCCCGCGTTTGGGCCTCGCCTGGAACCCTGTCAAGAACACTGTGATCCGGGCAGGCTACGGCCGCTTCTTCAGCTATCAGGAGATCCGTACCGGCGATCCGCTCCAGCTTGCTTACAACCTTCCGTTCTTCTATCAACCCACGTTCGTGAGCGATGGCATTACACCGGTTCTGACGGTTTCCGGAGGATTTCCCCCGCTCAATCCGAGCCAGGCAATTGATGCGAGTGTAACGGCTTCCGGCTCCGGAGTCGGTTCTCATCTTCACGCTCCGGTTCTCGACGAGTGGAATTTGAATGTTCAGCAGCAGCTTCCCGGAAACATTCTGTTCGAAGCGGCCTACGTCGGTTCGAAATCGACGCATTTGCAGACGCTTCTCGATCCGAACCAGGACGCAATTCCCGGACCCGGCGATATTCAGTCCCGGCGGCCGTATCCCCAATACGGGCCGTTCACCGATATCGTGAACCGCGGCAATTCGAGCTTTAGCGCGCTCGAGCTCAAGGGCGAGAAACGGCTCTCGGACGGGCTCATGTTCCTCAGTTCCTTCACGTATAGCAAGTCGTTGAACGATCAACCGGAGATCTGCTGTTCCTCTCCCTGGCCGCAAAACTCCTACAATGTCGCGGCCGATCGAGGACCTTCCGACTTCGACGAGAAGTTCCGTTGGGTCTCGAGCTTCGACTATCAACTCCCTATCGGCAAGGGCCAGCGGTTTGTCAACTCCAGCCGGATTGGGGATTTATTAGTCGGGGGGTGGCACTTCGGCGGCATTTTCACCGTCAGAAGCGGATTTTACTTTTCGCCTCTGATGGGATACGACCCTTCGAATACCGGCTCCATCGGCTTAGTTCGAACGGATCGCACCTGCGACGGAAACCTGCCGTCCGCTCAGCGTTCGCCCGATAATTGGTTCGATGCGACTTGCTTTCCGTTGCCGTCCGGTTATGCATTCGGCAACGCCGGAAAAAATGTCCTGATCGGGCCGGGCGGGGTCTCCACTGATTTCGCCCTTCGCAAAGTGTTCGACATCACGGAACGTCAGAACCTGGAGTTCCGGGCAGAGTTTTTCAATGCCTTCAACCATCCGGTCTTCGCGCAACCCGACAATTACATTACGGACGGACCCGGCGCAACCGGGGTCATTACCTCAACCGTGCTGCCACAGCGCGAGATCCAATTCGGTCTGAAACTGCATTTCTAAATGTAACGCTCTGATCCGCCGCGCGTTTACAGGCGCACAGGCGTTCGGTGCCGTTGTGCGCATTATCGGTGGACTCCACCGGCATCTTGACGCTTTAAAATGACTCCCGGCCGTGCGCCTGTATGATGGCCATGATCGAGAACAACTCGTCCGTTGACGATGACATACTCGACGCCGGTCGCGTACTGGTGAGGTTTTTCGTAGGTGGCCATATCGATGATATGCGCGGCGTCAAATATGGTCACGTCCGCCATCATCCCCGGCCGCAGGATACCTCGGTCAAGGATTCCGACCTTGGCTGCATTGGCCGATGTCATCTTCCGAATTGCCTCTTCGAGCGTCAGCACGTGATCCTCGCGAACATACCGCCCCAGCACTCGCGGGAACGTCCCGTAATAGCGTGGATGCGGATGTCCGCTGCTGAGTGGGCCCTCGGTCGCCACTGCTGTACCATCTGAACCGATCGATATGAAGGGTTGCTGCAGGGCATATCGCATATCGTTTTCCGAGTGATGGAAATATACAGTCGGTACCGACCCGCCATTCGCTTCGAGCAACTCAAATAACGCGTCAATCGCGGGTTTGTTCAGGGCTGCAATTACTTCATTCATATGCATGCCCTCAAACTTCTTGTACTGCGGATTGGACAGAGACACCAGCAGCATGCCATCCCAGCCTCCGGTCGCCGTGTAGTGGTCGTACCAGCTTGAACCGGGAATGCCGTTCAAAATCTCGCTCTCCAGCCTCGGCCGCAGAGTTGGATCCTTTAGCCGCGCAATGAATGCTTGATCACCTCCTTCATGGGCCCATGGAGGAATGATGGTCGCAAGATCGTTCTGGCCAGCGCGATAAGGGTAGACGTTCGCCTGAACCTGTACTCCCTGCTCACGGGCATGCGCGATGCTGGAGACCAATTCCGGCATCTGTCCCCACATCGAGTGCTCGGCGATTTTAAGGTGAATGATATCCACCGGCACGCCGGCGCGCCTTCCGATATCGATGGCTTCCGCAACGGATTCAAAAACGCCCCGTCCCTCGCTCCGCATGTGCGTCGAATAGCTTCCTCCGTAGCGAGCGGCCGCCTGGCACATGGCGACCAGGGTGGCGGTATCAATCCAGGAGCCCGGTGGCCCGCTGAGGGAACTGCTAACTCCCAGTGCCCCCTGTTCCATAGCCTTCCGGACAAGCAGCCGCATCTGATCGAGTTCGGCCGCCGTCGGTGGACCGGCTCGTTCGCCTCGTACATAGGTCCATATCTGACTCGAACCAACGTAGCTGGCAACATTTGTGGAGATACCCTGACGGAGAAGGCGAGCGAAATAAGCGCTAAAGTCACTCCAGTCGGGATCACCGCCGCCGGGTATGACACGCCGCGACGAGGCTGTCTGCCTGCCTCCGATGGGTCCGGCCGACTCTCCTTCGCCGAGGATCATTGACGTCACACCCTGCCGGATCATGCTTTGCGCGCCTCCGTCCACAAGCAGCGTGTAATCAGAATGGTTATGGATATCGATAAAGCCCGGAGAGACCGTCAGTCGGGTGGCGTCAATCTCTTTCTTAGCCGCCGCCGCGGAAAGGTGTCCCATGGCAACGATCCGGTTGTCTCGAATAGCAATATCGCCGAGAAATGACGGATTGCCGGTTCCATCCACGATGCGGCCATGCCTGATCAGCAGGTCAATTCCCTGGGCTCGCGCCGTCGCGTATGCTAAGGCTAATCCCAAGCAGCAAAGCACGGATGAAGTGCGCACCAAGGTCAGTCTAACCGATTCTGCTCAGCTATATGCTTGGAACGTTCTTCAGAATGAGAAATGTTTCCGAATCAGCGGAACCGAAATTGTGGTGGACGGCGGCTGGTTTTTCGCAGCCACCTACCTCACCAACGAACGGTGTCGTCACACGCTTCAACTCCTGTCCGCCAAGGATAAAGTGGAGCACGTGCTCGACGACGTGCTGAAGCACTTTCGGTAGCGGTGGGACAAGCCCTCCTAATTCAGTTGAAACGCAGGAAATGAGATGCCGGGTGGACGATTCGGTCACACAGGTGGCGATCCCGAGCAGAAGCAGCTCCTTGGGAACGTGCACCAATCGGGGGGTGACAAATATGTCCTCACAAGCGCCGTTTCTGTCATTATTGCTGATTTCAACATCGGACGGAGTCGATGTAGAGCAGCTGGACCGGACCAATTGTTTGAATGTAAGTCGAGCGAGCGCGTGGTGTACAAAAGGCCGACCTCAGCGGCACGTTGATTCAGAGAACAACGACGGAGGCTCCTCGACAAACATATGTATGACATCGGACTCGACGTTCACAAGAAGACGATCAGCTATTGCGTGAAGGATGTCACTGGTCACATCCAACAACGAGGCACAATCGCAGCGACGCGTACTGAGCGGGCTGGATGAAGACTCTTTCTCAGCCATGGACGGTCGCTATAGAAGCCACAATCTTCACAGGTTGAGTTTATGATTATCTGCTTCCGCCATGCAGCACAGGTGAAGGTGGCTCATCCCCTGATGCTGCGTGCGATCGCGCTAGCAAAGAAGAAGAACGACAGAATCGATGCCAGCAAGATTGCGGACTGCTTGCGTTGTGACCTTCTGCCGGAGTGCCACATGGCGTCTACGGCGATCCGGAATCGGCGTCGCACGTTGCGCTATCGGCATTTGTTGGTTCGACCGTTCGACAGATGTTGCAGATGAAGAATCGAGTTCGGGCTTTCTGTTGGAAACTGGCGTGACGTACAACAAACGTAAGCGCACGGGCAGTGACGGGCAGTACCGTCTGGCGAAGCAGCGCAACTTTGCGCATGCTTTGAGGATGGAGACATCAGTAGAGAGCAGCGACAAGGCACCCGGGGTAAGTGCAAGGCGGCGCAAGTGGACGGCGGAAGAGCGCGAGAGAATCGTGCGTGCATCGCTGAAAAAGGGCACTACGGTGGATGCGGTAGCGCGCATGTATGGTGTGCATGCGAGTCAGATTTTTGAGTGGCACAAACAAGCACGGCAGGCGGCTCAACAGAGCAAGCCGGCAGGTTTAATTCCGGTCCAGGTAGCGGAATCGATGCCGTCGGGCGAGATGCAGCAGAAGCGCAGCAGCAGCGTGGTGATTGAAACACCGGGCGGGCGGATCACGCTTAGCGACTGCATAGACACAGCGCTTCTTCGAACCGTGTTGGAGTGCTTGGCGCGATGATCGCGCCGCCGGCAAACGCCCGCATCTGGATTGCAGCCGGTGTGACGGACCTGCGCCGCGGCTTTGACGGCTTGAGTACGCTGGTGCAGACCACGCTCGCCGAAGACCCTTACGCTGGCCACGTGTTTGTGTTTCGCGGCAAGCGCGGCGATCTGATTAAGCTGTTGTGGTGGGATGGCGACGGGCTTTGCCTGTTTGCGAAGCGCTTAGAACGCGGCCGGTTCGTATGGCCGAAAGCCGAGAGCGGTAGCGTAGTGCTGAGCCGTGCCCAGTTATCGATGCTGCTCGAAGGCATCGACTGGCGCCAGCCTGCACGCAGCTGGAAGCCAGAGATGGCGGTTTAAGCGCACCACAAGAACCAGTGGAAATGTTTCGGTAACACTACTGCCTTCAGTCGACGAGCATGGCATAGTTGGGAAGTGGCTGCGGCTGCACCATTGGATCTGAACGCACTCGATGCTGATTCGTTGCGCGCGATGGTCATCGAACAGCGTGCCGTTATCGAGCGTCTGCAGACCATGATTGCGCACTTGCGGCGCATGCAGTTTGGGCCGAAGTCGGAGCGCATCGAGCGCCAGGTGGAACAACTGGAACTCGAGTTGGAAGATCTGGAATGCAGCAAAGCAGCGCAACTGGAAGAGTTAGAACGCAAACTGGAACCAGCGCAGGCCGGCGTTTTGGCTGCGGTTCGCAAACCGGTTCGTCGCCCCTTACCAGCCCATCTTCCGCGTCAAGTGGAAACGCATGTTCCGTCGGAGCAAGATTGCCCGGCCTGCGGGGCGCAGTTGCAGAAACTTGGCGAAGATGTTTCGGAACTGCTGGAATGGGTACCGGCCAGTTTCAAAGTAATCCGGCATATTCGCTTAAAAATGTGCTGCAGCAAGTGCGATGTGATCCTGCAGCCGGAGGCTCCCAGCCGGCCGATTGCACGTGGCCTGGCAGGTCCTGGTTTGCTGGCGCATGTGCTGGTATCGAAGTACGCCGACCATTTACCGCTGCATCGGCAATCGGAGATTTACGCCCGGCAAGGTGTGGAACTGGAACGGTCTACACTCGCCGATTGGGTCGGCTCTGCCAGCAAGCTGTTGGAACCGCTGACCGAAACAGTGCGCCGGTATGTGATGAGCGCTTCCAAGTTGCACGCCGACGATACGCCGGTGCCGGTGCTGGAACCAGGCAGAGGCCGAACGAAAACAGGCCGCTTGTGGACGTATGTGCGGGATGAACGGCCGGCCGGTCAAACCACTGCCCCGGCGGTGTGGTTTGCTTATACGCCCGATCATTTAGGCAAGCATCCGTACCGGCACCTGGCAATGTTTAGAGGAACACTACAGGCTGATGCCTATGCCGGTTTCAATCGTCTGTACAATAGTGGCGAGATCAAGGAAGCCGGGTGCTGGGCGCATGTTCGGCGCAAGCTGTTTGATATCCAACAGGCCAACGGTTCGCCACTGGCCGGACACGCTCTCGAACGCATCGCCGAACTTTACCGCATTGAGAGTGACATCCGCGGCCGTTCCCCGGATGAACGCCAACAGGTCCGGCAGGCTCGGTCGCGACCTGTCATTGCCGCATTGCACGCGTGGATCGAAGACACACTCACCCAGGTGTCGCGCAAATCTGATCTGGCGAGCGCACTCCGCTATGCTTTAGGGCGCTGGCCGGCATTGCTGCGCTATTGCGATGACGGTCTACTCGAAATCGACAACAACGCGGCCGAAAGAACCTTGCGAGCCGTCGCGCTCGGGCGAAAGAATTACCTGTTTGCCGGTTCCGATGCTGGCGGCGAGCGGGCTGCCGCAATCTATACTCTAATCGGTTCGGCGAAGTTGAACGGCCTCGATCCGGAGGCCTACTTGCGTTTCGTCCTGACACGCATTGCTGATCATCCAATCAGTCGCATCGCCGAGTTGTTGCCCTGGAATATCGATCCCTCAGAGCCGTGCTCCGCGCCAGGTGACTGATCGCTGAGTTGTTGCTAAGCTTCAGAACGCGCCGGCAATCACCGTCAACTACTCTGTTCAGCCGTTCGAAAATAAGAATAGCGATCCGTATGAAGTGGTTGCCGTTGGATTCCAGCGTGTTCACCGCAGCCGCATACCGTCCTGGCCACCGTATCCTTTACCTCCTCTTTCGTAGCGGAGAAGCTTACTGCTACTACGATGTTCCGCCGCAGGATTATCGTGACTTCCTGGCCGCTGATTCCAAGGGCCAATACTTTTCCCGCTATATCCGCGAGCGATTCCGTTATAAGCATCTCCCCCATCCCCGCTCGAAGCCACCTAATCCCAAACCTGATCGCTTACGCTAAGTCCATACGGTTTTCACCGCACGCTTACCGCTTTGCCGCATTGCGCAGTTAACCAGTGGGCAGAGCAACGTTCATCGGCTTTGTTTGGCTCCCCGAGTAGGATTCGAACTTACAACCCAGTCGTTAACAGCCCACAGAGCCCGTCCCGGAAAACAGCGTTCAACTACTTCTTGTCTGGTTTCGGCATGGGTGCGGGAAAGGGCAGGATTTTGCCTGGCTGGCGGTTAACGGCGCGGGAACGGAGGGAGAGCGGAGGGCCGAGATGAAAACTGACGCCGCCCGGTGTCTTGCGGTAAGTGAGGAGACGGAACTCTTCCTAAAGGGAGCTGTCGGTAGCCGGACGACTGCGTCTGCCCTGAGTGATCGGAACGACTTTGCGTGCTTTTCGCACGCCAGATTCTAAGTTGATCTGAGCCGAGGAAGTCCAGTCGGGCAGGAGCATTTTTCTTGCGAGCTGAATCTGACTGCCTCACTTGCAATCTTGCGGCCGCAGAGGGACGGATGAAGTGGCCGCGCAGGGCGCAGCCGGAAAGAGAGCAGCAGAATGGCCGTTCATCTCACGAAAGAAGGATTCCTTCGTACCTGGTCAGGGGAGGATGCGAAAACAGAGGACACGGAGCCGTCACGAGCTTTGAAGAATGGCGGGCCAGTGCAAGCGCCTGGCCGCTGAAACGACTGATTGCCATCTGGAACGATCTGCCGGGCGTTCTACCGATCCGGAAGTTCACCAGCCGGGAAATCGCGCCTGAGAGAATCTGGCGGTTTCTTCACCCGCCCGAGCCAGCGACTTGCCGGTGCTCGTGAATCTTTTTCACATTTTTTTCGGTTTTCCTGTCACGCAAAGTTGCCGCCGCGGCCTACAGAATGAATGATCTCCGGAAGTCCAAATTCAAACGCAAGCACCGAAGACATACTTGCTTCGGTAGCCGGGCCACTCAAAATCGCAACGCTACTGGTTGGAGCTTCATTCTTTGCCGCACTTTGCGTTCGGGCGCAGGCACCAAGCGAACTGCTCGACCAAGCGGATCACTTGGCGGAATCTTTCAATCTGGCAAAAGCACAACCGCTTTTATCGCCAGGCCGAAACTGCATCTCGCATTGCTGGTGACGCGCACGATGAACTGCGTGCAAAGCTCGGACAAATACGGTATCGCGTCCAGCAAGGCTCTTATACGGCAACGCGCGAAGAGTTGCGCCAAATTCTCGTCACGCCTTTAGTGCTCAACGATTCGCATTTGAAGATCCGGGTACTGGAAATATTGGGCAACATTGACCTGAACCCAAACAGCTCAGCCGCACTGAATGACTGGACAGAAATGCTAGCGACCGCGAAGAACATCGGCGACGCAAAATGGATCAACCGCGCCAACGGTTATCTCGGAATTGTCGCCGGTATCAACGGCGACATCGGCAGCGCAGGTAAGGCTTTGTTCCAAGCCATGGGGGCAGCTGATAAATCGGGAGATATTCCGGGAGAACTGACATTCGGCATTTGGCTGGCGAATGGTATGTCAACCAATGGCATGGCCGACGGGGCTGTCCATCTGCTAGATCGCGTTGAAGCTTCCGCTAAGAGGGGCGGTTACACAGAGTTACCGATTCAATTCTCGATTGCCAAGATCCGGGCGCTATCCGCTTCGCGCAGCGACCAAGCACGCGATCAGGCGAAAGCACTGCTTCAGGTCACGCTGGCGGACGCGCAGCGGCAGGAAATTCCGGGGGCTCGAACGGATCTGTTGAGCCAAGCCGGACAAATCGAGGAATCGAAGTTGTTCGGCGCGTCGAGGAATCTTATAACCTCCCCAGCTTCGTCGCTGAAAAGGCCGAAGTTGAACTCGCGCTTGGCCGTCCGACGGACGCCGACCTTCTCTACGACCAAGCAAGCAGTCTCATCGAAGGCCTTCTAATAAATGCCCCAAGCTCCCGCGTCAGGAGTTCGATGATCGGCAGCATGAGCGAGATTTATCTCGCTCATTTTCGCTTGGCTTGGAATTACATGCACGATGGAGCAAAAGCTTTTCAGATCATTGAGAACGCCCGTGGCCGGGCGTTACTCGCAAGACTTGGCTCGATCGACAAGTTCGACTCTCAAATCAAAAGAACGCCGGCTGAAATTGAAATTACAGCACTCCAGAGTAGGCTGCTTCATTCGCGCCTAAGTCCAACTGAAACCAGGCGTCTGCTTGTCCAACTAGATCGTGCCTACGACAACGCATTTCCATTACTAGCCGACCAAAACCGGCAACGGTCTATTCAAACGACGGCGGTGTCGTTGGATTATCTCAGGCAGCAACTAGGCCGTGGCGGAACTCTCGTCGAATACGTTCTGGACGCGAAGACGTCTTATGCAATGGAAATCACAAACGCAGGGCTCAAAATTCATTCACTCCCCGGGCGATCAGAAATCGATGAGCTCACAAAGAAGTTCTTGTCAGCCATTAAGAACAACGGCGATGTTAGCGCTCCCGGGAAGGCCCTGTATAAAAGGTTAATTTCTGAGGCCCTAAACCAGTTACCTACGTCGCTGATAGTAGTTCCAGACGGCTCACTTCACTCAATTCCGTTTGGAGCGCTTGTTGACAACAATGGCCGCTATTTGAGTCAGAGCATGGCCGTTTCTTCAGCTCCCTCCGCCGGCGTTTACTTAAAACTCAGGACCGTTCCGATCCCACGAGAGGCGACGAAGCCTTTCCTAGGCGTCGCATACAGCCCTGAGACTACCGAGCCGCAACGCGCGGCCGCGAGCACCCGTGGCTTGTTTGATCTTCGCGGCGTAGACTTGAGTCCGCTTCCATTTGCTCGCGAAGAGGTCAGTAAAGCCGCAGCAATTTTAGGAACTGGTACGGTCGTTCTCGACGGTGTTGGTGCTTCAGAACGAGCCCTAAAAGCCCAGCCCCTCAAGGATTTCAAAGTGATCCACCTCGCCGCTCATGCAGTCGGCAACGAAGTGGAACCGGACCGCGCGGCTTTGGTTCTTGCAGCGGGCGGTGACAACGAAGATGGCCTTGGGCAGGCTCGCGAGATCAGTCGCACACGCCTCAACGCGGACGTGATTGTTCTTTCCGTCTGTGAAACAGGGGTAGGCCGATTGCAGGGAGAAGAAGGCGTCATGAACCTGGCCCGCGCTTTCCTCACAAGCGGCGCTAAGAGTGTTTTGGCAAGTCTTTGGTCAGTCGAAGACCGATCAACTGCCACTATCATGGAGTCGTTCTATGAGCACCTCGCCGCCGGTCTTTCCGTCAGCGAGGCTCTTCGGCAAGCGCAATTGGACTTCATAAAAGACTATGGCCCAAAGGCGCAGCCCAATCTTTGGGCTGGTAACACCGAAACGGGCTGCGACATCCGCTGGAGGCATGCCGCCGTCGATCAGCGCCTTGAATGCATCGTACTCGTCCGCGGGGTGCATTGCTTCGCGCTGCACGTTTTCGGCAAGGCTGATTTCCGCCGCATCTGTTTCGTCGGATATGACCGTGCAGGGGATGGGATGGTCCGCCTCAATCGTGCGAGCCTCCGCGAGCGTTTGCAGCGCATGGCGCCTCCGGCGCCCGGCGACGACGGCGTATTTGCCGCGCTTATTCTTCCGGACGACGAGCGATTGCAAGAGACCGTGCGCCGCGATGGATGCGGCCATCTCGGCGATGTTCTTGTCGGGATCGGTCTTGCGGACATTGCCGTCCCAGGCGAGGAGCTTGTTCAGGGGGATTGTGGTCGTGACAGACATGATTGCCTCTTTGGTTTGAGTGACCCTCACGGCGGGGGCGAAAGAGGGCACGCCTGCCCCGCAATCGAGCGAAGCTGTCATAGGATTTTGGGGTGACTGCCCCGGCCCAGGCGCTCCGACCCGTAACCGGGGGAGGGGAGCCAAAATCCGTCATTGACAGCGAGCGGCGGTGGCTACAGTGCCTTCACCCCGCTACGAAAGGGGGACACACAAAGAGGCCATGGCTTCACGGCCGCCGGCCCGAACCGGCGCTTGCCGGCATTGAACGGTCTCACATCAATCGCCTAAGCTGGAGTTCGGACCCGGGCGGAGGAAGCGATGAGCAGGGAGCTGGAAGCGCGTTTCGACGAAGCGATGATGGATGTTTACCGGCGCGCGCTGAACGAGTGCGGCTACAAGGCGACGCGATTTCTGCACATGCTGCATGAGCATCGCGGGCCCGAAACCGCACGAATTCTGTTGCACGCATCGAACGTCTCGGAAGGCTACATCGCGCTGTGGGAGCGCAAACGGCTCGATCTCACAGTCGAGGCCTTGATCCTTGCTGAAGAATGGAACCCGCTATTCAGCGAGCCGGAGCGCGAGACGGCACGGAAGCGGCTTGCGGAGTACGGCTATGTCGCGAAGGGATGAAGCTTAGCCGGGCAACCGCGGAAAGGCCTTTTCAAACAAAGCTATGATCGGGCTGATTTCGGCGAGCATTTCGTCGATGTCCCACCCGCGATCATGGTCGTGACGCAACGTGGTGCAATGCTGCAGGTACTTGGAAATCGGCTGGAAGTACTTCGCATCGAGGGCAAGGGCAGGGGCCCTGATGGCGGTGGTCTCCTCGGGTGTCATTTCGCGGTCCGACCAAGCAAACGTATCAGCGGTACTTAAGTCGTCCCGGCGGTGGTTTTCCCCACTGAAGATGCCGATCAGGTTGCGATAGTCAAGCAGGAAGGCTTCGAGGTAGACGTACATGTCCTCATTCGTCGGATGCTTCCGCCCCCTCAGCGTCTGGGCGCAGAAGGCGAGCATGTCGGCCTCATACGCGATCGTGTCCCGATGCGATTCCTTGGCTCGGCGTGAGTACATTTGGTCTAAGCGGGTGATGTCTTGACGTGAAAACGCACGCCCTCGCGCTGTTGCAGGAAACTGACAACCTCGAAGAGATTGTCCGCGCGGGGATTTCCGGCCGGGCCGAGCATCCGCATGAGGCTTTTAGAAGGAATATGCGTGTGCTCCGCGAGTTCAGCGAAGCCGACCGTCGCGTTGATGTAGTCGCGGAGGATGGTCTTCGCCGTCTTAATGTCGCCGCCGAGCATGCATTCGATCCCCTCGCGCAGAAGCTCCTTTCGGAACTTCGGGTCACGCTCGACGCGAGCGCGGATGGTTTCCTTGAAGTCGCGGGTCAGTGCCATGGTCGTCCTCCTATTTTCTTCGCTTATAGTCCTGCCAACGGACTAGGGCGGTTTCGATGTCCTGCTGCTGGTGCTTCTTCGTGCCTCCACCGAGCAGGATCACGAGGCGGTCGCCGTCCTTCCCGAAATAGACGCGATAGCCGGGACCGAAATCGATGCGAGACTCGAACACTCCTGAACCGACGCCCTTCACGTTCGAGAAGTTGCCTTGCGCCAAGCGTGTCAGAGCTGTCGCCACCTTGGCCGCAGCCTGCGCGTTCAGGCGATTAAACCAGACCGCGTAGGGGCTCCGGCCGTCCCGGTCGTTGTATTCCCGAACGTCAATCATCTGATATGGTAACATATGCGTTACTATTAATCAACGGTCTTCGCCAGGCACTGGCGGCCTCCCGGAGCAGCATGTATAAGCGTTCTAATGATGGATTGCCAGAACGCGGGGAATTGAAGCTGTTTTCAGCCGAATGGGTTTCGTCTAGGGTGAGGCAACCATCGCTTCAGGCGATGAAGATTTCAAAGGTTAGTTCGTCGCGAGAACGAAGTGAAAGAGATAACTCAACAGCAGAGCACGTTTTTTGCGCATCGGATCACACTGGAGGGGATCGGCGACGACGCCCTTGCCCAGTCATTGTCGACCGCGCGCGTCGACATGAACCCGCATCAGGTCGATGCGGCACTGTTCGCGCTCGCCTCGCCCCTGTCGAAAGGCGTGATGCTTGCCGACGAAGTCGGCCTCGGCAAGACGATTGAAGCCAGCCTCGTCATCGCCCAGAGATGGGCGGAGCGGAAGCGCCGCATTTTGCTGGTCGTGCCGGCGAGCTTGCGCAAGCAATGGAGTCAAGAGCTGGCCGAGAAATTCTCGCTGCCGTCCGTGATCGTCGAGGCCAAGAGCTACCGGGAGGCCCGGAAAGCTGGCATAGCGATGCCTTTCGACCGCTCAGGCGAAATCGTCATCACATCCTATGAATTCGCGGCCAGCAAGGCTGATGAAATCACCCATATCCACTGGGACCTCGTCGTCAACGATGAGGCCCACCGGTTGCGCAACGTCTACAAGCAGGGCACGTCGGTACGCGCAAAAAAACTCCGCGATGCCACCCGGCGCTTCTTCAAGCTTCTCCTGACAGCGACGCCCCTCCAGAACTCTCTCATGGAGCTTTATGGTCTCGTGTCTGTCATCGACGAACATTTCTTTGGCGATGAAACCACGTTCCGTGCTTACGTGAATGGTGGTGGTAATGCGCTTCTCTTCCTCCGCAAGCGCCTAGAGCCAATATGCAAGCGGACTTTACGGCGGCAAGTGCAGCAAGCGGGGCTCATTAAATACACCGAGCGAGTGCCTCTCACCTTTCAATTCGAGGCGTCCGAAGACGAGATGCAGCTCTACAACGCCGTATCGGCCTACCTTCAGCGTCCCGACAACCGAGCGCACAAGCGTCAGATTGCTCACCACAGGAGTCGCCGGCCTGCCGACGACTAAGGAAACCCGTTGGGTGCTGGCGCGCTCTCCCTGAGGATCCACCACCGCCGCCTCCAGCACATAGCGTCCCACCGGTATTTGCGTCCCCAAGGTAACCACAACTTGACCCCGCCGGAAGTGATCGAGTTTCGCCACGGGCACCTGACGGTCGATGACGTTACTGACCTCCCTACAATCTGCCCCGCCATGTCCTTGAGCAGGGCGAAGAAGATCACACTGACACGGGCTGACGTTTTGTCGGGAGTGATGGGCGTTGTCAGGTTCGCGGTGGCAACGTCGAAGGCGACTTCATAGCCGAAGCCCTGCGCTTCCGGATGAAAGCGAAACGCAGCCACGCGGAAAGGGAACTCCGGCCTTTGATCCTTACGGTCCAACGCATGTAATGCTGCGAGTTCCGGCAACGTCACGGACTGACCGTTCAGATCAGGGATCGCGTAGTATCCCGCTCTGCTTTGCACAATCAACTTTGAGTCTTTCAGGCTTACGCTAATTCGCCGGAAGTGTCCATCGTAGCTGGAGGAG
>DATBDT010000058.1:0-19311 GCA_036269815.1 Bryobacteraceae bacterium
TCGAGCTGCTGCAAGGCAGCGTCCATTGCCAACACAAGCCGATCCGGCTCCAATTCCGTTTCAATCACCGCATCAAGCGCCGTTTCACGAGCGGCACGTTTTCCGGTGGCCCTGGATCGGGCAGTCTCCACAAGAACTTGCCGCATCAGCCGCGAAGCGATTCCGTAGAAATGCGCTCGATCCTCATATAACGGATGCCGGCCTCTCGCCAGCTTCAGGAAAGCTTCATGGACTAGAGCAGTCGTTTCGAAAGAGGGGATCGCTTCGTGCCGGAGGTGTGCCCGAGCCAACTTTTTCAGTTCCTCATACACGAACGGGATCACGTCGTGCATAGCATCGCCATCGCCGGTCGCGAGGCGTTGCAATAATCTTGTAATCTGCATAGCTACCTTTAATGAAACCTTAATTCCTTGGGCATGCTCAGGGGACAAAACCACCTAAAGCCCGGCCGTCGAAATCGCAACTGCACGAGCGAGTTTCAATTTGTCCACATATTCACCGATGTAACTTCTGACGGAGGGGTCTCGTTTGATCATCCCTCGCATGACCTCCAGACATCGCTCCATCCAACGACGCGCCTCACGTTTATCATGTGAAGCCCAGGCGACTCGAGCCAAGCCCTCGAATTGACTCGCACGGCACTCCAACAAAACCGAGTCCGTTGGATCCATGGACAACGCCGGCAGGAAGCCGCTATCTGCTTGCAGGAATGCAGCCCGCGCTTGCGCTGTCTTCTTACTCGCGATGTACGTCCATCCTAAGTCCAATTGAGTCTTCCCGAGCAAAAACCAATTGCGGCGGCTCTTTGGATCAGCCGCAACCAACTCCCGTGCGACGCCGTACGCATTCCCGTATACATGGACTGCGGCGTCGAACCTCTTCATGGAGACGAATAAAAGTCCTAGGCGAGTGCCATGGACGATGAAGCTGTCTTTGCTTTCAGCATTCCTCGCATCGGCGTGCATCGTCTCCTCGGCTAAGGCAAATGCACGTTCGAGAAAAGGAACCGCAACTTGAAGATGGCTCAGGTCGGTCTCACCTATCCTGCGCTCGGCTATTCCAACTGCGCTGTTGGCGTTCAAGAACATTACGCGGAATCGCGAATTCTCCGGATGATGGACATACAGCGGCTCCATCAGTTCGAGGCTGGCCCGCGCGTGAATGAGCGCTTCGGGATAACGTCCTAGGTCAATAAGAAGGTCGCAAAAAATCACATTGGCCTCAGAAAGCAAAAAGGAAACGGCCTCGTCGTTCGGCGCAGCGGCAAGCGCGCGTTCGCCGTAGGCAACAGACTTTTCCAGGCTCTTAACGGCACTGGCAACCCCGCCACCAACTTCCTTGGTGGTAGCTCCGCGCATGAACGCGGCGGTGGCTGCGGCAAGCGCATCCACGTTTTGTGGTTCAGCAGCAACCCAATTTTCGGCCAGGTTCATCGCCTCGTCTGCCCATCGGGCAGCTTTCCTTGCGTCGCGTTCGTCCTGATACCTGTAGCCCAAAGCCGCTGTCATCTGTATGTACTTGCGGCGGATTACCGGATCCTTCGCCCGATCATCACCCAGGCGCCGGCGAATCTCGAGTGATTGAAGCAAATTCTCTACATCGCCCGCGGACTTGCCTCCCCCTGATTGAATGGATTGCTGAATGTCAGCGAGACGCTCGTAGCTGTCAGCGATCTCCCGTTCGAGCGTGGGATCGTATCGCGACTCCGAGGCCAGTTCTTTTAAGAACCGCTGGCTTGTCGAAGTCACAAGGGTCCGCGCATCGAGCGTTCCCGGCACATTGCGTATAGAACGTTCAAAATCGAACAGAAATACGTTTGCCAGTTGTCGAACCTCGCTGAATCTCCGTTGGGCGATAGCACGCTGATGATTGGCTACAAGAACTCCGGCCGAAAGGCCAGCTATTGTAAGAGCGGTTGCCGCAGCCGGCAACCACTGCCTCCGGAGGAATTTTCGCGCTCGATACCATCTATCACCTTTCCGCGCAAGAATCGGGAGTGATTGAAGATAATTCTCCAGATCCGCGGAGAACTGTTCAATTGAGGGGTATCGCTCCTGCGGCTCGCGACGCAACGCTTTCATGAGAATCACATCAAGATCGCCCTTCAATTCGGGCGCCAGCTTGGAAGGCAGCGTAATACGTCCATCGGATGTCGCCAACCCCTTCGCCAGCGATTCAGTTTCAAACTGGTGCGGAGTCATCCGCGTCAACAGCTTGTAGAGCACTGCTGCTAGCGAATAGATATCTGAAGCCGTCGTTATCGCGCTGCCGGCCAGCTGTTCGGGGCTTGCATAGTCCGGCGTAAGCATCCGCATGCCCGTCGCAGCGGAATCAGTCGTTAAGTCCAGAATTTTGGCAATGCCAAAGTCCAGTAGCTTCGGCTCGCCTTCGGCGCTAACAAGAATATTGGCCGGCTTTAAATCCCGATGGACGACCAGGTTCCGGTGCAGATAACTGACCGCCGAACAAACTTTGAGAAACAAACTAATCTTCTGCCGCAGCCCAAGTTCACTGCTGTATAGATCGATGGCTTTTCCTTCGACGTACTCCATCACCAGATACGGTTGACCATCCTCACGATGACCGGCGTCCAGCAGCCTTGCAATATTTGGATGGCTTAGAGTCGCCAGAATTTGCCGTTCTGTCAGAAAGCGCTGCCGGACAAAGGGCTCGTCCGATCCCGGCCGAAGAAGCTTGATGGCCACTCGCTGCGCCACCTCTCCATCCACACGCTTGCCCAAATAAACGGTACCCATGCCGCCACGCCCCAAAAGATCACCCAGCAGATAAGGCCCACAATGCATGCCTTTGAAGTCAAACGGCGCTAACGCAAGTTCCGCAACCAGCCCGACATTTCTTTCGAGTGAAATGCTCGAAGTTGAATCGAATGCCACCAGTGCTTCTACTTCGTCGCAGGTCGCCGGCTCAATATCCTGTTCGGCGAAATACAAATTTCGGGCCTGCAAGGGCAAATCGGCGACCTGATTGAAGATCTCTTCAACCCGAGTTCTCCATTCAGTACCGTACTTCGCGAACCGGTCCATCCGGGCCGGATTAGCCGCTGCCAAATCCGGAAGGGTAGAAAGCCAGGCTTGAGAACCACTCTTACTTATTTCGTCATGGCATGCGTTGCTCATTTCCGGGATGCCCTGAAGATGCTCGGAGCCTGTTCAAAGTTGTTAAAAACACTCCGGCAAGGCAGCTGTGCGTCAAGGTGCATCACCGTGCTCTCAACTACTTAGCAAAACGAAATAGCTCAGTTACAATTTTTTTACACCGTTTTCAAATAACATCGAGCTGGTCAAATCGGCTAACTTAGCGGCGGATGTAAACAACTTGTGAACGTTCTTAGCGCCGTACAATTTCGTCGGAAGAATATCGCAGGTCCTAAGTGGAGAGCTGATTGTGTATAACTTCATGCCTCCGGGAAATGCAGTCATGTCTTTGACGGATCATGACAGCTTCCATAAATCTAAGTCGAAAACAAGGAGACAGAAGTGAATAAAAATTGCAGTGCGCAAATTGGCAGCGGTCGAGCCGCTCACCGGATCGGTTTTAAAGGAGTTCTCGCGGCTGTTGCGCTCGCCGCCTGCGGGATCGCCTCGGCCCAAGATCTGTATCAGGACAAAAAGGACGAGGTAGCATCCAGTCCGTTAGCAACCCAAGGCACTCCTGACGCGATTACGCCTCCGCAGGGGAATTCTGAATTTTTGGTGAGTCACGGCGTCGGAACGCAAGGCTATGTTTGCTTGCCGTCAGGCACAGGTGCTTCCTGGACCGTCAACAATGCTCGACCCGAGGCGACGCTTTTCGTTAATCTCTTCGGCGGGGCACTCCAGATCATTACTCATTTCCTCAGTCCGGTCGAAAACCCTAACGATGTCGGCCCCCAGCCGCCCCGCTTCGGCGATGCCACGTGGCAGAGTTCTTTCGATAGCAGCCGGGTGTGGGCACAAAAAACACGTGCTATTTCCGCTGCATCCGACGCGAGTTGCCCGAACACTGGAGCGATCGACTGCCTCCTGCTGCAGACAATCGGGACGAAACAGGGGCCAACTGGCGGCACCACATTGACGAAAACTACCTTCATCCAGCGTTTAAACACCAAGGGAGGCTCCGCACCCGGCACCGGATGCTCCACGGCCGCAGACGTCGGTAAGCAAACGTTGGTGCCTTACTCTGCGGATTACCACTTCTTCCACGCGGACCAATAATCGCTTCTTCTTTCCGATCCTCTCGGGGTTGTACATGCGAAGAGTTCCAATCTCCGGGTGCTCTTCGCGTGTGACAGGCCGACCCAGCGGCATTCAGGTCGGCTAGCGCTTCCGCTATTTTCTGGGCCGGCCATCCGTACGCTTCCGATAAACTCGGGTATTCACTCGCGTCAGGAGAAAACGAAAACATGCGAGCAACAACACGTGCACACACGCGCCTAGTCGGAAGCGCTCTTCTACTCATCAGCGCAATGTCGCTGGCATACTCCCAGCAGCAACAGCCTCCCGCGTTCAAACCACCGGCGCCTACGCCCAACGACACATTGAAATCGCCGGAGATCGCCGCCGGTGGCCACGTGATTTTCCGCTTGTATGCACCGCATGCGCAGGATGTCAAACTGCAGGCCGAAGGCCTGGAAGCAACGCCAGAAATCACACCGCCGGAGCTTACGAAGCGCACAGCCGCAAACGCTATGACGCGGGGCGCCGATGGCGTGTGGACAATTGACTTCGGACCGGTTCAGCCCGGCGTCTATCGCTACAGCTTCCTGGTGGATGGCGTTCAAACCACCGATCCGCGCAATCCTGTCTCGAGTGAGTCTCTGAATTCCGTCAAGAGCATGTATGAGGTGCCCGGAGCCCCGTTCCTCGAATACAAAGCCGGCGTGCCGCATGGAGCCATCGCCGCGGTCTGGTACGATTCCCAAGCCGTCGGCGGCCTCCGCCGGATGCACATCTACACACCCCCGGGATATGACGCGAACAACACCCGCTATCCGGTGCTTTATCTCCTGCATGGCGGTGGCGATAGCGACGATTCGTGGCCTACAGTAGGACGCGCGGGTGCGATTCTCGATAATTTAATCGCCGCAAACCAGGCCGTTCCCATGATCGTCGTCATGCCGGCAGGACATGTCTCGCGAGACTTTCAACTACGCTCCGGGATGAACACCATGGGGCACGATCAATTCAATCAGGATTTAACCGGAAGCGTTATCCCGTACATCGACAGAACATATAGAACCGTTGCCGATCGCGATCACAGAGCGCTCGCCGGGCTTTCAATGGGCGGTCTCCAGACCTTGAATGTTTCGCTGACAAACTCCGATCTTTTTTCCTATATCGGGGTATTTAGCTCGGGTTGGTTTCCAACCATGAGAGAACAGGAGGAAAAGACCGACTTCGCGCAGTACAAAACCAGCGGCAAACCCTTCAAGCTCTACTGGGTCGGTGTGGGTAAATTCGACATCGCGAATGCCAACAGCGCCGCCACCGTGGACTTACTCAAGAAGTACGGAATCAGTCCCGTCACCCAGGAAAGCGGCGGCTTCCATGCCTGGAATAACTGGCGCGACTACCTTCACGTTTTCGCGCCGCAGCTCTTTCGCTGAGAACCCACGAGCGCGGCGTACAGCTTGGGTTATTCCCGTTTTCGGCTACGTCAAGACGCTATCATCGATACGCTTTAAAGAGGCCTTAAAACATCGCCAAATACCTCATTCTAAACGACATAGCATCGGCATCACTTGTTTCACTTCGTTGAGCCCTTTTTTATAGACGGGAAAAACCCCCAAAGCGCGAGCGTTTCGAGCCGTAATACCCATTCCACGCTCAGCCCCAATGGCGGAGCGGTTGGCGGGAGTAACCGGATAAAGTCTATGTAGATGGATTTGCTCGATCCGGTTGAAGTGCGCGTGCTTGGCGCCCTGATTGAAAAAGAAGCGACGACGCCCGAATACTATCCACTCTCACTGAACGCCCTGGTGAATGCGTGTAATCAGAAGTCGAATCGGGAACCCGTGGTCGACTATGACGAAGCAACCGTTCGCGAAGCCATCAACGGACTGCGGATGAAGCGGCTTGCGTTCATCATTGAAGGCAGCCGCGTCACGAAGTACTCGCAGCGGATATCGGAGACGTTGAACCTGGGTAGACGCGAACTCGCCGTCCTGTGTACGTTGCTACTACGCGGTCCGCAAACGCTCGGCGAAATCAAAGATCGAAGTGAGCGCATGTTTTCTTTTGCCGATTTGGAAGAGGTGGAACACGCGCTGGAGAAGCTGGCCGAGTGGCCCGGAGGGCCGGTTGCAAAAAGGTTAGACCGACAGCCCGGACAGAAAGAAGCCCGCTATGCACATCTACTCGCAGGCGAGCCTTCCCTCGATGTAGAAGCAGAGACGAATACGGCAAGCCGGGGCGGACGTATGGCCGAGCTCGAGAGTGAAGTACAAACGTTGCGATCCGAAGTAAATGATTTGAAGCGACGGCTGGACGATCTGGAGTCGCAGCTCCGTTAGCTAAGCGCCGGTGACTCCGCTGATCAAGCTATAGAGGAGTATCGAAAGCACGATGGCGGTAATCACAACGTAGGCGCGGTCGCGTTCCATAGCAAATCCGATGAGCGAGAAGATCACGCGGATGATGGGCGTCGCGATCAATAGCAGAACGCCTAACTGAATGATCGATCGAGCGCGCAAGCGAAATGCCGCGGCCACGATTTCATGCAGGAGGCGATCGACGCTTGGTTCACCGCGGAAGGTGTGATAATCAGCCGGTTCACCGGCGTGCCGGAAAACGAAGTAGATTCCCCCCACCAGTACGACCGAGCCGGCGATCAAAACACCCGTCCGGAGCACGACGCTGAGCAGGCGTTCGATCGTTTCGTCCGTTACCTGATGGTGGCTGCTCATCGGTGATGCCATCCACCCCAAATCATCTGGATTGCCATAACGCCAACGACCACCGCGAAGACGCGGCGGAGTACCGTAACCGGAAGGATTGGAAGAAACCGCGCCCCGATCGTAGACCCCGCCAGCACGCCCAGCAGAACCGGCATGGTCACGGCAGGATCGACATAGCCGCGGCTGAGATATAAGCTGGCGCTGGCAGCGGCAGTGACGCCGATCATAAAGTTGCTGGTCGCTGTCGAAACCTTGAATGGAATTTTCAAGACCTGGTCCATGGCAATCACTTTCAATGAACCGGAGCCGATGCCCAGCAAACCCGAGATGGCTCCGGCGCCGAACATCAATGCAAATCCCGATTTAACGTGATGGACTTCGTATCGTTCCACGCCTTGCGGCGTGGTGTAGCTCCCGTCCAACTTCAGCTTCTGCGCTATCGAATCGGCAGCATGGGGCCGGGCGTTGTTTTTTTTGTCATGCACGGCCTGAGCAGCCGACTGTAGCAGGATCAGCCCAAAGATGATGCTGAGATACGCGGTCGGAATGTGAGACCCGACAAGGGCGCCGGCGACTGCTCCGATGGTGGTGGCAATCTCGAGAAACATGCCGATGCGAATGTTCGAGTATCCATCTCGGACGTAGGCTGCCGCCGCTCCGGATGAAGTCGCGATGACGGAAATGAGACTTGCGCCGATCGCATAGTGCATCTCGACACCCAAAAACAGCGTGAGCACGGGCGTGACGACAACGCCACCTCCCAATCCCGTCAGCGATCCGAGGCAGCCGGCGACCAGCGCGGCCACAAATACGAGAGGTGTGAATTCGGCAACGGTCATCGCGGCGGGTGCGTCATAAGGTCTGCGTCGTCCTGGCGCGGAGCTACCCAACCAAGAATCGCATAAGCATCGTCGGGGCCGCCGCGAGACCTTTCAAGCCCCTAACGTGCCCATTTGCAGCATTTTGCACATATTGGAGCCGGATTTTGTTACGTTGGAGATAGCGCCCTATGAGTGTTCCAGCCTCGCAAATGTGGACGACGGCAACGTACGTCCTACGGCAGAAATTTAAAGGACGGAAGCAATATCCGTTCGTCCTGATGCTGGAGCCATTGTTCCGCTGTAACCTGGCGTGTGCCGGCTGCGGAAAGATCCAGTATCCCGCGCATGTGTTGAAGCGCCAGCTTACGCCGGAAGAATGTTTTCGGGCGGCGGAAGAATGTGGCGCCCCGACGGTGGCGATTCCAGGCGGCGAACCGCTGATGCACCCGCAGATCGGCGAGATTGTCGAAGGCCTGGTGGTGCGCAAAAAGTACATCTATCTCTGTACCAATGCGCTGCTTCTGGAAGAGAAGCTGCACCTTTTCAAACCAAGCAAATACCTCAGCTTCTCGGTGCATATGGACGGCGAGAGGGATCACCACGACTTCTCGGTATGCAGGGAAGGCGGATACGATATCGCAATGCGCGGCATCAAGGCAGCGCTGGCCCGCGGTTTCCGCGTGACGACGAACACAACGCTCTTCGATGGCGCCGATCCGAATAGTGTGCGGCGCTTCTTCGATGAAATGATGGAAGCCGGCGTCGAGAGCATGATGCTCTCGCCGGGATATTCGTACGATAAGGCACCTGACCAGCAGCACTTCCTTGGACGGGCGCGTATTCGCCGATTGTTCCGCGCGATTCTCAGCAACCGCAAGGCCAGCTGGAAGTTCAATATGTCGCCCCTTTTCGGCGAGTTCCTGATGGGGCAGAGAAACTTTGCCTGCACGCCCTGGGGCATGCCGACCTACAATGTTTTCGGCTGGCAGAAGCCTTGTTATCTGTTGCAGGACGGCTATGCGGATACGTTCGAAGAATTGATTCGCGAGACGGAGTGGGCAAATTACGGCACCGAGTCGGGCAATCCGAAATGTGCCAATTGCATGGTTCACAGCGGGTATGAGTCCTCGGCGGTTGACTACGGATTCGGCTCGCTGCGCGGCTTCGCTGCGTTGGCGAAATCCTTCCTGTTCAGCAGCTACAAAGATGACGATGCGCTCGCTCTGCTGAATGAGCCGGTGAAGCCCGTCCATTCCTACAACCCGCTGGTGCAGATCCAGAGCGTTGAAAGCGGAAATGCGCAATGACGCAGAATCTGAATCCGGATGAGCTGGAAATTGTTCCCGGTTTTCAGCATGAAAAGCTGCAGGGTTGGGTTCCGTCGCTGGCCGATGAAGAGGAGCTGAAGACAGCTCTCGAAAAAGCATTCGACTATCGCGGTGATATCAGAGTGACATGCAAGAATGGCAGCGTGGTCGATGGATATCTGTACGACCGGCGCTTAGGTAAGACGCTTGCAGACTCGAAAGTTCGAGTACTCCCGGCTAACGGTAACCCCCGCGTGAGTATCCCGTATTCGGAAATCGCTCAACTCGTGTTCAGCGATCGCGATCCAGCAGCGGGCAAGAGCTGGGAGGCATGGGTTCGCCGATACTGGGAACACAAGGCAACCGGCCGAACTGCCTCAATTGAACCAGAAAAAGAATAGGCCGGCAGATAAGTCCTATGCCGGCCTGAATTGCAGTAGCTACTGCGGATTGGGAGGAGCTTGCGGCTGTGTCGATGAAGAAGGTGCTGGGGAAGTCGGCTGGGCAGATGGATTCGCAGGTTGATTATTCGAAGAAACCAATCCCTGGTTTACCAGAACGTTGACCTCCACGCGGCGATTCATTTTCCGTCCCGAACTGGTGCTGTTATCAGCCACCTCATGCGAGGTACCGAGCCCCGTAGGAGTCAGGATGCGGTGAATCGGAATGTCGCCTTTTTGCTCTAAGTACTGGATGACGGCATCCGCTCTTCGCTGACTGAGGGCCTGGTTTTTCGTCTGGTTGCCGGTGGTATCGGCATAACCCGCTATTTCGATCACGTAGCCCTTTTCGCTCTTTGCCTTCGTAGCGATTTCGTCGAGGTTCTGCTTAGCCTCGTCGCTCAACACAGCGCTTCCTGTTTTGAAATAAACAGTGGCCTTGTATTTGGAATCATAGTTGTCCAGGTTCGTCACACGCGCGTTGACATCCCCAACACCTTGATTTGCCTGGTCAGCTTCGGCTTTGACTTCGCCCACTTTCTGGCTTGTCTGCTTTTGCGCGGCGTCCAAATCGTTCTGCCGCCCTTCCATCTGACCGGCCCGATTCTCAAGCTGGCCGGCGCGGCCTTCGAGACCACCGGTTCGAGCTTCGAGTGGCGATACGCGCGTGTCGATCTGCCGGGAAGCGCGCATCGAATTGGGATCAAAAATGACCTTATCGGCGAGCAGGTCGCCTTTGTCGCTGCCCTTACCTTCGGCCTCAATGTGCAAGCCGGGAACCAAGGCTCCTGTGTCCATGGTGGTTTTGCGCCCAAACATGCCGTGCTTGAGTTGAATTTTTGTCGTGCTGGTCAGGTCTACCGTGCCGACCGAGTCGTCATCGCCGCGCAGCTTGATGGTGTCGCCATCACGGGAAATGATGACTCCCTTAACATCTGCCTTTTGACCGGCTTCAAAGGTCTTGGCGTTCGGAGTAACGCCCAAGACGAGACCTGCTAGTAATAGTGTGCCCGAAGGAACTGCCATCCAACGTGGGGGTAGGTACTTCATCATCGCTCCTTATGCGCTGTTACGCGTCAGTTTAGTTTTATTTCTACATCCGCCTTTGATTCTGCATTCAGCCATGCAGGTACTTCCACCGTAAGTATGATGCGCGAAGTACGCCACCAGTGACTTTCCAAAAGCGCCGGTCGGCTACGATTGCTCTCCCAATGGTATAACCGGGGGGTGCAAAGCGCTGAGCCCGTTCGATTTCACGGCTGGATAATGGTTGCGACGTGTTTTGTAACGTTGGGGCTGGCGGTCGGAGTTCCGTACTACAACCTTCCATTTTTCTTCGACTATTTTCAACGTTCTTTTCATTGGGATCTGAAGCAGATTACGTTGGGATTTCCGGCTGCGGCGGTTCTTACGATCTGGATTGCGCCGCTGCTGGTCCCGCGATTCAGCCAACGAAAGCTGATTGTCCTCGGCACGGGATTAACCGCGCTGTCGTTCTTTGGCTTTGGACTGATGACGGGTTCGGTGCCGGTGTACTTTGCTTTGTACTTTCTGTACGCAGCTGGCTACATGTTTTCCGGGCCAATTCCGCATCAGATTCTGGTCTCGCATTGGTTTCGGCGCAAGCGCGGGCTCGCGATGGGTTTGATGTACGTGGGTGTTGGGTTATTCGGCGGGCTCGGCTCTATGTTTGTCAGCCGCGTCACTGGACGCTTCGGGTTTCAGACGGCTCTATTTTTCATTGGCGTGGTGCTGCTTGTCACATGGCCGCTCGCGCTATTCGTGTTACGTGATCAACCTTCGGAGTATGGTGAGTTCCCGGACGGCGCCGGCGCGCCTTCGGACGAGCAACAACGGACTCCACACACCTATCGCCGCTTGCTCGGGAGCGTTTCGTTCTGGTTGCTGTTGCTGGGAAGCATCTGTTCAATCGGCGCGATTGGTTCGATCACGCAACATATGAAGCTGGTCTTCCGCGATGCCGGATTTCACAACCAGCTCGCCTTGAACTCCGCCTGGACCACGGCATCAACGATTATTTTGTGGTCCAGTATCGTCGGCCGCATCGGCATTGGATATCTCGCCGATGTGTTTTCGAAGAAGATCGTGATGACCGCGACATATTTTATAGTGGCGGCAACGATTCTGCTGTTGTTGGCGGTGAGCCCGGGACGCCCGGGGTACCTTTATGGATTTGCGCTGCTCTTCGGAATTGGCATGGGTGCCGACTACATGCTGATTCCCTTGATGGCGGCGGAACAGTTTGGTGTGAATACGTTGGCACGCGCGATGGCGATCATTTTGCCGGTCAATACGATTGGGCAAACGTGGTTGCCGTTTTTCGTTTCGGCGCTGCGGGAACGATTCGGGAATTATGTTGCTCCTATGGCGGTCGTATTTGCGATTGCGATGGCGGGGGCGTTGGCAATTGCGCTGATCCCGCAGGAACAGGTCGGGACTGAGAAGGTAGCGGAGTCCGTTGGGGCGACACGAGGATGATTATTCGTTGAAGGTGACCCAGCGGTGGTCCCGCGGGAACCTGACACGGGACCAAGCGCAGCGAGGCGGGGATGAATCACATGCTATATTTGGTGAGGCGCGTCTTCTGCGCCGATATCCAACCCCGGATCAGGGCGCGTAGCTCAATTGGCAGAGCAAGTGACTCTTAATCACTAGGTTGTAGGTTCGATTCCTACCGCGCTCACCAACAAAATTTTGAATTGCACAGCCAGCGGATCCGCGCCGCTGACCGTGCAAAGCTCCTACATGTTGTAGAAGAATTCCTCATAAGCAATCCTTCCATCGACAACTTTGTAGACTGCTATTTCTTCCATGACGAAACGTTTGCTTTGTGGTTTGAAGGTAATGTCCAGCTTGAACGTGACCGCGAAGTGCGAGCCTGCCACCAGCGGGCCTTCTACTTTGACTGAGTGGACTTCGTGGTTTTCCACCCACCACTTACCCTTTGCCAAAACGGCGTCCAGGCCCTTAGACTCGCGCGATTGCCCGGGAGGGGCGCCCGCTTCTACGCTGACGATGTCGGGCGAATAGAGATTCTTGGTGGCCTCTTCGAACTTTCCCTGCGAGCAGAGTTTGGCGAGTTCGTCGGCAATTTCCTGAGTAGTCATTGTTTGTGTAGGCATTTTCGATCTTCTCCTTTGAAAGGATAACGTGGTTCTGCACTGATACGACGAACGGGTTGGTTCGAAATCGACACGCGGGTGGCGCAGCGCACAGAAAATTACAAGCAGCGTACGGTCGCATACGCGTTTGGCTATGCCGGTCGTTCAGGGCGGAAGATGGCAGAATGGCCTCAGAGACGTCATGGCAACAATCGACACCATCGCTCGCCAGAGCAGGCCCGCGCCGCTTTTGCTCCGAGCCGGATTTTGGATTTGCATCGTGATTGCCGTGGCAGTTGTCGCGCGACGCGTTGTCGCTCTGGCAACTCCGCCGTCGTCTTCGGCGCCAGCGCAATTGGCGGGTTTGGATGCTGCGTTTGCCAGCCACGCTGCTCTGACGCTGGCGCATATTTTGCCTGCGCTTCTTTTCGTTCTTCTCGCGCCGGTGGCGTTGTCCAAAACGGCAAAATACGCGTTACGAGCACAGTCCTTACTGTTCCCGATTGGCGCGATCGTCGGGATCACAGCGTATGCGATGTCGGTGTTCGCGGTCGGCGGATGGATCGAGCGCTCCGCGGTTTTATTTTTCAACACGCTCTTTCTTGTGTCGCTGTGGCGATCGTACGCGAATCGAAACGACGCGATGGAGAAGCGACGCTGGCTGCTGCGCGCCATCGTCATCCTTTTGGGTATTGCAACAACGCGGCCAGTAATGGGCGTCTTTTTTGCGACGAGCCGCTTGACTCATCTGGAGCCGCGGCAATTTTTCGGAATCGCTTTCTGGATTGGATTTCCATTAACGCAATTGCCGGCGAGATTTGGCTGCGGCGCGTGAAGACGGCATGAGTCGTACGATTCCGGCTCGCCTAGCTCGAGAAGCGTTTTACGATCCAGTGCTGCTGGGCTTTGTCGTAGACGAAAACGACACTGGCGTCAAACTCTTTGGGAGCGGGCCGGCCGCTGCACCAGACGATGTGATCGAGATCGATCTCTTCGGGCTGATTCGGCTGATCGGGGATGTCCAGTTTGTATTCGCAGCCGGTGTTGTTGCGCTTCACGAAATCCATCCAGTTATGCGCTTTTGGATCGAACTGGAGCAGCGATGCCGCTTGCTGTGGGGTAAGAGACGGCACTTGCGGTTTGGGTTTCCCGCACGCCACCAAAAGCGCCGCAGCAGCGGCGACGAATATTCTTTTCACCTGGAGCATCCTATCATCGAAGACAATGCGGCGCGAATCTGATGATTTTGGAGACCTGGAGCTTTCCCTGCTCTACATGGCCAGCCGTTTGTCTGACGCGCAGCGGCTGGAAAAGCTTCTTACGGATAACGACGTGGATTATCTGGTGGAGACGGGCACGTACACAGGCGGCTTACTGTTCGCGCGCGAATTGACTGGCGCTTTTTTTTACGTTGCCCCGGCAGACCTGGAGAACACGCGCCAACTGCTGGTGGCAAACCGGTATAAGCCGTACGACGGCAGGTAAGCGGCTATTCGAGGGATTCTTCGTTCGAGACGGGCTCACATTTTCGCAGCTGTGCAGCCATATCTTCGGGCGCTGTATCGGCGAGAAAAGCTCCGTAGGCCGTCTCCATCGTCGCCAGATATTTCAATTTCGTGGGACTACGCTGCAGCGGCAGAAACTGAATGTGTAGGTGATACAAGGCGTCCGGCTCGCGTGCCGGGGCCTGCTTTACCGCCATCATGAGGGGCAGAAGAAATCCGTAGAGATTGTCGTACTTGCGCCGGACCACACTGAGAATCGCTGCAAGGGCGTCGCGTTCTTGCTCGGTGAGATCGGGAAGTGCGTGAACATGCCGACGCGCGTACAATCCTATTTCGGCAGGGAATCGAGCGGCGTACGGTACAAACGCCACGAAATGCGCGTTGGCCGCGACGAGGCGTACACGGCTTTTCATCTCCTCTTCAAGCACGCGGCAGAACAGACAGGCACCGCCGTTCTCACGTGCGAACTTCGCCGTGGCCGCGAGCTCTCTTCTTACGTTGGGCGCAATGAACGGAATGGCATAAATTTGTCCATGCGGATGTGGCATCGTCACGCCGACGGCTTCACCCGAATTTTCAAAGACGCAGACCAGTTGGATATCGGGGTTCGCGATATACTCGCTCGTCTTCTCGGTCCAGACATCAATGACCTTGCGCCAGTTCTCGACGGTGAGTTTGGAAGGTGGCAGGGTATGGTCGGGAGAATAGAGCACGACGTCGCATGCACCGCGCGGCCCGGCTGTACCGAACAAACCGTCTTTAGGGTCGAACGGCGGCGCGGTCGGCGAAAAGCCGGGGAAGTCGTTCGGGTAAAGATAAACGTCGTAGTTGTCGGGGACACGCCCGGAGCCGGGATCGAACGGACACCAGTTCGCGGGCATCTGAGGACGGTTCTGCCGGTCGGTATTGAACACGACCCATTCTTCGAGGAGAGGATGCCAACGGAGCTGATGCATGACGAGATTGGTCTGCCTGAGGCTACTTTTTTCGCTTATGCGTTGCGACGACGCGAGTGGTCAACCCTCCGCGAGAGGCGAAGTCGCCAATGACGATCGCTTCCACTGGATCGGCCGCTTTAACGACATCGATCAGAAATCGGTTTACCACGTTCTCCTGAAAGATCCCGAGGTTCCGATAGGCGAGCATATACAATTTGAGCGATTTTAACTCCAGGCAGCGCTTGAAGGGTGTGTAACGCAGAGTGAGCACACCGTGATCGGGCAGTCCGGTCTTCGGACAAACCGACGTGAATTCGGGCATGCCGATCTCAATTTCGTATTGTCCAAACTGATTCGGCCAGGTTTCGATTCCAGGCAGCGGCGCGTTGACACCCGCGCGGGCATGCTCGTCTGTGTATTCGGGCTTTTTCTTCATTGCTTGCCGGCTACGTGTCGATCTTTTTCGAGAGGAGTTCGAGGAAAAGGCCGACGTCGGTCACGACACCGACAGCCTGCCCCGTGCCGCGATCGCTGACTTTGGTCGGCACCGCGGGGTTGATATCGACGCAGACGATCCGAACCCAGGCGGGCAGCATGTTCCCGACGGCGATGGAGTGCAGCATGGAACTCAAACACAACACAACCCCGGCATCGACGAGCTGGGCCGCATAGGCGTCCTGAGCAGCGTTCATATCGGTGATGGTATCCGGCAGCGGACCATCGTCGCGCAGGCTGCCTGCCAGCACGAAAGGCACGTTCGCCTTCACGCACTCATACATGACGCCATCCGTGAGGATGCCCGTCTGCACGGCGGCTCGGATGCCCCCAGCGTGATTAATCGCATTGATAGCGCGCATATGGTTGCGGTGCCCGTGTTGTTCCTGCCGGCCATCCGCGGTCCGTATGCCGAGCGACGTGCCGAGCAGCGCCGCTTCGATATCGTGAACGGCAAGAGCGTTTCCAGCGAGAAGCGCGTCGATCCAGCCGCCGCGCACGAGTTTCGTTATAGCAGCGCAGCCGCCGGTATGCACCACGACGGGGCCGGCGACGGCCACAATTTTTTTCCCGTCGGCACGCGTCTGGCGCATGATCGCAACCGTCTGAGCGACCGCCATTTCCACCTGGCGCTCGGAGGATATTTCGTTGCTCATAAAAGCGAACGAATGCCGGTCGCGCTCTTTTGCTTCGGGAAGCACACGGATGCCGTTCATGCCAACGACGATCGGATCGCCGGCTTTAATATCGCGAAGCCGACGGCACACGGCGACGCCATCGCGCACCACAATCGTGGCATCCATTCGTTGGTTGCCTACATCGAGCCAGTGGCCACGAACACGGACTTGCGTTCTTTGGTTGGTCGTCGAGTAGAAGTCCTCGGGCGCGCAGCGATCCTTTTGGGCTATGCTGAGCTCGGCATCACCGGTATCTATGGCCGTGCAGCCCAGCTCCAGCAGCACGGCCATTAATTCATCCATCTGGGATTGAGATTCGGCTTCGACGCGCAGGCGCAGCGACGACGGGTCGCTATTCGTTCGACCGATGGAGAAGTGTTCTACCTCAAAGCGGCCGCCAATTTCGACAACGGAATCGAAGATTCGCTCCATAATATGCGAATCGATGAGATGCCCTTGCGCTTCCACCACCTCCGAGACGGCAGCAGGCGCTGACGCATGGTTTAGCAAATCCGGCATGCTTAGGTTCGCGTCAGGAAAACCGGAAGGCCTTCTTTGTTGGTGTAGCTCGGGCGGTAGCGATCCTTGTTGAACATCGAGTCGAGATCCACCCGGCGGGGTCCCTCTTTGGGATTGGGGATGGGGACCATGGCGAACTTGCCGTTGCTAATGGACGCCATCAAGCCATGTTTGTTCTCGGTCAGAGCATCGTAGGCCATGGCTCCGAAGGTCGAAGCGACCAGAGTATCCAGAAAATCCGGGGCGCCGCTACGTAAGTCGTATGTCAGGTCGCTGACGACGGTCTCGTCGCCGGTGCGCGCTTTGATGGCATCGCTAAAGTCCTCGGCAACATTGAATTTCTTGCGATGGCCGAAGGCGTCGGGCTCGCCGTATTCGCGCACCTGATAGCCGTCCCAGGCCGCACCCTCCGACATGACAACGAGACAGTAATTGCTTGGATTATCGTGCTTGTCCGTGATCAGCAGGTCGATCATTTTATTGAGATCGAATTTGAATTCGGGGATCGCGCAGCGCATGGAGGTGACATACGCGGTGTAGAGCGCGGTGTATCCGGCGTCACGCCCGAAGACGCGGAAGATGCCGACGCGTTCATGCGAGCCCACGGTAGTACGTTGACGCTCAATGGCATCCTTGGCGCGTGAGATGGCAGTCGAAAAGCCAATGCAATATTCGGTGTTGCGGACGTCGTTGTCCATTGTTTTCGGAACAGCGATGACTTTGAAGCCTTCAAGATCGAGGCGCGCCGCGTAGCTGAGCGTATCGTCTCCGCCGATGGCGACGAGATACTCTACTTCAAGCTTTTCGAGATTCGCTAACACGCGCTTCGTCATGTCGTAGGTAGTGATTTTGACGCCGTCCTTCAGGGTTTCCGCAGTCGGGAAATTTTCACCCTTCAGAAAGTCGGGAACCTTCTTCATCTTGGAAGGATTGGTTCGGGTAGTATGCAGAAATGTGCCGCCCATGCGGTCCACAGTGCGCGTGTTGTCCCGCGTCAACGGGAGTACGTAGCGTTTGACGCTTGCGGGATCGTCAAAATTGACATGAGTCAGACCTTCCCAACCGCGGCGGATGCCGACAACCTCGTGGCCATCGTGGGTGCCCCGATAAACGACATTCTTGATTACGGAATTCAAACCGGGCACATCGCCCCCGCCGGTTAGAATTCCGATTCTCTTGCCAGACATGGATCTCCTGTGGGTATGGGTTTTCGAGCGGATCAGTCCCATTGTATCTGCGACTGAACGGGTCTATTCGGTTTGGCCGCGCACGACCCCGTGGAATTGGCGGGAGCACGGTGCCGGCGCCGAAGGAAACGGAGTTTATCCGCCGATTGAATACATGGGACGTTGAGGCGCCACGAACGACTCGCGGTTGATGGCGTGGCCCAGCCATTTTCGCATCACTGTGGAGCGGATGGCGGCGGTCAATTCCGGCTCGGTGTCCTGCGCTTTGAGCAAGGGACGAATGTCAGTTTCCTCTAGCGCAAAGAGACAATAGCGCAATTTTCCATCGGCCGTGAGCCGAAGACGATTGCAGTTGAGACAGAAAGGCCGCGTGACGGAGGCGATGAAGCCGATTCTCTGGCCATCCGAGAATTTAAACTCCGTTGCGGGGGCGCGTGGGTCCGCATCCGGGACGGGAGTGAGCGGACCGAACTCCGCAACGATGGCGGCCATCATCTGATCCATGCTGAGGACACGATCAAGGGCCCACAGCTGCTGCCCGTCCAGCGGCATGAATTCGATGAAGCGGACCTGCATGTTGCGCTCGCGCGCCATTCGGGCCAAGGGAATGATATCCGGTTCGCTGACGCCTTTCATGGCGACGGCATTGAGCTTGATGGAACGAAATCCGGCAGCCTCCGCGGCATCGATGCCGGCGAGCACCCGCGGAAGTTCGTCGCGGCGGGTGACGGTGCGAAAACGCTCGCGATCTAAGGTGTCGAGATGAATGTTGAGGCGCCTTAGCCCGGCCGCGTAGAGATCTTTGGCCATTCCGGCGAGAAGGACCGCGTTCGTGGTGAGCGCGAGATCCTCGATTCCTTCAATTTGCGCCAGGCGTTCGATCAATAACGGGAGCTTGGGACGCAGCAGCGGTTCGCCGCCCGTCAGGCGCAATTTACGCAGGCCTAAACTGGCGCCGAGCCGGACGAAGCGCTCGATTTGATCGAATGTCAGCAGCGACGAAATCGGCGCAAATTCCCCGCCCTGTTCGGGCATGCAGTAAGAACAGCGGATGTTGCAGCGATCGGTAACGCTGATGCGCAGGTCGGAGTGCACACGACCGTAGGTGTCGAGCAGTGGACCTGTTCGGGGAAATACGGCGGGCGTTGGCGTAAGTTGGATGAGTTGACCCAAAGAGCTGCCTTACTTTTATGATGCAACATAGGGCGACAGATTTGGTGGCACGAACAAGAGGATCTTCATTACCCGGGTAATGTATAGTTGAAATATGGCAATTGCCCGTTCAAAAGTCACCTCACAGGGGCAGATTTCGATACCTAGTGATGTTCGACAAAAACTGGGTATCGGTCCTGGTTCCGTATTGGAGTGGGAAGAAGACGGGGACAAAATTATCGTGCGGCGATCA
>DATBDT010000065.1:0-20288 GCA_036269815.1 Bryobacteraceae bacterium
CCGTCGCCTCGGCCTTGAACACCAGAACGGACGCGACTCCATCCCGGCTCAGCTACACTAACATCGAAATCTAATCTGCCCGGCTCCAACCGGACATTCCTACTTCGCTCCCAGTAGGACATTTCTACTTCGCCCCGACACGGCGCTTTGTGTTGGAAAGTCTTAGGCCCGCAGATCAGCGAGTTCGCGCTTGATGGCAAACTTCACCAGACCGGCAACGTCGTGAATGTCCAGCTTGCGCATCAGACTGGAGCGGTAAGTATCGACAGTCTTAGGACTTAGAGAGAGCCGCGCGGCAATTTCTTTCGCTCGGACACCTTCGACAAGCAACGTAAAGACTTGAAACTCCCGGCTGCTTAACGTTTCGATCGGATCGTCCGCCGCATTCCGGCTGCTTGCCTCTCCGAACAAAGACATGACCTCAATCTGAGGCGACACATAAATCCCGCCCTGGACGAACTGGCTTAAAGCCTCGGCCATCTGGTCGGAACTCGTGCTCTTCAACACAAAGCCGCAGGCCCCTGCGCGAAGGACTTCCAATACCGTTTTCCGGTCTTTCCGAACCGAGAAGATCGCGCAGCGCGTCCGCAGCCCCTTGACGCGAACCGTTCGAATGACTTCCGTCGCCGCCAGGTCCGAAAGTCCGAAATCCAGTAGGGCAAGGTCAGGCTCCAGGCGTTCGATCGCGGCCAGGGCAGCCGACGCTGTGGTTACCTGAGAAATCACGCGGAATCCGGAGATCGCGTTACAAAGCGCCGAAATTCCCTCACAGACAAGGGTCAATTCATCTGCGACAAGAACCTCAACGGGCAAGTGCCGGGACGCGGGCACGGCATAAGATGGTAATGCGAACATAAGATCTGTGAGCTTGCGAAAGTATTGTGCAGTTGGGCTGCTACTTATCTCAACAAGCTCACAGATTTAGAGCGCCAAAACTGCTGCAGATTGAAAAAGTTGCGGGTTACGCGAAGCTTCGAACGGCGGCCGCTTCGTCGTCATGAACATCGAAAACGGTGTAAAGCTTTGTAATCTGAAGCAAATCTTTAATGCGCTTGGACAGGCCAACCAGCTTTAACTGGCCTCCATCGCCGGTCACGGTTGTGAAGCCGGAAACAAGCTCCCCAATGCCTGAGCTGTCGATATAGCTGACCTCAGCGAGATTCAGGAGAATCTTCTTATCTCCGCTCGACGCCAGCTCCCGAATCCGGTCGCGAAAAGCGCTTGCGCCTTCGCCCAGAGTAATCCGTCCGGCTGCATCGATCACCGTGACATCCCCCACTCGCCGGGTTGTCAACTTAACGCTCACTTCTCTCCTCCTTCGCCTTGCTATCCTTGCATACCACTCCGGTTTTAGGCCCCCGGTACTTTCTTCACCAGGCGAACTTCGGTACCGCCGCCCGGTCGCGGGTGCATGTCGAAGTCGTCCATGAAGGCTCGGATCAGCAGCAATCCTCGTCCCGATTGGCGCAACAGATTCTCCGGGGCCGTCGGATCGGGCAGCATGCTCATGTCAAAGCCTTCTCCTTCGTCTCCTATCGTGACTGCGATTTCTTTGTCAGTCACGATTTCAAGATGGACGTGTTTCTTCTTGTTGTAACGGTTGCCGTGTACTACTGCGTTGACCATACACTCGCGGACAGCCATGCCGATCCCGTGCTGATCGTCTTCGTCGAACCCAAGCTTACCAGCCTCGCGCATCACAAGAGCCTCGGCCTTGTCCACGCTTTCCAGGGTTGAATCGAGTAATGTCTGGATCTTCTCCATGTTGTCGATGTCGCGCGCTGCGCGAGATAATTGCATGGTCTTAGCCCGCTTTCGCCGCGTAAACTATTGCGTGCGCTGGCCGCAAAGTGAGAAGTCACATTAAAGCACGACGCACACTCATAAACAATACCGCGGAGTACTCAGGGAATATTGAATCATGGACAAACTTAGGCAGCCCCGAAGCACATCGGAACACACGGCCGCGGCTGAGGATAACCTGCGGCGCTTACGCCGGATTTGCAGCAGCTTTCCCGGGATGTCGGAGCGCCTCTCCCACGGCGAACCGACCTTTTTCGCCGGAAAACGGGTGTTCGCCATGTTTTCTAACCATCACCATAACGACGGGCATTTGGCAGTCTGGATTCCGGCGGCGCCGGGAGTTCAGGAGGCGCTCGTCGCTTCCTCGCCGCGCAAATTTTATCGGCCGCCTTATGTTGGAGTCCGCGGCTGGGTAGGTGTCGAGCTTGACCAGGTAGACGATGACGAGCTAGGCCAGTACTTAACCGAAGCCTGGCAGCTGATCACCCGAGCGGGGCAGCCGCGACTTAAAACAGAAAAGCTCTGATTTGTTCGATAAACTGGGGCGAAGCGCAAAGACCTCCGTTTGCGCGAGCTCTCAATACCGTGGGTTCTCGAACAACAGAGCTGGTCCGTACGGGCGGCAAAAAGACGCGGGCAGCCAAAGGGCCGCCACTTCGCAAAAAGCGATCGGTTCCCCCGCGGGCTTCGGGCAGGCCATTCCGCCTGATGTTTCCGGCGTCCGTTTTGGGAATTTTGGCCGTTGTTTTGGCGTTCGAAGTTCATGCAAATTACACCATCAGCTTCCAATCGCCGGTGCGCCTGCGCTTTGAATGGCCCGTGGTGATTGCTCATCGGCTGAAAACGGAGGACGCCTATGCGGCGCAGTCCGATCAGATGGGCCATGCGTTGACCGCCTATCAGCAATATGCTTGTCAGAAGTTCGGTCCGGAGTGCCGGATGGCTTTAGCGATTCAGCGCGCCGAAAACCCACAGGGAAAATGTGAGATCTATCACTACAACACGGACGGGACGCTCGATTGGGGCTATTTTCAAATCAACACGGTCCATCTGAAACGGCCGGGGTTGAATTTGCGCGACCTGCTCGACTGCAAGGCGAATATCGATTTCGCGTATCAACTCTTCCTGGAAAAGGGCGGCTTCACGCCCTGGAGCACCTATAAGAACGGTGCGTATCGTAGATATCTGCGCCGGTAGCGGCTTTCATTACTCCTGCCGCAATGTATAGGCGGGGTCGATACGAAGTGCGCGCGCCGCCGGATTCCAGCAGGCGAGAAGAGCAACCAGGACGAAAACACTCAGGGCGGCCAGGTAGGTTGCGGGATCGCGGGGGCTGACACCATACAACACCGAAGACAACAAATGTCCGGCGGCCAGAGTAATCGCTGTCCCGATCAAAATTCCAGCAGAAGATAAGGCCAGGGTGGGTCCGAGTACTGCGCCCAGAACTTGCGATGGTCGCGCTCCCAACGCTATGCGAATGCCGATTTCGCGCGTGCGGCGTGCAACCGCATAGGCCACCAGGGCGAACAGGCCGGTGGCTGCGAGTACCATCGCCAAAGCTCCAAAAATACTGAGTACCGTAGCCAAAGCCCGAGCCGGAAAAAACGGCAGAGCCAACTGCTCTTTCAGACTTCCGGCGTTGAACACGGTGAGTTCCGGATCCAGATCCAGGACGGATTTCCTCAGAAGATCAGCCGCTTCCGCAGCCGGCAGGCGGCTCCGGGCGATCAATGTCGTCCACGCTGTCCCGGTTTGCGCAATCGGCAGAAAAATAGCGGGCATCGGATCCTCGTTTAGCGAACGATACTTCGCAGTCGCGGCAACTCCTACGATCTCGAATCCGGGATCGCCGGCGTTCAAGCTGAGCCGAACATGTTTGCCGATGGCGTTCTCGTTACCGAATAAGGAGTGCACCAAAGCTTCGTTGACAACCGCGACGGGCAGATTCTGCTGACGGTCGGCACCGTTAAAATCGCGCCCTGAAAGAAGCCGCGTGCCTAACGTTCGAAAATAGCCGGGCGAGATGTTGTAAACCATGGCGAGATGCCTTTCGGACGTCCCCGGCAAAGGCCGATCCGTGCGCGAAACATATTCGCTATCGTTGCCGCCGGTTCGAAGCGGCAAGCTGTTTGCGACCGCAACGGAACTGATCCCCGGAATATGAGAGGCATTTTGCAATAAAGTGGCATCAAAATGCCGGCTCTTTTCAGAGTTGTAGCCCTGCAGGCTGAGATCAAAAGAGACGGAAACCGCGTTGCCGGGATCGAAACCCAGATCCATCGTCAGAGCATGCCGCAAGCTCCGTATCACGAGACTGGAGCTAATCACTAAGATGACGGAGAGCGCAACCTGGACGCCAACCAGCACATCGCGGGCGCTCCAACGTCCGAAGCGCTTTAAGATCGACTCGTTTTTCAGGCTTGGGATCAGATTGATGCGGACGGCCTGCAATGTAGGTGCGAAACCGAACAGGAGCGTTGTCGAGACCGTCACCGCCAAAACGAAGCAGAGAACGGTGCTATCGAGATGCAGGTCTGCACCGATTGGAATGTCAAAAGCCGGATGCCACGACGTCAGGAACCTGGTGACCGCAACGCTTATCGCGAGGCCGCCCATACCCCCTGCCGCCGCCAGCAGAAAATTTTCCACAAAAAGCTGGCGAATGACTTGCGTCCGGCTCGCCCCCAGCGCGAGACGAATGCCGATCTCCCGATAGCGATCGGACGCGCGCGCCAGGAGCATCGCCGCAAGGTTGATGCAGGCGAGCAGCAGGCCCACGCCGCCAATCGCCATAAGGACGATACTGATTTTGGTAACGGGGCCGCGAAGCGCTTCTCCAACCAGCCCGGGCCGCGATAGCGAAAGCCTTTGGTGGCCCGCCATGTCGTTCGGGTATTCGCGTTCGAGCTGTGCGGCAATTTGTTCGAGGTTTGTCGTCGCTTGCGCACGTGAGACGCCGGCGCGGAGCCTGCCAATGATCCAAAGGTTCTGCGAGGTTCGCCAGCGGACAAAATCGTTTTCCGGTTCGATTCGCGGTTGCATTCCCAAAGGCAACCAGTAATCACCCGCCACAATCAGTTCAGTTCCTGTAAAGGATTCCGGCGCTACACCGATCACGGTGAACGGAAATCCGTCCACCTTTACTGATTTGCCGAGAATGTTTGGGTCGCCGCCGAAGCGGCCCTGCCAAAGGCGATGAGAAATAACCAGCACCGCATTCGGCGACGCTCGCCGATCGTCCGCGGGCCCAAAGAACCGCCCGAGCAGCGGCCGGACACCGAGCATCTGAAAATAGCTGCCGGTCGCCTGATATCCCCACGCGCGAAAGCTGTCGCGCGTATGCACGCTGATGCTTGCCGCATTGAAGCGATACGCAGCCATACTCGAGAACGCAGTATTGCGGTCGCGAAAATCAAGATAATTCGGAAACGAGAAATTGGATATGTCGCCCCAGTTAAGCGTTGTCAATGCGCCGGGATCCGAAACGGGCAGTGGACGAAGAACCACGTCTTCGACAAACGTGAAAATGATTGTGTTCGCCCCAATGCCAAGCGCGAGCGTGCCGATCGCGACGGCCGTAAAGAGCGGCGCGCGGCGGAGGGACCGGACTGCATAACGGACATCACGAACGACATCCTCGATAAGGCCAAAGTTCCGGGCATCGCGGCATTCCTCTTTGTACAGAGAAATCGACCCGACCAGGCGTTGCGCGGCAAACTTGGCCTCTTCAGCCGGAAGTCCACGCCGGATACCGTCTGCGATTTCCTGTTCCATGTGATCCTGTAGCTCCGCATCGAGGTCCTGCTCGGCCTGCCGCCGCTTGAGAATGGGATTCACACCCGTTCGAATACGCGAAAACCAACGCATGCCTGCTCCTATATCGTTTCGATCACCAACCCGATTGCGCTTGATAGGCGCCGCCAGTTTTCAAGCTCGGACTTCAGTTGTTTCCGCCCCGAAGCCGTCAGTGCGTAGAACTTGGCGCGGCGATTATTCTCCGAATCGCGCCATTCCGCCTTAATCCAGCCCTGACTCTCCAGCCGATGCAGCGCCGGATACAAAGAACCTTGGTGAACCTGCAAAACCTCCTGCGAGATCTGATTGATGCGTTTTGCGATTGCCCAACCGTTCATCGGTTCAAGTGAAATGGTTTTCAGAATTAGCAGGTCAAGAGTGCCCTGGACAAGATCCGTCGGTTTTCCCAGAGTAGTGTCTCCCCTCGATTATCTACAATACGCGGGGTGCTTGTAGATAGTCAAGGGGAGTACGATTCGCCTGTACTATTACCTGGCGCTAACTGATGCCCGTGTGGCAAGATCTTCGCAGGGCATTCCGCAAATGCCGGGCAAAACTCAAGTCCCTCCATCATCAGCCGCCGAATCGCCGCCGGAGACTCATCGAGACAGATTTTTCCGGAACCTCGGGCCGGGCCTCATCACGGGGGCCGCAGACGACGATCCTTCCGGAATCTCGACTTATTCCGTAGCCGGCGCCGCTTACGGCTACAGCATGCTGTGGACGGCGCTCATCTCTTTTCCATTGATGGCAGCAGTGCAACTCATGTGTGCGCGCCTGGGCATGGTTACCGGACGCGGACTCGCCGCAGTCATTCGACGGCGCTATCCGCCTTGGGTGCTTTGGATCGCCTGCACCCTGCTGATCGTTGCGAATATTTTCAACATTGGAGCCGATTTGGGCGGCATGGCGGACGCCACGCAGCTGGTGCTGGGAATACCTGCTTTCATCGGAACTCCTTTATATGCTGCGGCCATCATCGTGCTTTTGTTTCAACTTTCTTACAAGTTGATGGCGCAGATTTTCAAGTGGATGACTTTGGCGCTATTTGCGTATGTAATCGCCGCCTTCCTGGCGCGCCCCGATTGGCCGAGAACGCTTGCGGCAACACTAATTCCACACATCGAATGGACGCGCGACTACGTGATGGTGCTGGTGGGCATTCTTGGAACCACCATTTCCCCGTATCTATTTTTCTGGCAGGCCGCGCAGGAAGTCGAAGAAGATCGGGAACGCGGTAAGACGACTGTTACACAGCGGCAGGGAGCCACCGACGCCGAGCTGCGTACGGCCAAAACCGACGTGATTACCGGAATGTTTTTTTCCAATCTGGTGATGTATTTCATAATCCTGACCACAGCGGCAACGCTGAACGCCCACGGGAAGACAGATATCACTACCGCACGGCAGGCCGCAGAAGCCTTACGGCCACTCGCCGGGAATGGCGCATATTGGCTATTTTCTGCCGGATTAATTGGCACCGGCATGCTGGGAGTACCCGTGCTGGCCGGGTCCTGCGCATACGCTATCGGGGAGGCGGCGCGATGGCGGTCGGCTTCTTTAACCAAAAAGCCCCGCGCGGCACGCCGGTTCTACACCGTGATTGCGATATCCGTGGTCGTCGGGCTCGCCCTGAACTATGCACATTTGAATGCGGTCAGGATGCTTTTCTGGTCCGCCGTACTGAACGGCGTTCTGGCGCCTCCACTGGTCGTCCTTGTCGTGCTGTTAGCGAGCGACGAAAAGGTGATGGGCAAACGTGTCAATTCACGCGGAGCACAGGTCTTGGGATGGGCTTGTGCAGCGTTTATGACGGCGGCGGCACTATTCCTTCTGGTAACGTAGCGGGTTCGTGACGGAAACATTCACTCTGAAAGCCGTAGGCGTCCACCATGTCCCGACCTCAGGCCCGGCCATTCTCGTAGCGAATTACGTCTCTGAGGCCGATCCGGAGTTGCTGCAATCGGCGATTACGCGCAGAATTCATTTTGAAAACCTCAACGAGAGGCTACTTGACGGGGAACTGATTGCGATCTTTCCCGAAAGCGCTCCCGCCCGAACCGGAAGCATCGAAACCTTCCGCCCGGAAGTCGAGGCGCTCATCGCCGCAACTCCCTCTGCCGTTGTTATCCCGGCGGCTATCTGTTCGCTGGGCCCGAACGCCGTTCGCGTCCTGCTTGTCGGTGAACCACTAAAACAGAAAATGACTGCCCCACAATTGCGCCGGCGGATTGTGGAATTGAGTTGCGAAGGGATCCAGCATTCCCAGACCAATGAATCGACTTTAATCCACCGCTTTGTCGAGATCGCCCGCAAAAAATGGAATGATCCGGCGATCTCCGATTCCAGCCAGAAGCGACTGTCATTCGGTGAACTTCTAACCGAATCGCTGCTCCTCAGCCAGTGGCTCCGCAGCAACACGGGCGTTCACGAACAGAACATCGGTACTTATCTGGCGGCGGGGATAGACGCGGCGATTGCGAACTGCGCCGCTACCCTTGCAGCGAAAACCGCGGTGAATCTGAACTTTGCTGCCGGCGAACAGACTGCCAGACTCGCCGCGGAACAATGCAATCTCAAAACGATTCTGACCTCGAAAATGTTCCTGGAGCGTGCCGGACTTTCGCAGTGGCCGGAGATGGTGTTCTTGGAAGACGTCTACACCCGGCTCACAAACGCCGACAGAGAGACGGCGCTGGGGCGCGCGCGTGATGCGTCTGCTGGGCACCTGGCAAAAGGTGTAGCGCCCGATTCGACAGCCTGCATCCTGTTCTCGAGCGGAAGCACCGGCATCCCAAAGGGCGCGCAGCTGACACACTGGAACATTTTGACGAACGTTGCCGGCTTGGCCGCAAAGATTCCGCGCCTCCCCGACGATTGCGTCTTGGGTGCCCTTCCGTTTTTTCATTCGTTTGGCTACACCTTCGCATTGTGGTATCCGCTTCTGGAGGGCGTACGCGCGGCGTATCACAGCAGCCCAATAGACGCGAAGACGATCGGGGATCTATGCGAAACGCATCGGGCGACACTGTTTTTGTCAACTCCGACCTTTTGCCTGCAGTACGCGCGTAAAGTCAGACCCGCGCAATTTGCCAGTCTTAAACATGTCCTTGTTGGCGCGGAAAAACTGCGTGACTCGGTTGCCGCTGAGTTCCGCCGCCACTTTGGTTTTGATTTGCTTGCCGGGTATGGCTGCACAGAGCTGGGTCCAGGTGTTGCGGTCAATGTGCCAGATATCGCATGCGACGGTTTCTTGCATATCGGTACTCGCGCCGGAAGCGTAGGCCGTCCGCTTGTAGGAATCACCCTGCGAATCGTAGATCCCGAAACGCGCGAATGCCTCCCCACGGGAGCACAAGGATTAGTACTGGTAAACGGTCCAAGCCGGATGACGGGCTATTTCCAGCAGCCGGATCTAACTGCGAATGTCATGGAAGATGGATACTACATCACGGGCGATATCGGATACGTCGACGACGATGGATTTCTTTACATTACCGATCGTTTGGCGCGCTTCAGCAAAATTGGCGGCGAGATGGTTCCTCATCTCCGCATTGAGGAAGCCGTCAGTCATCTGACACCCGCTTTCATCACCGGTGTTCCCGATAACGCACGTGGCGAGCGTCTCGTGATGATTTACACAAACCCGCAGATCGCTCCAGCGGATTTGTTGAGGGAACTGAATCGATCCGGGCTTCCTCCGCTGTGGGTTCCAAAACGTGGGGACATCCAACTCGTTTCAGCCATTCCCGTCTTGCCCTCCGGAAAAGTGCATCTTGCGGAAGCAAGAAAACTCGCAGTGGATGTCACCCGTCCACCAGCGAACCCGTAATCGACTTTATCTTTTGCCCGCAGCTGCTTTTTTGGTTTTGCTGGCCGTTTTGGTCTTCGCGGTCGTCTTTTTTGAGCGAGACGACGCGTGTTCCTTCTCCTCGACTGTATGACGGCTCACCAGCTTATTGAAATTGCTTCTCTCCCCGTCAGCCGTCTTTTCCTGATACACCAGAGCCAGTTCCTGCTCGTCGAACTTCTCGAAAAACTCGTCCCACGGAATCTCTTCCAGTTTTCCCTGCCCGCTATATCCGGGAAAATCAATTCGGAGAAGCCCCGGATCGTTTTTTCCTCCCGTTCCTTTCACATGTGAAGGTTTGCCGTCTCGCTCCTCCGCCCACTTCTGAATCTCCTTGTGATCCGTTGTCGTTTTCGACAGATTTGACATAAGCGTCCTCCCTGAACGGAGACGCCGGCGCCGGAGCAAATGTTTGCTCCGGGGTTAAGACAAGCCGACTGGCGATCCGTACTATTGCGAGCTGGATAACAACTCGGGACGAGGCATTCAGCAAATCCACGTGTGAAACGAACATCCCTGCGGCGCATCGAGTTCTATGTGCGGACGTGAGTAGAAGCACATCGTGCCAGTGCAGGGTCTCTTTGAAAGTGCAACAGCGCCGGAGGCCGATCAACGGCCAGCGCCCAAATCTGTCTTGGTCTTCGCGCATCCAGATGATGAAGTGGTCGCTCTCGGGGCGCGTCTCGGGCGATTCGCATCCGCGCATTTTGTTCATGTGACCGATGGCGCGCCGCGGAATGAAAACGATAGCAGAGCGCACGGTTTTCAATCGCTCTCAGACTACCGGAACGCGCGAGCAAGTGAGCTGCGACGGGCCCTTACTCTTGCCGGAGTGCCGCCTGCTGCTCAAGAAAACCTGGACCTCCCGGATCAGGAGGCAAGCCTGCGCTTATACCAGCTCATAAACCGGCTTTATCCGATCTTCAAAAAACATCGGCCCCAGGTCGTCTTCACACATCCGTACGAAGGCGGTCACCCGGATCATGATGCGTGCGCATTCGCTGTACATCGGGCCGTCTCCTTACTGAAAGCAAGAGAGGGTTTGGAACCGTTGATCGTGGAAGGAGCTTTCTACCACGCTGCGGTGGACGGCCTGGAACCAGGAGCCTTTCTACCGCATCCGCAGCAAACGCAAGAAGTCGTCTTTCAGCTACAGCCGGCTGAACGGTCGCGCAAGCAACAGTTGGTTCGGTGTTTTACGAGCCAACAGGAAACGCTGCGAAACTTGATCGCGGACTGTGAACGGTTTCGAATTGCACCCAAGTACAACTTTCAGATTCCGCCTCACGCGCCGCCCGTGCTCTACGATAACTATCCCTGGGGAATGACTTCGCAGCGATTTTGTGAGCTTGTGAACGAAGCCGATCAGATGCTAGCGGCCGAGACGAGCAACGTATGACGCTGTCAGTTCTGAGCATCGCCTACCCGTTCGCGCCTGTCGGCCCCCATGCCGTAGGTGGTTCGGAGCAGATTCTTAGCCACCTGGACCGCGAGCTGGTCGCCACCGGGAACACCTCGTTGGTAATTGCGTGTGAGGGGTCAGAAACGCAAGGCAGGCTTTTTCCCAGCCCACTTCCGAAGGACAGTGAGCTGAATGAAGCGAATCAACGTGCCTTTCAATGCCGGTTTCAAGCAGTCATCAATCAGGTACTGAGTGCTCATTCAGTCGACCTGGTTCACATGCATGGACTCGACTTCTGGGCCTATACGATATCCTCCAACGTACCTGTCCTTGTAACTCTTCATCTGCCTATCACCTGGTATCCGAGCGATATCGCGAAACGATGCCCAAGCAACAGGCACCTTCAGAGCGTTTCCGAGACTCAGCGCGCAACCTTCCCGCCCGAGTTGCGTGATAGTCAGGTGATTCCAAACGGCGTCGAAATACCGCCGTTTCCCGACACAACGAAGAGCAATTTCGCGATCGCAATGGGCCGCATCTGCCCTGAAAAAAATCTGCACGCAGCGCTCGAAGCCGGAACACTCGCACAAACCACCGTGCTGCTCGCGGGGCAGGTATTTCCATATGAAGCCCATCAACAGTATTTTTGTGAGAAGGTAGTGCCGCTTCTCGGAAAACATCGATTCTTAGGACCAGTCGTTCCTCCCAGAAAAGAACAGCTGCTCGCGCAAGCGAAATGCCTTCTGCACCCCACACTCGCGCCTGAAACTAGCTCGCTCGTAGCCATGGAAGCGATGGCGGCCGGAACCCCCGTCATTGCATTTCGTTCCGGAGCTTTAACCGAAATCGTCGAGGACGGAGTAACCGGGTTCCTGGTAAACAGCATTGAGGAAATGGCGCAGGCAATCCGCAAGGTGGACGCTATTAGCCCGCGAGTCTGCTGGGAAGCAGCGAACCGCCGCTTTTCGAAGGAGCGTATGGTTCAGCAGTATTTCCGACTTTACCGGAATCTCCTTGCCACTGATGCGCGAGAGCAGCGCTGTGCGTAGCGATATTGAGTGCAGAGTTATTCGAACTACGCTCGAGCTGGAGGCCTTCGTGCCGGAATGGAGTGCGCTTTGGTGTCAAGACCCGCGCGCCACGCCCTTTCAACGGCCGGAATGGCTGCTGCCCTGGTGGCATCAATTTGGACAGCTTGATTTGCGGGCCACCACCATATGGCAGGATGGCCGGCTTATCGGATTTCTGCCGTTTTACGTCTATCCGGACCATTCCACGCGCGAACGTCAGCTCTTTCTTTTGGGTGTGGGTACAACAGACTATCTGGATGGCATTTTTTTAGCCGATTGCACCGCCTTGCATGTGCAGGCGGCACTCGATCTTCTGCTTGCAGAGGGTGGGTGGGAAACTCTATCCGTTTCGCAACTGCGTCCAGAGTCCGTGCTCTGCCAGGCGTTAACATTACGAAGCCACCCGGCCGTTCGACGATTTGAATCTGCGGCTTGCTCTCAGATGCCGGCTGTCCGGACCGCTCAATTGCCGGTAAAGATCCGCCGCAATGCGATGTACTATCGCAATCGAGCGCTCCGGCTCGGCAAGTTGGAACTCGTGTTCGCAAATTTGTCAAACTGGCAAGCGGCGCTCGATGCTCTTGAACGCCTGCATACCGAGCGATGGGAGAGTTGCGGCGAACCTGGTGTCTTCGCTGATCCGCGCGTCGGCGCATGGCATCGCGAGGCCATACCGGGATTACAGCAATGCGGGGCGCTGCGCCTGTCTACGCTTCGGCTAAATGACGAAACGCTTGGCGTTCTTTACTCGCTAGTCGATCCGCCAGCCCGGCGTCACCGCACACAGTACGTTTATCTTCCGGGACATTCGATCGAACACGCCGAGTTGCGGCCGGGAACACTACTGCTCGCCTCAGCGATTGATCACGCTTCTAACGAAGGTGTGGAGATCATCGACATGCTGCGCGGACACGAGGCCTACAAGAACATCTGGCATGTTCGACCCGTAAACACATACGGCTTTGATCTGCATCGCGACGCGTTTCAATGCAACTTCGCCAATTCGGCGCGGTAAAAATTATTTGCCGGGAACCGCGTCGAAAGGTCGGTTAGTAGACTTTGCTTCTGCTGGATTGCTCGTCTCGCAACCGCGCCGCGAGGATCATTCGGATGGCTCTTCACCTACGCTTGAAAACGGGTGCGGCCCGGATCAAGTTCGGTGCCAAAAAAGGCCGTAGCAAGATACAGAGTGTAACGTGTGAAAGTGAATTCCTCATACGACAGCATCGCCGGCATGTACGATCGCTTTTGGCGTGATTGGTATGTGCCGGCGGCACTGCCCGCTCTGCAACGTTTGTTTTTCGATCAAATCGCCCCCCCGACAAAGATATTGGACGTCTGCTGCGGTTCGGGACACGTCACCGCCGAACTGGTAAGGCGCGGGTTTTGCGTAACCGGTATCGATTCCTCGGCAGAACTGATCGACCTTGCGCGTTTCAACGTTCCAGGCGCAGAATTTTTGGTGCAGGACGTACGAACTTTGCACCTGCAGGGAGCATTTGACGCAGCCATCTCCACCTTTGACGCATTGAACCACCTTTTGGTGATTGAGGATCTTCGTGATGCCTTCCGAGCCGTTGTCGGAGCCCTTAAGCCAAATGGACTCTTCGTCTTCGATATGAATCTCGAGAAAGCCTATACCTTAGACCTTCGGCAATGGAATGCCACCGTTGAAGAGGATAGCGTTTCTCTTGTGCGCGGCACTTTCGATCCGATTTCAAAGCTGGCGGAAACCGAGCTGATCTGGTTCACACGCACCAGTGGCGATAACTGGCGGCGGCGTAGCAGCGTTATTGAAGAGCGCTGCTATACCCAATCTGAAATTTTAGGCGCTCTTGCGGAAGCCGGTTTTTCCACCATCGAGGCGATGCCCGCAGTGCAAGCGGGAGTTTCGGCTGATGTCGGCTTTGGAAGAATCTTTGTTTGCGGGCGCCGCGGCAAATGAATCCTGTCGCCTTACGGGTGCGGAAAGACCCGCACGTCCATACCTTCGGCGGCGCGAATCAGGTGATCCAGTTCACTACCGAATGCGCGTTCGCGCCAGCTTTCCCGGTTTTTATGACCCACATAGATCTGCGTAATCCCTCGTTGTGATGCAAGGTGCAGTACCGAATCAACCACCTCGTCTCCATCGAGCGAGATGATTTCGGCTTTCTTGTCGCGAGCAAGCTCGACGTACTGGCTTAGTCTGTTTCGCTGCTCGGTCGTCCACTCGCCGCGGTTAAAAGTGACGGCGATCAACTCGCCATGGAAGCGATCGCGGTTGCGGGCGGCGCTCTCGATCATACGCTTTCCGTCTACGCTGGGCGTCAGACAGACCAGAATGCGCTCTTGCGTACCCCAAAGCTGCTGAATCCCATGACGCTCCAGATAATGCTCCAGTTGTTTGTCGACAACGTCCGCAGCCAGCAACAGGGCGATCTCTCGTAGCTCCGAGAGTTGATGCTGGGTCAATCGCTTCCCCGACTTGCCTTCGTCCACTTTCATACAGGAGGCAGGCGGCGCATCGACGATGACAATTTCGTCGGCGGTTTGCAAAAAGCTCAATGGCACCGTCTGTTCAACGTGTTTGCCGGTGATCGCTTCCACCTGCGCGTTCTTTTCGTCAATGTGTTGCAGGTTGACCGAACTGATCACTGAAATTCCAACGGATAAAAGATGCTCGACATCCTGCCAGCGCTTCGCGTGTTTGGCGCTGGGCGGATTGTCGTAAGCCAATCCGTCAACCAGGCAAACTTTGGGCCGTCGCACCAGAATTGCATCCAGATCCATAACCGACACGCCATCCAGCTCACGTGGCGGAATCACTTCCATGCCCTGCAGCGAATTCTGCACCTCAACAGGGAGAGCCTCCTGCACCGAGCCGATCACGACGTCTTGGCCGCGCTCCCGCCGGCGGCGCCCTTCATCAATCATCTTGAAGCTCTTGCCGACGCCCGACGCATAACCGAGGAAGATTTTGAGCCGTCCTCTGGACTGGAAGTCTTCTTCGGACTCCACTTGGCGCAGAATCTGCTCAGGAGTCGGTTTGCGATCTGCTACTGTTGGCACACTTCTATTATCGGCCTGCCGATTGACGCGTGGCGGGCTGTTAAGGCGCGAAGTGCCTGGCAGCGAAGCAAGTTTGCCGCCGATCTGCTAAAATTTTCTGTGTCGGGGACGTAGTTCAGCTGGTTAGAACGCCGGCCTGTCACGTCGGAGGTCGCGGGTTCGAGCCCCGTCGTCCCCGCCATCCATATCATTGTTCAGGAAGCTGTCTGATTATCACGGCTCCTGGCGACAGCGGCTCGGGGTTCGCCAGCATGGGCGTGTACTTCGGCCGGCATTCTGTTCACAGACAACGCCGCCCTCCGCCGCGAAAGTTTAGTGGAAGATTTGCCTTCGCGCTAAAGTGTGTCCCCTGAATTGAGTTTTTCTGCTTCGGCTGATTAGGGGAGGAGCCTGCTCAGCAGTTTGTTTTCCCAGGCCGTCCGGCCGGTCCCGCTGATTTCCCTGGCATCTTCGGCACGAGTATTCTCAATTGGCCTCTACGCATGCACAGGTTCTCTTCACAGATCCAATTCGCACTGGGATCGCTCATATCGATAGAGGTACGATGTTGCCTCATTCGACGCGCCCGGCCGTATGCTTCACGACCCGAGCGCAACTTTTTGAATGAGCACGGCACGCCGATCATCTCCAGAGGTCAATCAGGAGTTTGACGCTTCGGTTCCCTTGCCGCGGATGAGGCATATTGTATGGCGAGACCGTCACGCGCAACACTATTAAGAGAAGGGTCGAGACGGTGTCACCGAGTCAAACAGTTCGCACTACGCGCGGGATTCAGCAGTCCCTGCTTTTCCCGGCCAGTGCCCCCCTGCCCTCCCTGCCACTGGAGACCAAAGGCGTCGTCTACACGAAACGCTGGGTTGTCGAGTTGCTCCTCGATCTGGCTGGTTATCGCCCACAGAATAACCTCGTCGATGCGACGGCAGTTGAACCCGCTGCTGGAGAAGGCGCGTTTCTCGGGCCGATGATTGAGCGGTTGTTGGAATCGTGCCGGCAGTTCGGCAGGCATTTGTCCGAGTGCAGAAATTCTCTCATAGCATTCGAACTCGACGATGAGAGCGCCGCCCGGGCGCGCACTCTGGCTAACGATATTCTGCTGCATAACGGGGTAAAACGCGCGCTCGCGGAAAATCTTGCTAGAGCATGGATACGGACGGGAGACTATCTTTTTGAAGCCATAAGCATGGAGGCGGATTTTGTTATCGGCAACCCGCCGTATGTGCGACTCGAGGACATTCCGGAACAAACAGCCACGCTGTACCGGCACGCCTACCCGACAATGCGAGGGCGCGCTGATCTCTACGTCGCTTTCTTTGAGGCAGCCCTTCGGCAGTTGAAAGAAGGCGGCATCTGCGCTTTCATCTGTGCCGATCGCTGGATGCGCAATCAATACGGGAGCGAGTTGCGCGAATTCGTCACCGCTGGTTTTTCTGTGGATGTCGTGATCGAGATGCACAATGCGGATGCGTTTAAGGAAGATGTAGACGCCTACCCTGCGATAACCGTGATTCGGCGGCACAATCAGGGGACGACCGTTGTTGCCTGCGCGGGTCCGGACGCTGGCGCCGTCGGCGCGCAAACTCTTTCTGCTACCCTCCTCTCGACTGCCCGCCGTGAGCCACTCGCGCTACCGAGAGGACTGCGCACTGCCTTAGTCGATACATGGTTTAAGGGATCGGACCCATGGCCCTGTCATTCGCCGGGGCAACTGGCGCTTCTTCGCCGTCTTGAGGAACAAGTTCCGGTGTTGGAATCATACGCCAAAGTTGGCATCGGTGTCGCAACCGGCAATGACGGTGTTTTCATTACGAGGGATGCGGGCGTGGTTGAGCGCTCTCGACTTCTCAAACTGGCCATGGTAGGCGATATCTGCGAAGGAACGATGAAGTGGTCCGGGCATTACCTGATTGACCCGTGGAATGGCGACGGGTTAGTCGCGTTGGATAAATACCCGCGGCTGCGAGCCTATCTCGAGAGACACGGGGCGGCGCTAAGGAAGCGCCACACGGCGACAAAGAACGCCCGCGGCTGGTATAAGACCATTGACCGTGTAACTCATGCGCTGACGGGGAAGCCCAAGCTCTACATTGCCGATATCAAAAACCTGCTCGATCCGGTGCTCGACAATGGCGAAACCTACCCGCATCACAATCTATATTTCATCCAATCAGATGAGTGGGATCTGGAAGTACTCGGCGGACTGCTGATGTCGACCATCGGGCAGTTCTGTGTCGAATCCTATGGCGTCCGCATGCGCGGCGGATATTTGCGTTTTCAGGCGCAATACCTGCGGCGCATACGCGTCCCGGATCCCAAACATATTTCTGAAGTTCAGGCGGCGAAGTTGAAGGGAGCGTTCCGTAAACGCGACCGGGAATGGGCCACGCGTGTAGCCCTCCAGGTCTACGGAATAGACGAACACGAGATGGAGACCGCGCTTGGACATTGAAAAACGGCTCAAGCGAGCCGTACAGAGCTATTGGGACGCTCGCGGTAAAAACAGGGAAAAACAAATAGAGGGCGGCAGGATTGATGCCGGGACGCGCGGCGAGGTCACGGGTGGTTCGCAGATGGGCGCCATGGAAGTCCTCGTTGCCGATATTCTGTGTGATGCCGGATTGAAGAAGATCGACGTGAAGACGCGCACCTCGCTCGAGTTGCCAGGATACTATCGCTCGGAGAAAAAGTGGGATCTGATTGTTGTATCCGAAGGCCAGTTGGTCACAGCCATGGAATTCAAATCGCAGGTGGGGCCATCGTTCGGCAACAATTTCAATAACCGATCCGAGGAGGCCATTGGCAGCGCCACGGATATCTGGGTCGCATATCGTGAGGGACGCTTCGGGAAGTCTCCTACCCCTTTCCTTGGCTATTTCTTCCTTCTGGAGGATTGCGACAGGGTTAAAACGCCGGTACGTAACAAGGAACCGTATTTCAAGGTTGATCAGGCATTCGACAAAGCTTCGTACAGCAAGCGCTACGAATTGCTCTGTCGTCGGTTGGTCCTCGAGCGCGTCTATAGCGCCGCATGCCTAGTCATGGCAACTAATTCATCAAAAAGCCGTTTGAAGCAGCCGGCCAAAGACCTGAGCTTTCAGCGGTTCGCTGCCGCGTTGCGCGGGCACGTAGTAACGTTTCTGGGAAGCCGCATGGAATAGGCGCGCCGGTTTACCTTCGGGGAGGCACTCGCAGACCGCCAGAACGCCCGAACGAAGAATTTTAAGCTTAAACGACGTTGAGCGTTTCCACAAGCCGCTCGGAGTGACTGGTGACTCTTTCCGGGTGACTCGATGACAAGAAAGGCGGCGGGGTACGAACATTAACTGGCGGAGGCTGCGCGCATACCATTCGGCGGCGTTGGCAGCTTTGTATTAGGGATGCCGAGCCGTTCAGGAGCGCTCTACGAACACCACGTATCGCGTTAAGTAAATTCCTCTATGGCACTGCTGACACGAATTCGGTCCACGAGCTACCGAGGGTCTTTGCGGCGCCAGAACTACTGTGTGCGCCAATCGCGCGTACACGCAAGCAAAACCGCTTATTCGCTTTCTTGATTTAAATGGCAGCACGAGGTGGATACTCCGGAGGAACGTGCATTTGCTTGGGGTCGAGTACGTAATCGTCGTAGCGGTCGTAATGACGGACCGAGGACATGGTGAAGGCGAGCCCATCCTCATCGCGGCCTTTGGGCGTAAAGCGAACACAACGTCAATGGGGCTGCAATCTCTTCGTCTTTGGTGATGTCGAGCGTTTGAATTGTCTGCTCGGCAACAGTTGTCGGCATCGTCATTGCTCCTTCTTTTTGTTCATCGTCTTGCGCTCGGCCCGCTCTTTAATGCGGTCGAGATGGTGAGTCCAGAAATGCTCGTATCGCTTGACCCAGTCGTGCACCGGTTTCAGCCGGTTCGGTTCAAGGCGATAGAGTCGAAGCTGCCGCGCCGCGTTATCGAGACAATCCCCACCTTACGAAGGACGCCGAGATGTTTGGAGACGGCAGGCTGCGCTATGCGCAGAGCTTCGACCATATCGTTTACGGCGTGTTCGCGGCCGTCAACGAGAACATCGATCAGCTCGCGCCGGCGCGGCTCGGCGATCGCGTTGAAGACGTCGGTCGTAGTCGCGGCACGGGGCATTTAGGAAAACAATATTCCTATCGGAATATGTCCAGCGCTATTTTGAACCCGTGCCCCATTCCTTTGCCCAATCGATTGGGCCTTTCTCAAAACGCCGCTGCAGCGTTTCCAGCAACTGTGCATTGCCGGCAGCGAGATAGTCGTAGGCTTTGTCCCACTCTTCGCCCTTCTTCCAGCCGGTTTGCTTTAGCGTCAACTGCGTCGTGTTGGCGTCTACGGGGATAAATTCCCACGTGGCAATGGTCCGTTCCGCCCGAACATGCGGAAACATTGGGGGCGCCATCGCCGACATAACCAGAGTGCGCTTGGCAGTGAAGCTCAAAATCGTGCCTCCACCCGTCCCGCCTCCGGGGAAGTGCGCCGTCCATTCGCCGCCGTTCCGGAGATCCACAACGGCTCCGGGAGTAAGCCACGTGCTGAGGCCTTCGCTGGTCGTGAAGGCACTCCACACTGCATCCTGTGACGCGGGGAGCTGCACTTCAAACAGAAGCGCTTTCTCCGGGGCGGCGATCTTGGTGACCTTCACCGGCGCTTGCGCAGAGAGCGAGGCGGCAAGAAATAATGCACTGATAACTGATTTCATGAGAACAAGCTCCTCTTGTTACTTGATCGTTCAAGTAAATCATGAGAACATTGGAACTGCAAGGACTTTTTTGCGTGAGCGCCAAACAAAGCACACTTCCGACGCGTGAGCGCCTGATCCGGTCGGCCTTGTTCCTCTTCTGGGAGCGTGGCTTCGCCGGTACCAGCATGGCGGACCTCCTGGGACATGCGAATGTCAACAGCGGCAGCTTCTATCACTTTTTCGAGAGCAAGGAAGCGCTCCTGAAGGCCGTTCTCGAAGAGTATCTGGAAGGGCTGGCACCGCAAATAGTAGAGCCCGCATTTCAAAAAACACGCGATCCGATCGAACGGACTTTTGCGATTTTAGCGGGCTACCGGGACCGCATTCTGATGACGAATCACCAGTACGGCTGCCCCCTCGGGCGGCTGGCGCTCGAAATCGATCCCGAAAATCGGCCGGCCCACGCACTCATTGCCCAAAATTTCCGCGGCTGGATCGGCGCTGTTCGCAACTGCCTCGAGGAAGCCAAGGACCGGCTGCGCGCGGACACGAATCTCGACGCGCTTGCGACTTATGTGCTCGCCACCATGGAAGGCGGCGTGATGCTGTCGCGTTCGTA
>DATBDT010000072.1:0-139935 GCA_036269815.1 Bryobacteraceae bacterium
GCATTGTGTTGTGGCGCTGACAAAACCGGAAGCTTTTCTTGATGAGGAAGAGGTCACATTGCCAGGCGCTTTGTGACGACCGCTATCAGCGCCGGTCTATGATTCTGACTTCGCAAGTGCCACTTGCGCATTGGCATGAGCAGATTGGCGATAGTTCTCGAACTGCCGCTCGCTCGCAGCGACACGTGTTTCCCCTGCCTTCTGCAGGCGCTCAAACGCGATCTCGCCAGCGATCATGAGGCCTTTGAGTTCGTCGAGGATCGCGTACTCCTCATCCGAGAGCGTTCCCTCGAAGGGCTTGTAGACGAGGTCGTGTTCGACCTCTGACCATGCGTGCATGAGCACGGAGGCGACTTGGATCTCATTGGTTCGCGCTCTACGCGACGGCGCTGACCACCGGAATGAGGCCCACCGAATACCTGGGGCTTCAAGATTAAGAACAATAAGTCCCGTTGCGTTCGCTTTCCCCTAAAATCAATCAGGCCACAAAACGCATGCGGTTTGTTTACCTTCACAGAGCCGAATTGTCGAACGTAAAAGATTGGCTGCGCGGCAGCAAGTGAGAGATCCGGTTTTACCAGAAACTTTCCGTTCCGGATGGTTCTGGTCCATCGCTTCGGGCGGTCGAACCAACGAGATTCACTTTATCCGCTCATCTGGCACGCACTTAAGGTCGTCTCCGAATTGGGGCCTTCCTGGTGATAGTTGGTGAGCCAACGTGAACGTAGAAGTACCAGCCAAGCGGGCCGGGACGTCTGGGTGGGGACGCGGCTCAGCGCGCAGCCAACTTAAAAACAACTACACCAATCACTACCTCATCAAAACGCGGTTCAAAACGGGGTGTGATTGCGCTCCCCACTTCACAGCCAGTGCGCAGAATCCATGCGATGCAAGGAAGGATAGATAATCCCGACCTGCTTCACACGCAAGAGGCAAGTCCTAACGGAAGCTAAGCTCTATCCCATTACGAATCCCACTATGGCAACCGATGGCACCCTATTTGGCCGTGAGTGCAACATCGTAAGTGGTTGATTTCTGAAGAAACCGAACGGTGGAATGGGCTGCCCACGGGACTCAAAATCCCGCGCTAGGTCGAGCCATTGCGAAACCATTCTTTTTGAGGGCGCTAGTCGGCCTCGATGAGGCGACAAGCACTTTCGGAGCCAAAACGGCGCTGGTGCTTCGTTCATGCCATCAAGTCGCGATCCTGGCGAATTCCGTTAGAGAAGAGACCGTTTTCAAAGCGCGTCCGTATGGGGTCTTGCGGCGTCACGATAGGAATTGAACCATGGGAGCACACTAGCCGATAAGCCTGGCACGCGGAATGCGCAATGCCACGCACTCAGGGCAACAATGCTCCACTTTGTCTATGCCCGCGTCTATGCCCAAAGCGCAGGTATTGTATGCGCCCCAGTACAAACGGTGCGCCGTAAGCCGCTGATTTGATGTAGCGGGATGTTCTCACGCGCGGCGTAATCGCACTTTTAATGCGGTGGTCCCGGGTTCGAGTCCCGGCCGGCTCACCAGGATTTGGAGTTACTGGGAGTCTGCAAGAGCTGCGCACCGTTCTACGAAGTTTTGCCTTCGCGCATGTAGACCGCTTACCTGCTTACCTGCACCGTTCTGACATCACAAAGGTGATAAAATCCAGTTCTCGCTTTTATGAGCGCCTTGATCGGAGGAGGCCGAGGAGCGGAAACAGCAGATGGTTCGCAGGATGTGCGGGCTCATCTTCAGCGGCTCCTGGCTAGCCCTGCGTTTCGCACGAGCAAACGGTGTGGGCGATTCCTCGAATTCATCGTAAATGAAGCACTGAACGGGCGGGCCGCTTCCTTGAAGGAGCGAACGCTTGCGGTGGAGGTGTTCGACCGCTCTGCGTCCTGGGATGCGGGGGACGATACGATCGTGCGCGTCGGCGCGCGAGAAGTAAGAAAAAGGTTGGCGCAATATTACAGCACTTCGGAAGCAGCCAACGAGCAAATCAGAATCGTCCTCCCTCTCGGTTCATACGTGCCCGACTTTGTCCGGTTGGAACCGTCGCCCGAGATTTCACTGCCACCTGTTGTTGCGGAAGCTCACACGACTAAGGCTCCGAAGCGACGCTCAGCGTTGTGGAGTGCCGCGCTCGTTGTCGCCGCTCTCGTTCTCGTGTTTTTTTTCACTTGGAAATCGTTCGGGCCGGCCAAGAACGCCGCCTTCGATACGTTTTGGAGCCCCTTTTTCCATTCCAAGGACCCCGTGATTCTTGCAGTGGCTCATCCGATGGTCTACACTCCGTCGGCACATGCTTATCAACTCAATTCCTTGAAGATGAATGGACCTCAGGATGCATCGGCGCCACTCAAACTCCCGCCCGAGGCCTTGAATGGAGCCGATTTCTTGCCGCAACCGGATCAATACCTCGCGTTCGGAGACGCGCTCGCCGCTGCCAACGTGAACGTATTGCTTGCATTGCACGGCCGAGACGCTCATCTGCGATTCGCCAGTAAGGTCGAATTTGCCGATCTCCGGGAGGCTCCCGCCATCATCATCGGTGCGTTTAGCAATCGATGGACAATTGAGCTGACCCAGCATCTGCGATATCACTTCGGATACAACCAGGCGTGGATTCCGGCGATCCTAGACTCCAGAAACCCAGAGAAATCCTGGATCAGCGTTAGCCAGAACGGGACGTCTTCGGAAGATTACTTTTTGATCGCGCGGCTGGTAAATTCGTCGTCCGGAAACCTGGTGATCGTAGGAGCAGGCATCGGGCAAGTTGGGACCGAAGCCGCCGGACGCTTCCTCACGATTCCGGAGCGTCTGGCGGGCGTTCTTCAGACACTCGCTCCGGATTGGGCACATCGTAATTTGGAGTTAGTGCTTCACGCTCGGGTGATTGGAAACTCGCCAGTTGATCCCGAGTTGGTGGCTTCGTACGTCTGGTGACTATTCAGCCCGAGGAAGCGCCCAGGCATACAGAACGCTATCTACGGCGGTGAGGACATATTGGCGGCCATCGATCTGGTAAGTCATCGGGGAACTGTTCATCATGCCGCCGCCATAGGAGTGCCAAAGCGTCCCACCCGTTTCCGCATCCAGTGCGAGAATGTTCCCCGTCACGTCAGCCGTAAACAACAAATGTCCGGCCGTAGTTAAGATGCCTGGAAACGAGACAGCCTCTTCCTCCTCCCGAATCCAGCGCGGCTTGCCGGTCTTATAGTCGATTGCGATCAAGCGGCCTTGCGACCATAGGTCGACCGCGTTGCCACCCTGATGCCCTTCCGCATTGCCGTTTTTTGTTAAAGCTAAATAATACAGGCTGTACCCGGTCTGCGCATTCACGTAGAAAAGTCCTGTTTGCGGATCGAAGCTCGGTGCGTTCCAGTTCGTCCCGCCTTCTTCGAAGGAGTTGATCAATGCCCCGTCTGGTTGCGGTTCTGTTGCCGGATTCGATATCGGTTGACCTTGGGCGTCCAGTCCTTTTGCCCAGTTGACGGGCACGAATGGCGTTGTCAGCAAATGCTCACCCGTCGTGCGGTCCAGGAGAAAGAAATAGCCGTTACGGCTAGCCTGCGCTAGAAGCTTTGTGGTCGCACCGTTGAATTCTGCGTCAAAAATGACCGGCGTTTCGACAGCATCCCAATCATGCGTGTCATGCGGTGAAGGCTGGTAATACCAGACAAGCTTGCCTGTATCCGCATTCAAGGCAAGAATGGAGCAGGTGTAAAGATTCGCCCCTGGTCGAGCTACCCCGGCCAGGACTGGATGCGGATTCCCTGTACCGACAAAAATCAGATTGAGGGACGGATCGTAAGTAGCTGTTACCCATGCGGCCGCGCCACCGTGTGCAAGCGCCTGCTGGTTCGGCCAGGTTTTCGCAGCTGCCGACCCTGCTTCCGGAAGGGTATGGAAGCGCCACTTCTCCTTGCCGGAATCCGCGTCAAGCGCAATTACCGAATGTGCCACATCTGCCTGGTCGCCGGATGTCCCGATGACGATTTCATCCTTGACCGCGAGCGGCGCGACGCTGATGTAGTATCCGAAATGAGAGTCCGCAATTTCAACGTCCCACAACTGCTTGCCATCGCGCGCACTCAGACTAATGATATGGGCGTCGGGTGTGCCGAGATACAAACGATCCTTGTACATGGCAACGCCGCGGTTGCCGATATGATTTCCTTGGGAGGGGCGCTGAAAATGCCAGATCTGACGCCCGCTTCGCGCATCAATCGCCCAGACCTGATCGGGGACAGTGAAATATAAAACACCACCGACCTCAAGCGGCGTGGTCTTCAGTGGTTGTGAATGAGTCTGAAAAGACCAGGCGAGGCTTAACGAATGGACGTTATCTTTGTTGATCTGATCGAGCGTGCTGTAGCGGCGGCCCGAGTAATCGCCGTTGTACGTGGGCCAAGCGTCGGTCGGTGGTTTGAGAAGGGCCGTCGGATCTAAGCCCTGCGCCGCAAGCGTCAACGCAGATGCAGTAAGAATAAGTGCGGTCCTCATTTCAGCGTTTCCAGGTAGGAAAACACATCGTGCATAGCAGTCCCTCTATACTCGCCCAATAGACGCCGATGTTCCCGAAGAGGATCGTCGATGTGCAAGGTAACATCCTTGCGAAACCAGGAGCGATACCAGCCATCTTTACCGCGAATGCCGACCGTGAATGGATCGGAGTAAATCAATTCGCCCGTAGTAGTCTCACCCGAGGACTCAACAACGGTCGCTGTTTTCGCGACGTCGCGAGGATATAGAAAAGCGGTTTGCAACACGATGGGCTCATATTTCGAGGCCACGCCGCGGAGGTCCCCGCCGGGCGAATGGCAGGATGCACAATGCCCCGCAAAAAAGGATCTGCCCGCTTCAACGTTGCCCGTGTTCAGCTTGCCGAGGGAATAACCGGAGCCGGGCTCGCCTGCAGAGCGGCGATCGGACTCCTTTACACGAGCATGCAGGAAAGCCGTGATGTCCGCTGTCCGTTCTGTGTTAAAGGGGAAAGCAGGCATGCCTTTATTTGGCCGGCCTTCCCGGATTACTTCGCTGATCAGTTCACCCTTTTGATCGTGCCGTACAACGGCAGAGAGAATCAGATTGGGACCTTCCGCCCCGGTCGCATCTGCGCCGTGGCAGAACGCGCACGATTGTTGGAATTGCATCCGCCCTCGTTCAATTGTGGCCGCATCGGGTGTTTGCGCCAAAGCGGCGATTGCGCTCGAGATTGCAAGGGCGGCAAGCCGCATCATGATCACGGATTCATATCTTACCGTGCCGAGCGAGGTTATTCTGAAACTCTACTCGAGGTTGAGCGACCTTCTCGTTTCCTGTATCTCCGGATTGGCTAGAAACGACTTCCAGACGAGACCACTACGGTAGTTTTCGATCATAACTACCATTGGCGCTTGATTCAGGCCCATCGTAATCCCGGAGTACCAGTTCCGTTGGAGATTGAAGGCGTCGCGAAATCCGTAGGTATCCCAGAGCTTGTCGCCAAGCTCTCGATAAAAGGATTTCAGCGCTGCCATTGATAAGTCCGGAGTGTAAGGAAACGAGGAAATAGCGCCTGTGGGTGCAATCGTGCCATCGTCCATTCCCTCAGTAGGCTCATAAGGAACGTAGCCATTCGGTCCATCCACAGCAGTTAATCCCCAATGACTTTCGCTGTAGCCTGTATGGTGATTTGGGTTCTTCAAGCAATAGGCATTGTTGATTAGCGCCATGTTGCGGTTTTGCTCAAAATAGTCGGTGAACTTGTCGCGAAAGCCGTGAGGGTCAAATCCCATATATGAATAGTGGGTAAAAAATAGCGGCCCGCCTGTGCCTATACCTAACGCTAGCCGGATGCCGAAATAGGTGCCGCCATTCCGGAATTCGGGAGGATCGCCGGCCCAGCCGGTCTCATACAGGCTCTTGGGAACTGAATGCGCCGGTGAAGCAATGGCGAGCAAATAGGCAATCATTACCTCATTCCATCCGTAAAGCGGATGATTGATGTGCCAGGAAAACTCGGGCGACCAGTGCCAATACAAAGCGCCGCCATTGGCAGTCCGGCGAAACCAATTCCAGTCAACGGCTTCCCAAAGCTCAGTAATGACTTTATAGAGAGTTTGTTCCTGATGACTGGTTCCTTTGAAGTATTGCCGCGCGGTAAGCAGGCCTTCCATCAGAAAAGATGTTTCCACCACATCAGCCCCGTTGTCGTACATGTCAAAAACCGGCATGCGGCGGCCGGTCGCACCGTTCATGAAGTGAGGCCAGACCCCATGAAAGTGATCGGCTTGTTTTAGAAACGCTGTGATTTTCAAGAGGCGACGAATTCCCTCATCGCGGGTGATGAAGCCTCGCTCGATGCCAACGACAATGGCCATGATCCCGAATCCCGATGCGCCGGTGGCGACAATTTCGTCGTTCCCCGGCGTATTTTCCTGGATCATTCCAGAGGCCGGGTGTGCGGCTTCCCAGTAGTAGCGAAAGGAGGCTTCCTGCACCATCGTGAGGAGTTCGTCATCACTCAGCATCCGGGTTTTGGCACTTACCGCGCCAGAGAAGGCGGACGACTGGTAATTTTGATTCTGCGCCTTCACTTTGTACGTCGCCTCGAAATCCGGCTTTCCGGCGAAGTCAGTAAATCGGTGAACGCCGCGCTCTTTTGTTCCGATTGGTAAAAAGGGCTTGCCGGCAGTCGATCGATAGATGACGTACCGCTCTGCTTCCTCGCCTGGGCCGGGCTCCCAGGAAAGATCGAGGTGACGCTCAAAGGCTTTTATCTGCAAATTGGATGGCGCGCTCGGCGCGGCTTGCGTTGAGGGCGCATCCAAGCGAATCTCGTCCAGGATCAGTGTGTGGTCCCTGCCGTCCGCATTGCCTTGCGCAAGGCGGATGGATTCCAGGCGGTGGTAATCAAACCGACCAACCGACGCCAGCCGGAAGCTGCGCAACGGGATGACGATCTGAATCCATTGTGCTGCCGGAACGCCGCGCGTGAATTGTCCGAGCGGCACCAGATTGGTAAAGCCGTACGTATTATCCTGGAGCGCGATGACGGGTAGATCGCCTGCCGCGATGGACGAAGGCGAATAGCACCAGAACTGAAGGCGGTCGGCTGGAAAGTAAATCGGTCGGTTGCGCCACTTATAGAGATTGATTTGCGTGTCCCAACCGCCGCCGGGTTTTGAAGTCCAGTGAAGGCGCAATGCATTCGGAGGCGTGACGAAGTAAGTGGTTTCAACCGGCAGCTTCTTATCCGCTAATTCCAACGTGCTCGGGGCGGATGCAATACCGGCACTATAAAAATAGCTATCCGGTGTGATGCTGTTATCGAAGAACGTCCGTTGAAAGTAACCGGTATCCGCACACAAGATAGTGCCGGATAACAATACGAGACCGAGAGAGCGGGTTGGAAATTTTTTATCCCAACTGGCGGCGCGCATCCGCTAAAATTCGAAGCGCGCCTGGAACTCAACGATGCGGCCGGCAAGCCCCGCTTGCGCCTGACCGAAAAGTGGGTTGCTATCAACGCCGTTGAAGCTGATCGCCTTGTTTATCGAGCCGGGATCCAGGTTCAGTTTATTGAAGATGTTGAAGAGATCGGCGCGGAGCGTGAGCCTGGCATTCTCGCCCAATAACGGTATTCTCGGAAGTCCAAACGATTTCTGTGCGGTCATATCTACATCAAAATAACCGGGACCTCGCAGGATATTTCGGCCAACCTGCGGTGCCGGTGGTATTCCCGTTGCGGGAAACGCCGGCACGGTGAAATACGCAAGAGATCCTTTGGGAAAGTTGCCATTCGGCCGTTCAAACGTAGAGTTGCTGTAGTCTGTACCTGCGCCGCCCAAGTATCCTGCAGGGCGCAAATCGCAGTAACCGCTGTTCGGATAAACAAGATTGCAGCCGGTATTCGAATACAGCGGGGTCCAGGGGAACCCTGTATGCCAGTTCAACACCCCGCTAAATTGCCAACCACCGAATACCTTTTCGCGCCATCCACCCCTAAAAACGCTGGGGGCCCAAACGCCATAAAATTTTATATTGTGCTCGACATCGAAGTCCGCCGGGCCTCTTGCATAGGCGACCGAGTAAGGATACTGATCGATGTAGTAGCTGTTAGAACCTTGATCGATAGCCTTAGCCCAGCGATATTGCACGTCCGCCTGGAAGCTTCTTGCGAAGCGATGACTCAATTCAGCAAGAAAGGCGTTATAGTTAGCATTCGAGCCGTTGTAGTACCAATATAAATAGCCGACGGCGGGATTCGGGTAGTAAGCCAAATTCAGATTGTTTTGTACAGTTTGATGTCTCGTTTGATTTCCTTGATACCCCAAGGATGCTGTCCAATTGGCAGCAAAGTTGACATCGGTCTGCAAGGAATACCGATATGTGCGCGGGGTCGGAAGGTTCTGCGGAAATCCATTCAGCGTAACCGGAGCACCTCCTACGGGCAGCCCGGTGGCAGGGTCGAATGTTTGGACTGCGGCCGGATTGGACGGAAATCCGCCAAACTGTTTCGGGTCGGATGGAACTGCGTACAGCACGTTGGATCCGGTAAGGGTAAAACTCGAGACCAGCGGGGGATTGGCGCGTCCGTTCAGGGTGATAGCCTCTTCCATACGGTTGTATCCGATACCGAAACCACCTCGGATCACCACCTTGTCGCTGTTGGCGTTCGGCTTCCATGCGAAACCAAACTGAGGCCCGAAATTCTTGTAATCGGATTGGTATAAAGAGCCTCCCACCTTTAGTTTCATGCCCTCAAGCGGATCGACACCGGTCCCGAGTACAACGTTGCTGATGTTCCCGTATTTCTCAGATACCGGTGTGAAATACTCCCAACGCAAGCCCAGATTCAGCGTGAGGTTGGGAGTAACCTTATAATCATCTTGAATGAATACAGCGTAAATAGACGAGCGAATGTACTTCGTTGCGCTTGTCGGAAAGCCGGTCCTGGGATCGAAGTTGCCGACCTCCTGATACGGGGCATCATTGGCTAAGCTCCAGATATTGCGGAAATTATAGGACGGTCGCGCAGCATAGGACAAGTTGTCATTATCCTGCTCCTTATAAATATCTGTACCTATTTTCAGCGAATGCCGACCTATCTGAGTGCTGAGCGTGTCCCTAAAATTGTAAGTAGTCTGGTTGAAGATACTCGGACCTGGAGCGCCGATATACTGCAGATTAACTGAGCCGAAATTGTCGACAGTATTCTGAGGCAATCCGAACGGCTCCTGTGGGTTGTCACTCACTTCATTCCACAACCAGCGAGTCACGTTGAAGCGTGCTTCATTCAGCCAGGAAGTACCAAAAGTGTGGTCCCACAGAAGCGCAGCCGATTCATTCGTACGATTGTTATGCCAAAGATTCGCCGCGCGGACGGGGCCATTGTACGACGTCGTACTCACCGGGACTACATACGTGCTAAACGCAATTAGATCCCGGTTCGTTGCTTGATAATCCATGCGTCCATTGAATTGCTGCGGGTTGCTGGTGAAGGGGTTCGCTGTCTGCACGAACATGACATCGGGGACTCCATCGAGCCCACTGCCAACGCCAAAGTTGCCGTTATTTATATATCCAGGGTCGGGTGTTCCAAGCGCCGTCTTTAAAGGCGAGCCGACATCCAAACCCAGGTACTGGCCGCCGCTGAAAACGGGCTGGCACATAGCGGGGTTGGAAATACCCGCATCGGAACAACTCTTTGGAATGATTTGACTGAACGATGCGCCTTCGCCGGGATACCCCAAAATCTTCGCGGCTATGCTTCCTGGCGCGGCCACTTGGACGGTAGAGATGAACTGAGGCGTTTCGTACCATCCGGTGCCTGTCGACACAGACTCGTTGCGCAGCGTCTCGTACGAGAAAAAGAAGAATAGATGATTCTTGATCACCGGGCCGCCTATACTTCCGGCAAACTGATTAAAACGATCGGTGTCTTTCTGTACCGGGTTGTTCGGTCCGTTCCAGCGTTGATACGCATTCAGCCCGGGACGATCGATCTTCATCATGGCGCTTCCATGAAAATCGTTGGTACCGTTCTTCGAAACCACCATGACCTGAGCACCGCTGTTCCTGCCGTTCTCCGCGTTGTACGGGTTCGATGAGACAGTAACTTCCTTCACCGACTCTTCATTCGGAGTAATGACCGCAGCGCCACCCCAGGCCAAGCTATTTACCTCCACTCCGTCGATCTGGAAGCTGTTGTTTTCGGTTCGATTTCCGTTCGCGCTTACCTGCACCTGGTTTTCGGTTTGGAAAATGCTGGTCGTGCCGCTAGTCGCGCCTGGGCCCGCATTTCCGGGAAGATTGTGTGCGCCGCTTCCGTTTGCAGCTCGAGAATTATCGCCAAAGCTGCCAGAGGCCAAAGCGGCGGCTTGGAATGGATCTCTTCCGAAAGTGGGTAGGGCTTGGATTTGCTGACCTGAGAAGGTGGTGCCAATGTTGGCGTTCTCAGTATTGATGAGCGAGCTTTCCGATGCGTTCACTGTAACGACTTGAGCGGCCTGCTGCGCAACATTCAGTTGAACGTCCTGCGCTTGCGCCTGCTCCGAAGTGATTCGAACATCGTTCAGTACTGCCTTAGCGAAACCGGGAGCATCCACAGTGAGAACATAGCTCCCTGGCGCAAGTCCCGGGAAACTGTAAGCCCCGGAACTGTTGCTTGTTGTATTCCGGGAAATACTCGTTTCTGTACTCTGAAGCGTAAGATTCGCGCCCGGAACGACAGCTCCCGACGGATCGTGTACGACTCCTTGAAGGCTGGCTCGGTATTGGCCGAATACTATACCGGACGAAAAAAGCAGGAAGCAAACAAGGCTTTTGATGCGAGACATACTTGATAGACCGTACTCACCAGAGGAGGGTGACAGCGGGATTTACAGGGGTTACCTCGATTTTTCACCAGCATTGTCTAGAATTGCCATGTCTTTTGCATATAGTTCAAGGGATGAACTATTCACGTAGAGAACTGAATATCTTGTTGGCCGCGTTCGCGGCAAATGAACCGCAGCGTGATCTGAGCTCGCATGTTTGGAATTTTGACGAACTGCCGGCCACGAAAAATCCGCAAACCGGAAATGAAATACGGCAAGTCTTTGATGGCCGCAGTCACGCCGGATGCCGAGTGGACCTTCACATCACGACGCTTACTCCCGGGCAAATGCCTCATCCGGCTCACCGTCATGTTCACGACGAGATGATTTTTATGGAAGAAGGAACTCTGGAAGTAGAAATCAATGGCAAATCTAAGCGAATCGGACCGGGAGGTGTTGCGTATGCGTGGTCGAACGACCTGCATGGATGGAAGAACGTGGGTAATGGCCCCGCGCGCTATTTCGTTCTCGCAATCGGCAAGGAGCCCGGCGAACAGTAGCTTGCGCTGCAGAGGAATGTTTAGCTTGCCAGTTCCCTGGCTTCGGGGCGGCTTTCGTAACTCTGGTCCGTTATGACATCATGCTGCGGATCGGAATGCAGTTCATGCAATCTGCGGTATGTAGAGCTGGAAGACCAGAGTTCCTTATGATTACCGACAGCTTCGATTCGACCATCTGCGAAGACTACCACCAGATCAGCATGCCGGACCGTCGACAGCCGATGCGCAATGATGAAGCAGGTGCGGCCTTTCGATGCAAGCTCAATAGCCCGTTGGATGAAGTGTTCGCTCTCCGTGTCCAGATGGCTTGTGGCTTCGTCGAGGATCAGAATCGCTGGATCCCGCAAAATCGCACGCGCGATGCCAATTCGCTGACGTTCACCACCCGACAGCCGCAGTCCCCGCTCTCCTACCGTCGTCTCGTAATTCTTCTCTAACCGGCCAATAAAATCGTCCGCGAGCGCAACGCGCGCCGCCGTTTCAATCTCGGCACGCGAAGCATGCGGCGCGCTATACGCAATGTTTTCCGCGACTGTCCGTGAAAATAGGTCGATTTCCTGGGGAACCGCCGCAATCTGGTCACGGAGGCTTTTCTGAGAGACGTCGCGGATATCTATGCCATCCACGAGAATACTGCCTTGTTGGGGGTCGTAACAGCGCAAAAGCAGATTGATAAGTGTGCTCTTACCTGTACCGCTGCGACCAATGAGTGCTACCGTCGTGCCGCCAGCGACATTCAGGCTGACACTCTTCAGCGTCCACTCGTCTGCATCAGGGTATCGGAACGAAACGTCGCGGAACTCGACACTGCCACGAAGAGGAGCGATCTCCAACGGCTCATTCCGGTCCGTGATAGCCGTTTGGTAATCGAGTATTTCGAACAGATTCTCTGCCCGAACGATATTACGGCGCAGCTTGGGAAGCAGAATGGATAACTGCCCAAGCGGCACGAAGAGCATATCCTGCAGTGCGATGAACAAAACGTATTCGCCCACCGTGCACCGGTGCTGCAGAACGAAATATCCGCCGAGCCCGATTACAGTGACGCGGCCCAAGGTAGCGATCCATGTTTGGACATTTTCTATTCCAGCCCAGTGACGCTCGGCACGGAACTGAGGGATGCGCGCCTTTGCAAGCAGCCCTCGCTGAAGGGCCGATTCGTTACGCTCCTGCGAAAACTTTTTGACGGTCGCTGCATTCCCCGCGATGTCGTAACATTCCTTGCTTACTTTTTCGAACCCTTGATTTACCTCCTGTTCCAAATCGTGCATTCGAGCCGTGAACCGGCCGACGATCAGGAGATAAATCGGAAGCGGCAAAAACACTACCAACGCGATGATCGGGTTTTTAAGAAGGAGCGAAGCAAACACGCCTGCGAATACAATCAGCGGCGGTACCAGGTTTTGCCCCAAAATTTCGTACAGCGTCACGAAAATGGCAGTTCCGCCGCGATCGAGATTTCCGATCACCTGGCCGCTATTGCTTCTACACAAAGCCGCCATGTCCCAGTTCAGAAAGTTCTCGAAAGCGGAACTCTTTGCGTCATCCTCAAGACTGGCCGCGGTTTTGTAAAGCCAATAGTTGTAAAGCGAACGCAGCAGACGAGACGACGCCACCAAAACAAAGATCGCTGCTAGTGAGCTGAACAAAAGTGAAAGCCGCAGCGCGTGCGACCCCGTTACGGAGCGCACGATTCCATCAATCAGCCGTTGGATACAGAATGGAACCGAAATCTCCAGGCCGGAGGTGGCCAGGATCAACGCCAAGAGTGAGATCGTTACCGGCAATCTGTGGCGTAAAAGGAGAAACACCCTCCACGCCGGGAACGGAACTTTGCGCCACCTGGCACTCGGCATTCGACATCCGTAATTATACGGGACGCGGAACGAGAATTTGGTGCCGTTTTGTGGAGCCGGTCGTTCGAGGAATTAAGCCGCCGACGCCGCTGCCGCGCGTGTCGTATCGTCACACAACACGCTGCGGGAAACGCCTGAAAGCTGTGCGCACAACGTCAACGCTTGTGCGACGACTTGGTCCATGTTGTAGTACCGATAAGTCGCCAGACGCCCTACAAAGTGAATCCCCGGTGACTTCTTTGCCAGCTCGGCGTACTTGCTGTAAGTGTTTGCATTTTCGGCCCGGGGAACAGGATAGTATGGATCGCCGTCATTACACGGAAATTCATAAACAATGCTCGTCTTCGGGTGTACTTGCCCGGTGAGGTGCTTAAACTCGGTTATCCGCGTGTAAGCATGCTCGTTCGGGTAGTTTACAACGCCCACCGGCTGAAAACGCTCCACATCTTTCGTCTCATGCTGGAAGCGCAGCGAACGATACGGCAGCTTGCCATAACAATAATCGAAATACTCGTCTACCGGACCGGAGTAAACAAGCTCTCGAAAGCTCACATGCTTGATAACCTCGCGATAGTCGACTCCGAGTTCAATCTTGATATTCGGATGATCAAGCATATTCTCGAACATTCGGGTATAGCCAAGCTTCGGCATTGCCTGAAATGTATCCGAGAAATAACGGTCATCCCGATCAGTGCGCACAGGAATACGTGCGGTTACTTGTGCATCCAGCTCCGAAGCATCAATACCCCACTGCTTGCGCGTGTATCCCTGAAAGAGCTTCGAGTATAAATACCGTCCTACTTTACTTACTACAACGTCTTCCGATGTACGGACATTCTGTTTGGGTTCCGCAACGGATTGAAGGAAGGCCTCGACTTCAAGTGAGTTGAGCTGCTTACCATACAGCATGTTGACCGTATCGAGATTAATTGGAACAGGCACCAGTTTGCCGTCTACCGATGCGAGCACTCGATGTTCGTATTGACGCCAGGTGGTGAACGCGGAGAGATATTGAAACACCTGATCCGAATTCGTGTGAAAGATGTGTGGTCCGTATTGATGGATCAAAAGCCCGTCAGCATTCAGATAGTCGTATGCATTCCCACCTACGTGGCTCCTGCGATCTACGATCAGCACCTTGCGGCCGAATACTCTGGCCATTCGCTCCGCTACTACGGCGCCTGCGAACCCCGCCCCGACTACCAGAAAATCAAACACGGGCTGCACTCTCCTGAGGTTGGACTAAGGCGATCCGCGCCGTCTGCGCCTTCGCAGTCAGTCGGGCCTCGCGATTTACTTCGCGGGAAATAAGCCGCTCCATCCCGGACCACGTTTTGTCCCATGACAGACTGCCGAGAAAGCTGTTTACGCGGCGTTGCCAAGCGATGGATCGACCCGCCGAGAGCTGTCGCTCAATTCCTTTCAGGAAGTCTCCATGCGTTCGGCCGACATATACGAGATCCAACTCACCGTACGGGCGCTCCACGTCGCGGATCGGTGTGGAGACCACCGGCAAGCCAGCGGCTAAATATTCAGGGGTTTTCGTCGGGCTGATAAAACGTGTTGCTTCATTTTGGGCGAATGGCAACAGGCCAACATCCCAGCCGGAAAAATATCGGGGCAGATCTTGGTAGTCTTTCATCCCGAGAAAATGGATATTGTTCCGGCGCGGTAGGCTAGCCGGATCAATTTTCACAATTGGGCCTAACATCACGATTTGCCAGTCCGGTCGAATGTCCGCTAAGTAAGCAATCAGGTTCAGGTCCATGCGCTCGTCGATAACACCGGCATATCCGAGCCGCGGATGTGGAATGCCATTTTGATCGGGCAATTCTTGCTGCGGCGCACGCGCTTGGGCAAAGTGCTGCACGTCGACGCTGCTTGGGAACAGATGTACTTCTTGATGTTTTGAAGCCTTCGCTTCATACAAGCTGCGGCCGCCTGTAAAGATTAATTGCGATTGGTCGAGTAGTTTCCGTTCATTGCTGAGCATGGCTGCGGGAGCATTTTTAAACGCAGATAACTCATCCATACAGTCGTAGATCGTCAACTTCGGATTTAGTTCACTCGTAAACTCAATCGCCATTGGCGTGTAGTACCACGCGATGAAGTCTTTTATTCGTTCGTTCCGAACAAAGTCCGTCAGAAGTTGCTGCAACAAAATAGGAACTGCATCGGCTTGTGTCTTCGACGGTAAAAACGGAGTGACTGCATGAACGCCTGTTTGCGGACAGACCACGTGCTGCAGCGAAAGATTGTCGTCCTGGAATATTGGCTCCTCTATGTAGTAAACTCTGTTGCGCTCTGCGCACCTGCTCATCAAATGTTGTGGGCGCTGAAACACGAAATTCCAGCGCAGGTGACAAAAACACATCACGTCTGTGACAACGCTAACCATGGCCGAAAACACCCCTTTTACAAACAGATGGAAGCCACTACGCGGGTTGGCTTTAAAACAAATAGATATATAGATATGTTGGAGCACCTTTATACGTACCCGTAACAAGTACGTGTGCCTTACCCAACACCCGGTCATTAGAGGTAGCCCAGCGGGATGTGTAACATTAGTAAAATCTCCTGTGGGTCTACCGTGGCTTGCATTACGGCGCGAACTGGTTTTACCGGAGATTACAACGTGGGCTCGTTTGAATCATCCCGACCGTTTAAAATCAGCAATGAGATGGATATGACATGTGACTTTCGTAGCTTCTTCATGGCCGGGTTCGAATGCTCCAGTCATCGCCTCGCGAATGGCAAACGGCTTGACATCATCGGCGCGACAGGGCACGACCAACACTGCGCGTCGGATTACGCGCGCCTCCGTGATGTCGGTATTGCATCAGTAAGGGACGGAGTTCGATGGCATCTGATCGAGCCCAGACCTTACGAATACGACTTCAGCTCCGTGTTGCCTATGTTGAAAGCGGCGCGTTTAACGGGTGTTCAGGTGATCTGGGACTTATTTCATTACGGCTGGCCGGATGACTTGGACTTGTTCAGCTCTGAATTCATTCGACGCTTTAGTTCGTTTGCGCGCGAGTTGGCGCGGGTAGTGGCGGACGAGACCGACGGAGTGCCCTACTTCAGCTGTGTCAATGAAATCTCATTCTTTTCATGGGCGGCAGGAGAAGCAGCCATTCTTTATCCCTTTTCGCGATTTCGCGGGAATGAGTTGAAGATGCATCTCGTTAAAGCGTGCATCGCTGGGATGGATGCTATTCGATCAGTTGTTCCTGCGGCTCGCTTCGTGCAGGTAGATCCGATAATCAACGTCGTTACATCGGACGATATGGACGATGACATAAAGAGAGCAGCCAAGGTGCACGAGCGATCACAAATGGACGCCTGGGATATGTTGACAGGTCGTCTTCGTCCCGAACTGGGTGGCGCCCCCGAGTATCTCGACATTGTAGGAGCCAACTACTATGTACATAACCAGTGGGTATATGGCGGACATTATATTGAGTCCGTAGACCCGCGATACAGACCGCTGCACGACATGTTGGGAGAACTGTACCGCCGCTATTCTCGACCACTGTTTATCGCGGAAACAGGAATTGAGGATGATCGACGTCCCGCGTGGCTGCGCTACATCTGCGACGAAGTGTCCGAAGCGTTATGGCGGGGAGTACCGGTTGAAGGCATCTGCCTCTACCCGATCCTCAACTATCCTGGATGGATCGATGAACGCCGCTGCCAAACCGGATTGTGGGACTACTGCGATAGTTCAGGGCATCGAGAGGTCTACGCACCGATGGCCGAAGAGCTGAAGCGGCAGAAAATGCGAATGAGACGCATCCATTCGCATCTGGCAGACCGAACTGCTCTGACAGACCGAACTGCCGATGCAATCCAGTGCACGTAAGCAGCCTCCGCTCCCGCGAGCGCTGAGAAACAAGTCCCGGCTGTGCTACGTCTAACCGGACGGACGTAGCATGGGCTTCAAGATTGCAAGTGGCGGGGCGTTGCTGTTGGCTTTGCTCTCTCTTCTCGCCTGGCGCTTTGTTGGCTGGGCGACCATCTATCTCTCCGGGTTCTTCTTTTTCATCGCCGTGCTTCTTTTCCTTATCAGCGTTTTCGGTCGGCGCGGCAGTTCGGTGTGGCGGAGCCGAGGACAAGGTTAAGTAGTAATCTCTATTTCCAACTCTTTGCGCAGAAAATACCGGCTATGCCCCGGCGGATACTCTTCGAGTTCTCCGAATACGACGTAGCCCAGTTTTTCATAAAACCGGCGAGCCTGGAAACTGAATGTGTCCACCCACGCACGCTCGCATCCGTGTTTTCGCGCTTCTTTTTCGGCGGCAAGCATCAGACTCGTTCCGAGCCCCTGCAACCGGGCGCTGTCTGCGATCCACAAAGTCTCAATAAACAGCCATCCATACGACACGTAGCCGTTCAGCCCTCCCGAGAATGTTCCATCGTCCGAAATCAGCCTCAAAAAAATCGGAACATATCCTTTGTTCGGGATCTGCGATCGATTGAACGCCGATAGACGGTCACGAAGCTGTTCGATTTCCCCTGGCGCCGGACGCGTCCTTCGCTCGATGTGGAAGGTTGTATGTGTTCCAGGCGAGTCCGGCATTTCGGCAGCGCTCACGGCCGCGTCGCGGCGGATAACACCTCTTTCAGACGTCGCGCTACAATCGCATCCTCTCCAGGTTCCAACATCCAGACACCAACCACAATCGTGTTTTCGTCGGACGGCAACCCGGCAGAGCCTTCGCGTCGTCCCGTGGATGGGTTCAGCTCAATACTGGGCGTCCCTTCACGCAATTGCTTCGCGACTTCCAGCGGTGAAATCGCCACTCGCTGCTGGTCATAGCGCAGCAGCAGATGAGGAACGTGGTTCGCAACCGGAGGAATCACGATCTTCGGTTCGAGGCTGGGAATAGTCTTGAGTTCGGCTGAAATCCGATCTGCTCTTTGCCGGAACTCTGCCTGCAGTTCGTCCTCCGATTGGCTCAGCAGCCAATCAACGGCGGCGACCATGCCGACAATCTGTTCCTTTGCCACTTTCATCCCCCGCCCCACGCCTTCGTCGAAGGGATTATTGGTTGCGGCTGCAGCGGTAATCAAATCCCTGCGCCCAAGCAGCAGACCGGCGTTTTGCGGTCCCCGAATTCCCTTGCCTCCGGAGAAGGTAACCAGATCAAAACCCATTTTGGTGTAAGCCCAGAGATTGGAAATAGGCGGCACATCCGCGGCGGCGTCATTAAACGTTGGCACTTGGTGTTCGCGGGCAACTCGAACCCAGTCTTCCCGGCCGATTTGGCCGCCTTCGGCCGCATTGAAGAAGAGCGCCATCACTGTGCGATCCGTGAAAGCCTTTCGGTAGTCATCAACCGACTCGACCTCCACAAAACGCGCGCCGCAGTTCTCAATCGCGTGATCATATGAATACCGGTGCGCCTTCTGGATCAGGACTTCGTTCCGTTTAAGCCCGCTCACCTTCGCCGGCACGGCTTGAATCGGAGCATCGTTCATAACACCGATAGCTGCCGCCGTCCCGAGCGTTAATGCCGAAGACGCACCGGCCGTTACCATTGCTGCATCACACTGCAGCCGTTTGGCAATATACTCGCCGGCTTTTGTTTGCAGTTCCAGTAAGCGAACTGGATGTTCTGCGGCTTTGGCGACCGCCACGCGCACCTGAGGCGGCATGGTCGCAGCGGTAAGAATCGTGTAAGTGCCCGCTGCATTGATGATTTTGGTGACACCCAGCTTTTCGTAGTAATCTTCGGCGCCTGCCGCATTAGGCGCGGCTTCTACTGACGCGCTGCAGCCGAGTGCCGCAAGCAGTCCCGCGCCTCGCCCCAACAAAGTTCGCCTCGTACTTGACTGACTCATGAGTTTCTCTCCGCTTGCCGGTCGTCCTTACTCCGCTTTCACCACCAGCGAAGGATCCAGCCGCTTCGCAATAGTAAATTGCTCCTGCGCTGCCGGCCCCTGTCCCAACTGCGACAACACTAACCCAAGATTGTAGTGCGCCGGGGCATACTTCGGGTCCTTGCGGATGGCTTGCTCCAGCTGATCCTTGGCGCTCCCCAACTTGCCCTGCTTGAAGTACAGCAAGCCGAGATTATTGTACGCCTCGAGAAATGCTGGCGAACGCCGGATAACCTCGACATAGATTTCGGCAGCTTGCTGGAACTCTCCGTCATCCGCCCACAAGTTGCCCATCAACATCCGGGCCTCGGTGTTCTTGGAGTCAAGCGCGAGGGCCGCCGAGAGCTCGGTGCGGGCCTCTTTACGCTTCCCGTTCCCAGCCAGCACCAGCGCAAGATTGTAATGCGCGTCGGCGAGATCGGGATTGCTCAGCACACCTTCACGAAACTGCTGTTCCGCCAAATCGTACTGATGATTACGCGCATACACCAGCCCGAGCGCTACGTGTGCTTGTGCGTAATCCGTTTTTAGCTCAATAGCCTTTTCGAACGCTGCAATTGCAGCATCTATTTGCTCTATCTTCTCGTCCGCTTGTCCTAAGTAAAAGTAACTTTCAGCCGATGTAGGAGTAAGATCCACTGATTTCTGGAACAGATCTCGCGCTTCGCTAAATCGGCCAGACTGCAGCAGCTGCATTCCGTCCAGAATCGCTTGCTTGCTCTGCGCCATTTGAGTTCGCGACTGGTGCAGTTCGCGAATCCCACTCATCTCCGACGCCGCCGCTGACCTATCGCCACGCATGCGAAGAGCGACGCCAAGGACATACTTTGCTCTTTCGTAGTCCGGCTTCAATTCCAGCGCGCGGCGTAACTGTGTAATGGCGCCATCTAAATCGCCCGTCTCTTTAAGCGCCATACCCAAATCGCACAATGCAATCGGGTTGTCTGGCATGAATCGAACCGCCAGCTGAAACTCGCGGAGTGCGCCTGCGCTGTCCCCGTGCCTTCGAAGAGCAACCCCCAGACTCTCGTGGGCTGGCCCGAACTGTGGATCAAGCGATATGGATCGTTGGAACGCCGCAACAGCACTTGCGGTTTCGCCGTTCTGCCCGAGCGCTATCCCGAGATGATATTCAGCCTCAGTATCGTGCGGCTGCGCCGCCAGATACTTCCGGAACTGCACAACTGCTTTATCGGCGTTACCATTCTCTAAGTACGCCAGCCCTAACTGCGCCTCGGTTCGGGCATCGTTTGGCTGAACCCGGAGCGCCGCCTCGAATTGTTCGATCGCTTCCGGAATGGCATTACCCCTCAGCAAAATACCGCCAAAATATCGGCGGGATGCCGCATTTTTCGGATCGAGCTCAATCGCTCGTCGAAGCTCGATTTGGCTACGGGTCATGTCACCCGTATCGAAATACGCCGCACCTAAAGCGTAGTGAGCAAGCGACCAGTCCGGCTTTTGGCGCACGGCATCCGAAAATTCGCGGATTGCCGCCGCCGAATCACCGTTCCGTTTGTACGTTAACCCGCGGTTGTATGCTTCATCCGCCGCATCGGCGCCCACGGCAAATCGCGCCAGCAATAATAGCACCAATAATCGCTGTGCCATCTCTCATAATGGCAGCCCTGCACGCTACCAGTTGAACTTCGCGCTGAGTTGCCCGATGCGCGGCGGCCGCGCGCTGGTAACAACACCGAACGTGTCGCTGTTGAAGTTGCCGCTTGGATTATTGAACTGTGTGTGGTTGAAGGTGTTGAAAAACTCGCCGCGGATTTGGAAGGTCATCGATTCGGTGATTCTCGTCACCTTCTCCACCCCGAGGTCCGTGTTCAGGATACCGGGCCCATGAAAATATCTGCGGTTTGCGGTGCCAAAGCCTCCATAGGTTTCAGGAGCAAAAGCGTCCGGCAGAAAATATGTATTCGGTCCGTTAGGTCCCGGGTTGTGCGGATCCTGTGTGTGAACCGGCCCGATTGCGTTCGGCGTATCGGTGGTACCGTCGCCCGTGAGCGACCGGTCGTCATCAGGTTCGGTAAGTGTAATCGGAAAACCGGTTGAAAAGCGGCTGATGCCGGACACATTCCAGCCTTCGGTAAGGCGTCGTGGGCCACCGGAGAACCAGCGAAAGAACGGTATATTCCAGGTGTAGCTCGCGACAAAGTTATGGGTCACGTCGTACGACGAAAGCGCGCGGCTCAGCCGATAGTTAGTGAAATTTACCCAGTCGTTAAAACCCGACGAGTTGTCCATCGCCTTTGAAAACGTGTACGCCAGCAGGAAAGTTATGTCCGAAGCTTTTCGTTCCACTGACGCTTGGAATGAGTTGTAGTTCGAGTTCGCAATATTGGCGGTCACCGAGTTGTTCTGCCCGAAATCGGGCCCTAACGCTGTTCGCGTGCCATTCACCTGCGATCCATCCGGCAGCGTATAAAGATTCGATTCGCCAAATGGTCCGCATGCCGGTGTCGCTCCAATAGCAGCTAAATGAAGGCAGAGAGGCGCATTCCCCGGGTTCGCGGCGTACTGCGAAATCAGCTTATGCCCCTGTGTTCCCACGTAAGCCAGCGTTAAGACCGTCGCTTTCGTAAGTTCCCGCTGTAACGTGAAGTTGTAATCTTCCGCGTACGGCAACTGATTGTGGATCGAGTAACCCGGCGAGTAGGAGATGGGCAAGTAGATCGAATAATCGAGTGTCTTGTTGGACGGCGCCCCCGGAACGGGGAATACAAACGGAAAGCGCTGCCCGGCGGAGCTGCCGTCAGAGCGGATCCTGAACGGTTCATCGAACAACGGCTGTTGCGAGGTGTTACTCACGTAATACTGACCGAACGGAGCATCGCCGACTTCATAGAACAGATTGAGATCTTCAATCGACGTATAGTAAAGACCAAAACCGGCGCGGATGCTGCTCTTGCCGGGACCACCCAGTACTTTGCCTAAAAATCCATCGTGGAATCCGGGCGAGTAGGCAACTCCCACTCGCGGTCCAAAATTGTTGTACCTGGTAGGAGCAAGTGTGCTTGGAATCCCGGGATCGCCCGGCACGACCCATCCGAGTGGAGCCGTCGGGAACTGCGTTGATTGCAGTCCGGGCACAATTGTCTCAATCTTGCCCTGTGTGTCGTACCATGGCATGCTCACTTCCCAACGCAGCCCAAGATTAAACGTCAGGTTTGGCTTGGCCTTATATGCGTCCTGAAAATAAAGGGCTCCGTAGCGAGTGCGCGAATCGAGAAATTGCTGGCTGCACTGGTTGTAGTTCGTCGGCGCGCCAATCAGAAAATCTGCAAAATCGCTTCCGGTTTCGGTACCGTTGAACGTGAAATCTCCGTTGGGAGCGCAGGTGTTTCGCTCATTGATCTGGATGTAGCGGAACTCGCCCCCGAACTTCATCGAATGCGAGCCGACAATTTTTGAGAATCCATCCGAAATCGCATATGTATTGTTCGGTTGAAACGTGGTCAGCGTAGGCACGCCAATCGAAAAGTTGTTGAAGTAGATCGGGGGCACCGTCTCCGGGAATCCCGGCGGCCCGGAAGGAATAATTCCAAGCGTTCCAGGACCGGTTACGAAGCCCAGACTCGACAGACTTGCGAAGCTGCCCTTCGGCTCGTCCGTGTGCGTCGAGGTACGGAAGAAGCTCAATCGGAGTTCATTCACCTGTGTGGGCCCGAAAGTTTTGGTGTTGCTGACAACAAACTCCTGAGCGCGCGTTGGTGTCGTTGAGGGAAAGCCGGGCACACTGGCGGCTGGAATGGCGTTGTCGACGGTGGAATCGTCAAAATGGTAATAGAAGTACCAATTTCCTGTCATCTGATTCAGGAAATCTACGCGCTGGCCCATCTTGTCGTCTTGTACCGAGTTTCGTTGACTAGCGTCCGCGTAGAAGCCGCTCGCCTGGTTTGGCACGGGGATATAAGGCAGAATGTTAACGGCGGGTCCGACGTAAGCACGCTGCGGAATAACGCCATTGGGAAATACACAACTCGCGCTGCTGCTGCAACCGGGAAAGCTGTACTGTTCGCCGTTTTGCACTGCGTACCCGAGGCGCTGAGAGAGACTCTGTGCCCAATAATTGCCGTTCACGGTGGTGGGATTTCCATTGGTATCCACAAAGGTACTCGGGTCAAAAACTCCTGAGCGTTGATCGACGGAAGGCACAGAAACCAACCCTGTACTTGCACCTTGCACCTGCCGCGTCCCCTGATAGTCGGTAAACCAGAACAGCTTGTTCTTCAGGAATGGCCCGCCTATCGCGTAACCGAACTGGTTGCGCCGCAGCTCCGCCTTCGACGGATCAAAGAAACCGCGAGAGTCGAATTTGTCGTTTCGAAGAAACTCAAATACATCTCCATGGAAGCCGTTCGATCCCGATTTCGTGATGGCGTTCATCACGCTGCCGCTGTATTTGCCATACTCCGCATCAAAGCCGTTGGTAATCAACCGGAATTCTTGAATCGAATCGAGGTTCGGAATCAAACCCGCGCCCTGATTTCTGCCTTCGCTCACGTCGCCGCCGTTCACCAGAAAAGCATTCGCCGTTTCGCGCTGGCCGTTCACGGACACGTTACCCGACGATAGAATGCCCGATACCGGACGGTCCTGCTGCATCGATCCTGAAGTATCGGGGGCAACACCGGCTTGCAGACCGAGCAGGTCGAGAAAGCTTCGGCCATTCAACGGCATTTCGAGAATTTGCTTGGTATCGATTACCTGCCCAAGCTGCGTACTCTCCGTCTCTACCTGGACCGAGTTCGCTTCTACAGTGACGGACTCCTTCACAGCGCCAAGCTGCAAAGCCACGTCAAGGTGCAGCTGGTCATTGATCTTCAGATCGATGCCCTTGGTTATGTAAGTTTGGAAGCCCGGCGCCGTGACGCTCACCGAGTATTGCCCGGGAGGTAGCGCAAGAAGTCGAAACTCACCATTGCTATCTGACGCAGCTTGGCGTTGGAAGCCGGTTGCGGTCTCAATTGCGACGACATCGGCATGGCCCACTGACGCGCCCAAGCTGTCTCGTACGGATCCTGATATCGCCCCTGTTACATCGGCAAAAAGTGCTGGACCCAAAAAGCTTGCGGCGAGTACAGCGAAGGCAAAGATTCTACTCCTCATAGCTCGAATCTCCTGTAACGCTTTGTTTGCCCGAGCGTAATCGAACGCGAACACTCTTGTCAAGCGTGCTGCCGCATACGCTAAAGTAAAACGCAAGATTTCTAACGCTGTTCAACAGCAAGAAAAGTTTTCCGAAAGCGAGTACCATGCCCCAAGTATCTGGCGAACGGCGTATGTTCATGAAGTGGATAACCGCCGCGCCGCTGCTGGGCGCCATAGTGTGGCAGGACATGTCACAGAAGCTAATGGCTGCTACCGGCGCAAGCTCAAACGTCTATGAGCGCATCGGCGTGCGCCCGCTCATCAATGCGCGCGGTACTTGGACGTACTTAAGCGGTTCCCTGATCCTTCCCGAAGTGCGCGAGGCCATGGAAGCCGCTTCCAGGCAGTTCGTGGACTTGATCGAACTTCAGGCGGCCGTCGGAAAGCGTTTGGCTGTACTTTCCGGAGCCGAGTCCGGCATGATTACCTCGGGCTCGGCGGGAGCAATGGCGGCAGCCACCGCCGCTTGCATCGCCGGATCCGATCCTGAAAAGATCTGGCAGCTTCCCGACACCACCGGCTGCAAGAACGAGGTCGTCATGCTGGGTGGTCGGATTGCGTTTGATAGTGCCATTCGTCTCACCGGGGCGAAGTTGGTGATCGCAAACGCGCTGGCAGATCTTCCGTCGGCGATTAATGATCGCACCGCCATGGTCTACACCACCTGGCGCGATGAAAATCTGTCAAAAGCTCTCACAACCACGAAATCGCGCAACGTGCCGCTGTTGCTCGACGACGCGGCCGGCATTCCGCCATTCGAAAATCTGTCGCGCTATGCCAGCCTGGGCGTTGACCTGTACTGCTTCAGTGGCGGCAAAGGAATGCGCGGGCCGCAATGTGCCGGCGTTTTGTTGGGCCGCAAGCACCTCATCGACGCTGCCTTGAAGAATTACAACCCGTACGAAGGCTCTATCTGTCGTCCAATGAAGGTCGGCAAAGAAGAGATCATCGGGATGTTGACGGCGATCGAGACCTGGAAAAACATCGATCTGAAAACGCTTAATCGCCAATGGAACGCGAGGGTTCAGCGCATTGCGAAACTCGTCGAAACGGTCCCCGGAGTCTCCACCCAAGTCTATGTGCCGGAGGAAGGCAATAGTTATCCAACGTTAAAAGTGAACTGGGATGAGCAGAAGTTCGGGCTGAGTGTTTCCCAATGCGACGAGCGGCTTCGCGCCGGTCAGCCCCGTATTGAGGTTCTGACAAATAGCAACCCCAGCCTGGTGCCCGCGGTCGAAGAGGGCCACACGGGCAAGCACGAAGCGCCGAAAAACCAGCTTGAAATTGTATCCATGACTCTTCAGGAGGGCGAAGACCTGATTGTCGGCAGAAGATTACGCGAGATCTTGAGCGCTGCCGCCCGATGACGTTGAAGGCCGCCGTTCTCTCCGTCATGCTCTGCGTTTCGGCGCAAGCTCAATTGCGCGCCATTGTCCCGCCAAACGCCGCTCCGTCCTCTTCGCCGTTCACACCTGGCGTATTCGCGGGCGATTACTTGTACGTCTCTGGCCAAGGCGGCAGCGGGCCCAAGGGTGAAACCGCTTCGACCTTCGAAGCACAGGTTCGGCAAGCGCTTGAAAACGTGAAGAGCGTAGTAGAGGCCGCCGGCCTCACTCTCAAAAACGTGGTCTATACGCAGGTATATCTCGACAATATGATTCATTTTGACGCAATGAACCGTGTTTACGCCGAATATTTCCGTGATACTCCGCCTGCGCGTGCGACCATCGGCGTCGCTGGCCTGGTCGGCGGCACCTCAATCGAAATCACTGCGGTCGCGGTTCGCGATGCCTCAGTGATTGAAGCCGTTGCCGTGACCGGCCGAAGGATCGATGAACCCGTATCTGCCGGAATTCTCACCAATGATCGCCTCTTCATCTCAGCTATGCCGGGAAAGCCCTCAAATGCAGAAGCCCAAGTGGACGATGCCTTGAATGGAATGAAATCCATCGTCGAAGCAGCCGGTTTGAAACTGGCAAACGTAGTTTTCGTTAATCCGTATCTAACGCGGCAAATGCCGGCGAAAATCATGAACCGTTTGTATGCCAGGCGATTTGAATTTGGCAACACTCCGGCGCGCGCCACCATCGAAGTAACCAGCCTTCCCCTTGACGCCCAGATCGAATTCACAGGAGTTGCCGTTCGGGACCTCTCGCGGCGCCATGCTGTCCGGCCCAGGAATATGCCGCCGAGTCCCACGGCGAGCCCTTGCGTCTTTGCCGGCGATACCCTCTACTGCTCTGCCAAGAGCGGCTTCATCCCAGGGCTGAACGGCGGCGTGTTTACACCCGATGTGAAGTTGCAGCTGCGCCAGACCATGCGAAATCTTTTGGACAACTTGGAAGAGGCTGGATTGACTTTCAATGATGTAGTGTCAACGAATGTCTATTTGGATAATCTCGCAGACTTTTCTCTGATGAACGAACTCTATTCCAAGTACTTTCGCGGCATTCTCCCGGCCCGCACGACAATTCAACAGATCGCGCCCGCCGACAGAAGCAAAAGGGACGACGATACATACGCAGATCTCGAGCAAATCTCTCTGATTGCCGTAAAGCCTCCACCTAAATAGCGTCATCGGTAAACGCGCCAACACTCGCCCGTCTGGCTAAACAGTACGCGTGTTCGACGGGGGTTTTATGAGTCGCCAGGGCGGCTTGTGCGCTCTAAGGCAGCGCAAACGTAAACACATCGCTGCCGGACGCAATCGCGACGTATTGTTTACCCGCGACCGCGTAGCTCATCGGCGAGGCATGCATCGATTGGCCCGTGTTGAAGTGCCAAAGCGAATCTCCCGTCCGCGCGTCCACTGCCTCGAATGCTTCCGCGTCATTGGCAAAAAAAACCAGGCCGCCCGCGGTCGTCATCGTGCCTCCCCAGGATTGTGCGGAACCGATTTGCGGATACTTCCATTGGAGTTTGCCGGTTTCCGGGTTGTACGCCACCAGTATCTTCTGGCTGTGTTCGCCCGGAGCGCGCTTCACGCCAGTGGCGTAAAACGCCCGCCCTTCGGCGAACTTCTCAGCTTTCAGAAAGAATTGTTGGCAGCTTTCCCGCGCCATGAAGTACAAAAGGTGCATCGCCGGATTATACGAAGGCGAAAACCAATTCGTCGCGCCGATCATGTCCGGACAAATCACTGTTCCTTCCATGGTCGGCTGAAGGCCGCTTCGGACAGGTCTTCCCTTCGCATCGATACTCTTTGCCCAATTCAACTTTTCGACGAACGGCTCTGCGCTCAGAAATTTTCCGCTCGTACGATCCAGCACATACAGGAAGCCGTTCCGATTTGCCTCCACCAGCAACTTGCGCGGTGAACCCTGATACTCCGTATCCACCAGCACGGCCGTTTCTGTCGCGTCGTAATCGAACAGGTCGTGTGGCGTGAACTGGAAGTACCATTTCAACTTGCCCGTGTCGGGATCCAAAGCCAACACGCAAGCTGTGTAAAGATCATCGCCCGGCCGCACCGACCCGTCGAAGTCCGGCGCCGCATTGCTCGTGCCCCAATAAACCGTATTCAGTTCCGGATCGTAGGTCCCCGGCATCCAGGTAGTTGCGCCACCGCGCAAATACATATCTCCCGGCCAACTCTCGTTGCCGAACTCGCCGGGTCCTGGGATCGTCCAAAAGCGCCAGCTTTCTTTGCCTGATTCGGCATCGAACGCAGCAATAAAGCCGCGAACGCCGTCATCGCCTCCGGACGTCCCAACCAGTACCCTGTCCTTCACCACCAAAGGCGCGCTCGTCGCGCCATAATTTTTGTTACCCTGCGCGTACGCTACATCCCAAAGCAAGTGCCCCGATCTTGCGTCCAGACAAAGCAGGTGCGCGTTATCCGTCTCCATATACAAACGCGAGTGCCACAGCGCCGGCCCGCGACTATGATGGGCCGAAGCATCGTCAATCAAGCCTTCGCTGACCGGGCGCGCATAATGCCAGACGATTCGTCCAGTCCGCGCATCTATCGCAAAGGCGTCGTTTGCCGATGTCATGAACATCAGGCCATCCGCAACCAGCGGCGTGCCTTCCAAACTCGAAGAATTGGGCGCATGAAACACCCACTGCGCACGCAAATTCATCACGTTCGCCGGTGTGATTTCAGTCAGACCGCTATATCTGCGTCCTGAGTAGTCGCCGTTATAAGAAAGCCAATTTGCACCCGATGGGCTCACCAGAAGATCGGAAGCGGAGACGTTTATCGCTACATCCGACGCCCCATCAGAACATTGTCCATTGCTGACCAGAACGCCAAGAAATGCGCCGAAGAAACAAAGAGCCCTCACCGTTGCTCCTCAGTGTACACTCAACTTTCAATGAGCCGTTTCTTCCCACGACTTCATCTGTCAGTCTGGTCGATACTGCTCGCGGCTACAGCGCTACCAGCTCAGGCAGATGATCCCGCGCTGGGTCAGCAGACCTTCTCCGCATGCGCCGGATGTCATGGTCTTGACGGGGCTGGTGGCGAACACGCACCCAACATCGCCACCGATCCGACCGTGCAGCGCATGACGGATGCGGCGCTGCTCGCGATTATAAGAGACGGAATTCCCTCAGCCGGCATGCCGGGCTTCGGCAAAATGCTGAATGAGGATCAGCTGAAAGCCGTACTGACGTATTTGCGGACTCTTCAGGGAAAGCGATTGCGTGCAGACATTCCCGGCGACCCTACAGCGGGACGAGGGATTTTCTTGGGCCGTGGCCGATGTGCGGAATGCCACATGATGAACGGGCGTGGCGGATTCCTTGCTGCCGATCTGTCGGATTACGGCAAATCCCATTCACCCACGGCAATTCGTGAGGCTATTGTTTCTCCAAACAAAAATCTGGATGCACGCCATCGAACCGTAAATGTCGTCACAAAGGCCGGCCAAACCTTTCGCGGCATCACTCGTAATGAGGACAACTTCTCGCTTCAGATGCAAACGCCAGATGGCATTTTGCATTTGTTCGACAAACGGGATCTGGCGCGCATCGATTACGAGTCCACCTCGCTCATGCCGTCAGATTATGGCGCTAAACTGACCCCATCGCAGATCGACGATCTCATCAGCTTCCTTTCCCAGACAGCGGCCACGACTGACAAGCGGGAAAACGACGACGAAGAAGAGTAAACGCCTATTTTTTGAAGATCAAGGTTCCAAAATGTTCAGGAACGTGGTTGGGGTCACGATTTTGTACACAGGTAGGCTGCCAGCACAGAAAATGGCGCTGCGGATCCGCGCCCAAGCCTTCAATTCGGTATAGATTTATCCGCCATTTCGTGCCATCGCCAACCGGCTTTGTGCTCACGGCAGAAAGCGGGATGCGGGCAGCGGCGTACCAGACATGTCGCTGCTCATCTACCCGGGCCATGGTGGTCCACCCGGATTTCCAGCTGCGGTCGTAATTCTCGTGGTCGAGATCGATCGCCAAATCAATCCAATCTCCTGTCGGAGCGATTTCAAACTCGCGGTAATGACGAATGTTCGTCCAGTCGTCGCCCAGAAACATTTCGACAACGTCCCTGTCCCATAAGCCGACATGTTTCTTGCTGTTGTCCGCTGGAAGAAATTGATTCAGGACCGTATACGGACACTCGAATAGCAGATACAGATCGCGGTCCGTCCAGAAGCCGCGAATCGTAGTTCGAAGATGCGGATAATCGATCTGGCGACTGCAATCCTTCGACATAGATTGCTCAGACGCATTCTTCCAGATCGCTTCCGCTGGGCTCAAACTCAGGTCAGGATTTCCGTCCACATGCCGAATTGTGAAGCTTGCCCGCGGCTCGGTAACAACACAAGGCTCCTGCGCCCACACGCGGACAGTCAGGAGTAAAAAACCGGAGACGAACCAAACGGGGCGCATAAATTCCCTCGACAGTATCATGCGCCGTGATTCGCGACGCGATGTGCAGGACCGGGTTCTGTCGAATCCGAGCGGTACTCCCATGTGACGCGTTCTTCCTGAACCATTTTCAGCAACGCCATTGTGACCGAAACCACAATCGGTCCGAGAAACAAACCCACAATGCCGAACGCCCGTACGCCGCCCAGGACCGAGAAGAAGACCACCAGCCAATGCAGTTGCACCCTGGCGCTCAATACCCATGGCCGCACGATGTTGTCCGCCATCGAGATCACACCCACGCCGTAAGCCAGCAGGAAAATCGCCTTGCCCCAGCTTCCGGTTACCAGCAAATAAACGCACCCGGAGCCCCAGACGCATGCCGTACCGAGAACCGGAACAATCGAAAACACCCCCGTCATCAGGGTCCAAAGCAACACCGAAGGTAAGCCGGCGATTGCGTAACCGATGAGGCCGAGACATCCTTGCGCCACCGCAACCGCAATCACTCCATACACGTTCGCCGTAATCGACTGCGTGATGGTGTCAGTCAGCTGCTGATAACGCTCAGGCGCGATCGGCAGCAGAGAACCGGCCTTTTGACGGAACCTTGCACCGTCACGAAGAAGGAAAAATAAGATCACCAGAACGATCACCACGTCGACAACGATTCCCCCGACGCCGACGACCAGTGATTTCGCCCACTGCAGCACGTCGGCGCTCAGGCCTCGCGCCCGGCTGACCATTTCCGCTTTCAACTGCTGCTCCGGCACTCCAGTCCGCTTTGCAACCCACCCGAGTGGACGATCCACCAGTCCGCTGACATACTTGCCCCAACTTCCCTCCTGCGCCTGTTGTTCGTTCAAAGGCTCGTAGAAGTCGCCGATCTCGCGAGCCACCGTATTCCCGATCCAGATCGAAGGCAGAAGAATTGTGAACAGAACCAGCAGCGTTCCGGCAAGCGCGGCACGGCCCTGGCTCATGCGCCTTCGCATCTGCGCGAATGCGGGCTGCATGACAATCGCGAGCACGAACGCAGTCACAATGGAACTAAGGAAAGGTCGCGCGATCAGATAGCTCAGGTAAAGTGCGAACGCCGTAAGCAGGATCAGAAATAGCAACTGAATCCTTTGGCGGCGTGCAGACTTGGGCAATAATATCTACCTGCTTCTCGCTGCATTATATGCGCTTGCCCAAATCGCAATCGGTTCCGGACCCTGGCCTCTGCGGGAACTGTCTTCACGCGAAATTGATTCGTTCCGACCGCGGTTCGCTTTTTTATCGCTGCATGCTCTCGGATAGCGATCCGCATTTCCCTCGCTATCCCAGCCTGCCCGTCCTTAGTTGTCCGGGCTTTCGTAGCGCGTCAAGTGCCGCGCAAACCTAATCCGTCTGCGACCAACGCCCCAAAACGCGCCGCAAATTCTCCATCTGAAGAGGCTTTGCCACGTAATCGTCCATTCCCGCTTCCAGGCAACGGTCCCGGTCTCCCGCCATCGCATGCGCCGTCACCGCAATAATTGGGGTCCGCACTCCCGGCCGCCGGGCTTCATACGATCGGATCATGGAGGTTGCCATGTAGCCATCCACCTTCGGCATCTGGCAATCCATCAGGATGGCTGCATACCTGTTCTGCTGGACTCGTTCCAGCGCCGATGCGCCGTCAGCGACGATGTCGACCGTCCACCCCAACTTCCCCAACAAATGCTTCGCGACTTTTTGATTGATGGCGTTATCCTCCGCCAGAAGCAATCGCCCGTGACGAACGCCGTCGGCGCCAACTGTCGCTGGTTCCGGCATTTCCCCTGGATGCTGCAAATCCTCGCTGTCGGACCTCGCCGTGACCACGGCCGGTGACATCAGCTCCAGTTCCAAAAAGAAGTTGGATCCGCGCCCCAGTTCACTCGTCACCCATACTCGTCCACCCATCAGCTCGGCCAGCCGCTTGGAAATAGCGAGTCCCAGTCCTACCCCGCCGTGCCGGCGCGTGCTCGACGCGTCAACTTGCGTAAAGGGCCGGAACAACATCTGTTGCGCTTCATCCGAAATTCCGGGTCCGGTGTCGCTCACGGCCAGCCTCAGCCGTGTCGATCCGTTCTCGGCCGGCTCCGCTTCGACGTGCAGCGTAACTCCGCCGCGATCGGTGAACTTTAGCGCGTTCGTCAGATAATTGACCAGAATTTGCTGAATGCGATCTGCATCGCCGACAAACAAACTGCCGATCCGTTGGGCATACTCCACTTCCAGCTGGAGACCCTTCGCCTTCGCTTGAATCTGCAATAGCGCCGTCGCATTCGAAACGGTTTGCCGCAAATCGAACGGCGCGCACTCTAAACGGAAAGTGCCTGCTTCAATTCGGCTCAGGTCCAAAATATCGTTAACGACATTCAGTAATGTCTGACCCGAATTTCGCACTGTATGGGTTAGATCGCGCTGCTCGTTCGTCATCCTCGTTTCCAGCAGCACGTCGGCCATACCGAGCACTCCGTTCAAAGGAGTTCGAAGTTCGTGGCTGACATTGGCAAGAAACAGATCCTTGGCGCGATTGGCGCGCTCTGCGGCTTCTTTAGCATCGTGGAGTTCCTGTTGAACGCGCCGCCGCTCCGTGACGTCGTCCACCGTTCCAACAGTGGCCATTAAGCGGCCGTCCTGATCGCGCACAACGGCTGATCGTCCCTGAACCCACCGCGTGGAGCCGTCGGGAAGCACCAGCCGGAATTCCTGACCATAGCTCTGCCCCGCCTGGTTCGCCGCAAGCCAACGTTCCATCAGCGGCGCCACATCGTCTGGATGAACCCGCTTGATCCAGCCCGCGCCCAGCGTCTCCTCTATGGGCATCTGCCACATCTCGGCAGTACGCGGATTGACATACGTGATCATCCCGTTCAAATCTGAACGGAAAATTCCCACCGGACAGGAAACACTCAGCCGCCGGAACAATTCCTCGCTGTCGCGCAACTCTCGATCCGCTAATTCACGGCTGGTCACGTCGGAGCACAATGCCGTCATGCCCTGTAGCCGTCCATCTTCGCCGCGATGTGCCGAGCCCATTGCCGCAATCCATCGTGTTTCGCCGCTTGGCCGCACGATCCGGAAATTCAGCCGGAAAGAATTGCTGCCGCAGTTCATCTCTTTGAAGACGGCCAGCACCTTTGACCGGTCCTCCAAATGGACGGCCGACAAAGCGGAAAACTCGCTTTGCGCATCCGCTCTGTCTCTACCCAAAATGCGCAGCAGCGTTGGCGATGACACCGCCGTCCGGGTAGTCGAATCCCACTCCCATGTACCCAGCTCTCCCGCTTCGAGCGCCAGCGCAGCACGCGTTTCGCTCTGCCGTACTCGCTCACGATGCTTGCTGAGCTGCTGCTCCTGCTTGCTCAGCTCGACCTCAAACGCCCGCAGGTCTCGGCGCACAACCGCGTATTCCAGTTGCTCCATCACCGCCGCCGCCATGTCGCGCAATATGTCCAGCTTCCATTCGGGCGGATACGGATGTGGCACGAAATCGATGACGCATAGCGTTCCGATTCGAAATCCGTCGTTTGTTTTCAACGGCGCACCGGCATAAAAGCGAATCTTCGGCTCGCCGGTCACCAATGGGTTGTCGCGGAATCGCTCGTCCTCCTGCGCGTCTGTTATCACCAGCAGATCGTCGGAGAGAATTGTCTGGCTGCAGAAAGCCACATCTCGTGGCGTCTCTCGCATTTGTCTCCCGCTGCAGCTCTTGAAGAACTGCCTATGCTCGTCGATCAGGGAAACCGTCGAAGAAGACACTCCAAAGATCTGCATCGCGGCCCGGGTAAAACGATCGAACCGTTCTTCGGGGGGCGTGTCGAGCGCTCCATACCGTTCCAGCACTTGCAGGCGTTCACATTCGTAAATCGGCGACTCCGTACCGGCGGACACGTCTAACCCAACGCCCGAAACATTTCGTTGCAACTGGCCTTCCTGCTCTCCTCCCCCCATATCGGCCATCCATTCCCATTTTGCGGAGTACTCCCCGGCAGGGGACCACCGGGGGGCGAGCATTGCGAGCGGCCGTGGCGTTCGTCCTAGAAAAAGGTCTCGACGATATCAATAACCGTATAATGCTGATTCAATACCGGCAAGTAACGCCACTTATCAAAGGTCAGACACGGGTGCGAAATGTCAAACCCGATCAAATCCCCCGGCTGCAGATCGTCTCCGGGCCCAATCTGCAGATACGCATGCTGGTCCATCATCTTTGTGAGCTTCCAGCCGGGCTGCGCCTGGACTGGAGCCGTACTTCCCGGCCGGAAGTGCCGCGCCGGAGTCGGCAGGCCCGCATCAAACGCCGCATCGCGCTTTCCGAGCCCCACAATCGCGCGATCCACCTGCGGAATCGATTGCACATACGCCCAAAGCTGCAATGCAGGAACAAGTCCGGAATGCATATGCGATGCCACCGCGTTTCTTTTAAGAATCTGCTGCTGCGCCTGTCGATAAATGCCGACGTCGTGGGTCAGATAACAACCCGGCCGCAACACTACCTCCGTCGGATATCCAATCTTCGCGTTCGAAAACACTTCGGCCACCACGTCGTACCATGCCGACCCCGCCCCGGAAAGAAGAATCGGATTGCGATCGAAATGGCCACCCTCCGCAAGCGTCTTCGCTGCCGCCACCGCACGCCCCAAAAGAGTGCGAATCTCTTCTTCGTCCTTCAGCACTCCTTCGAATACTTCAACCCCGCACAACGCGATCTCGCTGCGCCAGCGGCCCAACTCTTTCGTCAAGTCCTCCAGTTGTTTTTCATCCCGCACACCGGCGCGGCCTCCCGGCACTCCTACTTCCACCAACACGTTTAATCGCCGGCCGCCCTCTGCCCCAAAAAACCTCGCCAGTTGTTCCACCTGCTGCGGCGAATCGACCAGACAAAAATATTCGAAATCCGGATCTTTCAACAGCCGCGCAATGGCTGCCATATTCTGCTTCCCCACTAGTTGATTCGCCATCAGCACGCGCCGCACGCCATGCTCGTATGCGGCACACGTCTGCTGCGCCGTTGCCAGCGTAATGCCCCACGCCCCTCCCGCTAATTGCATCGCAAACAGCTTTGGCGCCATCGTCGTCTTCCCATGCGGGGCCAGCTTCGCGCCATACGTGTTAATAAACCGCTGCATCCAGCGCAGGTTATGCTGCAGTTTGTGCTCATATAAAACCGCTGTAGGCAGGCTCAAGTCTTCCCGCAAAAGATTCCAACCAAGCTTCGCCGCATCGGCAAGCGGTAACGGCGTGGTCAACTGGCCAAGGCCTTTGTTTGCGATTCCAATGGTTGCGGTTTCGGACGCTATCATGTCCCCAGCATAATTCGGCTCTAACAAAGATTGATGGAAACGACCGCTGTATAGGAGAGATCGCCATTCCTGCTTGCGACACACTGATCGAAAATGTGCAGATTTTTGACGGCACCGGCGCGCCTTCTTACTCGGGTTCCGTAGCCGTTGATGGCGATACCATCGCCGCCGTCGGCGACTGCGGCGCTTTCTCGGGCCGGCATGTCGTGAACGGAGGTGCCCACGCGCTAGCCCCAGGCTTCATCGACGTGCACACGCACGATGACCTAAGCGTCATCACAAAGCCGGACGCCGTGCCGAAACTCTCCCAAGGCGTGACGACCGTAATTGTCGGCAACTGCGGCATCAGCGCCGCCCCGGTTCGTTTACCAGGCGATCTCCCCGATCCCATGAACCTGCTCGGCGAACCCGGCGAGTTCCGCTACCCAACCTTGGCGTCTTACGTCGCCGCCATAAACAACGCTCAGCCCTCCGTCAACGTAGCTGCCCTCGCCGGCCACACCGCGCTGCGCAACAATCATCTGGACCGGCTGGATCGCGCCGCAACCCCGGCCGAAATCGACCGCATGCGTGCCGACTTACGCGAAGCCCTTGCTGCCGGCGCCATCGGGCTTAGCACTGGTTTGGCCTATCTGTCCGCCTTTTCGGCCACCACAGAAGAAATCCTCGCGCTCGCCGAACCATTGTCCGATTCCGGCGCAGTGTACGCCACTCACTTGCGCAGCGAAACCGGACCGATTCTTGACGCGATGGACGAAGCCTTCCGCATTGGCCGCCACGCGCGAGTTCCGGTCGTCATCTCGCATTTGAAGTGTGCCGGCATCGACAATTGGGGCCGCAGCGGTGAAGTTCTCCAGTCCTTCGAGACGGCACGCGAATATCAACCCGTCAACGGCGACTGCTATCCCTATGCCGCCGGCTCCAGCACGCTGGATCTGCGCCAGGTCGACGAACGTGTCCGCATCGTCATCACTTGGTCGAAGCCTTTTTCCGAAATGGCAGGGAAAACACTACACCAGATCGCCGAACTCTGGCGGGTTTCGCAGCTCGAAGCAGCCAAACGCCTGCAGCCCGCCGGCGCCATCTATCACAGCATCTCGGAAGACGACATGCGCCGCTTTCTGCAGCACCCGGCAACCATGATCGGCTCCGATGGCTTACCAAACGATCCGCTGCCCCATCCGCGTTTGTGGGGAACGTTTCCTCGCGTGCTCGGACATTACAGCCGCGATCTGCAGTTGTTCCCTCTCACCGAGGCTTTACGCAAAATGACATCGTTACCCGCCGCGCGTTTCAACATCGCGAACCGTGGGCAAATCAGCCAGGGATTCAAAGCCGATCTCGTCTTGTTTGACGCTGCCACAATCTTGGACACGGCAACCTTCGAACACCCGCAGCAGCCTGCAAAAGGCCTCCATGGCATTTGGGTAAATGGCGTTTTGTCATATAGCAATGGCGCCCCGACCGGGCAGCGCGCTGGGCGTTTTCTTAAGCGCCCCACGAAATGATCGTCAGCCACGGCACTTTCCTGCTCCTGAACGCGCTGTTCACGGTGATCCTGCTCATCGTTCTAATTGCACGTTTCAAAATAAACCCGTTCATCGTCATCACAACCCTCTCGCTCCTGCTCGGAGCAGTTTCGGGCATGCCGTTATCCACCATCGTCCGCTCGTTCGAGATCGGGGTCGGCAACATCTTGGGTCACATCGCGATAATTGTTGCGCTCGGCACCATGCTAGGCAAAATGATGGCTGAATCCGGGGGCGCCGAACGCATTGCCAACACGCTGATCTCCGTTTTCGGCGAACAGCGTATCCCCTGGGCCATGCTGGTAATCGGCCTCGTCGTCGGCTTGCCGGTCTTCTTCGAAGTTGGCTTCGTTCTCTTGATACCCATCGCGTTTACGGTCGCAAAGCGCTCCGGCAAATCGTTACTCCTCGTCGGACTTCCCATGGTTGCCGGCCTCTCGGTCGTGCACGGATTGGTCCCGCCTCATCCCGCCGCTTTGCTCGCCGTCACTGCGTATCACGCCGACATCGGCCGTACCATTCTTTACGCGCTGTTGATTGGCGTTCCATGCGCAGTCGTCGCCGGTCCGGTTTTTGCGAAGTTCATCGCACCGCGGATTCAACTCGACCCGCACAATCCCGTCGCCGAACAATTTTTAGAAAAGGCCGATAATCAGCGCAACCTTCCCGGCTTTGCGATCACGATCATCACCATCCTGCTCCCGGTGCTCCTGATGTTGCTCGGCAGTTGGGCAGATTTCTTCTTCACTCCGAAATCGGTTCCAAATAACGTACTGCGCCTCATCGGGAGCGCGGACGTCGCCTTACTCGCCGGAGTCCTCCTCAGCTTCATCACACTCGGAACCATGCGAAACTTCTCGCGCGAGACCATTCTGAAGTTTTCAAACGACAGTCTCGCGCCCACCGCTACCGTCACCCTACTGGTCGGAGCAGGCGGAGGCTTTGGTCACATCCTGCAGGACAGCGGCGTGTCGCAGGCCATCATCAATCTCGCCCTCGGAGCCCACATTTCCATCCTGCTGTTAGCCTGGCTCGTCAGCGCGCTCGTCCGCCTAGCAACCGGCTCAACCACCGTGGCCATGAGCACGGCCGCCGGCATCATCGCTCCCTTCGCCCTGCAGAATCCCACCATCAGCCCCGAACTGCTTACAATCGCCACCGGCGCCGGGGCGACAGTTTTCTCGCATGTAAACGACGGAGGCTTCTGGCTGGTCAAGGAGTACTTCAACATGACCGTTGCGCAAACCATGAAGAGCTGGTCCATCCTCGAAACCATCATCTCTGCGTTGGCGTTGGTGCTCACCTTGGCTGCTGCGGCCCTGACGGGTCATTAGACATTCACTTTCAATAAATCGACCAAACACCCGGCGTCGCAATCTCCAGCAAATGCCGATCGGGATCCCGAAAGTAAACGCTCGTACCGCCCAGCTTCCAGATTGTCTTCTCTTCCACCACAATGCCGTTTTGCTCGAGCCAAGCTTCCCAATTCCCGAGTTCCGAGGCTTGAATCGCAAACGCAAGATGTAGCTCGCCATCACCATCGTGCGGCGTCCCGGTGTGCAGCGAAGCGCGCTTCTTGAACAACAACAGCACCTGACGTTCGCCTGCCCGCATGGCGCAGCCGCGCTCACCAAAATCGCTGATCACCGAAAACCCAAAAATCTTTTGGTAAAACTGCGCCGAAGCCGCGACATCATCAACATAAAGCGAAGACTCGAGGATTCCGTCAGACTGCGGACTCTTTCCGATCTGCATGCCGCTCAATCGTATCGCGGGACTTTTCGTGTAAGAGCCAGGTTTCAATCAAGAAATTCCCCAACCTCGGAGAATTCTGACCCCCTCGCCGCACATAGAAAGGGAATGGCGGACCGGACCTGAAGAACAGGCCTCACCGCCGAATCGGAAACAAAGGACAACCATGGGCATCTGTGAACAACTGGCGTCGTATGTATGGCGCGCTTCCTGGGACACCATCTCTCCCGAGGCGAGAGGGAAAATGCGGCAGCACATCCTGGACTCCCTGGGATGTGCAATCGGTGCGCTTTCGACCGGAGTCGTCGCCCAACTTGCCGGCGAAGACGTCGAGCTTCGAGCTTCCGGCCCATGCTCCCTCATCGCCGGAGGAAAAACCACACCCGAACGGGCCGCGTTCCACAACGCGCTACTCGTTCAGGCGCTACAGTTCGGAGATACCTTCATCGCCTCAGGCGAAGTTTGCCAACCATCCGACAACCTGGCCGGCCTTTTGGCCGCCGCCGAGTTGACGGCCGCGCCAGGACGCGAATTCCTGTCCGCCCTCACCGTCGCGTATCACATCTACTGCCGTCTCGCGGCTAGCGGTGTCCCGGTGTCCGGCAAAGGCTTTTCGCCTTCCATACAGCTCGCCATTTCACTTGCCGGCGGCATGTCGCGCGTGCTCGGCCTTTCCGAACACCAGACCGCCCATGCCATCGCGCTGTGCGCAGCCGGTGGCTTAACCGTCGCCTCACCCAAAAACGGCTCGTCCTCGGAATCCCGCAATCTCGCTTCCGCCAACACGGCGTTTCAATGTATTCACTACGTTCGCCTCGCCCAAAAAGGCGTCCAAGGCCCGCTGGATGTTTTCGAAGGTCATCGCGGCCTCGAACACTTACTCGGCAAACCCTTCGGCATCGATTGGGATAACGAAACCTACGACGCCATCCTCGCCTGCAGCATCCGCCGCTTCAATGCGGATTTTCATGCTCAATCCGTGATCGAGGCCATTCTGGAGCTTCGCGGCGAACATCGCTTCACCGCGACCGACGTCCAAGGTCTGCAGGTAGATATCTTCCAAGCCGCATACGACCGCATGGGCGGCACGCAGAAACCCGTCCGGACCAGGCAGGATGCCGAACGCAGCCTTCCCTATCTCATGTCCGTCGCCTTACTCGACGGCGAGGTCGGCCCCGAGCAGTTCGAACTCCGCCGCATCCAAAGCGAGGACGTGCAAACTCTCCTCCGCAACGTCACTGTCTGGCTAAGCCAAGCCTATACGGCTCGGTACCCCGACAACCTTCACTGCAAAGTGCGCGCCGGCTTGAAAGATGGGCGCATCTTCGAAACCGAAAAATCCGACTACCCTGGCTTCTTCCGCCGCCCTGCGCCGGTCGAACAGTTAATCGAAAAGTTCAAACAGCTGGGACGGCTTTCCGCATCCGACCGTAGTGTCCAGAATGTGATAGAAGCCGTCGCCAGGCTGGAACAGCGCCCCATCACCGAACTCTGCACCGCCTTACGCGAAATTCGCCCCGAATCGGCAATCTCTTCCGGATCTGCCGCCGCTTGAAGTCGGCATCGCTGTCATACGTTCAAATAGAAGGAGAACATGGCAGACCGGATCATCTTTTGGTTGAACGTCGTCAGCACAGCCGCCGACGCGCTTCTCCTCCTGCGTTTTCTACAGTTGCGCCTCACCCGCGTTTACACCTTCATCGGTCTGTATCTCGTCATAACTGTCCTACTTGATAGCGGCTTCTGGCTCGCCGGTTTTCATACGCCTGCAAGCGACCGCGTCTTCGTATACTCGCGCTTCGTGATGGCGCTGGTCTTTCCCCTCGCGGCCTGGGATGTTTTCGAAGAAGTACAGGAACAAACTGCCAAGTTCCGACGCGTTCACACGCTCCGCTTGCTGTCCGGATTTCTGATGGCAGCTATCTTTGCCTTATTGTTTTCCGCTTTTTTCTCCTCCGATGAAGAAGTCAGCGGCATCAGCGGCACCGCGTTTCAATCGGCGCTCGCACTCTGGGCAATTTCCACCGTAACCAGCCTGCTTTTCATAGTGAATATGCGCCGCTCGGCGCGCGCCCAGCAGCTCGCCTTACCGCTCAACACGCGCATCTTCTGGGTGTTCTTTTTGACTCTCTTGCTATGCGAGATCGCGCAAGCTATTGAAGTGTTGATGGGGCCCTGGATCAGTCGTTTCGCCGATCCCCTGGAAATGCTGTTCGGCACCATCGGCATCGCGGTCGTTCTCTGGTGCACTATCCGCCTCAAACGAATCGCAACCAACGAAACCGCGCCGCAAAGCCAAGGCGTGTCTTAAAGGTCTACATTCCGTAGCCGCAGCGCGTTCGTAATCACCGACACCGAACTGAACGTCATCGCCGCGCTCGCAATCATCGGACTCAACAGCAGCCCGAAAACCGGATACAAAACACCCGCCGCAATCGGCACACCCAAAACGTTATACACAAATGCAAAGAAAAGATTCTGCCGGATGTTCTTCATCGTCGCGCGGCTCAGCCTTCTGGCTCGCACCACCCTCCTCAGGTCACCCTGAATCAAAGTCACGCCCGCGCTCTCCATCGCCACATCGGTGCCCGTACCCATCGCAATCCCAATATTCGCCTGCGCCAAAGCCGGCGCGTCGTTGATGCCATCTCCGGCCATGCCCACAACCGCGCCCGTCTGTTGAAGCTTCTGAATGGCCTCTAGCTTTTGCTCCGGAAGCATCTCGGCCTGCACTTCATCAATGCCCAGCTTTTTGGCCACTGCCTCCGCCGTGGACCTCTGATCGCCGCTCAGCATGACGATACGAACATGCTCGCCATGCAGCAGCCGCACGGCTTCCGCCGCCGAACTCTTAATCGGGTCCGCAATCTCAAGCGCTCCGACCGTTCGTCCATCTACCGCGACGTACACCGAAACGTGACCCAGCCCGTCCGCCGCAACCAACTGTCGATTCCCGACCGCGACCGCCTGACCACCGACCGTTCCCGTAATGCCCTTACCGGTGATGGAACGGAACTCACTCGTCTTCTCTAGACGAACCCCGCGCTCCTTCGCGCCCGCCACAATCGCACCGGCCAGCGGATGCTCGCTCGATTGTTCCAGGCTAGCCGCCAGCCGCAGAACCTCGTTGTCCGATATCCCATCAACCGTTGCTACGCTGACCAGCTTCGGCTTCCCTTCCGTCAACGTCCCCGTCTTATCCACAACCAGGACGCTCATCTTCTCCAGCAACTCCAGCGCTTCGGCATTCCGGATCAGCACTCCTGCCGTCGCACCGCGCCCCGTACCCACCATCACCGACATCGGCGTCGCCAGGCCCAACGCGCACGGGCAGGCAATAATCAACACCGCCACGGCATTCACGAACGCATGCGTCATCCGCGGCTCCGGTCCCCAGATCGCCCAGACCGCGAACGTCACCATCGCCGTGACCACCACCGCCGGAACAAAGTACGATGCCACCACATCCGCCAGCCGCTGGATCGGCGCGCGCGTCCGTTGTGCCTCACTCACCAGGCGAACGATCTGGCTCAACACCGTGTCGCGCCCGACTCGCTCCGCCCGCATCACGAAGCTGCCCGCGCCATTCACCGTTCCGCCGGTCACCCGATCGCCCACGGCTTTCTCCACCGGCATCGGCTCGCCGGTAATCATCGACTCGTCAACCGAACTCGTCCCTTCGACCACGACTCCGTCCACCGGCATCTTCTCGCCCGGCCGCACGCGCAGCAGGTTCCCGGCTTCAATCTCTTCGAGCGGCAGATCGTGTTCGTGCGCTCCCTCAATCACTCGTGCCGTTTTCGGCCGCAACCCGAGCAGCGAACGCAGCGCCCCGCTAGTTCGGCTGCGCGCTCGCAATTCCAGAACCTGCCCCAAAAGCACCAGCGTCGTAATCACCGCCGCCGGCTCGAAGTAAACCGGCAGTCCCGGACGGAAGACAGCAATCACGCTGAATAAGTAGGAGGCTCCCGTTCCCAGTGCAATCAGGGTGAACATATTCAGATTGCGGCTTGCCACCGACGCCCATCCGCGCTGAAAGAACGGCCACCCGCCCCAAAGCACAACCGGCGTCGCCAGCAGTAGTTCAACCCAGGTCGCAATGCCGCCCACCACCATTTGCACAAGCAGCGGAGCCGTTAGTGCAGCCGACACCCAAAACCGCCGCTGCATGTCCGCCAATTCCGGATTCGGTTCCTCTTGCTCGCTCACCTCCACCGGTTCCAATGCCATGCCGCATTTCGGACACGAACCCGGCCCGTCCTGAACGATCTCTGGATGCATCGGACACGTGTACTTCCCGCCGCTGGCGCGAGCAGCAGCCTTCATCGGCTTCGGATTCAGGTACTTCTCCGGATCGGCTTTAAATTTCGCAGCGCACGACGTAGCGCAAAAATAGTAATCTTTGCCCTCGTACTCCACGCGACCCGCCGCCTTCGACTTTGTAACCGTCATTCCGCAGACCGGATCGCGATGCTGTTCCTCCGTCAAAATCTGAAAGGGCGATGTTCCCGGGTTCTGCATATCTGCCTCGATTATCATCGGTGTGGAGAATCTAGAATGGCTTTCAACTCGCGAAGAGAGTTCGTACAGACACTTGGCTCGCTGTCGGCAAGCGCACTCGCCCTCCGCGCCAATCCTCTGGGGATGCCCATTGGATGCCAGACTTGGCCGGTTCGATCCATGATCCGCAGCGACTTCCCGGGCACAATCAAAATGCTGGCCAAAGCCGGGTTTCAAAACATCGAACTTTGCTCGCCTGCTGGCTACGCCGGTACCGGTTTTGAAGTAATCGCTAAATACAGCGGTCCTGAGCTGCGAACAATGCTCAACGATTGGGGCGTTCAGTGCATTAGCTCCCACTTCAGCATCCAGGAGTTGCGAAAAGATCTGCCGGCCCGCATCGAATGGGCAAAGGCAGTCGGCCTGACACAGATGATGGTGCCAAGCCTCGGCGGGCCAAAGAATCCAACCATGGACGACGTGAAGCGCGCCGCCGACGAATATAACAAGATCGCCGCGCAAACCGCCGCTGCCGGTATGCAGCAAGGTCTCCACAACGAGGACTTTGAAATGACCTCGGTCGATGGCAAGCGAACCTACGACGTATTGCTGGAGCTCCTCGATCCCAAGCTCGTCAAATTTCAATTTCAGATCTCTACTATCAGCCGCGGCTTCGATGCCGCCGAGTACTTCACGCGGTACCCCGGCCGTTTCATCTCAATGCATGTGCAGGGGTGGGACGCCTCCGCCAAAAAAGTCGCTCCCGTTGGGCAGGGCTCGCTCGATTGGAAAAAGATCTTCACTGCTGCCAAAACCGGCGGCATCCAGAATTACTTCGTTGAAATGGAACCTTATTCGTTGATGGAGGCGAGTGTTCCCTACCTGCGCAGCCTGCAGGTTTGATGCCGGACTGCGTCGTCTTTCTCTAGTTCTCCTGCTCGCGGTCGCCTCCGTTTGGGGGCGCGACACTTCGGCAGCGGCGGCGACTTCCTGGGCCGGCACTTTGCGCGACAGCCGCGGTCGTCCCATTATTGGCGCCGAAGTCCGTCTCGACAACGTCGTCGCGCGCACAGACGAGAAAGGCAGCTATCAGTTCCCCGCTGTTCTCGACGGCTCCCACCACCTGTTTGTGCGATTACCAGACGGCCGCGTCCTCGCGAATCCCGAACTCCTGACATTCCCGCAAACCGGAGCAGGCAGCCTCACCGTTTCGGAAGCTGGTCTCATCACTCTCGATATCTCCGCCGCGGACAGTAAGCAAACGCTGACCTCGCATGAAGTCTCTGCCATACCGCTCAACAAGCGCGACTTCAGCCAGCTCCTTCTTTTGGCCGCCGGCACAATGACCGATGCCAACGGCACCACCAACTTCACGCAGCAATTCGCGATCAACGGTCAGCGTGGCGTCGAGGCCGTCTTCGGTATGGACGGTGCCGATATCAGCGACCCGGAAATGGGCGGGGCCACTTTTTCGAACTTCAACGTGGACGCCGTGCAGGAGATCCAGTCATCCTCGGGATGGATGCCCGCCGAAATAGGACACGGCGCTGCGGGTTACACCAATATCGTCACGCGATCGGGGACTAAGGACTTCCATGGCTCGCTATTCGAGTTCGTCCGGAACTCCGCATTTGACGCGCGCAACTTTTTCGATCGCAGGTCGCTTGCAAACCCGGGCCGTATCCCGCCGTTCCGCCGCAATGAGTTCGGCTTCACCTTAGGCGGCCCTGTTTATCGCGACCGCACACAATTCTTCCTCCAGTACCAAGGCTTCCGCCAGGTTCTTGGCACTACCCAAACCTTGCCCGTTCCCTCCATCGCAGATCGCCAGGGTTTAGACACAACCGCTTTTCCCGGCGACACTCTGGTCATTCCCATCGATCCCGCCATCGCGGCAATTCTGAAACGCTATCCGCTCCCCAACGACCTAGGAGGTCCGTTCGGAGCCCGCACCTATGCCACGTCTTCGAAAGTCACGACGGATGCCGATCAAGCCTCCGTTCGTCTCGATCATCGGCTTTCATCCGTCGACCGCATCTTTGCGCGCTTCACCATAAACAATCTGACCGGGCCGACCACCAACCCGGACCAGACTGCCATCGACCCTGCTTTCGGCATCCTCTACGTCGATCACCAGCGAAATGCTCTCCTGACCTGGATTCGCACGCCATCCGCGACATTCTCTAGCGAGTCCTCAATCGGCTTCACTCGAACCACGCCGTCGTTTCCAACCGCCGACCACACCGACCCCGGAATCACCTTCGGCGATGCGATTTTTGAACCCTTCAATGCGCCGGCCGGATCTGTCACCGCCGCATTTGGCAATCTGTTTCAAGCGCATCAGAACTTCGCCTGGACGCGTGGTAGCCACTCCATCAAAGCCGGTGCAGAGTTCCGGGCAAACCGCGACACTACGTACTTTGGCTTAGCGCCGAATGGTACATACGCATTCGGCGGCGGCACTTCCTACTCGCCAATTGAACTCGGTACGCTCAGCGGCGCGCATACCATTGGAATTGGTCAGGCTCTGCCGGACTCGCTTTCGGCGTTCCTCACCGGCAGTGCTTTTTCCTACTCTGTCGCAATAGCGCCACCCGATTTCCCGCAGGGCGATCAGATCGGAGTTGCCGCTATATCCCGCTATAACGTCAACTTCTATGTTCAGGACACATGGAAGATCTCGAAGCGTCTCGCAGTCGACTATGGCTTGCGTTACGAGCTCTATTGGCCAATCAGCGAAAGAGCGAAACGTACCGCCGGTGTTGCCTTCACGACCGGACCGGATGGTCTCGGGCAGGAGTATTTGATTAATCCACAGCCTCAATACCAGTTCACCGGAAACAATTGGAGCCCTCGCCTGCGCGTAAACTGGCAGGCCGCGGACGGCTGGTGGATTCGGGCTGGCGGCAGTCTGATGACCATCCCGCCGAATATCTGGCAGGACAACTTACTCACCGGCGCGGCGCCATATGTAGACTACCCTCGGCTGACCGCCAGTCCAGGCAAGCCCCTTCTCTACGGAACCCGGATCACTCCCGATGAACTGCCGGGCATTTACACTCCTTCCGGCGTCAACATTCTCGCGTCCGGCGACTCAAAGCAGGTGCCGCCCAATACTGTATGGGACATCACGCGCTTTGAGCGAGGTATCGCGGAACTAAGCGGTAGCGACGTGATTAGTCCGTTAAACGTGAACGCCATGTCCAAGGATTTTCACAACTCCTACTTGGCAAATTGGTCCGCGTCGGTGGAACACAGTTTCTCCGGCCTCAATGCAAGCGCTGCTTACGTTGGCACCGCTGGAATCGGTTTGCCGGCCATCAACTTTCCCAACGCGTTTTCCGGAGCAACGCCGAAATTTGCTCACTACACCCAGTTCAACCCCGCCGGTGAGCCGATTGGAGGGTTTGGAACGGAGTCACTGATCACCAACCGCTCGCACTCGAGTTATCACGCGCTCCAGACCTCGCTGCAGGGCACAATCACAGGCGGCGGTCCTCAGATTCAGGCGAGCTTTACGTGGTCTAAGTCGCTCGACGACGGCAGCACCGTCATCGGCGGGTTCGTAACTGGCTCCTCCGGTGCAACCGCGCCCGCCTGGCCGCAGAATCCCTTCAACACGCGCGCTGAAAAAGGTCCTTCCAGTTTCGATATCGAACGCGCTTTCACGTTAACCGCAATTCAGGATCTGCATGCCGATCGCGCTCGAATGTTGCGGCCGCTCGGAGCGAAACTCACGCGCGGCTGGCAATTACTCAGCGTTTCCACCCTTACCAGCGGAGCGCCGTTCACTGTCTATTCGGGCGTGCAGCAAACCGGCGCGGGCTCGAACGGCACCGACCGGCCGAATCAAATTGGATCTCCCGATTTATCGACCAGTCGCAGCGTGCGCGAAGATTATTTCGGGGCGGGCGTGGATAACGCCAAATACTTTGTCATTCCCGTCGATGTTCCGGGCGGCAGCGGCCCCAACAACGGCGTGTTCGGTTCGCTCGGCCGCAACACATTCCGCGGCCCGGCATTCTATAACTTCGATTTCGGCCTGATTAAGGACACGCCGTTCGAAGTGGGCCGAAAGCCGTTCGATGTCCAACTGCGCGGCGAGTTTTTCAACCTGTTCAATATCGTCAACTTCGGTCTGCCGACGAACACCATCAAAGCATCCGGATTCGGGAAGATCAGTACCGCTTCCAACTCGCGCCAGATTCAGTTCTCGCTCAAGCTGATGTTCTGAAATCGAATTACCGCAAGACGTGCACCGCAGTTTCGTCGCGGTGCTTTTTTAAATACTGCATGAAAGGCGTACCGCCTGTGCCCACAGCGTGAGGATTCTTTCCATCCGTTTGGGCGTGCCGAAAAATATATTGAGCTGCGTATTCCAGATGGAGCGAGCGGAATTTTTCCACCTCCTCGACACACGCATTGTAAATGCCCGTCAAGCTGACCCGATTGGCTCGTTCCACAAACGGTCGCACTGATTCTCGTACTTCCAGCGACTCGATGAATCCGCGCTGAGCCGGCGGCATATACGTTCTCATCTCCATCAGATACGTGCGCAGCTCGTCCGCCTGATGGCCGATACCAAGCGCGGCATCCAGTGAAGGCACAATCGCGCTTTGCGCACCGGTCTCGCCCCGAAACTTCTGCGGACGGTCGCCGTACGCTGTTACGCCTTCGTACAGCAGACCAGCCGGAAGGTCCGGATGATTTTTCCAGCCATGAATGTACGGCCGCACTCGGTGGTAATACACATACGGATCGCAACGCTCGGGCATGCGCCGCAGCGTCCCGTACATCTCCTGCTGAGACGACAAGAGTTCCAGCAGGCGCGCTTCCAATCGTTCTGCATCACGAGCTTCCGCCGCGTCCAGGCAGGGATGCAATGCCGCAAGACCGGAGGCGGCGCGCCGTTCGGTCTCCACGTGAATCAGAATGAACCACTCCTCATCCAGACCGCCGTAGAAGTTTTGGATCAGCGCAATGTTGCCGCACTCCACGTCGCGGTCCGCATCGAACCGGAAATAATTATGCAAAGCATAGCTGCTGTAGCTGAGCACGGGAGGACGCCCCAGACTCTCGGCAACTTCATACCACGGAACCGCCATCCGTTTCGGAAGAATTTCCGCGGGTCGGGTTCCCGTCCAGACGTAAGCGTGGCCAAGGTAACTCAGCAGGACCATCGCCCGCTCTTGCTCCTGCGCAGTCCCGATCATGTCGGTCGGGAAAGGAGGAAGAGACTCAATCGTTTCACGGATGTGGTCCGACGCCAGATACTTCGGAAGGCCTAAGGCGACTTCCTCCCAGGCATCGAACGGCTTAGGCAGACGCAAGAGTGGATCTTGCGCAGGAAGAAAACCGCGCTCCCGGTTAAGGGCGGGCGCGGCGGTGGAACTGTACATTCATATCGTTCCTAATCCCGCATGGTGGCACGGCATTTGCGGCAAGCGCACAGGCCGATTGGTGGCCGTTGTGCGCGATTCAGAAAATTAAAGGCCGTACTCTTGGGTGTTCTGAGCTTAGCCAATTTCAGAGTGCCCCGCAACCTCTAAAACCTTGTGGGGCAGGCGCAAGCCTGCGGCGGCCGCAAGGCCGCCTCTCCGTAAAAACTCAAGCCCGCAAACTTTCCAACTCACCAACAGCCTTCTGACTACGCTTATCAATCTCCTCCAGCAAGCGTTCGCTAACCGCCGCAATCTCCTTCACCGCGCGCTCGAACGATTCTTGATTCGCTCGCGATGGTTTGTGAAAGCCGCTGATCTTTCGAACATACTGCAAAGCAGCCTTTTGGAATTCCTCCGGAGTTGTCGGTTCATCTGCCCGCCGCAGAACTTTTATGCTTCTGCACATACTGCGATTATGTCAGGCGAAAAGCCCTTCCGATTGGCAGTGTCAGCCAATCGCGGAGAGATTGGACGTCTTGTATTCTGGGATTTCCCGTCGAATGTCCGCCGCTAGTCAATCACTCTCGCAGGCAATCCTGAACCACATCGCGCAGGAGCTTCGCATTCCCGTGGCAGCGGTCTCAGCCGTGCTAAAGCTGCTCGATGAGGGAGGAACCGTCCCATTCATCGCCCGTTACCGCAAAGAAGTCACCGGCAATTTGGATGAAGTTGCGATCGCCGGGGTACAGGAAAAAGCAAACTACTTTCGAGAGCTGGAAGAACGCCGCCGCACAGTCCTGGACAGCATCGCGGAACAGGGAAAACTGACGCCCGAGTTGCGCGCGCAGATCGAAGCAACGTTCGACAAAAGCGTGCTCGAGGATTTATATCTTCCGTACAAGCCCAAGCGCCGCACCAAAGCGACCATTGCACGGGAGAAAGGACTTGAGCCACTCGCAGAATATCTCTGGAATCAGCAGCGTCGCGAGCTGTCCCTCCTTGCTTACGCCAGCACGTTCATCGACGACGCAAAAGGAGTAGCGAGCGTTGACGATGCTTTGGAGGGTGCGCGCCACATCGTGGCCGAAAAGATAAATGAGACCGCCCGCTTTCGTGCCTACCTCCGGCAGCTGATTATGTCAGAAGGCCTGGTCGTCAGCCGCAAAGCGGAAGCGCACAAGCCGTCGGACGCGGCGCCAAACGAAAGAGGAACTCAGCGCGATGCCAACGATCCCGACGGCAAGTTCAAAATGTATTACGACCACAGCGAACCGGCCGCCAAAATTCCATCGCATCGCATGCTTGCCATTCGCCGTGGCGCGGACGAAAACATCCTCTACTTTCAAATCGAACTCGACCCGTCGAAGCCGATCGCTTACTTGAAAGCCCAGGTAATCCGAGCGCCCGGCGATTGGGTCCCGCAATTGGAACTCGCCATTGAAGACGCCTGGAAACGGCTGCTGAATCTATCCATTCAAACTGAGGTCCGGATGGAATTGAAGGAGCGTTCGGATACGGAAGCCATTCGAGTCTTTCGTGAGAATCTACAGAACCTTCTGCTCTCGCCGCCAGCCGGAGCTTTAAGCGTTATTGGCATTGATCCCGGCCTGCGCACCGGCTGCAAGGTCGCTGTAGTAGACGAAACCGGCAAGTTTTTGGACCATGGCGTAATTTATCCTCTCGAGCCGAAGAATGACCTCGTCGGCGCCGCTCTCATCCTCCTCACATTCATTCGCAAATACAATGCGCGTGCGATCGCGATTGGCAACGGAACCGGCTCGCGCGAGGCGTCCGCGTTTGTGCAGGACTTTCTCCACGAAGCTAAACTTGCCGATTTGTTCAGCGTGGTCGTCAACGAAGCGGGCGCTTCCATCTACTCGGCCTCAGACATTGCGCGTGAGGAGTTTCCAGATCTCGATCTCACCGTCCGCGGTGCAATCTCCATCGCCCGTCGATTGCAGGATCCTCTGGCGGAATTGGTGAAGATCGATCCGAAGTCCATCGGAGTAGGTCAATATCAGCACGATGTGGATCAACGCAAGCTGGGAGATACGCTCGAAACCACCGTCGAAAGCTGCGTCAATCGCGTCGGTGTCGATTTAAATACCGCTTCATTTGCGTTGCTGCGGCATGTTGCTGGCATCAACGAAAGAACAGCTAAGAAAATCGTCGAATACCGGAACAATCATGGTGCGTTTCGCTCACGCGTGCAAATCACCGCCGTTCCCGGATTCGGCCCGAAAACATTTGAACAAGCAGCCGGTTTTTTGCGCATCCGCGGCGGCGACAACCCACTCGACAGGACAGCGGTCCATCCGGAGTCGTACCCGATTGTGCAAAAGATCGCCGAATCGCTGAGTGTCGGCATTGCCGAGCTCATCGCCCAACCGAACCTCATCGATTCGGTGAATTTGGAAAAATTTCAAACCGCAAACGCGGGCATGTACACGCTGCAGGATATCCGGGAGGAACTACGCAAGCCGGGCCGCGATCCGCGCAGTCAATTTGTCGCTCCGAAATTCCAGGCGGCGGTAAAAGCTGTTTCCGATCTCCAACCTGGAATGGTTCTCGAGGGCGTTGTCACAAACGTGACGAATTTCGGAGCCTTCGTCGATATCGGAGTACATCAGGACGGACTGGTTCACATCAGCGAGCTTTCCGCCACGTTCGTCAAAGACCCATACGAGGTCGTGAAAGTAGGTCAGGTCGTGCGTGTGCAGGTGTTGCAGGCGGACCCAAAGGCAAAACGCATTGGGCTATCCATCAAAGCGCTGCAGCAGCGGGATCTTCCAAAGGTGAAGCACGCGCCGAAATCCGCACCCAAACCCGCGGTCGCCAAACCCACGTTTGAAGACAAGCTGGCGCAGTTGTCGAACAAATTCCGGACACACTGACAGGAATTGCGGGCGGCACGGCACCCGTGCCGGTTTTAATTCAGCACAGGCAGCAGTGACTCCTCACGCAAACCGATCGGTGAGACTCCATTCACACGGAGATCGATCATCTGGTTGGGCTCGCGAATGTTCGTCAGTTCGATTTTCAAAAAGTTGGTAGTTAACGCAACGCCCTTCTGTTCCAAAGTCACAGCCGAAACTGTCCTGCCAACCATTCGGCGCCGAAACTCTAAATTTTTCTGTTCCGACAACTCTCTCAGAATATGAGTTCGTTCCCGGCGAACAGAAACCGGAACGGAATCGGAAGCTTCGGCGGCCGCGGTGCCGGGGCGTTCTGAATAGGTGAACACGTGCAGATAAGTAAACGGCTGCTGTTCGATGAAATCAACAGTCTCTTGGAATTCAGCATCGGTTTCGCCGGGGAATCCGGTCATCACATCCGCTCCAATTGCCGCATCGGGCAACAAACGATGCGCCAATTCCAAACGGCTCGCGTAGTGGCGAATTCGATACCGGCGGCGCATTCGCTTCAGCACCGAATCCGAGCCTGATTGCAGCGGGATATGAACGTGGCGCGCGATGCGCGATTCGGAGGCAATGAAGTGCAGCAGATCTTCGCTCCAGTCCATCGGCTCAACGGAACTGACGCGCAGGCGCTTCACCGCCGTTTGCTCCACAAGCGAGCGCAGCAAATCCACGAAACGCAGGTCCGGGCTAATGTCTCGCCCCCAGCGCCCAAGATTGATGCCGCTTAAGACCACTTCGCAGTAGCGCGTTACCAGATCGCTCACCTGCCCGATTACATCCGGCAGCGGCGCGCTTCGGCTGCGGCCTCGCACGGACGGAATGATGCAGAACGAACAACGGTTGCCGCAGCCATCCTGCACTTTGAGGTTCGGCCGCGTGCGGTCCTCCGGAACATCGCGAACCGGCATTGCCCGGAAGTCTTTCTGCGCCGCGATGTCGTCAACAAAGATGCGGCCATGATACGGCTGGTGCGCCGTCAAAATTTCGGGGATCGATGTTTTATGGGAATTGCCAACGATCCATTGCACGCCGTCAAGCGAAGCGAGTTCTTCGGGGGCGCGTTGCGCATAGCAGCCGGTCACCAGAATAGCGGCGTTCGGATGATCGCGATGCAGGCTCCGAATGATGCGGCGGGCGTCGATGTCAGCGCTTTGTGTGACGGTACAGGTATTCAGAACAACCAGGTCGGCGGCTCCGGGCTCGCGAACGGCAGAGTAGCCCTCCGCCTGGAGCGAGGCCTCAATCGCCGCGCCATCCGCCTGCGACGCGCGGCATCCGAAACTCTGGACAAAGACGTTCTTCAGAAAGGCTCTACCATCCAAGATGCCACGCCGGGAATTCCGAATTGGGCTCCGGTGGGGCAGGCGCTCAGCCTGCGCGGGCCGCAAGGGCCGCCCGACGCCACTTTCTAGCCGCAGGACGAGTCGTGACCGCAGAGTTCGCGGAGTATACTGGCATTGACATTCGTGACGATTCCTGCGAGATACGAGAATGGCATCTTTAGGCCTCTTCGGGACGTGTGTATCCAGGAAGGCACGGTCGTCGAGGTCCACGTTCCCGTGGAGACGCCAGCCATCAGACCTCCTTCCATTGCGGATTCGGCCTTCGCTGGCATGTGGAAGAATCGTGAAGACATCACCGACAGCGTCGAATACATAAACCGTCTTCGCCTCAAACTACACGGCTGATCTCAGCCCAGCCGTAATCAATGCCGTTCCTGATCGACAGCAATGTCCTGATTGACGTTTCACGCGGCAACGAGGCGGCAATTCGATATGTTGACAGTCTTTCCGAACCGTGGGCAATCTCGCAGATCACCGCGATGGAACTCATAGTGGGGCCCGGGACAAGAGAGACCTTGCAACGATCGATGAATTCTTGTCGCAATATCCGGTCGTACCGCTGAGCGACAGCATTGGAGCGAGCGCCTATCGCCTGCTGAAGACCTACAAAATCACACGGCCTTCACGTGTTTGATTCTCTTATCGCGGCAACGCCATCGAGAACGCACTCGCCCTTATCACGCTCAACCGAAAGCATTATGAAATGATCGACGCGCTCCTACTGCAGGTTGCCGACTACTAGCCAGAGGCGCCCACTCAGAAAGTACTTTCGAACTCCTGAATGTCTTCGCGGAACACGAAATACTGAAGACCGTTAAACCGTACTTTCACGGTCCTTTCGCTGAAACCCGGTCCGCAGATTGCCAACTCGGCAGTCCTGGGAATCTGAGTCAGCAGTCCGATGCTTTCCGAGCCTTCGTCCGCATATGTGACCTGCAGTGCCGAAACGGTTTTTGATCTGTTTGCGGTATCGTGAGTGATAGTCACATCGCTACTTTAGTCGGAACTGAAAACCGGCGAAACTGGGCAGATACCTTGCCGGAAAAAAAGTCGCGGGCCAGCTCTCATCGTCCGTTTGAGTTCCGCACAGCCCGTTCCAATGTAGTAAAGATAATAAGTAAAGGGTTGTAAAAACTATGTCCAGATCGCGAATTCTGTTAGGTGACGATCACTCGCTAATTCTCGAAGGAATGCGCAGCGTTCTCGCTCGGGATTTTGACGTTGTCGGCTCGGCTACGAACGGGCGCGACTTGGTAGAAGCGGCAAAACAACTGAAGCCCGACGTTGTCGTCCTCGATATCACGATGCCGGTTCTGAACGGGATGGAAGCCGCCCGCCAGATCAAAACGGCGTTACCCGCAACCAGACTCGTATTCGTAACTCAAACAATGGATCGGGCTTACGTTCGAGCTGCCTTTCAGGTCGGAGCCTACGCCTATGTCTTGAAACAATCGGTATCGGTCGAACTCATCACCGCTGTGCAACAAGCACTGCTCGGGAACTATTTCCTTTCCGCCTCTTTACGCGAAACCGTGTTGAAGCAGGGCTTTGATGAAACACGTAATCCGGCGGAGTTGTTCGGTTTTGCCTTGACCACCAGACAGCGGGAGATCTTGCAGCTGGTTGCGGAAGGCAAGAGCAACAAGGAGATCGCCAACGTGCTCAAAATCTCGGTGAAGACCGTCGATTTCCACAAAGCACGGCTTGCGGATCACGTCGGCGTTCACACCACGGCCGAGTTGACCCGGTACGCGATCGCGAACGCATTGGTTTAACACCAGTCGAGCCACCGAGCGGCCTTCAACGTCTATACCAGTATTTTTACGCGCAAAAAAAACCTGGATTGAGTGAGAATACCGTTGATATGAGTCGACACGCTTCCCGTGTGACCCCACATCCCGACGGTGCCCTGAAGAGCGCGAGTGAGCATACTCGTGGCAAAGCGGCAGCAAAAAAGCCGGTTACCGGCCGCGACGATGACATTCGAGCACTGACGCGCCGTCTATTCACGTCTCAGGAAGAGGAACGGCGGCGAATTGCGCGGCAATTGCACGACGATGTAAGTCAGCGGCTGGCCGCGATCGAAATCGACGGCGACCAGCTGGAAGCAAACCTTCCGCCCGGTGCTTCGGAAGCGAAGAGGGCCATTCGCCGGCTGCGCAGGCGCATCACCAAGCTGTCCGAAGATGTTCAGCGGATGTCGCAGCTGCTGTATCCATCCATCATTGAGGATCTCGGTTTGGAAGCAGCTCTACAATCGCTGACTGAGGAATTCGGAGCGCGCGAAAACACTGTTGCGACGTTCTCGTCCCGGGACGTCCCGGCAGATATTCCACTGGATGCGGCAATTGGCCTCTATCGAATTACCCAGGAGACGCTTCGCAACGTGAGTACGGACGCCGGGCGGACCCGCGCTCAAGTGTCGCTGCGCGGCTCGGCCGGTAGCATCCAACTACAAATTGCCGTCTCCGGTGCTGGGTTCGACCTGAATGCCGAGCAGCCTGGATTAGGCCTGCTGAGCATGAAAGAGCGGGCCCGGCATATCGGCGCCACCTTCCATATCCACTCCACACAAGCAGACGGTACTCGCGTCACGATGAAGTTACCGGTTCGCGCAGCCAGGTAGACCCATACTGCCGGAAGACCTCGAGAACCATCTCAAACGAATGTGTGTTTTGCGAGGTATTTTTTTTAATTCCGCATCGTCCATTTGGCTATGGATCTGAGGGTGGACCGCTCAGGATGGTTAGTGTGCGACTAATCATCGCGGACGATGACCCGGGCATCCGGTACATCCTCCGGTCGATCGTCGAAGGCTTTGGAGCCGAAGTCCTGGCAGAGGCAGAAAACGGACATCACGCCATCCAGCAAACCGCGCTGCATAAGCCGCAGTTAATTCTGCTGGACGTATCGATGCCCGAAATGGGCGGCTTCCCGGCTCTCAAGTATCTGCGGAAAGCCTATCCCGAGCTTCGAATTCTCATGGTGAGCGAATATAGTCAGAACGCTTACGTAAGAGAAGCCCTCCGGCTTGGAGCCAACGGGTACCTCGTGAAGTCCTACTGCGCCAGCGAACTCCGTCCCGCGATCCAGGCTATCATGGCAGGACGAACTTTTGTTTCTGCGCCCGTCGCAAATTATCAAAGTACCGCCAACGGTGCAATGTAGCGGACGTGTCCGCTGGCCCCTCTTGGTTGCGTATACTGAGGATGCCTGCGCGTCCGGGCAACCGCTGGATTCTGCGCGTCAGAATCGAGAGGAAAGTCCGGTCTTCCTAGGGCGACATGCCGGCTAACGGCCGGGGGCGAGCGCTCAAAGCGCAAGCTACGGATAGTGCCACAGAAAATATACCGCCTGCGGCTCTCGAGCTTGTAGGTAAGGGTGAAAAGGTGCGGTAAGAGCGCACCGCGGGGCGAGTAATCGCACCTGGCAGGGAAAACCCCATGTGAAGCAAGACCAAATAGGGGAGGAGGAGCGGCCCGCTCCGTTACCACTTCCGGGTAGGTTGCTGGAGCCCTTCAGTAATGAAGGGCCTAGAGGAATGGTTGCCACCCGCCGTTAAAAGCGGGGACAGAAACCGGCTTACAGGACGCGCAGGTTTTTACCGCGGAATCAACGCATGCGCACCAGCGTCTTCGAAATATTCAAGATCGGAATTGGCCCCTCCAGTTCCCACACAGTTGGCCCGATGCGTGCCGCGCTCCGCTGGTCGGAGGAGTTGAACGCAGCCGGTGTACTTGAGCAGGTCGCTCGCGTGCGCGTCGAGCTTTACGGGTCACTGGCGCTTACCGGCATTGGCCACGCAACGGACCGCGCCATTCTCCTCGGATTGTGTGGCGAAACGCCGGAGAGCGTCGACCCGCTCGCGACGGACCGAATCGTTCAGAAAATCCGTGATGAAGAAATGTTAATCCTCGCGGGCGCGAGGCCGATTCCGTTCGTCGAAGCGCGGGATCTTCTGTTCCATAGGGAGCAGGTCTTGCCCGGTCATCCCAATGGAATGCGCTTCACGGCATATAACGCATCCAAACCCCCCTTTTTTATAGACGGGAAAAACCCCCCGGCGCCTCCGTTGCACCAGGCCGTGTACTACTCCATCGGCGGTGGCTTCGTCCAGAAAGAAGGAGAACCCGCACGCTCGCAAAGTACGTCTCTGCCCGTACCCTATCCGTTTTCAAGCGCGGCGGAACTCCTTGAACAAGCGAATCGCCACCGGCTTTCCATTTGGCAGGTTGTCCTCGCGAACGAATCCGCGTTGCGTCCCGAAGCAGAGGTCCGCGCGCGCATCCTGCATATCTGGGGAGTGATGAACGACTGCATCGATCGTGGTTTGCACGCCGAAGGTATTCTTCCCGGTGGTTTGAACGTTCGCCGCCGGGCGATGCGCATCGTCAGACGCATCCAGTCGCGGCCTCATCCTGAACCGTTGGATGCCATGGACTGGGTGAATGCATTTGCCATGGCGGTAAACGAAGAGAACGCTGCCGGTGGACGCGTCGTGACAGCGCCGACGAATGGCGCCGCCGGACTTATTCCCGCCGTGGGCCGCTATTACAGGCAGTTTGTTCCGAGGGCTGATCACGACGGCATCGTTCGCTATCTGCTGACCGCGGGCGCTATCGGCATTCTCTACAAGGAAAACGCCTCCATCTCCGGAGCGGAAGTCGGTTGCCAGGGAGAGGTCGGCGTCGCCTGCTCCATGGCCGCCGCCGGGCTCGCCGCCGCCCTTGGCGCATCGAATGAAGCAGTCGAGCACGCGGCCGAAATCGGCATGGAACACCACCTCGGCATGACCTGCGACCCCATCGGCGGATTAGTCCAGATTCCCTGCATCGAACGCAATGCAATCGGCGCGGTGAAAGCTATTAATGCATCCCGCATGGCGACTCAGGAAGGGGAAGGCCACAAAGTGTCGCTTGATCAGGTAATTCGCACCATGTATCAGACCGGCCTCGATATGCAATCCCGCTACAAAGAAACCGCTCTCGCCGGTCTCGCCGTCAACGTGAAGGATTGCTGACTGCATGAGTCGGGTGGCCCAGCGCAGCAGCACTGCAGCTTTGACAGTTCTGGCCAATGATGTCGTCGCTTGCAGGCGCTGCGAGCGGCTGGTTGCATTTCGGGAAGAGATCGGGCGAACTCGGCGGCGCGCCTATCGGGAACAGGAGTATTGGAGCAAGGCCGTGCCCGGATTCGGCGATCCGGAGGCGCGTCTGCTGCTTGTTGGGCTCGCCCCGGGCGCTCACGGGTCCAACCGAACGGGAAGAATGTTCACGGGAGATCGATCGGGCGACTTTTTATATCCGGCATTGTATGAAACCGGGTTCGCGAGCCAGCCGAACAGCGTCGATCGAAGTGACGGCCTCGAACTCCACGATGCGTACATTACGGCAGCAGTACGTTGTGCGCCGCCGGACAACAAGCCGGAGCCCGACGAAGTCGTTGCCTGCCGTCCGTATCTCATTCGCGAACTCGCCCTGCTGAAAAACATTCAAGTGGTCCTTGCATTGGGAGCAATCGGCATGAGTGCCTATTTGTCCGTGTTGCAGCAGCAAGGGCTCATCAAATCGCGGACCAGATTTCAATTCGCTCATGGAGCCCTCTATCAGACACATGACGGCGGACCGGCACTCCTGGCCTCCTATCATCCGAGCCAGCAGAATACTTCGACGAAGCGACTGACGGCGCAGATGTTTCGCGATATTTTTCTGCGCGCCCGGAGTTTATTCACATGATTAGCCGGCGGCGTTTAGTACGAACACCATGCCGTAATTCGATGGCACGGTCACGGTCTGGTAGTCGGTGTCATTGGCCGCAGTGATGGTGAGAGTCCGCGTATCAGCATCTAGCATCTCCTGCCAAACGCCCGGCTTTGGGAAGGGCAGTCCAATCTGCGCAGCCGAATCACCGAAGTTGAGAAAAACTATGGCCGATGACTCGGGATCTGCTGCAGTCGCGGCCGCATATCGCATATACGCGAGTATTTTCGTTCCCTGGTGCGACTGCTGATAGTAGTAATAAGACTGCCGGCCGCGCAGCGCCCTGTAAGTGCGCCGTAAGAGACCCATCCGGCGGTAGACACGAATCAGCGCATGCCCGGGATCGTCGTAAAAGTACTCCCAGTGCGTGTCGCGCCGCAGGTGTACGCGTGCAAGTCCGTTAGCCGGAAGGTTGTAGTTGTCGGCAAACTCCTGACCTTGCCAGAGCATCGGGATTCCTTGCGCCGTATACAGCGCGATGGCATACGGCTGCAGTTTATAGAAAAGATCGCGATCGCCCTCGGGCAAGGGGCCGGTATCCTCCGGATCGACGCCCGCGAAGACAATCAACTGGCTGTGGTCGTGCGATTCCAAATACTGAAACGGAGCCACCGGCATCTGAATAGGTGCGCCAGTCGGGTCCACCGCCGTTGTGCTTGCAGGATAGTTGTTGAAATTCGGATCGAGAATGTGCGCGAAGTTGTCGTCCACATAGCCCCACTGCATCATGTCCTCCGACTTGTACAAAAGCTCGTCGGTCCAGGCACAGTTCGTGAACGTCTGGCTCATCACGTCGCGAGCCTTGCCCAGCGCTTCGGCGCATTGAATGATTCGGCTGTAAGTGGGTGGGTTGCTTTGAAAGCGCGCAATGTTCTGTGAGTAAAGGTAGACCTGTTTTGTCAGATCCTGATATCCGGCCGCGCGGCCGCCGACGTACAGATCCGACACTTCGTCATAGCGAAAGCCATCGACGTGATACTCGTCCAGCCACATCTGATTGGCGGCCAGGAAATAGTCTTTGGTGAACTGTAATGTGAAATCCGTGGACTGCCCGAACCCCCAAACATTCGCGCCATCGATCATCGGGCTCGGCGGTTTGACCGTAGCAGCTGAATCTGCGATGTCGTTATAGACGAGGCAATAGGGAAACTTCGGATCGACGTGCTCATAAACCACGTCCAGAATCACGGCCATTCCCCTGCCATGGGCGGCATCCACCAGCCGCTTCAACCCCGGTCCCCCGCCAAACCGTACGTTGGGCGAAAAGTAGTAAACGGGGCCGTAATCCCAGTCGAACTCGAGCTTCGCACTGGTAACAGGCATTAGTTCAATGCAGTTTACACCGAGGCTGGCAAAATACTCCAGGCGTTCGACCACTCCGTCGAAGCTGTCATTGAACTCCTCAACCTGCAGCTCGTAGACGACCAGATCGTCCAGTTCAGGCGTGCGGTATGTGATATCGGTCCAGGTAAAGGTCGCCGGGGTCAAAGTGAGCTCAACCGCAGCCATTAGTCCAAGGTCGGTCGAGCGCGCGAACGGATCGGTGAAAAATTCAGTGATGGTCTGCGCCTGGCCGCCGGGAGGAGTCCAAAGAAGTTGGAAACGGTACAAGTACGTTCCCGCCCGGCCCGCATGACTGGCATCCGACCCTTCCAGCGTCATATCCGTATTCCATAAATCGAGCACAGTACCGGAATCCCAGATCAGCGCTTGATTCTGCGGTTGTACGGAAGGGTTAAAGCGGTCTTCACTATGAATAACCCGCGCAATAACGGAGAATCCGTCGGCGGAACGAACACCAGGCAGATAAAGGCCGAATCGAATGTGGGCGCTGCCATCACTCGCAAAGTAAGCGGCGGCTCCAACTTCCTGCAGGTTAATCACAAATGGCCCTCCGGGACCGCACGTGTCCGGGGAACGAGCAATCCACAGGCCAACTCGTGTACGAAACTTCCGCTGGTATAAAAAAACCGCTAAACTGGATCTATCGGTTACGATTAACCTGCTGCTGCTAAACTTCGGCTGATTTTGCCGTTGCTGCCCGGCAACAGCTTGCCTATTCACTAATTTATGCCCATGTGTTTCGTCTCGTTCCTGCTCGCGGCCCAACCGACTTTCGGTTCGCGGCTGATGACCGGTTTGTTCGACGATACGTTTGCGGGCATTTACCGGCTTTCGCTATTTGATTGGGCGCTGCTGATCCCATACTTCACCATGCTGGGGATTCTGTCGATTTACGGAATTCACCGCTACGAGACGATCCGGCGCTACAAGAAATACAAGGCGAATCTGCCGAAAGAGGCGCCGCGGCGTTTTGAGCAACTGCCGCGAGTAACAATTCAGCTACCGCTCTATAACGAACGCTTTGTGGTGGAGCGGCTTCTCGAAGAGGTCGTGAAGGTCGACTATCCGCGCGAGTTGCTGCAAATCCAGATTCTGGACGATTCAACGGACGAGACGCATCCCTATACGCAAAGGCTGTGTAACGAGTACGCCGCCGCGGGATACCCGATGGAGTACCGGCATCGGACAAATCGTCACGGGTTTAAAGCGGGCGCCCTTCAGGAGGGATTAGGAACGGCCACAGGCGAATTAGTCGCCATTTTCGATGCAGATTTCGTTCCGCCGGTCGACTTTTTACGGCGCACCGTTCATTTCTTTACCGACCCGGAGGTCGGTGTTGTTCAGACCCGCTGGAGTTATCTCAACAAAGAGTTCAACATCCTGACCCAGGTGGAAGCGATGCTGCTCGACGGACACTTTGTCCTGGAGCATGGCGCGCGCGCCGGGTCGGGCCTCTTCTTTAACTTCAATGGAACGGCCGGAATCCTTCGGCGGCAGATGATCGAGGATGCCGGCGGATGGCAGCACGAGACTCTTACCGAAGATTCCGATCTTAGCTACCGGGCTCAGCTCAACGGTTGGCGATTCGTCTATGTTCCGGGTTTGGAGTGCCCTTCCGAATTGCCGGTTGGAACGCATAGCTTTCAGGTACAGCAGGCGCGTTGGGCCAAAGGCCTGACGCAGGTAGCGCAGAAGCTTCTTCCGCGCATCCTGAAGGCCGACATTCCGCTGAGAGTAAAGGTGGAAGCGTTCATGCATCTGACGCCGAATATCAGCTATCCGCTGATGATCGCGGTTTCCATGCTGATGCTGCCGGTAATGATCGTTCGCTTTTACATGGGCGTTTTCCAGATGGTGATGATCGATTTGCCGTTGATCATTGCGTCATTCTGGTCGATCAGCGCGTTTTATCTCTATGCGCAGCGCGAGTTGTATCCCAAGTCTTGGTGGAAGAGTATTGCATTCCTGCCGATGCTAATGGCGGCAGGTGTGGCGCTTACGGTCAGCAACTCTAAAGGCGTCATCGAAGCGCTCTTGGGAATTCAGACCAGCTTTATGCGTACCGCCAAGTACGCCATCAACGGAGCACAAAAGGCGGCGGCCCCCGCGGCGTACAGACGGCGCAGCGGCTGGCTGCCGTGGATTGAAATCGCAATCGGATCTTACTTCGTCTACATGGTCGATTTCGCCATTGAGACGATGAACTTCTTCGCCATTCCTTTTTTGCTGCTGTTCGTTTGTGGTTATTGGTGGGCTGGTTTCAGTACTCTGTACCAGGAGTATCGGGACAAACTCGCTTGGCAGCATTCGCGAAAACTGGCCCAAGTCGAGCCTCAGCTATAACTTACCTGCTCGACCGTAGCTTCCGTTAACGCGATCACGGAAGAAGTTTCCTCGGATCGTAGCCTATTCCGTTTCAAATATCGGCAATATCGTAAAAACCTCTGGTTCTTACATAAAAGCAGCGTACATTCGATACTCACTTTGTGAGTCAACGAGCAGCGCACAAGGTCTTCTCCCTCAGGCACCGCTCGAGACTCATGTTGTCCGTCTCCTTCATTCTTGTGTCCCTTGTGTTGGGAAGCTCGCTTGCCCTGCAAGCGAGCTCTCTTTATTCCATCAAGACACTTGCACCGTTGGGAACGGACATTTCGAACGTGTCCGCCATTTAAGCAGCTCGGGCGTGACGTCTGCATTCTAGACGGCTGGACAGCTGTTGCAGGTCAGAATCAATCCGCCGAATTCCGGAGCGTTCGGGCGCGCCTGCTTAAATAGAATTTCTATGCAGCTCCGCAGCTTCACCATCACACAGGGCAAGGACCGAGCTCCGGCCCGCTCTTACCTGAAGGCAATTGGCTTTACCGATGACGACCTGAAAAAGCCCATTATCGGAATTGCCAGCACATGGATCGGCACAATGCCCTGCAATTACAATCTGCGGGAGTTTGCCGCGGATGTAGCAAACGGCATCCGGGAAGCTGGTGGAACTCCGATGGAGTTCAATACCATCGCCATCAGCGACGGCATCACGATGGGCACTGAGGGGATGAAGACGTCGCTGATTAGCCGCGAGGTAATTGCCGATTCGATTGAACTCGTGGCGCGAGGCCACATGTTTGACGGGATTGTAGCCCTTGTGGCCTGCGATAAGACTATTCCGGGCGCCGCGATGGCGCTGCTGCGACTCAATATACCGGGCGTCATTTTCTACGGTGGAACAATTCTTCCGGGCCGATATAAAGACCGGGACATCGTCATTCAAGACGTGTTTGAAGCAATCGGCGCCAATGCCGCGGGGCGTATGAGCGACGATGAGCTGCTGGCGATTGAGAATGCGGCTTGTCCTGGCCCCGGCGCGTGTGGCGGCCAGTATACGGCCAACACCATGGCAACGGTAATGGAAGTAATCGGGCTTTCTCCGCGGGGTGTGAACTCAATTCCTCAAGTGGACAATCGGAAGCACGACGCCGCACGACGCTGTGGCGAAATCATTCTGAGCGCTGTCCGCAATGACTTGAAGCCGCGCGATATTGTGACACGTGAAGCAATTGACAACGCAATTGCCAGCGTTGCTGCCTCCGGTGGTTCTACGAACGGCGTGCTTCACTTGTTGGCAATGGCGCGCGAAGCGGAGATTCCGCTGACTATCGACGACTTTCAGGAATTGAGCAACAAAACTCCTCTGTTGGCCGATCTGAAACCGGCGGGCCGGTATACCGCCGCGGATGTAGACAAAGCAGGCGGCATCGCGATCATCGCCAAACGATTGTTGGACGGCGGGTATGCGCATGCGGGCGCGCTCACGATTACCGGCAAAACCTTCGGTGAGGAATTCGGCACAGTGGACGAAACACCCGGACAGGACGTTATCCGCACTTTAGAAAATCCTATTAAACAATCGGGCGGCATCGTGATTCTTAAAGGCTCGCTTGCGCCGGAGGGCTGTGTGATCAAGGTTACGGGTTTGAACCGCACCTTACAAACCGGACCAGCCCGAGTTTTTGACACGGAGGAAGATGCCAAAGCAGCAGTGATGGAGCATCGAATCAACCCCGGCGATATCGTCGTGATTCGCTACGAGGGACCGCGCGGTGGCCCCGGAATGCGCGAGATGCTTGGAGTGACGAGCGCGATTGTAGGGGAAGGGTTAGGTGACACCGTTGCGCTGGTAACAGACGGACGTTTTAGCGGCGCGACCCGGGGATTTATGGTCGGTCATGTTGCTCCTGAAGCAGCCGTAGGAGGGCCGATTTCCGCAGTTCGGGAAGGCGACTCGATCACAATCGACGTGGACAAACGAGAGATTTCGCTCAATATACCGGCAGACGAGTTTGCGAAGAGGGTTGCGGCGTTTCAGCCGCCCGCGCCCAAGTATCTGTCCGGGGTGATGGCCAAATATGCCGCGCTAGTAGGATCTGCGTCCGACGGCGCAGTGGCCCAACTCTAAAGCGAAACGGGGACACGGCTGTTCTGCCGTGTCCCCGTTCTGTTACTTACCAGATGTTTACTTGCCACCTGTTACTTGCAGATTATTTGTCACATGAAAAACATTGGGAACTGAATTCACTCTGACGTTGATTAAGTTTTTATCGAATGTCGATCCGACATAACCTTCCAGATTTACGTTTCCGTTTTTCACGAGGATGTGGATGGGCGGCAGCGATTGATACCCATAACGATCGCCAATACTGGGATCGCCATATATCGCTCTCGCGACGGCGCGGCGAATTTGCCAGTCCATCGGAGAGAGCGGCAGCACCTCAATGTTGTTTGTAACGCCGGTTACGCCTTCAATGTGTTTCACAACGCCTTCCGCGTCGGACTTTAAGGTAGGATTGGTAACCGCGCCTTCGAGGGTCACCTGCGAACCGTCCACACGGAATCCCAAGTCGTCAAATACTGTGTAGTACGGAAGCATGACCAACTGATGCCGAACTTCCTGTACCAGCTTTCCTTCGTTCGACGCTCCCGGAATATACGGATCGTTATGAGATCGGGTTTGCGCCGATGAAAGTGCGGGCATCAGCAAGATCGCCGAAAAAAGTAAGTGGCCCAGGATCTTTTGCATGACAATTACTAACTAACTCCTCTGCTACAGCAGATGATTTTTGTGGGGATCGGGTTTCAAAGACCTGTCATCTGCGACCAAAAGGGCTTTGTACTGGAATCTTTCGCTTCGCAAACGCACTAGCTATCCACTTAGCTAGTTGCGCGCCATTCAGGCAATTGTGAGTCGGCGATGGAACACTTCGAGCATCAAGCCCTCACATAGATATGCAAGTGCCGGATCGTATCGATACCCTTCGTCTCGCATGAAAGCGTGCGCACCGTTGACTTCCAGCCATTGAAAGTTCACGCCGGCTTCATCCAAACGCGCTTTAATCCGATTGCGCCCTTCGAGCGGAACGTGTGGGTCCTGACGACCCCAGATGTGGAGTAACTCTCCCTTAATTTCTGACGCTCGAGCAAGCGAATTGTCTTGTTTGCCTTTGCCCAGCGTTCCGGAATGGATGTCGGTTGCGTAAAAGCAAACTGTCGCCAGCACATCCGGATTCATGGCTGTTCGAAATGCCAGATGACCACCCAAGCAAATGCCGACCGCGCCTAATCGTCCATTGCAGTCCTGACGCGACTTCAAATGATCCAGCACGGCGCGCGCATCGGAGTCGTACGAGGACAATTGTTTTTCGTACTTGTCCACCTTTCCCTTATCGGCGCCTGCCTGGTCGTAGGGCAATACCGTCCCGGCGGGTTCCAGTTCGTGATAGACCTCGGGAACGGCAACAACATAACCGTGCCCGGCAAGGAACGCGGCAGTCCGCCGGATGGGGCCGGTAGCTTGGAAAATCTCTGAGTAAAGCACGATTCCGGGATAGGCGCCGTCGGCAGCCGGGCGGAACAAGTACGTTCGCATTGGACCGGTCGGGGTCGCCAGATCGACAACAACATCGTCTCTTAAGGTCATAGCGTGTATGGCCAGTATAGGTTGTTGATGCCTGGAGACTAAGCCCCCTTTGGGCCACCGATTCGCAGTCCCCGCTGCCCTGGCGAACGCGTCGGCTTAGCTGGTGCGCGGAGCTTCCTCGTAAGCGACCATTGCCTTACCGCTCGAGAGAACTTTCTTGCGGCAGCGCACAATCTGCCCGGTCTGAAATTCCCATGCCTCTCCCTGAGGGATCGCTTCGGTGATCCGATAGAAATCGCGTCCGAGATGCTCGGCCTTAACGGAGCGCAGGCAGGCAATGCCGGTGCCCACCAGATTGAGGTAAATCGTCGCGGGCGTCCCTTTCGCTATCGGCTGCGGCGGTTTAGCTTCCACCGGCGCTGGTGCCGTCGAAGCGATGGAAGCCGCAGGCTGCTCGGGCACGGCAACGGGCTGAGACGCAGGTGCAGGTTGATACGACTGGGAGGGTGTGAACGCAGGCGCCGGTTCAACGACACGGGACGCGCCGACGGGTATTTCGATCTGTGGTGGTCGCGTCTCCACGGCTGCCATTTCCAGCACTACCGGTTTGGATCCCAAACGGAAGCGGTCGATAGCAAGAAAGATAAGCGAAGCAGCCAACCAGACGGCGGGCAGCCAAGGCTTCACAAGGATGGCGTCAACCGGCGGAGAACCGGGCCCGGAGACAAGCTGATACACGGGATAGATTGCAAACGTCAATAGCAAAAATCCACATGCGCCTGCGTATGCCAGGCTCTGGGCAAAACTGCGGTGAGGAGCGCGATCGTATACGATCAGAACCGCCAACACAACCGCGGCAACGATCGTGGGCGTCCAGGCGGCATGCTGCAGCCCGATGATAAAAACTACTGCTACCAGCACCACTGCAGCAATAAGGCCAGCAGCGCTGACTTCCGAATTTCGCATCCTGTCTCCGCGAGAACATTTTAATATTCCGATTTGACGGTACTACTTTTTGAATGTCCGGCAGGGCTGGAAGCTCGTCCGGGACTCTGTCCTTACGAGCTTCGGCCCTGGAACATGAGCAACAATTCAACTCCAAACGAGGCGCTATTCAACGCTCCCGGTGAACGATGACAACGCCGTTGGCGACGGAGCCGACTTGTGGCGCAGCAGCGAGTGTGAGATCTCCATCTTCGTCGACATTGAAGATTGACAGGTGGCCGCTGCCATCGAGAACGGCAAGTAAACCGTGTACGGCCGCGATGTCGGTTGGAGCACCGGCGAGCCGGGCAGCAACCTCGTTGTCCAGAACGACGTGTTGTCCATAAACAGCGTAACGCGAAATACTCAGGCTTGGGGAGTTACTGGAGAACAGGAATGGCCCTTCAAGCGCTAACCAGCAGGGTGATTTCTGTGTGCCCGAACCGGTGGTCGTGAGCACCCGGTCGTCACGCACGAGGCTTGTTTCATTGGCGTGCGCGATGGTTACGTAAGCGTTGTCGCCTCGAGTAATCAAGCCAAAGGGAGTGTCGACGTTGGTGGGAATATTGCTCACCAAAGTAGCTGGCCCGTCGACAGCGCCATCGCCGGCTAGCTTCACCGTCTCGATGACGTTACTCTTTTCTGTGATAATCAGCTCCCCTGGTAAGACGCCGACCTGGGCGGCAGAGCCATCGGCTTTCAGGAGATTACTCACCCCGTCTGCGTGATGGCTAATGTGCGATTCAGAGATCCAGTGGGACTCGACAGAAGTGTCGCCGAGAATATAGAGATGGTCGTCGCCGAATGCGACGCTGACTGGCTTTGATGCCGGCTCGATTTTTTGGAGGAGATCGAGACCCCGTTCGCGAACACCGAAGATAGATACCGATTGCGAGCTAAAATTAACAACTGCCACCAGCCTGCGGGTCGCAGCGATTCCACCGGCATTCCCGCCAACTCCACCCGCTCCTTGTGTTGGGAGCGACTGAAGCAGGTGTCCGGCGTTATCGTATACCAGCAGTTCGTTTTGTGTTTGGTTTGACGACGTGATGATGAGAGTTTGATCGGCGTCGTGGGCTGACGCTACCAGTGAAGAGACAGCAAACAACGCAAGCGCGGGCGCGCAAAGATTCCGTTTGTGAAGCAACACTTAATCTCCTTCCAGCCATAGAATCGAGGGAAACTGCGCAATGCGTGTTTCCCGAGGTTGGGTTCGCGACTGAACAAGAGAAAGTTATGTTTGCGCTAATCTTTTACGGCACGAAGTTCGTTGCCGGGCATGCGAATACCATGGCCGGCCTCAATGCATCGAGCGAATGGCTCCATGGATCTCGAGAACGGCCCGCCTTGATCGAGGAAAGCGGGCCGTTGCCCGAGGCCATGGTTCCGGTTAGCAAAATCGGCGAACTGCAGTGATGCCGATCGAGAGCGTAAGAGAAATGAGTCCCAGCAGCCCGATGAGCGGCGTCAAACTTCCGGTTTTCGGGAGCTTTGTGGGAGCGGGCTCTGCCGCAGCGACCTCAGTCGGCGCCGCGGCAGCAGCAGGAGCGGCAGCTGGGGCAGGCGCCCTTGGCGCGTATACGATCAGAATGGGCGTGTCTGCGGGAGGAGGAGTTGGTGTCGGCATCTCGCCGGTCAATCTACGGTGCTGGGCAACGACCGTCTCCGGAACCTCGACGACCTTCGTCGCGGAGATCGTCATGCCTTTTTTCAGCCCAAAAGCATCCGTTTGCTGGCCATCTACCGTGAACTTCTGTCCTTTGGGGATGCTGAACTGCTGGTTGGTGCCATCGTCCAACGTGAGAATTACGGAATTGGGCGGAGTCACATGCCAAACCTTTCCCGTGACCGTTTGAACCGTGGTGATCATGCGAGGAGTCGTAGTGGTTACGATCGTCCGCTGTAGCTTCATGCCGGGTTTCAGCTCGTGGACCCCGAGTTCCTTGCCGTCTACGTTAATTTTGGTGCTTTCGGGAACATTCGCGAGATGCCGAATCTCGCCATCGTCCATTTTCACGACTAAGTCGTTGCCGCTGACATAAACGACCTCGGCACGCTCAACGGTGACCTCTTTTGAAGCGGCGCCCATTTTAGTCGTGGACTCCGTTTGTACTTGTGCCGACGTTACTGCCGCGAATGCACCGAAAGTGCCTGCGGCTAGTAACGCAAGGTTAACTGTATGTCTAAGTTGGGATAACTTCATCTGGAACATCTCCTTTTTGGTTCTGCACCAGCCGTATCAGGCTGGATTCGCTTCAGTTGGCATAACCTTGATGTCCAGTTGATGGCCAAAGGTCTAAAGTTTTTTTCGTATTGATGAATTGTGCTTAATGCTCCTCAGCCCGTTCGGTGGTTTCCGCGAGCTAGAACGCAGGTGACGAGCCGGCACGGGAGAGGACTTTGGCGAGGGTTGTGGCCTTGACTAGGGTTTGAGCACCCCGAAGTGGTGGCGCCCGGCGCGGTTTACCGCCGCCGCATTGTGTGGCAAGGATCCAGTGCCGCCGAGCGGCGTTGCTAAAAGAGACAAAAAGCCTACTTACGTTCGATCGGCAGTCCTGACGCTTCAATCGCACGCCAACCGCCGTCGAGGGAGAGGATATTTCGGTAACCCATTTTCTGTAAATTGTCAGTGGCCAGCGCTGACCGGTAGCCACCGCCGCAGTACAGCACCAATCTTGTGTTCTTGTCAGGAAACGTGTTTTCTATGTCGCGTTCGATGATCCCTTTGCTCAGATGAATGGCGCCGGAGGCATGGGCGGCTTCCCATTCGTGATCCTCCCTGACGTCCACGAGTTGTCCCGCCTGGCCCGATTCGCGCAGCCGCTTGTATTCGTCGATATCGATTTCGTGAATACGGGTTTTCGCTTCATGAACGATGGCTAGAAAGCCTGGACTGTGCTGCTTCATTGAATACGTTCGATCTTGGCGCCGGCGGCCGCCAATTTCTCCTCAATTCGTTCGTAGCCGCGGTCAATGTGGTAAACGCGGTCGATGAGGGTATCGCCTTGCGCAACGAGCGCGGCGAGTACAAGGGACGCGCTCGCTCGAAGGTCGGACGCAATCACTTGCGCGCCCATCAGGCCATCTTCGCCCGCAACGATTGCCTGCCGCCCTTCGATACGGATATTGGCCCCCATGCGCCCTAGTTCCGGGACGTGCATAAAGCGATTTTCGAAGATGGTTTCAGTAACGAAACTGATCCCTTGGGCAGTCGCCATATAAGCCATGTATTGCGCCTGCAGGTCGGTTGCAAAGCCGGGGAATTCCTCTGTGGTTGCGTCAACAGCCTTGGGTCTGCCGATGTAGCGAACTCGCACCGCGTTCGGCTCAAGCTGAATGTCCGCGCCCGCTTGCTCGAGTTTGTAGTTCAGCGCGGCAAAATGTTCGGGGACACAGTCGCTGACGACCAATTCACCGCGGGAGATGGCTCCGGCCAAAACAAATGTACCGGCTTCGATGCGATCGGGAATGATGGTGTGCTCGGCGCCATGCAACCGTTCAACGCCGGTGACGCGGATGATTGAGGTGCCGGCGCCTTCGATCTTCGCGCCCATTCTCGTCAGCAGGTCGGCCAGATCCTTGACTTCGGGCTCGCGGGCGGCATTGCGGATGACCGTTTCTCCTTTGGCAAGTACGGCGGCCATTAAGACATCCTCGGTACCGGTGACGGTAATGCGGTCGAAGTGGATATTCCCACCGCGTAATCCGTCCGGCGCCTGAGCTTCCACGTACCCATGAGTCTGTTCGATGGTGGCTCCCAAATGCTCCAACGCGCTGACATGCAGATTGATCGGCCGCGCACCAATCGCGCAGCCGCCCGGCATGGATACCCGCGCGCGGCCGGTACGAGCCACCAATGGTCCAAGTACCAGGCTGGAAGCGCGCATTGTTTTCACGACATCGTAGGGCGCTTCCGGCTGGTCGAGAAATTTTGCCTCAACGATGACTTTGCCGGAGTCAACAGAGACGGTTGCCCCGGTGTAAGCCAACAGGCTTTGCATCGTCTGAATATCTTTCACACCCGGCACGCGGGAGAGCGTGACTGGTTCATCTGTCAGCAAACAAGCGGCGAGCGCGGGGAGCGAGGAATTTTTCGACCCGCTGACACGGATCTCACCGTGCAAGGGCGTGCCGCCCGTAATTTTGAATTTATCCATGAAATTCTATTGTTGTAGTGCATCGCGCAGCTTACCGCGATGTTGGCGGAGTAAATCTTCCGCTTCGGCACGCGACAGCTTACGTTCGTGCATCACAATAGCAGTTCGCACCGCGCCGCTTTCGTTAAGGAGACGGGCTGCTTCGTCATAAGGCAAACCAGTGATCTCAGCGATGATGCGGCGGGCTCGATCTTCCAACTTCGAGTTGGTCGGTTGCACGTTCACCATCAGATTGTCGTAAACGTAGCCGAGCCGGATCATAACCCCGGTGCTCAGCATGTTCAGGACGAGTTTGGTTGCGGTGCCGGCCCGCATACGGGTGGATCCGGTGATGATTTCGGGACCGACTACAGGATTGATCGGGATATCGGCGATTGCGGCGATTTTCGAGTGAGGCGTGCAGCTCAGGCTCACCGTTAGTGACTGTAATTCTCGCGCGTACGCGAGAGCGCCCAGCACGTAAGGGGTACGTCCGCTGGCAGCAATTCCGACGAGCGCGTCTTTCGGGGAGAAGTCCTGAGTTTGAAGATCGGCGACGGCCTGTTCGGGGCTGTCCTCGGCTTTTTCAATCGAACTCCGAAGAGCCTGATCTCCCCCGGCGATGAGCCCCACGATCAGTCCTGGGGGAGTGTTAAACGTGGGAGGGCATTCGGAAGCATCTAAGACCCCCAGCCGTCCCGAGGTTCCTGCTCCCACATAAAACATGCGGCCACCGGCGTCCAGGCGAACAGCGATGGCGTCGACCGCCTGGGCGATCCGGGGTAATTCCGGCACTATGGCAGGCGCAACTTCCTGATCGGCCGAATTGATAACGCGCATCACTTCCAAAGTTGGAAGCGTGTCGATGGCCGCGGACGATGGATTGCGGGATTCGGTGAGAAGACCGTGAATATGGTCCAGCACGCCGGCGCTTATGCGCTAAACGAGCTGCCGCAGCCGCAAGTGGATTTCACCTGCGGATTGTTGAACTTAAAGCCGGAGCCTTCCAGCGACTCTACGTAGTCGACTTCCGCGCCGTCCAGGTACAGCATGCTCGCTTGGTCGACGAACACCTTCAAATCCCCGAATTTGTACGTTTTGTCAAGCATATTCGGGGTATTCTCAAAGGCCATCGAGTAGCTAAAGCCAGAGCATCCGCCGCCCACGACGGCAATCCGAAGGCCGGCAGGCTTGGGGTCCTGCATGCCAAGTATCTCGGTTACCTTGGTCACGGCAGTTTCGGTAAGCTGAATCATCCAAACTCTCCTGTCTTGATTTTAAACCAGTTTGTAAGGTTTTGACGCATGGGCGCGCTTAAGTCTGCAACTTTCTGGGATAATATCGAAGCCGCCGCCCCGCTGCCCCCGACGTTTTGAAAGCCGGGCCAGGTTTTTGAAACCCGTGCGATGAAAGGTGCGTCGGACGCCTTGTATGAGCGGTCTTTCTGCAACTCTTCCGTTCCCAGCAACGGTCGACGGGGCGCCTGCAGCGCAAGCGAAGCCTAAATTGGACCACCGAATAAGCGAAGAAGCTGCTCTGGTTCGCCGCGTACAGGCCCAGGACGAGATAGCATTTCGCGAGATCGTAGACCGCTACCAGGCCAAAGTTTTTTCCATCATTTATGGCATTCTGCGGAATCGGAATGACGCAGAAGACATTGCTCAGCAAGTATTTGCGAAGATTTACTTTTCCATTAAGAACTTCGACTTCCGGAGTTCGCTGCTTACCTGGATCTACAAAATCACCGTAAACGAGTGCTACGACTACCTGCGTAAGAAGCGGGTGCGGAAGCTTGTTTACGAAAGCGAATTTACCGCAGATGAATCGCTTCGGCTGGAAAATTCAGAGCCGGCCACGGATCAGGCTCCCGCGGTAGACCAGCGGCTTGCACAGCACGATTTGATTTTGAAGCTGCTCTCGAAAGTATCCGAAGAAGATCGTAACCTGTTGCTTTTAAAAGAAGTAGAAGGTCATTCTGTCGAGGAGTTAGCGGGAATGACTGGCATGAACGAAAACACTATAAAGGTGAAGTTGTTCCGAGCGCGCCAGAAGCTCGTGAAAGCGGCGGAACGGCTGTCACGGGCGCCATTGGCCGGCCGAAACATTTAGGTCTGTTCACCGGCACAGTTTGCGGGTAAAGTTTAGAACAAGCGGACGGGCAAAAAGATCCGCTAACAACTAAGTACTTATTCTGAGGGAACTATGCACGGGTTCATCCGAAACCGGTTAGAGGATCTGCTCTCGGCAGAGCGGCCAATTGCCGAAAAAGACGATCACGCCGACCATATAGGATCCTGCTCCGAGTGCGCTTCGGAGTTGGAAATGTTCAAGGCACAGGGGCAAATGTTACGCATGTTGCGGGCGCCAGAAGGGCTGGAGCCGACGCCTGGATTCTACGCGCGAGTGTTACAACGGATTGAAGGACGAGCGAAGGAGTCGATTTGGGCATCATTGATCTACTCTCCCGTGTCTTCGCGGATCGCGTATGTGTCGCTCACGCTGGCACTGGTGGCCGGGAGCTATTTTATCGCCGCGGAGACGCGAGAAGGGCACGTCCGAAACGGAATGGTTGCCCAAGCTCATTATGATGCGCCGGTTACGGGAAGTGTGGCTGAGCAGCGGGATGCGGTGCTCGAAAATTTTGCATCCCACTAATTAGAAGAGGTCTCAAGATTTTTTCTGCTGCTACAACGCGCACCCCGCGAGACCTTCATTCCTCGCCACGAGTCTGGTCAAACCCGAAGATCGTGACCGTATTTTTGCTCGTGTTTTTGTCGGGCCTTACTTTAGGCGGCGCATTGACTCGGGTCTATATGCATATGCGGATGGTGCATGCCGCGACGATAACGGGACTGGAAGATCTGAAAGAGAAACTCCACCTTACCCCGGAGCAGTCGCGAGTCGTGTCACAGGAACTAGACGATTACGGGAAATATTACCAGAACATTGAAGAGGAGCGGGAAGACGTCGCGGAGCATGGGCGGCGCCGCATCCTGAGCGTTTTGACGCCTGAGCAGCAACAAGTTTTCAAGAGTCTATTTAAGAAAGAGACTTTACCGGTCAACAGTCCGGCGCGTTAGTTGGTATCGGTATCCGGACAATCGGCTTCCGCGGTATGCGCAACATCCGACGAAGCCACTTTTCTGCAGAGCGGACCCCGAGCAGCGATCCGTTTTTCGAGCGCGGCTAAGAGCCTGTTCTGGATGTCAGCTGGAACGGCCTTGGGCTGGTATCCCTTGAACACCTGCACGGTCTTTTCTGTCGTGTTACAGACGACCCAGCAATTGGGACACTCGTTCACGTGACGTTGCAACTCGGCCCTAATTTGAGGATCGAGTTTCTCGTCCAGAAAATCGTTCAGTTCCTGCAGAAACTGCTTACAGGACAGCAAACGCGTTGTCCCCCTTCTTTTTGAACAGCCGGGTTAGTTTTTCCCGAAGCTGCAATCTTGCGCGCAGCAAGCTGCTTTTTACGGCCGAAATAGACTGATTCAAAGCTTCCGCAGTCTCCTGAATTGACAGCTCTTCGATGTCTCTCAAGACGAAAACGTTGCGGTATGACGGCTTTAAAGTTGCAATTGCTTCATCCAGGATGTCTGCCAATTCCTCGCGGGAGTATTGTTGCTCGGGATTTTCGTCCCAGACGGCGATCTCGCGGACGATCTCATCCTCACCGGTATCAACCGGCTCGTCGAGGGGAACGGTTCGGTCGGATCGGCGCTTGCGAAGCTTCATTAACGCTTCGTTCACGGCAATCCGCACCAGCCAGGTATAGAACTTGGAATTGCCCTGAAAGTCATCCAGGTGAGTATACGCCTTTAAGAACGTCTCCTGGAGTACGTCCTCTGTATCCTCGTCGTTCTGCGTGATCTGTTTCGCCATGCGATAGACACGCCGGTCATAGTGGCGAACCAGTTCGGAAAACGCCTCAGCATCGCCGGCTTTCGCGCGCGCCACCAAATCCGCTTCATCGAAGCCGGCAGTGGTCGGCGTAGTTGTTGTGGGAGTGGTGCTCACGAGGCGTAAATACACAGTTTAGCAACCGGGCTCGACCTGTCTGATACGCTCGAATTTTGACTTATTTATGAGTAGTTTGACGGTAACTTTGCCGGACGGCAGCACGCAAAGCCTGCCCGCCGGAACGCGACCAATCGACGTCGCAAATTCAATCAGCCCGCGCTTGGCTGCAGACGCCATTGTGGCGCGCGTTAACGGGGAGCTGCAGGATCTGACACGGCCGTTCGAGCAAGACGCCCGGGTGGAGATTCTTACGACGCGAAATCCGGAAGCGCTTCAGGTATATCGGCATTCAACGGCCCATCTGCTGGCTGCGGCGGTGCTGGAATTGTTCCCCGAGACGCAGCTCGGAATTGGACCTCCGACTGACACGGGGTTCTATTACGATTTCCAGCGCGAGACGAAATTCACGCCGGAAGACCTGGAAAGAATCGAAGCGCGCATGCATGAAATCCAGGCGCGCCATCTCCCGTTTGAGCGGAAGTTGACGGCAAAGGAAGCGGGTTTGGAGAAGTACAAAGACGACTGGATGAAACGCGAGCTGATTGAAGAGCGCGCCGGAGATATCTTTTCGGAATACACGCTGGGTCCGAACTTCATCGATTTTTGCCGGGGTCCGCACGTACCGTCAACGGAAAAGCTGAAAACGTTCAAGCTGCTTTCGATCGCCGGAGCTTATTGGAAAGGTAATGAAAAGAACCCGCAGCTGCAGCGTATTTACGGGACCGCGTTCTTCACCAAAAAAGAACTCGATGAATACCTACATCGCCTCGAAGAAGCCAAGCGACGCGACCATCGCAAGTTAGGGCAGGAGCTAGATCTGTTCAGCATTCAGGACCTGGCTGGTCCGGGACTGATCTTCTTTCACCCCAAAGGGGGAACAATCCGCAGGCTGCTGGAAGATTGGATGCGCGACGAATATGTGAAGCGCGGATATTCGCTGGTGTATACGCCTCACGTGGCGCGCAGCGACCTTTGGAAGACGTCGGGTCACTACAATTTCTATTCCGAAAATATGTTCAAGCGGATGGAACTGGACGATGCCGAATACCAGTTGAAACCGATGAACTGCCCGTTTCATATCCTGATTTATCGGGACCGTCTGCGCAGTTACCGGGACTTGCCGGTCCGGCTAGGAGAGCTCGGCACCGTCTACCGTTATGAACGGTCCGGGGTGATGCATGGGCTGCTCCGAGTTCGCGGGTTTACGCAAGATGATGCTCATATCTTCTGTACTCCGGAGCAAATTGAGGACGAGGTGGTGAACTGCCTTCAGTTCGCAGTCGATACTTTGCAAACGTTTGGCTTCACTCAATACGAGGCCGAACTGTCCACCTGGGATGGCGGCGCAAGCGGGAAATACGATGGAACGCGCGAGTTGTGGGAACTGGGCGAGAACGCTTTAAAGCGTGCGGCCGAGCGATTGAATCTGAGCGTTAAGGTTTCTCCCGACGAAGCGGCATTCTACGGACCGAAGATCGATGTGAAATTAGTCGATGCGATCGGCCGCCTCTGGCAATTGTCCACAGTGCAGTTCGATTTCACTCTGCCACGCCGATTCGGACTCGAATACATTGCGGAAGATGGCAAATCGCACCAGCCGCTGATGGTACACCGCGCGCTTTATGGGTCAATCGAACGTTTTTTCGGTATTCTGATCGAGCATTATGCAGGCGCATTCCCGGTCTGGCTTTCGCCCATTCAGGCTATCGTCTTACCGATCACGGATAAGCAGAACGAGTATGCTCTGCAAGTGAAGCGCAAATTGGAGGCCGTTGGGCTTCGCGTCCAGGTGGACGAGCGCAGTGAGAAGGTCAACTTCAAGATTCGCGAAGCGCAGTTGCAGAAGATTCCATACATGCTGGTGGTGGGCGCCCGGGAAGCGGAAGCAGGCGAGGTATCGGTGCGTCATCGCAAGCATGGCGATCAGGGCGTAAGGTCTGTGGAGGAGTTTCTAACAGAGATTCAGAGCCTGGTCGAGAGCAAGGCAGTTACGGAATGACCGGCTGGCTGGTGCTAGGACTGGGTATCCTCGGCACAATTTCGTCCACTGTGTTTCTGACGCTCACGCTGCTGGGTGTGCGAAAGTTTCACCGCCAGGCCAAGGCGGACCGGCGCGAAATGGATATGGCGACCGAGGGTTCGCTGCCGCTTGTTTCGATATTAAAGCCGCTGCACGGGTTGGAGCCACAGCTTCGAGAGAATCTGGAAAGCTTCTTCCGCCAGGATTATCCACAATTCGAAGTTCTATTCGCGGTAGATCGTGCAGACGATCCGGCTTTAGCGGTGGCGCGCTTGGTATGCGACGCGCATCCGCAGATCCATTCCGAAATCCTCGTCACGGGCATCGGTCCGTGGCCCAACCGGCCGGTTTATTCGTTCGCCCGAATGGCCGAAATTGCCCGAAGCTCCATTCTGGTTACGAGCGACAGTGACGTACTGGTCGATCGCCATTATCTGCGCGCCGTTGTCGTCCCGATGCTGCGGCCCAGGATCGGAATGCTGACGTGCGTTTATCGCGGTCTGAATGCGGGCGGTTTTTGGTCGCGCCTGGATGCGGTCGGCATGAGTGTCGAGATGACGGCCGGGGTGTTGGTCGCGAATCTGCTTGAGGGGATGAAGTTCGGGCTCGGCCCAACCATTGTGGTTCGCCGAGACGCCCTGAATTCGATTGGAGGCTATCCAGTTCTCGGCGAATACGGTCCTAATGATTTCGTGATTGGAAATCGCATCGCGGAATGCGGCTTTGACGTCGCCTTATCCTCACACGTGATATCTCATGTCGCGCCGCCGATGACGCTCCAGCAGATGCTGAAACGGCATCTGCGCTGGGCGATCGGGACGCGATACTCACGCCCGAAAGGACATCTTGGCTCCGGGTTAGTGTATTCAGTTCCGTACGGCATCTTCGGTTTAATGGGCGGTATTCTGCTGCATCGGGCGGGACTTGGATTCGCCCTTTTTGCGTGGTCCATTCTGAATCGGGTGATTGAGGCGCTGGTTGTGGGATGGGGTGTAACTCGCGATCGGGACTGCCTACACAATCCGTGGGTCTATCCGATACGCGATTTGTTTGGCTTTGGAGTTTGGGTTGCCAGCTATCTCGGACGCGCTTTTCAGTGGCGAAGCGGTAACTACGAATTCGCCGAAGGGGGCCGTATGGTGGCGCGCGGTAGCCGAGTCTGATCATCACCAGAAGTCCTTTGCGAATCTCGCTAGGCGGCGGGGGAACGGATCTGCCCTCGTACTACCGGGAGCACGGCGGATTTGTCATCTCCGCGGCAATGGATAAGTACGTCTACATCACCTTACATAAGAGCTTTTTTGCTGAGTACATCTTGAAGTACTCGCGGATGGAGCGCACAGATTCGATCCAGGCGATCGAACATCCCCTGATCCGCGAAGCGCTGCTGCTATGCGGACGCGATTCCGGGTATCTGGAAATCACCAGCATGTCCGACATACCGGCAGGCACAGGGCTCGGATCTAGCGGGAGTTTTCTCACTGCGCTGCTGCACGCTTTGCATGTGGATCGCAAGCTTGTCGTGCCCAAACAGGAGTTGGCGGAACAGGCATGCCACATCGAGATTGATATTCTCGGCGAGCCAGTCGGCAAACAGGATCAATATATTGCCGCTTTCGGCGGCATTACTGCATTGGACATTGATGAGGACGGCTCGGTGCGAGTCGAGCCCTTACAGATTGCCGAAGAGACACTCGCGAATTTGGAAGAGAACCTGATTCTCGTCTTCACGGGAGTCACTCGGTCTGCGTCGGAAATCCTGCAGGATCAGCACAGCCGGAGCCTTTCGGGAGACAAGGCTATGATCGACAACCTCCACTTCGTAAAGCAGCTCGGGTTTGAGAGCCGGGAGGCATTGGAAGCTGGAGATCTGCGTCGGTTTGCGGGCATCATGCACACGCATTGGGAACACAAGAAACAGCGTTCCAGCGGCATGACTACCAGTAACATCGACGAGTGGTATGAAGTGGCGCGCGCCAATGGAGCGTTGGGCGGCAAGATCATCGGCGCCGGCGGAGGCGGTTTTCTGATGTTCTATACTGAAGAAAAGACGAGACTTCGGCGTGCGCTGCGCGGGCTTGGCCTGCGGGAGATCAAAATGCGTTTTGATTACCAGGGCACGACCTTGGTAACTCAGTCCTAGTGCTTCAGGATAATGTTGCCGATTGCTATCCTTTGCGGCGGCCTTGCCACGCGTCTCGGCCCGATAACGGAAACCGTTCCAAAGTCGCTGGTGCCGATTGCCGGCGAGCCGTTTCTTGCTCACCAGTTGCGTCTGTTGCGCGAAAGTGGATTCGCGGAGGCGGTGCTGTGCGTTGGCCATCTCGGGCATTTGATTCAGGACTATGTGCGCGACGGCTCGCGGTTTGGAATGCGAATTACCTACTCGTTCGACGGCGATGTTCCCCTGGGGACGGCTGGCGCTTTGCGGAAGGCAGCGCCGCTGTTAGGCGAAGCGGCGTTTGTACTCTACGGCGATTCGTATCTTACCTGCGACTACCGAGCTATCGAGAGAGCATTCGTTCAATCAGGCACAAGCGGGCTGATGACGGTTTATCGGAACGATGGCTTGTTCGACACCAGCAACGTTGAGTTCGCCCGCGGCAAAATTCTTTGTTATCAGAAGCGTACACAAACGCGCTCCATGCATCATATTGATTACGGGCTAGGGGTCCTCCGGACCTTGGTATTCACAGAGGAAACGGGCGACCTTGCGGATACGTACAGCAAGTTGCTGGCGGACGGAGAATTGGCCGGCTACGAGGTGGCGGAGCGGTTCTATGAAATCGGTTCCGTTGCTGGAATGCATGACACTGAGCAGTTCATTCAGACGCGCGGTGCCATGCGAGTGGGAGCTTTGTAAGTTTGTCCTTTACGCGGAAGTTCTTAGGTGAGGTCCAGGAGATCGCGGCGAGCCTCGATGAGAGCGCCATCGAGCGCGTAGCCTTAATCCTTTCCCAGGTTCGGCGGGACGGGGGTCGGGTCTTCATTCTCGGCGTGGGTGGAAGCGCCGCGAATGCCTCGCATGCAGTAAATGATTTTCGGAAGATTGCCGGTTTAGAGGCATATTCACCCACGGACAATGTTTCTGAATTGACGGCGCGGACCAACGACGAAGGATGGGATTCTACGTTCGACGCGTGGCTTCGCGTGAGCCGGTTAAAAGCAGCCGATGTCCTGCTGATTCTTTCGGTGGGTGGCGGAAATGTGGAAAAGGGCGTGAGTCCCAACCTGGTGAAAGCGGTTGAATTTGCGAAGAGCGTAGGCGCAAAAGTTATCGGCATTCTGGGTCGTGACGGTGGATTTACCGGCAAGGTTGCTGATGCATGGGTTCGTATTCCCACCGTGAACCCCGCCCATATCACACCGCACGCGGAAGCTTTCCAGGCAGTGGTCTGGCATTTACTGGTATCACATCCCGCACTGAAGGTATTGGAGACGCGCTGGGAATCGGTGGCCGGCGCGTGAAACGGGCGGTTTTTCTGGATAGAGATGGCGTGTTGAACCGGCAAATGGTTCGGGATGGAGTGCCTTATCCTCCCAGCGTTCTGGAAGATGTTGTCATCCCCCCCGGAACAAAAGCCGCGCTTGAGCGGCTGAAGGACGAGGGGTTCGCACTTATCGGAGTAACGAACCAGCCCGACGTACGTAGGGGCAATACCAGTGTGGCTGTAGTCGAGCAGGTCCACCGCTACCTGACAAAATCGCTTCCGCTGGACGACATTTTTGTCTGCTACCACGACGACGACGACCATTGCGAGTGCCGAAAGCCAATGCCGGGATTGATTCTTCAGGCGGCTCAAAGATATTGTGTGAACTTACCGCAAAGCTTCATGGTGGGTGACAGATGGCGTGATGTTGATGCCGGCGCGGCGGCAGGCTGCAAGACCGTCTTGATCGACTACGGCTATACCGAGCGGCCGCCAAAGCACAGACCGAACGCATCGGTGACCTCGTTGCAGCAAGCAGTTGATTGGATTCTTTGCCGGGAGAACTCGTCTGTCCATTCTTTCTGAGTTGAAAATAAAGTTATTCGCGGATGGCGCTAATCAGGCCGAGATGCTTCGCTTTTACAAACATCCGCTGGTTCGTGGGTTTACCACTAATCCGACATTGATGCGCCAGGCGAACGTGGCCGATTATGAGGCTTTCGCAAAACAGGTGTTACGGCTGATCCCGGACCGGCCCATCTCCTTTGAGGTGTTTTCGGACGAGCTGGATGAAATGGAAAGTCAGGCGTTTCGTATTGCCAGCTGGGGACCGAATGTTGTGGTCAAAATTCCGGTGACGAACACCCGTGGAGTGTCAACTTCACCGATCGTCAGAACGTTGGCGGCTAAAGGAGTGACCGCGAATGTGACTGCAGTGATGACTCAAGGGCAAATGGAGACAGCCTTCGCCGCATTGGAGAATTGCCGGGCAGGGTACGTCTCAATTTTTGCCGGCAGGATTGCTGATACCGGGCGAGATCCCCTGCCGACGATCTGTCAGGCCGTGGGCTATGCGCGAAAGCACGGAAAGGTGGAAGTAATTTGGGCGAGTCCACGAGAGATCTTGAATGTGTTCCAAGCCGAGTCGGTCGGTTGCCACGTAATCACCATGACGAGTAATCTTTTCGAGAAATTAGATTGCGTCGGACGCGACCTGGAAGAGTTTTCGTTGGATACCGTACGGATGTTTCGCCGGGATGCCTTGAGCGCCTGTTACGCAATTTAGCAAGATCTATGGCAATGAACGAGACCACTTTGGTTGAACTCACAACGCCGGAAGTTCAACATCCTGACTCTTCGCACCGGGTGCGGTTGATCGGCCTGGCCGCCGTGGTCGTCCTCTTGGGAGCAGTGGGAAATCTCAGCCTCGCCTGGGGAATGAAGCATATTGCGATTTCAATGGGGTTGCGTCCGTTAGCTTATGTGCACGCCCTGGCAAGTCCGTTTGTCGGATTGGGAGTTGTCCTTCTGGTTCTCTGGTTACTGACGCGGATGGCGCTGTTGAGCCGCAGCGATTTAAGCTTTGTGCTGCCTGCTACGGGTATCGGGTACGTGCTGAATGCAGTACTGGCCGCGCTGGTCCTGAAGGAGTTCATCAGCCCCTACCGATGGTTGGGAACATTATTGATTCTCGCGGGAGCGGCATTAGTCGGCAGCGATCCCAAAGGTCTTAGCACTTCCGGTGCATGCCCCGAGCGTGCGCCGGAGAATTAAGGCTCGGAACGACAGAGTACACTGTCATAAGTTGAAATCGGTCCTCAATCGGACCGCCCTCGAACGGGACCCACCGGGTCCCAAATCAATAAGGAGCAAAATGCCAAGGCTTTCGGGCAAGAATGTGTTGATCACCGGTGCTTCGTCCGGGATCGGTGAAGCGATAGCGATCCGCTTTGCGGCGGAGGGCGCCAATATTGCGATTAATTACAACAGCGGTGCGGACCGCGCGGAAGCTGTGAAGAAAAAGGCCGAGGAAGCTGGTGCGAAGACTCGTGGGAGCGGAGCAAAAGATGTCTTGGTGAAGGCCAATGTTGCGGATGAAGGCGAAGTCAAGGCAATGTTTAAGCAAGTCATCGACGCCTTTGGAACGCTAGATATCTTGATCAACAATTCAGGTATTCAAAAGCCGGCGCCCAGTGACGAGCTCGAAATGGCAGATTTCGACCGTGTGATCGGTGTCAATTTACGCGGTGCTTTCTTGTGTTCGCGCGAAGCGATTAAGCATTGGCTTTCCCGGAAGGCCAAGGGGGCGATCGTCAACAATTCGAGCGTCCACGAAATCATTCCAAAGCCAAAATACGTTCCGTACTCAATCAGCAAGGGCGGCATGGAGAACATGACCAAGACGCTCGCACTCGAATATGCTGATCGCAATATTCGCGTCAATGCCGTAGGCCCAGGCGCGATAGTCACACCGATCAACAACGCATGGATCAACGACGAGAAGGCACGTGCGGAGGTTTGCTCGCATATTCCCATGGGGCGCCCTGGTGAAGCGGATGAGATCGCAGGAGTTTTCGCCTTCCTGGCGTCAGACGAGGCTTCGTACATCACCGGACAAACGCTATTTGCCTGCGGCGGCCTGACGTTATACCCCGAGTTTCGAGTCGCCTGGTCCTCCGGCGAGTAGCCTCCGGCGGGTCCGCACCTTTTGTTCTCGATGTGTTATGGTGCTGGTGCGATGACATCAGCACCTTTGACAACTCGGCGGGCGATGTTGGGAGCGCTGGCAGCCACTCCCTTTGCGCTGCGCGCCGCCAAGGGCACGAAAATCCCGGTCGGCCTGGAACTTTATTCCGTTCGCGATGAACTGAAAAGAGATCCGATGGCTACGCTGCAGGGCGTAGCTAAAGCGGGATACGATTGCATTGAATTTTTCGCGCCGTACGTCGAATGGACTCCGGAATACGCCAAACAGATCAAGAAGCAGCTCGACGATTTAAAGCTCCGTTGCTACTCCACTCATAACGGCTTTGAGACGTTTACACCGGAGGGACTCGCCAAAGCCGTCCCGTTGAACAAAATCCTCGATACGCACTACGTCGTAATGTCTTCGGCGGGCAAAGTCGACGGCCTCGACGGCTGGAAGCGTGTCGCCGATGTCTTAAATCGGGCTAACGAAACCGTTCATAAGGAAGGGCTGCATACTGGGTATCACAATCACGATGCTGAATGGCAGGCGATTGACGGACAGCGGCCGATGGACGTTCTGGCCGATTCGACAGACAAGAGCGTTATGCTGCAGCTGGACGTAGGAACCTGTGTTGCGGCGGGCGCGGATCCTGTTGCCTGGATCGATAAAAATCCGGGCCGCATTCGTTCGCTGCACCTAAAGGACTGGGGACCTCAGAAGAAATATCGCGTCCTATTTGGCGAAGGAACGACGCCCTGGAAGCAGATTTTTGCCGCGGCCGAAAAAACCGGCGGTGTCGAGTATTACCTGATTGAACAGGAAGGCAGCGATTATCCCGAGATGGAAACTGCGGAGCGTTGCCTGGTCGCATACAAAGATATTCACGGTTAGCGCGCGAATGCACGGCAACGCGGCATTTCCCACGTTAGATCTGATCGGCGACACGCCGCTCGTCAAGCTGATTGGATTCCATACCGGTCCCTGCGAATTGTTCCTGAAGCTGGAATGCCAGAACCCCGGCGGGTCGATTAAGGATCGAATTGCAGTTTCGATGATCGAGGCCGCCGAGCAGAGTGGCGCCCTGAAACCCGGCGGAACGATGGTGGAGGCGACCGCGGGAAATACCGGTATCGGCCTTGCGCTGGTAGCGGCAATCAAGGGATACCGGCTCATCCTTGTGATTCCGGACAAAATGTCGCCCGAGAAAATCGCTCACGCGAAGGCGCTCGGCGCCGATATCCGCCTGACGCGTTCCGACGTCGATCCGGGCCATCCACTGTTCTATAAGGACATGGCAGCGCGGATTACCGCAGAGATACCGGGCGCGTTTCACGTCGATCAGTTCGGAAACGCCGCCAATCCACTTGCCCACGAAAAGACAACCGGCCCCGAGATTTGGGAACAGATGAATCACCGGCTGGATGCGATTGTCTGCGGCATTGGATCCAGCGGAACAATGACGGGCTTAAGCCGCTTCTTTGCGCGGACAGACCCACAGGTAGAAATGGTATTAGCAGATCCGAAGGGATCCGCTTTAGCCGCATTGGTGCAAGGAACACCGGTTTCGTGTGGAAGTTATGCCGTGGAGGGAATCGGGTCGGCCACGTTGCCGCCGATTGCCGATGTCTCTCGCGTACACAAGGCGTACAGCATTTCCGATCAAGAGAGTTTTGAAACAGCGCGGGAGCTGCTGAAGCGGATAGGAATATTTGGAGGCCCTTCTTCAGGAACTCTATTGGCGGCGGCGCTTCGTTATTGCCGGGAACAAGAACGGCCCCGGCGTGTAGTTACTTTCGTCTGTGATACGGGCGGGAAGTACCTCTCGAAGATGTACAACGATTACTGGATGCTAGATCAGGGATACTATGAACGTCCAGCCACCGGTACGCTGCGCGAGTTGATCTCGCGGCGTTATGAAGAGGGAGCGGTGATCACTGTCATGCCGGACGACACGATGCTGACGGCATTTCAGCGCATGCGGATGGCGGACATTTCGCAGGTCCCGGTGATTGAACACGGTCAGTGTGTCGGAGTGTTGGACGAATCCGACGTTCTGGTAGCGATACACGGCGATCCGCAACGCTTTCACACGCCCGTACGAAGGGCAATGACCAGCCGGCTGGAGACCATCTCCGCCGATGAACCGATCGGCAGCGTTTACGGCATTCTCGATCGCGGGTTAGTAGCACTTGTAACAGATGGCGACGCATTTGTGGGTTTGATTACTCGTTCGGATCTGCTGAGCTACATGCGCCGCAAGCTGAAATAAGACATGAAACATCGATTCGGTACACGCGCTATCCATGCAGGCCAGACGCCCGATCCCGCAACCGGCGCGATCATGACGCCGATTTATGCAACGTCTACCTATGTTCAGGCGAGTCCGGGCGTTCACAAAGGCTTTGAATATTCGCGGTCACAGAATCCGACGCGCTTTGCTTACGAGCGATGCGTGGCGGATTTGGAGGGCGGTACGCGCGGATTCGCGTTCGCTTCAGGCCTGGCAGCGATGGCGACCACTCTCGACTTGTTAGAGACAGGCGATCATGTCTTGGCAAGCGATGATCTTTATGGCGGAACCTTCCGGCTGTTCGAGGGGGTGCGAAGAAAGTCAGCCGGGCTGGACTTCTCGTTCATTGATATGTCGGATGCCGAAGCTATTCAGAGCGCCATCCGCCCTGCTACGAAGATGATTTGGGTGGAAACGCCCTCGAATCCGCTTTTGAAGATTATCGATCTAAAAAGTATCGGACAGATCGCGTGCGAGCGAAAGCTCTTGGCGGTGGCAGATAACACGTTTGCAAGTCCGGCACTCCAAAGGCCGCTCGACTTCGGATTCGCCATCGTGATCCATTCAGCGACGAAGTACATCGGCGGGCATTCTGATCTGGTAGGTGGCGTCGCCGTGACGGCAGACGTGGAATTGGGAGAGCGATTGGCTTTCCTGCAGAATGCTGTCGGCGCTATCGCAAGCCCATTCGATTCATTTCTGGCCTTACGGGGATTGAAGACGTTGCACTTGCGGATGGAACGGCATTGTTCCAATGCGCAAGCGCTTGCCGAGTGGCTCCAGCAACACGAAAGAGTGGAGCACGTCCTGTATCCCGGATTGAAGGATCACCCGGGGCACTCCGTTGCGGCGCGGCAAATGAGCGGCTTCGGCGGCATGATTACAGCCATTTTGAAAGGCGACCTGGACTATACACGGCGCGTGCTGGAACGTTGTCAGGTATTTGCCCTTGCGGAGAGTCTCGGTGGTGTTGAAAGCCTGGTGGAGCATCCGGCTATCATGACGCACGCCTCCGTTCCCACCGGGCAGCGCCACGAATTGGGAATATCAGACAGCTTAATCCGCCTCTCGGTGGGGGTTGAGGATATTGATGATCTGAAAGGCGATCTTCAATCGGCTCTGACGACGTGAGAGACGCCAGCCGGCAATGATACGCTCTGTGTTAAAAGACGTGCTGTCGCGGAGTTAATTATAGATGCCTGCAAAATCCCGCCTTTCGGCGGCCTCACCCTATTTTTTATCGGTGCTTCGCATCGTTGCCGGGCTTTTATTTATATGCCACGGATTACAAAAGATCTTCGGTATCTTTGGCTTTACACGCGTACCGATTTGGTCAATATTCGGAGCTGCCGGCCTGATTGAACTTATCGGCGGCGCGCTGATCATATTAGGTCTGTTCACACGGCCGACCGCGTTCGTGCTCTGCGGGGAGATGGCGGTCGCCTACTTTCGAGCGCATGCTCCCAAAGCTCCTTTCCCGGTTCAGAACGGCGGCGAACTGGCTGTCCTCTTTTGTTTTTTGTTCTTCTATATGATTTTTGCGGGGGGCGGCGCCATCAGTCTGGACGCGCTGTTCCGGAATGGAGAATAAATATGCACCGACGGGATTTCTTGAAAGCAAGCGCATCGGCGCTAACAGCGGCAGGATACGGTTATGCGCACGCCGCGCAGGACCAAAAGACGAGACGAGTCGGATTGATTGGCTGCGGCTGGTACGGCAAGATCGATTTGATCCGTTTGATCCAGATTGCACCGGTGGAAGTGGTCTCACTGTGTGACGTCGACAAACATATGTTGTCGGACGCGGCGGATATCATCGAGCACCGGCAGGACTCGAAGAAACGGCCCCACACTTACTCCGACTACCGGGAAATGTTGAAAGAACGCGATCTGGATGTCGTACTGATCGCGACGCCGGATCATTGGCACGCATTGACAATGATCGAGGCTTGCAAATCGGGCGTCGACATTTACGTACAGAAACCAATCAGCGTCGATGTTGTGGAGGGCCGGGCGATGTTGCAGGCCGCCCGGCAGCACGAACGCATTGTGCAGGTGGGAATGCAAAGACGCAGCACGCCACATCTGATCGAAGCGAAAGAGCGTTATCTCGACACCGGGGCACTCGGAAAAATCGCGCTAGTTGAAATTTTTTGTTACTACCACATGCGCGCCACCACACATCCACCGGCAACCACCCCGCCGGACTACTTCAATTACGAGATGTGGACTGGTCCCGCGCCAATGCGGCCCTACACGACACTAACTCACCCGCGTACCTGGCGCGCTTTCATGGAATACGGAAACGGCATTGTCGGTGATATGTGCGTTCACATGCTGGACATGACCCGGTGGTGCCTGAATCTGGGTTGGCCCACGAGAATTTCATCCAGCGGCGGCATCTTCGTCGACAAGGCGAGCCTCGCGAACATTTCAGATACACAGACCGCGACCTTTGAGTTCCCGGACTTGCGAGTCGTCTGGCAGCATCGCAGTTGGGGCGAAGCGAACGATCCGAAGCATCCCTGGGGCGCGACCTTCTATGGGGATAAGGGCACGCTGAAAATGGACGTCTACGGCTACGACTACACACCTTCGTCACCGTCCGGGAATGCGCCGACGACTCACGTCGATGTCACCTATGAATACGACAAGTTTCCAGAGGACCGCACGGAGAAAGATCTGGAGCGGCACGTCGCACCGGCGATCCGGCGGCACATGTTGAACCTGTTGGAATGCATCGACCACCGAGACAAGCGGCCTGTCTCAGACATCGAACAAGGGTATATTTCGGCATCGTCGTGCATCTTGGCGAATGATTCCATGGCTCTTGGGCGTACGCTCGAATGGGATCCCGCCACACATCAGGTGAAAGGCGACAAAGAAGCGAACGATATGCTGCGCAGGCAATACCGCGCGCCCTGGGTTCACCCAGAGCCGACTTTGGCTTCGAGTTGAGCCCAGCGCTCGTAGAGTTTGTTCACTTCGGCTTCTGCTTCTTCAATAACCTGATACGCGTCCTGAAGGCGCTTGGGATCGGTTACGACAGCCATGTCCTCCAACATGCTGCGAGCGGAAGTCAGACGTTCGTCGGCGGCAGTAATCCGCTCCTCGATCGTTTCCATATCTCGGCTCTCCAGATAAGAAAGCTTCTTGCGAGCGGCCGCCGTCGGACGATTCGCATCGGACGTCGCGTCCCGTTTCGTTTGGGTTCGAGCAGCCAAAACCTGCTGTTCGCGCCAGGCTTCCCACTGCGAGTAATCCGCAAACCGTTCGGCGCTCCCTTTGCCGTCGAGTCCCAAGACCAAGGTTGATACGCGATCGAGCATGTAGCGATCGTGTGTGACCAGGACGAGCGCTCCGGGAAAATCCAGGAGGCTTTCTTCCAGGATCTCCAGAGTCGGAATGTCCAAGTCGTTCGTTGGCTCGTCAAGGAGCAGGACGTCGGCGGGCTCAAGCATCAGCCGCGCAATCAGCACGCGTGCTCGTTCGCCTCCCGAGAGCCGGGAGACAGGCTGGTTCAGTTGTTCTTTGGTGAAAAGAAAACGGTCGGCCCAGCCAGCAACGTGGATCGTACGATCGCGATAGATGACGGAATCGGAATCGGGCGCAAGCGAACGCTGCAGCGTGACATTCGGATCGAGCGGACGATTCTGATCGAAGTAAACGAGTTTAAGCGATTCGGCTCTCCTGATTTCGCCCCGAAGCGGCTGAATCTCGCCCCGGATGAGCCGCAGCAGAGTAGTTTTGCCGCTGCCGTTCGGACCCACTAGGCCAAGGCGCATTCCCGCCGTAAAAGCGAAGCTGAGTTGATTCACGATGGCGCGGTCGCCATAGGCGTAGCCGATATTGTCGAATTCGATCAGCCGCTTTGTTTTGCGATCTGTGGCCGCGAAGTCAATCCCGGCTGAACCGCCGCGCGATCGGGACTCCATATCCCTGAGTTCGCCAATCAGCTCATTGGCTTTCTGGATGCGCGCTTTCGCCTTCGTTGCACGCGCCTTCGGACCGCGGCGGAGCCACTCGATTTCTGTGCGAACACGATTTTGAAGAGAGTCCTGCCGCTTCGCTTGGGCGGTCAGCCATTCTTCCTTCTTTTCGAGGAACGCACTGTAATTCCCGCGCACCCGAAAAATGCCCTCGGGATAAGCCCGGCTCAGCTCGGCCATATTGTTTGTGACGTTCTCCAGGAAATAGCGGTCATGGCTAATAACCACGCAAGCGAAAGCAGCGGCCTGGAGAAGACTTTCCAGCCATTCGATGCCCTCCAAATCGAGGTGATTCGTAGGCTCGTCGAGCAGCAGAATATCGGGATCGAGAACCAATGCTTCGGCAATTGCGAGGCGTTTTCGCCAGCCTCCGGAGAGAGTTGATGCTGAAATGTGGAAATCAGCGAAACCGGCGCGGCCCAGCGTTTCGGCTTCGCGAGCCGCCCATCCGGACTCCGGAACGGCACTTTTCTTCAATGCGGCCGCAATGACATTCCGAGGCGTGGCGTCACTTGAGAACTCCGATTGCTGTGCGACAAAGCCAATACGTGTGTTTTTGCGGATCGCAACTTCTCCCGAATCGGGATCCATTCTGCCCGCGAGTATCTGCAACAGGGTCGATTTGCCGGAGCCGTTCGGTCCGACCAATCCAAGGCGCTCCCGTTCGGAAATGTTGAACGAAACGTTCCGGAACAAAGGCTCAGGTCCGAAGGACTTCGAAAGATTCTGCGCATTCAGTAAAGGCGGCACTTACCTTTATGTTCGTATGCTCGTGTTGTGCACCCGGCACACTCGCCCGTTCAGGCCAATTGTGCTGTGCAGAACTTGCAGCGCTTTGCAGCGATCGGAATCTCGCTGATGCATTCCGGACACTGCTTGGTCGTCGGATCCGATGGCTTCTCGCCCGTGCGCATGCGTGCCATTACCGTATTTACCGGCAAAACTACAAAGAAGTAAACCGTAGCAGAGATGAGAAGGAACGAAATAAGCGCGTTAATGAAATCGCCGACTGGAAATTCTGTCGCGGCAATCTTAAATTTCAAAGCAGCGTAATCCGGTTTGCCGACAATCAGCGCGATTAGCGGGCTAAGAAACGCTTTGGAGAGCGCTGTGACGACCGCGCCGAAAGCGCCGCCCATGATAACCGCAACGGCAAGATCGAGCACATTCCCTCGAAGAATAAACTCCTTAAAACCCTTCAGCAATTTAAGAGCCTCCGATTCAGCTTAAAGTTTACCTGTGGCCTCGTATACAAGGTCCTTACTAAACTCGCTCAATAGCAATAGGAAATCCGGCCAGCGCTCTAATGGGGAGCCGAAACGCTTCAGTATATCCGGCACCGGAATTGTTTGCGTCCGTAGTCCGGCATGTTCGAAAACGCGACGGGCTCGCGCCGCGTGATAATCGCTTGTTAGGACGACAACCTCAGGAACACTACCAGCGCCATACGTCTTCTCCAGCAATCGCCGCGTGTAAACGGCGTTCTCGTATGTTGACTTGGCGTTGTTCTCCACAAGGATTCTGTTTGGGGGCACCCCGCGGTCGCTCAGAAAGCGCGCCATGCCTTCGGCTGTGCCGGCGTTTCCGGTCACCACGACATAGTGAAAAGATTGCCGCTGCACAGTCCAATCGGCATAGACGCAGCGAAGATACGTATCATACCCGAGGGTCGCATCCGCACCTGTGCCCGGTACCAGCATCGAGCCGCCTAAGACGACTAACACTTCGCCCCCACCGCCGTACCAGGCCGGCTCTGCGGCTTGCACCAGCAGTTTCACCAGCGGTGTGAAGGTGACCACGCAGAACGTAGTGCCAATCGCCAATAGCACGCTCGTCAAGATGCTCCGAAGGATTCGAACTAAACTAACCACGAAGTTTTTGCGCCTGGGCCGTATCGATCAGCTTTGCTAACACCGCTGTTTGCGAGCGGCCATTAAACGTTTCTTCGAACCATTGGCTTGGTTTCACGGGTTCGGAAGGAAGTGCAAAGTAATCGAGCAGCGCGTCGCCGAAAGCTTCGCACGAAGCGTCGCTGTAAACAATGCGATAAGGAACGCCGCTCCTGGTGAGCAGCCGCTCAACCGATGACCCCCGGGGAAGAATGGCCAAAATAGGACGCCCAATCTGCAGGTAATCGAAGAGTTTACCTGGAACTTGAATGGCCGATTGCGGTTGGATAATCAGCAGCCCGTCCGAGGTCTGCGCAATGCGCTGCGCTTCCTGTCGGGGAATTTGCTCCGGAATGATGCGAAGCCAACCTTTGGATTGTGCTTCCCGAATAAGCGATTCGCTTGGAAGACACGACTTCGCCGCAGGGCCGACGAGTTGAATCTGAATCGACTCGGGTTTGACACGACCGTTAGCGAAGAGTTTCGCGATGGCCTCGATCAGCGGCGCGGCGGTTCTGCCCTCGTAGAGTTCGCCGACATGGCTGAACACCCGCTGCGAACGATGCGGGAGGGGAAGAGGTTCCAACCGTTGGCCTGCGTCAAATCCATTCCAAAGCAGATGGACTTTTTCTTTGTACTCAGGATGTCTCTCGCGAACAACATGCTCTGCTTCGTCAGTATTCGCAATAAACACGTCGGCAGAACGAATAAACGTTTGCTCCAGCCAGGAATACGCGGCGCGAGTCTGTCGTCCGTATTGCGCATTTGCGGGGCTGCCTGCTAGGGGATCGCGGAAATCTGCAATCCAGGGGAGACGATGCCGGAGCGCCAGCCTGCGTGCCGCCAGATGTGTGCCGAGCGGAGGCCATGTGGAAAACACCGTTACCGACGCGGAAGGCTTGTCCCGAAGAAACTCCTCAGCCGCTTGGAAGGCACGCGAAGACCAGCCTATGCCCACAACACCGGGTAGCAATAGCTTTCGGATCAAACGCTCTCGTTGCCATGCCAAGTTGCGAGATGGCCCGGAAAAGAACGGATCGGGAACGGATTGCCCGTCGATCTCGGGCAGTTTGGATATGTCCGCGGCGGTAATGACATGGCATTGGAACCCATGCTCCGGAAGATATTTGTAGAACCGGAAGGGTCGCAGCGCACCAATCACGTTCTCCGGCGGAAAATGATAAGCGAACATCAACACCCAGCGACCGCTCAGCGTGTTGTGTCCTTTCGGTCGAAGAGCTGATCGTAAATAGCCATCGTTCGAGCCACATTCTTCTCTACCGTCAGCTCGGTACGCGCGTACCGGGCCGCGCGGGCGCCTACTTGCGCTCGCAGCTCGTGATCGCCCATTAGCCGGCTAAGTTTCTCTGCAAGGTCATCAACATTTCCTGGCTGGAACAACAGACCCCGCTCGTCGTCGAGCCCGATCAACTCCGGAGTTCCACCCACACGAGAGCCGACCACACAACAACCACACGCCATCGCTTCTAGAATTGCGTTCGAAAATGCCTCAGAGTGTGAGCAAGAGACAAAAATATCAATCCCCCGCATGATGGGCGCCACCGAAGCGACGGCGGGCTTTAGCACGCAGTCGTCTCGCAGGTTCAGTCGATTGCGACACTCGTCGAGCCGCGATAGCTCCGGGCCGTCGCCAACGATCAACAATTTGCAGCCCGGAATCAAATGGCGAACCTTGGCAAAGGCTTGCTGCAGCTCGTGAAGAGCCTTTTCGGGACGCAACACGGAAATTGCACCGATCACCAGCGGCGCGCCGGCTATCTCCGGAGGAAGAACGCCCTTGCCCGGGAAAAAATCGGCTGTTTGCACGCCGTTATAACAAAGCTCGATACGGGCTCGCGGAACGTGGTAATCCTCGGCCAGATGGCGCCGCAACGATTCACAATTGACCACAACAAGGTCCGACCATCGGTCAACGTATTTCAACTGGTTACGCGTGCGCGGATCGTGCAACTGCCGGTGTCCCAGCTGGCTGGAGAGTACGACAGGTACACGGAACAACCTCGCGAGCGGCACCGCAAAAACGGAACTGGGATCAAAGGCGTGCACAACGCGGATATTGTGCTTGCGAATGAAGGAACGAAGCTGAAGCGCGGCAGCGAACGCTTTCGACGAAATCAGCGATGGAAATTCCAGCGGAAGAATCGGAATGCCGGCCGCGGACAGCTCGTCAAATCGCGGCCCATATGGTTTGTAGGTCGCTACATAGGGCACATAACGCGCACGATCGAAGTCGAGGGCAAGTTTCGTAACGTCACGCTCGATTCCTCCGAGGCCGAGTTCACGTACAACGAGCAGAACGGAGATCGGAGACCGCCGCGAAACGGCTTTTTGCTCCGCCGCTCTGCGGTGACTTTCGATTGCGATCATCTCTCGGCCGAAGTCATTCCCAGGTCACGATGCGGTCGCGGCGTGCTGCTCGTTATGAAGAAGAAAATTCGCCACAATTGCGGCTCCCCCCAAGACCAGGAACTGGATGCTGTATGCCTGCGACAAGAAGAAAATGCAAATAGCGAAGCCCACCATCATCACATGGAGGACCGCACACTTCAATGCCAGGTCGCGATCAGCCGCTTTTCTTCCACGCCATAAGATTAGAAATGTTGACGCAATCGCTGCCAAATAGAAGAGCAGCGCTGGGATCCCGCATTCACTCGAAACCTGAGTGTAGGAATTATGAGTAACGTGCCACATTCCCCGTTGTCCCATCGATTCGGCGCTTTCCGCTTGTGCGTCCATAAATTCGCCCGGTCCGATGCCGAACAGCGGATGCCGCGCGGTAATTCGCAAACTTTCCTGCAGAAGAGCAAGGCGCGCCTGGCTGGATTCCGTGGCCTCCTCGGCTTTCGAATTTTCGGTGGAACTAATCAGCGTCTGGAGACGCGCCGCGGATTCTTTCGGAATGAAGGGAATTGCGGCAAGGGCAAGCAAGGGCACACCGAGAAGAATGGCGATTCGCAACTTTGGGCCCGCCGTAAACGCGATGTAGAGCGTGGTAATGCCCAAGCTCAGCAAACCACCCCGTGAGCCGGTGCTGAGAATTTCGAACAACGCTATGCCAATGAAGCCCGCGCCGATGATCTTGTAGGCTGGCGATTTGCCGGGCCGCAGAGTCAGATACGCCAGCGCGGGTAGCATCAGAATCAGGTGTGCGGCGAAGTCGTTTGAGTCCTGGATCTCGCTATTGGCCTGGTTAATGCTCATGCGGCCGGTCCTGAAGTCGTTGTTTATTAAACCAAGCAGGACCGTAATGGCGCAGGCCAGGCCAATGGTAGAGATGATTTTGCCTAGATCCTTCTTCGTTATGGTGAGCGCTGGAATCATGAAGACAATCGGGAGCGCTGTCCGCACGTATGTCATCAGTATCGTGAACGAGCCGCCCCGCCAAAAGCTCGTCACTGTTGCGATCGCCATACAACCGGTGAACGCGATCCAAAACCAGGCAATCTTATTGCCAAAGGCAAAAAACGGACGCCCGGATAAAAGGGTGCAGAGGTAGCAGATCGCGCTCAGCGTGAAAATAATGTGCAAGTCAATGTTTAGCTTTCCAGTAATGAATTCATGAAGGAAGCTAAAACGAAAGAAGATGTACACCAGCATGACGTTGAAGCCGAAGTGCTGGACCGCGCTGACCGGTGCTTCTTCCTCCGCTGTCGTTGTTGGATCGGCTTCGACCAGACCGTTCGGTTTTCCGGCGACAGCAGTGGTCATCGGCGCCTGGGAAAAAGCCGAGCGACGTGCCAGCGGGGACAGTTCCGTGTGCGCAATGTCTTTGAAAGCGCTTGGTTTAAACTTTGACAAAAGAACCTGGTCCGGACTTCAGTATAACGAGCAAAAGCTCTCGTCCTCACCTAATAAGGTTGCCCGCCCCCGCCGGTCATCTCATCCGGCCTTGTCTTTGTTCAGTAGCCGATAAGAAGGAGGACGGGCGAGAGCTCCAATGAAAGAAATGATGCCAGTGGACCAAAAGCCGCAAACACGCAGTCTTACGCACCAGGCGGTGTCCGGCACGGTCTGGTCCACGCTCGCCACCATCGGGAAGCAATTGCTGACCTTTGCATCCCTTGCCACGGTCGCTCGGATGCTCGGCCCGGGAGCATATGGCGTTATGGGCATGGCGGCGCTCGTAATCGTCTTTATCAATAACTTCCGGGACCTGGGGACAGGCGTGGCAATTATTCAGAAGCCGGTCGTCTCCGTCCGTCTTCTCTCGAGTTTGTTTTGGGTGAATGTAGCCATCGGCGGCGCGATGTGCCTCTTGGTTGCGGCGACTGCCCCCTTAGCCGCGGTCTTCTTCCATACGCCCGAACTTTCACCTGTGTTGCGGGTTCTATCACTCTCGTTCTTCATCGCGTCCTGCGGAGTGGTCCATAATGCGTTACTGAACCGCGAGATGGCGTTCCGGACAATTGCCGCCATTGATCTAACCACTGCGCTTCTAACCTACCTGGTCGCTCTCGTCTGCGCACTGAAAGGGCTTGGTGTCTGGAGCCTGGTGTTCGCGAACATTGCCAATTCGGCGGCGTCCACCGTTGGGTATTGGCTGGCAGAGCGATTTCGACCGCGCTTTTCTTTCGATAAAGGCGAAATCGCCTCTATTGCCAGGTTCAGCTCGAATTTATCCGCGTTCGGATTAGTGAACTACGCGTATCGCAACGCGGACAATGTGGTAGTCGGAAAGATGCTCGGAAGCGCTGCTCTGGGTTTCTATTCGATGGCATACAACATGATGCTGACGCCGCTGCAAAACATCAGCGCCGTCATCGGACAAGTGCTCTTTCCTGCCTTTTCGCGCATTCAAGATGATGACGAGCGCTTTCGCCACGCCTATGTTCGCGGCTGCATGCTGATCGGGCTGATTACCTTCCCCGTCATGGCTGGTCTCTGTGTCACTGCCGACCCGGTGATTCGCGCTCTGCTGGGACAAAAATGGCTCGGCGCTATTCCAATCTTCCAGATTCTTGCGCCCATCGGGCTTTTTCAATCGATACAGACGACTACGGGAATTATTTTTCAGGCAAAGGGCAGAACGGACTGGATGTTGCGTTGGGGACTGTGCGTTTTGGCGGTTTGTCTACCCGCGTTCCTGATTGGTGTTCGATTCGGTGTCGTTGGAGTGGCTGCAGGTTACGCCTGCGCATACTTTGGATTGCTGGTTTATCCCGGATTTGCGATCCCGTTCCATTTGATCGGACTTCGATTCCGTGATTTCGCGCGGGCCCTGCTGCCGCAATTGGCCTTGACGATTTTAATGGCGGCCGTTTGCTTTGGATGGCTCCGTTTCCTGGACTATTTATCCGTAGATAATCCCTGGATGCGATTGCTTTCCACATCGGCACTGGGCGCAGTGGTTTATGTCGCCGGGTTACTCGGGCTCAGAATGCAAGTGATCGATTATCTGGGAGAAGTTTTAGGATCTTCCGAGAACCGTCTGATTGCCCGGACAGCGAAATTCTTGCGGGCGCGTGGCAGTGGTGTCCATTAGGCGGAATCGGTCTCGATTGCGTGCCGAGCAATTAATCAGGACGGAAGTTCCGCAACATCGACCCACAAAATCTGACACCGCCAGTGCGGATGATTTCATGAACACGTAACGAGCGTCCTAGCGGCGCAGGCGTATTGGTATCGAAAAGGATCTTCACGCGACCGCGGCCGGCCGTTCGAGAGATGCTTTGGCAAATTCCAGCACTTCATGAATCTGGGCGCGCGCCACCTCTGGAAACCATTCAAGAAACTCGTCAACTGTTACCCCATTGTCGAGGTGTTCAAACAGTGAAGAGACTGACAACCGTGTGCCCGCAAAGCACCACACGCCACCAACCTTTGCTGGATTTCGGTCCACTGCACTGCAATGATCCCAGTTCACGCTCCTAGTTTATCGTCGCGCTGATTCGGCCTTCGTTCAGTCGATACGAGCATCATCCAACCTGAAATCCCCAGTCACGAAGGTCGCAAATAAACTTAACCCCGAGTTCAATCAATTACTTACGTCGCCGCAGGCGACGGCCTCTATCCCCGCTGCATACTAGCGGCCGAAAGGAGTACGAAATTTGCTGCTCTCTCAAATCAGCACTTCGTCGCGGTTTAGGGTCGCTGCCGGTTTCCGGTTTGCACTCGTCGCGCCGCTTACTATCGGGTCGCTGTTTGCACAGCTTTCCTCGCCGCCCCCAACGACGATTAACTTAGGCTCGCAGGGTCGAAATCCGAATTTTTCCTCGTACCCGGTGACACTGCCGATAACCGTCGGCACGTCTCTGCCGGCTACTTGTGTCTTGGGGCAGTTGTTCTTCAATACAGCGGCCGCACCGGGATCGAATCTTTACGGCTGCATTGCTACCAACGCTTGGACGCTGGAGGGTGCTGTGGCTTCGCCTGTCGCGACGCTGACTCCAACCTCATTGTCGTTTGCTTCTCAAACGCACGGCACCACAAGCGCGGGCAAGCCAATTACGCTGACGAACTCCGGATCCGCCGCGTTAACCATCTCCGGCATCACGATCAGCGGCACAAACAAAAATGACTTTGCTGTTACTAATAATTGCGGCAGCCTGCTAGGCGCGGGCGCAAGTTGTACGTTGACGGTCACCTTTACACCTGTCGGCACGGGAAGCGAATCGGCAGTGATCTCAATTGCTGACAATGCCTCGAACTCGCCCCAGGCGCTGAGTGTGTTGGGTTCCGGAAACTAACCTGTTGGGGAACTCGGCATGTGCGGGAGAGCGGGTATCCGCTCTTCCCTCTACCTGTTTCTTACAATTGAAGTTGCCAGCCGTCGTGAACGCTCTTGCGCGATGGGCGCGCTAGCGTTCGGTATGCCGCTTTCTCGTATTCTTTGCTTGACCTGCTGCCTGTATGCGGTATACATCGTTGCCCTGTACCCGGTGCTCTTAAGTATTCTCGCCAAGCGGCGCGCGCGGCCGGTTCAAAAAGGTTCCTTTACTCCTCCTGTTTCCGTTGTTCTCGCCACCCACAACGGAGCGCCGTTCCTGAAGGACAAACTCGATTCTATTCTCCGTTTAGACTATCCGCCGGAACGTCTTCAGCTGATTGTTGTCGACGACGGATCGAATGATGCCACGCGCGAAATTCTGGCGGGATACGATCGTCCCTTTCAAGTGCTTTACAACGAAAAAGCGGGGAAAGCAGTCACGCTGAATCGAGGAATCAGTGTCGCGACAGGCGAGATTCTAGTCTTGACCGATGTGCGCCAGCGGCTCGAATCCCAGAGCTTGCGGTTGCTTCTCGAAAATTTTTCTGATCCTGCAGTCGGCGCGGTCTCTGCTGAGTTGCAGATTCTTGGCGGACAGTCTATGGCGGAAGAAAACATTGGCGCTTATTGGAAATACGAGCGCTGGATTCGTTTGAATCTTAGCGCCATAGATTCCATCTTCGGCGCTACCGGAGCCTACTATGCTATCCGCCGCGAATTGACCGTTCCCATCCCGGCGAACACTCTCCTAGACGACATGTATTTGCCGCTCAATGCGTTCTTCAGGGGATTTCGTTTGATCGTGGACCCGCGTGCCAGGATGTTTGACTATCCCACGAGTCTTTCAACCGAGTTCAGCCGAAAGGTTCGAACGCTCGCCGGAAATTATCAAATCTTGAAAGCCTACCCGCAACTTTTAGGTCCGCAAAATCGACTGTGGCTTCACTTCTGGTCGTATAAGTTTGGACGACTTTTGCTGCCATTCGCCCTGCTTCTGGCCTCTATCTCCAGTTTGTTGGCGGGTGCGGGATTTGCGGTTTTCGGTATGGCCGTCCAGGTCGTGATTTGGACCGCCTTTCTATTGGATCCCGCAATTCCGGAGCGCACGCTGGTAAAGCGCCTTACGTCGCCGATAAGAACCTTTGTTGTAATGATGGCGGCTACTCTTTGCGCGGCTTCGATTTTGTTTGTGCCGCCGGAACGCCTCTGGAAAACCACGCGAGTGGTTCGAGGCGACGCCGCCGCATAGCACCGAATGCCGAATCTTAAGACAACTTTGAAAAACACAGCGTTACGCGCTCTACGCGGAACCGGAGCCTATTCCGTTGCCGCCAATTCTGCGGCGCGCCGTTCAAAGCTTCTGATCCTGTGCTATCACGGCATCGCGCTTCGCGACGAAGCGGAATGGGCGGGCCATTTGTATATCACCGCGGAGCGTTTTCGCGAGCGAATGGAGTGCTTGCGGGCGCTGAATGCTTCCGTGCTTCCGCTAGGCGACGCTGTTGCCCGTCTAAAGGCCAATTCGCTGCCACCGCGCAGCGTGGTCATCACCTTCGACGATGGCTTCTACGACTTTCTGCACCACGGTGTCCCGATCCTAAGTGAATTTCGGTTCCCCTGTACCTTGTATCTGACGACACACTACATGGGCAAGCCGTACCCGATCTTCAACCTCATGCTCGACTACCTGCTTTGGAAGTCCGGTCAAAGCGAAGTTTCGTTTTCGGAGCAGGGCATCGCTGAGCCTCTTTCCATAATTGACTGGAAAAGACGAAGGGACATCGTTCAGCGGCTCGTAGCTTGGTTGGAAGCACAGAAACTTGATACGGCCGCGAAAAATGGGTTCGTTTCGAATTTAGCGACGCAATTCGAAATCGATTACGACGATCTGCTGCGGTCCCGTATCGGCCAAATTCTAACCCCCGAGGAGGTGGTGCGCGTTGCGCGGGCGGGCATTGACATCGAATTGCATACTCATCGCCACCGCACGCCGCGAATCCGCGACCAGTTCGTTCGGGAAATTGACGACAATCGGGTTCGAATTGCAGAAATCACCGGGCGCCAGCCGGTCCATTTCTGTTATCCCAGTGGAGTTCATGCAGACGACTTCCTGCCCTGGCTTCACGACTGTGGGGTGGAGACCGCAACCACCTGCGAGCGCGGCTTTGCCCGGTCCGAGTCGAATCCTCTGTTGCTGCCGCGGCTGCTGGACGACAGCAACATGGACCTTGTTCAGTTTGAAGCTTTTGTGGCGGGCGTCTTGAGCTGATCTTTCGTCAGAACGCCGTTAATAAGGCGCCAAATGCCGCGTGGATTTTGGTCGCGAAGTTCATCCGGTAGAACATCCTGCGGGAAGTTTTGATAGCAGACCGGGCGCAGGAATCGCAGTATAGCGGCCGTTCCCACCGAGGTGAATTTGGGGTCTGCGGTCGCCGGGTAAGGACCACCGTGATGCATGGCGTTACTCACTTCCACTCCCGTAGGGAAGCTGTTGAACAAAATCCGTCCGGCCTTTTGCTCCAGGATTGCGATCAGGTCGCGGTAGGCGGCGAGATCTTCAGGCGTGCCAAATACCGAGGCAGTCAGGGTTCCGGTGAGGCCCCGCGCAATGCGCAGCAATTCCTCTCGGGTGCGGCCTCGAACCAGAACTGCGCTCGGTCCGAAAAGCTCTGTCGTCAAATCTTTGTTGGTCAACCACACGTCGGCGTTCGCCTCAAACAGGACCGGGGTCACCTCAGTTTTTTGCGCATCGGCGCCGACCGTCGACCGGATGCTGCGAACGCCGGGCGTCTGCGCGCGCTGTTCTGCTGCTTGCCGATAGGCGTTCCAGATATTGGGATAAAGCATGGTGCCTGGTGCGCCGTTTTCGAACAGCCCGGCGAGCCTTTTCCCGAATGCATCAAAATTCGGCTCGTCGCTCCCTACTACTACCCCGGGCGATGTGCAAAACTGGCCGACGCCCATATTGATGGATCCAAACAGGCCCTGCGCAATGCTCTCCCCGGAACTGGCAAGTGCGCCCGGCAAAACAAAGATCGGATTGATGCTGCCCATCTCAACGTACGCGGGGATCGGGTGTGGTCGCTCGGCAGCGGCATTGAAGATTGCTCGACCCGCGCGTTCTGACCCGGTAAACCCGACGGCTTGAATTCCCTCATGCCGCACCAATTGAAGGCTGATTTCAGGATCGGTCGCGTGAACCATTGAGAACGTCCCTTCCGGCATTCCGGTGTCCTTAACTGCACGGCTGATCGCGCCGGCGACGAGTTCTGAGGTTCCCGGATGTGCCGGGTGAGCCTTGACCACGACCGGATTTCTTGCAGCAAGGGCTGATGCGGTATCGCCTCCGGCGACCGAAAAAGCCAATGGGAAATTGCTGGCGCCGAATACTGCTACCGGGCCGATCGGAATTAACATGCGGCGCAGGTCCGGCCGGGGTAGCGGTTTTCGATCAGGCAACGCTTCGTCGATGCGGACGTCCAGATAAGATCCTTCGTTGACCAGCGACGCAAACAAGCGCAGCTGGCCAGCGGTCCGGGCTCGCTCGCCCTCCAGCCTTCCTTGGGGGAGGCCGGATTCGAGCACAGCGCGTTCGATTAACGCATCTCCCAGAGCTTCAATCTCGGCAGCGATATGCTCGAGCAGCCGTGCGATGTCGCCAGCAGGTTTCTGACGGAGCGAACTGAAGGCGTCTACCGCCAAACCAACAGCTTGGTTGATTTCGTCCAGTGTTGCCTGGTGGAATGCTTCAGGCAACTCCTTTCCTCGCGCCGGGGCGAAGCCGTGAAAAACCTTAGGGCCCAGGGAAGACAGTTCTGACCCTAGAAAATTGTTGCCGTGAAAATCCATGAGAGCTGCAGTCCTTTTCTAAACTACCCGACCGGATTGGTGAGCGTGCCGATGCCAGTGATAGAAATGCTGATCTCGTCGCCCTTCTGCAACGTAAAAGAATCAGGAGGGACGATACCGGTACCCGTCAGCAGAAAGCACCCTGCGGCAAATTTATTGTTCCGAAACAGATAATCCACCAGTTCCTGTGGTTCTCGTTTCAGCGATTCTAGAGTTGTGGTGCCTGAAAAGCTGATGCTGCCTTGGCGCGCGATATCGAGCCGGATTTCCGTCGTCTTGGGGAGAGCGGAGCCGCTGACCAGGATACACGGACCGAGCGCACAGCTCCGGTCGTAGACTTTCGCCTGCGGCAAATACAAAGGATTTTCACCCTCGATGTCTCGCGAGCTCATGTCGTTACCGACGGTGTAACCCGTAATCTTTCCGGTCGGCGTCACAAGCAGCGCCAGTTCAGGTTCCGGCACTGACCAACTAGCATCGTCGCGAATCGCGACTGCTTGGCCCGGGCCGACGACTCGCGCGGCAGTTGCCTTGAAAAAAAGCTCGGGACGGGGGGCATCATAGACTCTTTCGTAGAAATCGCCTCCGCCCGCCGACTTTGACTCTTCCATTCGGGCGTTCCGGCTCCGGTAATACGTCACCCCCGCAGCCCAGACTTCCTGGTTCCCTATAGGGGGCAAAATCGTCTCCGGATCGGGCGGCCCGACCGGCAAAGCGTTGGCGATACTGGCGCTTAGATGCGACGGCAAGTCGTCGCGCGCAATTAGCGCGTCCCAAGCTATGGCATCGTGCGCCCGGTCCGAGTAGGAAAAGAATTTACTGTCGTGTTCGAGAAAAGAGCCTTTGGATGTGCGGTAGAGCTTCATTCGTCGTCGCCAAATACCCAGGGTATCTGACTGCGGCATAGTTCAAGCTGCGGAACGGCTCGAAAGGACTGAATAGTCCCGTGGATAGCAAGGTCTTAACCATGACTTGAGAGTGTCGCGAAATGGAAAGTTTTAACGGGTTCCATCGGCCAGTCGAAGGAACCCGTTTCCAAGTTAAGGACGGAAAGCTGCCAAGGAGGCCCGTATCAAAGCGCCCGAAGCAGCGTCAACCCTGAGCAACAATGGTCTAATCTTTCCCGAAAACCGATCCTCGGTCAACGAGATATCCGGTTATACACGGTGAAATTCGTTAATCAGCTTCAAGTTACGCAGCGCGTTACCTCCGCGCGTGCGTGGATGGGTTCAATCGCGGGGATCTTGTTACACCATGCATCCGTTCACGGAAAATGCGTGCGGCTAGCTCGTCGTCACGCCGGGCGCAAGCCGTTGTCCGTTGTCAATCAAGCTGCCGCTGCGGCAAGCCGAATGATTACTTCGAGGCCCGAAGGCGCGCGGTTGCGGCAATAAACCGCTCCTCCGCACGACTCCACACAATCGCGAACAATTGCCAATCCCAATCCCGTGCCGCCTGTTTCTCGCTGGCGTGCAAACTCTGGCCGATAGAAGGGACGGAAGACGTTCTCCAGTTCGCGATCGGGAATTCCAGGACCTCTGTCGGAAACGCTGATCTTCACATGTTCGCCTTCGGGCATTGCCGAGATATCAACTGGGCCGGCATCGCCGGCATAGCGGATTGCGTTGCGAACCACGTTGGCAAGCGCTCGAAACAGGAAATCCGGTTGTGCCAGCACCCGCAACGCTCTGTCTACAGAAGCATTCACCAGCACGTGCTGCGAGCCTTCGCGTTCTAACACCTTCTCCACCACCTGCGCCAGATTCACCGGAATCAGGGAGACTCCGGCCGCCGGTGCCTGCGATTTTGAAAAGGCGAGCAACTCGTTTACGAGCCGCGACATATGCTCGACTTCTTCGCGCACGTCTTCCACATAAGGCGCTTCCTCCTCGCCGGCGTGCTGCTCGAGAATCCCGAGCCCAACCTGAATGCGTGCAATCGGGGAGGATAGTTCATGCGCAATATCCCCGAGAAAGCGCTTTTGCCCGAAGACATAGCCAGACAGACGCTCCGTCATACGGTTGATCGATTGACTTAGTTTCCCCAGTTCGTCACGCCGGTTCACCGGAAGTTTCACTTCGAAGTGACCGTCTGCGATGCGGCCGGTCGCCGCAGTCATGTGTTTAATCGCGCGCGTAAGACCTCGGATCAAAGGCACCCAACAAAGAACAGAGACCGCGATCACGGCAAGCGCTACCATCAGCCACGGCCGGTAATCGAAGTAGAACAGTTCCGTCCAAAAAGCGCGGATTTTCCACACGATGGCGGCGTGAATGGGCTCTCCACGATTCTGAGTCCAAATCGGAATGCGGATAGCTACCCAGTACGATAAGGGGCTGGTGGTGCGAATCAGCGGTAGCGGAGTTTCAGATCCAAGTCCGCGGTGGCCGGCAAAATGAAAGCCGCCGCGATACCGGTTCTGGGGATTCGACGCCTCCGGCGGGTGTGGCGGAGGAGGACCATCCGCAAACTCTCGCGGACCGCCCCGGGAAGGCCGCGGCGGCGGCCCATTCTCTCCTGAGCCTATGGGGCCGTCATCCGGCGGGTGTGGGGGCGGGTTCTCTCGAATGTGCGGGAAGGGATCCGTACGCACAATTTTCATGAGCGGCTCGGGCAGCTCGACCGGCTTACCGGCGAGCTGATGGCCGCCGATGTCAAACAAGTAGAGTTCAGCCGGATATCTGGATGAATATTGCTGCAGCACCTGCGTCCACGATGCGGCCGGCGTGTCCGGCAATTGCAATGCGAGCAGGCGGGAAACCGAAAGAATGCGCTCCCGCGCGGGCGCCAGCAGAAACGAGCTGAGCTCGAAGCGGAACTGTAAACGCGCGAAAAGCAGGAACACCAGACCCAGCAGCAGCACATTCAGCAGCGCCAGCAGAATGATTTTCACCGATAACGAATTGCCTTTGATCACGCGAAAACTTCCGATCCAGGTTTCCGCATCATGTAACCGACACTGCGCACCGTGACGATAAACCGCGGCGTTTTCGGATCGTCCCCGAGTTTCTTGCGCAGTGATGAGATATGCACGTCAATCGAGCGATCGAAAACCTCAAAGTTTCGATCGGCGGCTTCCAGCAGTAACTGCTCCCGCGTCCTGACTCGTCCCGCAGCTTTGGCTAAACTCCGCAAGATGTCGAATTCAACGGCAGTGACGGAAACGGAAACGCCGCCAAGCTCCACGGTTCGCGCGCCATCATCGATGCTTAAGTCGCCCACCTGGATCAGCTGAATTGCTTCCGCCTGCTTTTGGACCGTACTGAGAGAGCGACGAATCACCGCGCGCAAACGAGCCAGCAGTTCCCGGGTGGAAAATGTCTTCGGCAAATAGTCGTCCGCCCCTAGTTCGAGGCCGACGATACGGTCTGGTTCTTCGCCGCGGCCGGTCAGCATCAGCACCGGGACATCAGATTGCGCTCGTAATCGGCGCAGCACGTCCAGGCCGTCCAAGCCCGGCAGCATCACATCCAGAATTATTGCGACAAACCCACCTTCGAGCGCCAACTCAAGACCGGCCGTTCCGTTGTGCGCCGCCGCGACGTCATAACCCAACGGTCGCAGATAGTCTCTCACCAGCCGGCATAGCTTGGCGTCGTCATCAATCATCAAAATGCGGGTTACGGAATCGTTGTTTGTCGGACTCGCGGGGTTCATGCAACTTACTCGCCGGCAATTCACGATGCCGAAAAATTGCGCGCGGCGATTACTCAATAGCCTCTGCTTTCACTATTACACTGCGGTCAAGTGGGGCAGCGCGCGCAATTTACGCGCACTTTACAAATTGCCGGGCAGCGAACACCAAGGCTTTACACAGCGCTGTTGAAGTAAAGGCATCCCTCGATGGTCGCCCGTCCCCAAGACGCGAACAGGTTCCCCCCAAACAGTCGCGGTCTAATCGGGCGACCGTCCCTTTTATCTGGCCGGGATTTGAAATCCGAGCTTTCAGGAGGAATGCCTAACATGATCAAAGTAAAAATTCAGATATGCGCTATCGCGCTGCTTACCGGAGCACTGCTTTGCGGCCAAACGGCTCCTACACCGCCGAGCGCCGCGCAGATGGCCGAGTGGAGAGTAAATCACCTGACTTCCGCGTTGTCTTTGACGACCGCGCAACAAAGCCAGGCCAAAACAATTTTCAGCACTGAGGCCAGCAGCAATGCGGGTCTCCGGGCCAGTATGGAAGCGGCCCACAAAGCGCTAGAGGCCGCGATCGAAACAAACGATGCTTCGGCTATTGCGGCGCAAGCGACGCAGATCGGCAACTTGACGGCACAGGAGACACAAGCAAGGGCCACCGCGGACGCGGCTTTATTTGCCATCCTGAACGCCGATCAACAAACAAAGTATAAGGAGATGCTCAGTCATGGGCCAGGGCGACGCGGCGGCCCAGGACACGGCTTCGGAGCCGACGGTCCCATGCCTCCTCCGCCCCCTGGTGACTAATACTCGAAGCACATCCTGTCCTCGCAAGCGCCCGCTGCTCCGGCAGCGGGCGTTTGGTCGTCGGGCGAATCGCTGCTGCTGGCTCACGTCTCGGATGTTTCGCAGTTATTCAGGGATCAAAATCAAAGTTATGCGCTACTGCACTGGTAACGGCTTCCGCTTGCTCCTTCCAGCCGCTTGTGCGAGAGCGAAAATGAATACTTGAAAAGCGACTGCCCGCCCGCGTCTTGCCGGAGACTCGCAGTAGAAGATGTGCATGGCGCGCCGTGCGGTTTTATGCGCTCGAAGAGATCTTCGAGCACATAAGAGATTGCACCCTGTCGCGTTGTACACGATCGCAATCAGATTCCTCCGCTGATCCGGAATTCCGCTTTCCGTGCGGGCTATCGAGTGGCGACTGGGCTACAATACAGTACCGCATACCTACTGAGGCCTGCTGATACCCATGTAGAGACAACCAGAAGTCTCGGAAGGACTGAATAGCATGAACTCTTCACAAGGTTCAACCAGCCGTCGTGAATTCATCAAGACCACGGGTAAATCGGCTGCATTTTCGGCTTTGGCCAACGTTGCGATTCCTCCGGTCCACGCGGCGGGCAGCGATCTGATCCAGGTAGCCCTCGTCGGCTGTGGCGGACGCGGCGGCGGCGCGGCGGCGAACGCACTGTCCGTCAAGCGCGGTCCCATCAAGCTGGTCGCAATGGCGGACCTGTTCCCGGAACGTCTTGCGAGCGACCTGAATAAGCTACAGCAGCAATTCCCGAGTCAGGTCGATGTACCGGCGGATCGCCAGTTTCTCGGCTTCGACGCCTATCAGAAGGCGCTGGATTGTTTGAAGCCAGGCGATATCGCCATCTTCGCAACGCCTCCGGCGTTTCGCTGGGTACACTTTACCTACGCTATCCAGAAGGGTTTGAATGTCTTCATGGAAAAGCCGCTCACGGCTGATGGCCCAACGAGCAAGCGCATGTTCGCGCTTGCCCAGGACGCCTCAGCCAAGAACCTCAAGGTTGCGGTAGGGCTCATGTCGCGTCACAGCCGGGCGCTGCAGGAATTGGCTGACCGTGTCCATAACGGGGAGATCGGCGAGATCATTCTGCAGCGTGGTTACCGCATGCATGGCCCCGTCGGATATTTCCTCTCCCCACCGAAACCCGCTGGTATAAGCGACCTGCTGTACCAGGTGAAGCGTTTTCACAGCTTCATCTGGGCAAGTGGAGGCTGCTACAACGACTTTTATATCCACATCATCGATCAAATGGGATGGATGAAGAACGAATGGCCGGTTAAGGCGCAGGCGTTGGGCGGCCGCCATTACAAGGTCAGTCCCGAAGGAGTGGCCTACGTGGATCAGAACTTTGATGTCTATTCGGTGGAATACACGTATTCAGATGGCACCAAGTTCTTCTTTGACGGGCGCTGCATGAATGGATGCGAGGAGATCTACACGAGTTGCGTGCAGGGGACCAAGGGTATTGGGATCGCTTCCAAGAGCGGTGATTGCGGGCTGCCGTCAAGCCTGTATAAGAGCCAGAGAGCGACCGCTGCAGACTTGATTTGGGAATCCAAGTTGAGCCCGGACGAGCAGGACCCTTATCAAAACGAGTGGAACGATTTGATAGACGCTATTCGAGACGACAAACCTTACAACGAGGTCAAACGCGGCGTGGAGGCGAGCCTGGTTTCGAGCATGGGCCGCATGGCTGCCAACACTGGCCGGGAAATTACGTTTGACGAGATGCTCCAATGCGAGCACACTATGGCGCCCGGGATAGAAAAGTTCACGATGGATTCCCCGGCACCGCTTGTTGCGGATGCCAGCGGCAAATATCCTGTGCCGCAGCCTGGCATCATAACCAAGCGAGAATACTGACAAGCCGGCTGCATGAGGATCGAACGAGCGCAGGAAGTGACCTGGATTCGGCCCCCAATGTGGCAATTTCGGTCCAGCTTTAAAGGATTTTGATGCCGCTCGTCGATTCTGACCAATGGCATATGCGAAAGCTGGAACGCGCCGAACCTATTTAGCCGGCGACTTGCTCACGCCGAATGCGCGCAAGGCTATGGCACCGAAGATTCTTGTCGCACGGGAGTTCCTCAAGAACATCCATTCGAGCGCGCGCACTGAAGCCGGCGGTCTCCATTTCGGATCGCGCTCTTGCGGGCCGTTCAGAATTTTGGTCAGTGTCTCTCTCGGCCGGGTGCGAAAATCGTCCAGCATCGCCGTTTGGTGCACACAGGAAATCGTGCAAAACGGAGCGCAGCCCTTCGGTTTTTGGCCCTCGCGAACCAGGTCCTCGTGGCTGTAATCCATCAGAGGAATGGCGGGATGCCCGCGCTGCTGCGAGCAATAGTGAACCAGTCCATCCTCGCAGATATATAGAAATCTGCCGCCTGCCGGACAATGCCAGGAATTCGGCAGCCCTTTCACCACGTTGCGCTGGAACGTATCAAAGTGCGAAAAGGAAAACAATCCTTTCTTTAAGCCGAGAATACGCTCATAGATCCCCGCTTGTGTTCCGCTCAGCGGCTTTAGCTGTCCTCCGCCGTCATGCACCACCCCAACCGTGCTATTGAAGCCGAGCGCTCTCGCGCGGACTGCAATCGCGTGCGCGTCCTCCGGCTGAGCTATCGCACTTCCCAAAACGGAATTGATCGTCACGTCAAACGTGGCGTAAATTTTCAGCCATTCGAGTTTCCGGTCCAGAACCTTCAGGCTCTTCTTCGACACCTCATCGGGCTGCACGTTATCGATACTGATCTGAAGGTAGTCGAGCCCGGCCGCGTTGAGTTGTTTGATTCGCTCAGGCGTCAGCAGGTAACCGTTTGTGATGATCGTCGCAATCGCGCCGTTCGACCGGACGCGCCGGACGAGCAAATCCAGATCAGGATGCAACGTGGGCTCGCCGCCGCTGAAAGTGATGATGCTGGTCCCGAGCGCGGCGAGTTTGTCGATGCGGTGCAGCATCTCGGAAGTGGGAACCGGCCGCGAGTCTTTATCAAATTCATTGCAGTACGTGCATGCCAGGTTGCAACGGCGAATGGGTATGATCTGAGCCAAAATTGGATGGTGAGGGGACACCATCGCCCGGGCAAACATCCTCGCCTCACGCCAGCGCCGGTTGAACTTCAAAAATGCTCTCATGTCCGGACAGAGGACAACGACAGCCTCTGTCTCTCACTGTACGCGAAACGCTAAGAGCGCATTCGATGTGATCGGACCGGAGATGACTTGACCACTCTGATGTTGGTGAGCCTTTCAGCGCGAGGGGCCACCCCAGCAGAAGCCGCTCTAAACTTCCGTCCGGCCCCCGACCACTCCCTTAATGGCTTCTGTCGGTGTGTAACAATACCGTTAAATACATCAGTAGTTGCTTTATCGTTCGCCGTCCGGCGACCGTTTCCACCCGTCTGCGTCCGACGGCCGATAGCTCCGTTGCGACACGCCGGCTTAATCCAACGATTTTTTAGGGAGGGTGTCAATTGATTTCTGAGCACAATAGGCGCGCGAGCCGCGTCCTTACATGGATTTTCGTAACCGCATTCGTCATCGCGTTTAGCAACTTCAATCTACAAGCGCAAACATTTCGCGGAGGCATTACGGGCGTTGTGACAGACGCCTCAGGCGCCACTGTTGCGGGCGCAAAGGTAATGTTGGTCGAAACGGCGACCGGCCTCAATCGCTCGGTCACCGCATCTTCGAGCGGCGATTTCCTGTTTCAAGACCTTCCGCTTGGCACGTACAACGTCACCGTCACACAACAAGGATTTGAAACTGTGAAGGTAACCGGCATCGCCGTCGAAGCGGGGCGCGTGTTCAACCTTCCGGTGAAGCTGCAAGTCGCAAGCCAGGCAGTCGAAGTTCAGGTGACTGCTACGACGGTTGCGATCGACACCAGCTCCGCTACTTTAACCAGCGTGATTCCGACGAAAACGTTGCTCGAAATTCCGCTCAACGGGCGCGACTTCACTCAATTGCTCAAATTGAACCCTGGAGTGACTCCCACTGGATCGGTAAACGGAACCCGCACCAACGCGCTCGATTGGCAAATCGATGGCGCCGACAATAACGACCTGTGGCATAATTCCGCCGCTGTCAATCAGGGCGGCGTCTCGGGGGTCGCGGGAACACTTTTGCCTATTGACGCAATTGATCAGTTTTCTCTGCAATCGAACAGCAGCGCCGAAAGCGGACGGAACAGCGGGGGCACTCTCAATCTGGTAATTAAGTCGGGCACGAACGACTTTCATGGATCGCTGTACTATTTCAATCGAAATGACGCATTGGCGGCACGTAACTGGTTCTCAGATCCAACTGCCGACGTTCCCAAGCTGAAGAATAACCAGTTCGGCGGTTCGCTTGGCGGACCGATCTGGAAGGATCACACGTTTTTCTTCCTGACTTATGAAGAGCAGTTATTCATCGCAGGAAACAGCAACACCGGAACCATTCCGTCGACCGCCTGGGTGAATGAAGCCTCTGCCGTTCTCGCACGGTACGGTATTCCTGTCAATCCGGTGTCGGTGAACTTGCTCTCGCTATGGCCGTCCGGAAAAGACGGCGCCGCGACCACTCCGAATTATTTCAGCACGGGCGACAACAACTACAACAGCTATAACGGCATCGTCAAAATCGATCACAATTTCAACGATAGAAATAACATCGCGTTCCGCTATTTCGGTGGAACCGGATCTCAAACCGCATATGTCGGCTCCGCGCTGCCGGATTATTATCAGGTGGCGCCAAGCCGCATGCACAATTTTTCGTTGGTGTACAACACGGTGTTTTCGCCGCGGTTTACGAATCAGGTGCTGGCCGGCGTGAATTACTTCAAGCAGGTATTCAACGACGCCAACACTGGATTCAATCCAGTCGCCTTAGGTCTGAACACGGGTGTCACCGATCCGACCCTTTCGGGCGCGCCGGATATTCTAATCACCGGCTTCACAGAAGTCGGACTAACTCCGCCGCTGGGCCGTATCGATACAACCGGTCACATCGACGACACAATGAATTACACATTCCGCAATCACCAGCTTCGCTGGGGAGGCGAGTATCGCCGCGCGCGTCTGGATGTGTTTTATGACCGGAACAAACGCGGCGCTTTCACCTTCGACGGAACCCAAGGACCTTGGGCAAGTGATCCTACCGTCAGTACGTCGCTGGCGGCCCTTACCGATTTCATGGCCGGCAATCTCGGGCCTGACCGCGCGCATATTACGATCGGCGACCTGCAGCGCAACTACGACATCAACAGCGGTTCTTTGTTTTTACAGGATTCCTGGAAACTAACTCCCAAACTTATGCTGAACTACGGCTTGAATTGGTATTACTCGAGCCCTCCGTCGGATCCGACAAATCGCATTTCCGTTTTTCTGCCCTCGCAAGGCATTGTTTATACCGGGCACGGCATCGACACACTCTATCCGCGTGATTTGAACAATTTCGCACCGCGTTTCGGTTTTGCGTACCAGCCGAAGGCCGGCGGAAAATTTGTCGTTCGCGGCGGCTACGGAGTCTTCTATCAAACGCCGAACATGAACTATTTCGGTGACAACCGCCCCGGCAACGGCGGCGCTACCGGCATACTCTCAAACCCGGGAAGCCTCGCGCCGGTCTACGCGGCCAGCAACGCCGATCCGTTCACGATTCAATCGGGCGTTCCCATCTTTGGTAGCTCCTCGATCCCAGCTCCACCCTACGGCGTGTTCTCTGTCGATCAAAACTTCCGGACGGCCTACGTTCAGAATTTTAACGTCAATACGCAGTATCAGCTGACGGAAACTACTGTTGTTCAATTTGGATACATCGGCAGCCTCAGTCACAAGCTTCCGGTTACGTTGGACATCAACCAGATTCCGCTCGGTGCAGGATCACAGACAGCGCGCCCCTATTATGCGGAATACCCCGACTTTGGCGCTATCAATCAAGTGGAATCCGTCGGCAACGGTCACTATAATGCAGCAACCGCGACTTTACGCACCTCCAGCCTGAAGCACTTCTCACTCCAGCTGAACTATACCTATGGACACTCGATCGACGACCTTTCGGGCACGCGCGGCGTCATTCCACAGAACAGCTACGACCTGAAGAACGACTACGGAAGCTCCGACTATGATGTCCGGCATTCTTTCAGCGGTTTTATCAGCTACTCCATGCCAACCCCATCCCGTTACAAACTTCTTCTCGGCGGCTGGCAATTGAATTCACTGCTGACCTTCTATAGCGGCCAACCCTTCACCGTGATGGCAGGCCAGGACGTCAGCCTCACCGAAGAGAACAACGATCGCCTGAACATTGTCGGCGATCCGTTCAAGAACATTCCGGCTTCCATTCCCAATCAAGCGGTTTATTGGTTCAACCCGGCGGCGTTTGCCCTGGCCGCTCCGGGCACCTACGGGAATGAAGGCAGAAACGCGTTGACTGGACCGCCCACGTATCAGGTGGACTTCTCGGTGTTCAAAAACACGCCAATCACGGAGCGCATCACCACACAGCTCCGAGTGGAAATGTTCAATATCTTCAACACACGCGACCTTTCTCTCCCGAATACTGGTTTCGGCGGCGGTTTGGGCCAAGTGAATACCACACTCGGCGTATACAACGGCGCTCCGGGGATCGGGACCGGTGAACCCTTCAACGTCCAGCTGGCTTTGAAGATTTTGTTCTAACTGATAGCAAGAGCAATAGCGGGGCCGCCAAACACGACGCCCCGCTATTGCTCTTGCGCGCATCGCTCCGGCCGTCATCGCCACAATTGGCTACGCGCGATTTTTGCGCGGACAGCCTTCCAGCCCCTTGCCACTCATCTAGTACTTGACTATTACCCCCTAACAGGTTTAACATTCGGCACCGGGTAGGATACCTGTTATTTCTTACGATATCCCTCTCCGCACCGCCGCTCCGTTCTGCGTCGGTATGGAGTGTTATGGACGTTACTGACTTCTAGGGGGAAAAGTGCCAAATCTACGAAAGCTCTCGCTTTTCGTTTTTGTGGCCGTATTCGTCTTGGCTTTTACGCCGAATCGCGGCTGGAGCCAGAACGTGTATGGGACCATTGCCGGAACCGTTACCGACTCCAGTGGCGGCGCAGTTGCTGACACGAACCTTACGCTAACCAACCTGGATACCGCCGAAGCGCGCAAGCTGCAATCAAATTCGTCGGGCAACTACACGCTGGTGAATATTTTGCCCGGACGCTACAGGCTTGAGGCTGAAAAGCCGGGGTTTAAAAAGTTCATCCGGGAACCCATTGTCGTTCAGATCGAGAGCGGACTGCGCGTGGATGTCGGCTTGGAAGTTGGAGAGGTGAGCCAGACAGTCGAAGTAAGCTCTGAAGTAGCTTTGCTCCAGCCGGAAACGAGTTCGCTCGGGCAGGTCATCGAATCGCGAAGCGTCACTGAACTGCCGCTGAATGGCCGCAATCCACTGGCCTTGGTCGCTCTCACCGCGGGCGTGGTTCCACAGGGCTCTCCGTCGCAGGGCAATTCATCCACCGGTAGTCCGGTCGGCGCTAATCCCTTCGCTGCGGGAGATTTCCAAATTGGCGGCGGCCAGGCCGGCCAGAGCCAGATCCTGATCGACGGCGTACCTACTAATGGCGCGTATCTCAACGTTGTAACCGTGATTCCCACGCAAGACGCGATTGAGGAATTCAAGGTCCAGACAAACAACCTGGGCCCGGAGTACGGGCGATTTGCCGGCGGGGTGATTAACCTTTCGACAAAGTCGGGCACCAATGCTTTCCATGGGTCCGCGTATGAGTTTCTGCGCAACAAGGTGCTGAACGCGAACGACTTCTTTTCCAACGCGGGCGGCAATCCCCGTCCTCCATTTACCCAAAACCAATTCGGCGCCAATGGGGGAGGGCGCATCATCAAGGACAAACTGTTCTTCTTCTCCAGTTATGAGGGTTTTCGGCAGCGCAAGGGAAGCACATTGACGACGTGGGCGCCCACGGCTGCGGAGCGAAGCGGTGACTTTTCACAAATAGGGTCGACCGGCCAAAGCTCTGTGCTCCCTATTTACGATCCGCTGACCAGCACCAACTGCGTTTCCGGCGGCCCAGCCTGCAGGACAGCGTTCGCCGGGAATAAGATTCCGGCCAGCCGCATCGACCCCACCTCAGCTGCGCTTCTCAATTACTTCCCTTCGCCGAATCAGGGTGGAAATCCGTTCGGCAACTTCGTCGAGAGTTACAGTACTGGCGGCAATGTGGATCAGATCAATGAGCGGGGCGACTATAGCATGAGTTCGAAATCGAGACTTTTCGGACGGTACACGCGCTCACACGTGCTGTCGCTTCCCGACAGTCCCTTTAACAACGTATGTAGTGACCGCTGTACGGAGGATACGGTTGCCAATCAGGCCGGCTTGGGCTACACCTATACGTTCTCACCCAATACGGTCCTCGATCTGCACCTCGGCTATACCCGCTATGTGTATCTGCGAACACCCCTGAGTGAGGGCATCGATATGTCCACGTTCGGCCCCAACTGGGCTGCGCTTGCGTCGCAAATGACCTACACGCACATTCCGACCGTCTGCGTCTCGCAAACGAGCGGGGACGACCGGTGGGGCGCCGGAAGTTGGTGCTCGCAAGGAACCGGCAGCGGTATCGGCGCACACGATGATACGTACAGCTTTGAACCGATGCTGTCGTACGTGCGGGGCAAGCATAGCTTTAAGTTCGGCGGAGAGTATCGGCTGCTCCGTAACAACTATTACCAGAGCAACGATCCTGCCGGCTTTTTTCAATTCGATGCCGGCATGACCTCGGACAACCCGAAGACGGGCGTCCCGGGTACCGCATCGGGCATCGGGTTTGCCTCGTTCCTGCTCGGCTACGGCAGCACCACACAAGGAAACAGCGTTACCGAGCCCGCGCAGACCGCGGACCAGAACGTCTATGGTGCGTTCTACGTCAACGACACCTTCCAGGCCAGCCGGAAGCTGACAATAAACCTTGGCGTCCGCGCCGATTTACAAGGGGACTGGACGGAGCGATATAACCGAATCGTTGTTTTCAATCCCAACGAAACCAGCCCGATTGCCGGCGCGGCTGGCACACCCAATCTGAAAGGCGCATACGATTTGGTGAAGTCCGCGAATCATTCAGATCGCACTGCTTTTCCGTCCTGGAACCATGTCAGCCCGCGTATCGGGCTTTCGTACCAGGTCGATCAAAATACGGTCGTCCGGCTGGGATACGGTATCTTCTATCTCCCGGTGGATGGACGTTGGAATGATGCCCCGCACAATCTCTTCATCAACTCCATCAATACCAACTGGCTAGTGGCGCAGGCAGATGGCGTTACCCCGAGAACTCCGCTGTCCAATCCCTTTCCTGGCGGAATCTCAGCACCCCCGGGCGCCAACCAGGCCTTTATCAATGTGCAAGGGGCCGGGAATGAAGCTCCGTTAAACAACTACCTGGCTCCCTACGTCCAGCAATGGAATTTCGATATCCAGCGCCAGCTTCCTGGCAGCGCCCTGTTTGATATCGCATATGCCGGCTCGAAGGGCACGCACCTGCCCACGCATGACCAGGACTTGGACCAATTGACTCCAGGGTTCTTGCCCACAACGTCTGCCCAGGTAGCGGCGTTGACAACCCTGGTGCCCAATCCGTTTTACGGAGTCATGCAATCGGGCAACATCAGCGCGAATCCAATGGTAAAGGCTGCACAATTGCTCCTACCTTATCCTCAATTCGACGACGTGCACATGGCCGAGCCCGACAACCGGGATTCGATTTACCACTCCATGCAGTTGAAGGTTCAGAAACGTTTCGCGGCCGGGGCGCAAATCCTTGCCACCTACACCGTTTCCAAACTCATCGACAACACCAACTCTGAAATCAATTGGTTGGAGGCGGCTTCTCCGAGTTGGGGGGATTCGAACGCATATAATCTGCGCAGCGCACGCAGTCTCGATGGGTTCGACGTTCCGCAGCGCCTGGTGGTCGCATCTGTTCTTGATCTGCCCATCGGCAGGGGCAGGAAGTATCTAAGCAATATGAACAAAGTTGCGAATGCGCTCATCGGAGGCTGGGGAGTGGATACGATCATCACTTTCCAAAACGGCTTCCCGGTCATCATCGGTGGATGTCCAGGTGCGCTGAGCAGCTCCGGCATACCCAATGTCGGCTGCGCCCTCTCAACCAGAGTTGGCCAGGAGCATATGACATCCGGCTCTCTGGACGACAAGCTGGCCCATTGGTTCGATACTTCCACATTCACAGCCGGCAGTCCGACGGATTACGGCTACGGCAACGATTCGCGCACCGAGCCTCATCTGCGGACGGATGGTGTGAAGAACTTCGACTTCGGGTTCTTCAAGAACACCAAGTTTGGTCCGGAAGACCGGATCGGTCTTGAGTTCCGGGCAGAACTCTTCAATGCGTTCAACCGAGTCCAATTCAATCCGCCCAACACAAACTGTTGCGGCGGCGCTAGCTTTGGGCAGGTAACCAGCCAATACAATCTGCCGCGTGTGATCCAATTCGCTCTAAGGACGACGTTCTAACAACTAATCCGCGCCACCGGGCTACCCTGGCAGCCTGGTGGCGCGGACACTTGTGTCTGCCGTCTCGACAATCGTGTCGAGACAGTTTTGCTGATGTGCGCTGGACCACGGGTAATCTTCCGCCCGCTCTACAAGCCCTGCCTTTACGGGATTGTTCTCAATATACGAGGCAATCCGCGAATACTCTTTCTCATCGCGAACCCAATGATCGTAAGACTCGGCCTGCCAGAATGGCTCACCCGTGCGGCCCAGCATCCGGTTTGCCTCGCGCGCAGTGAAGCCCTTCAAGGATTGCAACAAACGGCTGGGGCTCACCTTGGGCAGCAGTAAAACGTGTACGTGATTGGCCATTACCACGAAAGCTGCCAGATCGTAGTGAGCCAATTCAACTCCTTTATGCAAAGACCGCACAACCAGCTGGGCGAACTCTTGCCTGCCGAGATATAACGGTCCAGTGGAAGCTTGATCCAAATACCGATCCATCCAAACGAAGGCCTTCCCGGCGGAAGCCTTACCTGGTGGCGGATACCTGCCCTGCGGAAGACTGCCATGCAAATGGCGGGTTACGAAGAGCCACCGGCCTTCCGGATAAAAGTGGGGCAGGCGACGATGAGAGGAGCTCATACAGATACTGTGTTCCCATGGACCCGCAACTCTTCAATAAACGCGCACGACAGAGTCGCCCCGGCTGGATGTTAAGCAACGTTTGCTGGTTCTGGCGAGCCGCCGGGCCGACTTGTGCGCTATTTGGCGGACGAGCGCGCCGAGACGATTCTCGGCGCGGCAGCCATAAGTGGCCGCGCCACAACGGGACTGCCTGCGTCCTTCTTGCCCTCTGGTCCATAACTCCTACTCCCGCCAAGTGTCAGACGTCCGAAGAAGCCATCGAACACTCATTTCGCGCCGGCCAGCAGGCGTTGCAGCAGCGGCAGTTTGCCCGTGCGGCGGAAGACTTCAAGAACGTGCTGGCCCTCGATCCAACTCTCGTGGAAGCCGAGGTGAACCTGGGTCTCGCCGAACAGGGGCTGCTGGACTACGACTCAGCGGTTCGGCACCTGAGTAAGGCCTTGCAGAAAAAGCCCGATCTGCTTGGCCCAAACGTTATCGTCGGGATGGATTACTTGAAACTAGGGTCGCCGGAAAAAGCCCTTCCGTTCCTGCAGCATGCACTGAAGCTCGATCCTGCCAACCGTGATGCGCGCGAGGCATTGGCGTCATCTTATCTGGCCCAGAACGATTTTCGCAATGCGGCGGAGCAGTTCCGTCAAATCGCGCTCCACGATTCCGACAAGTCCGAGGCGTGGTTCAAGCTCGGACACCAGTACCTGGATCTGGCGGCGCGCTTGGCGTACAGAGGAGCACATCTGTATCGCGACTCGGCCTGGGGCCACCGCTTTCTCGGTGATCTGTTATTCCAGCGTGAACGCTGGGAAGAAGCGGTGAAAGAGTACCAGAAAGCGCTCGCCAGTGATGCTCAACAACCCGGTCTGCATACAGCAATCGGTTACGCCTATTTGCATGCGCAAAAATTCGATCAATCCGAAGCCGAATTCCGTCGCGAGCTGGAAGTTAATCCAAAAAGCGAACTCGCCTGGTTTGGTCTTGCGAATCTGCAGCTAGCCCGAAGCCAGCCGGCGGCGGCGCTCGAATCTTTGCAAAAGGTGTGGGAAATCTCTCCGGAGTTTTTGTCGGTGCAACGGGAGTTTCCATCGTTCGAACTCAATCAAACGGCGGTCAGCGCGTTCCTGGCAAGTCTGCAGAACGAGCCGGAGAGCGCTGCGAAACATTTTTTGTTGGCCGGCCTGTTCGCAACTACCAACGATGGCGCACAGGCAGACAGCCACTGGAAGTCATTCGAAAGTAACTTTCACGCGTGGCAGCAAACATCCTTAGGAACCCACGACCAGGAGGATGCCTGCAAAGCGCATCGCTACTCGGTCTGCATCGAGTCGCTGCGCGCTCGAAAATCACTGACGGATTCGGAACGCCTGACGTTAGGGAAGGCATACTTCACAGTGCAGCAATTCGAGCCTGCTGCTGGGGTCCTGCCGCAAGTACATGGCACCGCCAATCAGAACGCCGAGGCCAGCTATTGGTTGGAACGTACTTATCAAGCGCAGGGGGCCGAAGCATACGCCCGGCTGGAGGAGTCCTTCCCGGATGGATGGCGTACGCACCAACTGCGGGGCGAAAGCAACGCTGTGCGCGGAAGCGTTCCTGAGGCGGTGAAAGAGTTTCAGGCAGCCTTGCCATTGCGCCCAAACGAACCCGAACTGTATGAAGCCCTGGGTGAAGTTTATCTCGAGAACGTCGAATACGAGGCGGCCCAGAGTGAACTTGAGAAGGCGGTAGCGCTGGATGGTTTGCGTACTCACACGCTGTATTTACTGGGGCGCGTTTTCGTGGAAAAGAAGGACAACGAGAAAGCCATTCCGTATCTCGAGCAGGCAGTACGACTGCAACCCGATTTATCGGAAGCAAACAGTTTGTTGGGGACCGCGTATCTACGTCTGGGACAATACGCCAAAGCCATCGCAACCCTCGAGAAAGCCGCAGCTTCGGACCATTACGGCAACGTGCATTATCAGATGGCGGTAGCGTATCGAAAACTTGGCCAACCCGAACGGGCAAAGAAAGAGATGGAGCTGTCACAGGATCTCCGCCAGAACTATCTGGCGCGGGACCAGGCCTTGATTATGGGATCTCCGCAGCCAGAACCCGACTCGCAGTGAGCGCCAATTAACCACTTCCGTTCACAAATATGCGGAAATTCGATAAATAATCTTAAGCCCATGCTGGTGCACAGCTTACGTCCGAGCGAACACCCCTTCAGAGCCGCCATGAAACGATTGTCCCGCAGCATTGGCTGTTACTGTCACGTCATGCAGACACCGAAGAAGGGCCAGGACGCTTCGATCACCACTCCTCTTTTGCAGGAGTTGATTGAGCGCGCCACGGCAAACTCCAAAATTCAAAATGCAAGCCTTTCGGAGCAGCCTCAGCCTGCGAATCTCTATCAGGACGTAGGTAACGGCTACAACTCCAACTTCGTGTTCCCGCAAGAATAGTTGCGGACCCGCGCGCGCGGTGCTTGAGAGGCGAGACATTCAACCCAGCAGCTTAGCCTTTCGTCAAGCATCGCTTCGCGTGATCTGTTTCTTATTCCACCATCTGCCGCCTGTCCGCTAAACTAATCCTGCGGAAGCCGTGGCCAAGAAAACAACTTACAAAGACGCTGGCGTTGATATAAACGAAGCTGACCGCGCCATCAGCCGGATCAAGCGCTATGCCGCCAAAACCATCACACCCGGTGTTCTCACGTCCATCGGCAGCTTCGGAGCGGGCTTTTCTCTTAAAGGCTGGCGCGATCCCGTGCTTGTCAGCTCCGCCGATGGTGTCGGAACCAAGCTTAAAATCGCCTTCGCTACGGGCCGTCATGACACTGTGGGCGAAGATCTCGTCAATCACTGCGTCAACGATATCGCCGTCCAGGGGGCAAAGCCTCTTTTTTTCCTCGACTATTTTTCTGTAGGCAAGTTGGATGCTGAGGTTTGCGCGGATGTGGTGGAAGGGATCGCACGCGGCTGCAAGAAGAATGGTTGTGCGCTCATCGGCGGCGAGACCGCGGAAATGCCGGGAATGTACGCACCCGGCGAATACGATTTAGCAGGTTTCATTGTCGGAGCAGTCGAACGAAAACAGATGATCACGGGACAGACCATCGTGCCGGGCGACACTGTGATCGGCCTGCCCTCGAATGGGCTGCATACGAACGGCTACTCGTTAGCGCGCCGTGTTCTTTTCGAAACGGCGGGCCACAACTTAAACACAGAACTCCCCGAACTCGCCCGCACGCTTGCCGATGAGCTTCTCAAAGTCCATAAGTCGTACCTGAAGCCGCTGCTTGCGCTGCGAGACGCCCGGCTGCTGAAAGGCGCCGCGCACATCACCGGCGGCGGGCTCACCGACAACGTTCCCCGCATCCTTCCAAAGAACACCGGCGTCGAGATCGACCCAACAGCCTGGCCGCAGCAGCCAATCTTTCTCGTGTTAGGGAAGATCGGCAATATTCCAGAAGACGATCTTCGCCGCACGTTCAATCTCGGGATCGGAATGGTGTTCATTGTGCCCTCCCGGAAGCTGGAGTTCGTTTCGCAACTGCTTAAAAAGCTGCGTGAACCGTTCCACCAGATCGGCCGGGTTGTCGAATTAAAATCCAAAAAGCAGGCCAGGGTCGTTTATTTGTGAAACTGGGCATTCTGCTGTCCGGCCGCGGCTCGAATTTCGAAGCCATTGCCCGTAACGTCCTGAATGGAACTCTGCCCTGCGAAATTGGGTTCGTATTTTCAAATCGGCCCGATGCGCCGGGTCTGGTTCGCGCTCACGAGCTTGGTCTGCGCTGCGGCTGCATACCGTCCGCCGGCCGGGACCGCTCCGATTTCGATTCGGACGTCGCTAAACTACTGAAGCAGAATGGCGTAGATTTGGTTTGCCTCGCCGGGTACATGCGCTTGCTTACCGGTGGGTTCGTTTCGCAATTTGCCGAACGCATCCTGAATATCCATCCGTCTCTGCTTCCGGCCTTTCCGGGTTTGGACGCCCAGCACCAGGCGCTGGTGCATGGGGTGAAGGTCACAGGGTGTACCGTTCACTTGGTCGATGACAATCTGGACAGTGGCCCCATACTGCTCCAGGCGCCCATTGCGGTGCTGGACAATGATACGGTTGAGACGCTCTCGGCGCGCATCCTGGCCGAGGAACATCGTATCTACTCGGAAGCGATTGCCTGGGTCTTGAAAGGAAACTATAGGATCGAAGGACGCCGTGTCCTTAAGGTTTAAGTAGAACAAGATGTTGAAAATTGCTGCCGCTGCGCTTCTCGCGCTCCTTCTCGTCATATTTGGGTTCATCTGGTTTTCCGGCAAATCTCCGACGCTGAACTTCGTCCGGCCCGTCACCGCCGTCGGTACTGCAACACCGGTGTCCGTCGAAGTGCACGACCCGCACGGTATCAAGTCGTTCACCGCCGAGCTCGAGCAGGACGGACAAACTCAAGTCCTGATGACGGAAAAAACAGCAACCCGGGAGCCGGTTCGGATCTATGGCTTTTTGGCTGGTAAAAAGCAGGCGCCGTTTCTTAAGGAGGGCAGCGCAACCCTGGTGGTCGCGGCAAAATCCAACGATTTCCGCGGCGCGACAGAACGCCTCACTCAGCAAGTGAAAGTTACCTTGCGTCCACCGACTATCGTCGCGGACGGACGCCAGCATTACATCAATCAGGGTGGGTCGGAACTCGTCACCTTAGAGCTCGGCGGCAACTGGACGGAGGCAGGAGTTCGTTCAGGAAAATACACCGCGGGCACCTTCGCCATGCCGGGCCAGCCCGAAAACAGCAATCACCGCTTCTCGCTTTTTCCGTATCCATGGGATTTGTCCCCCGACGTCGTCCCCATCGCCTATGCGCGCAACGATGCCGGTACCGAGGTGACCGCTTCGTTCTGGGTCAAGGTGTTTCCCAAACAGTTCCGCAAAAGCAACATCGAGCTGAACGACAGGAACATGCAGAAAGTTGTTGGCGAACTCGATCCCGATGGAACCGGCAGTCTGCTCGATCGATTTGTGAAGATCAACCGCGAGATGCGCAAAGCCAATGCGCAAACCATCTACGACCTGCGCAAGAATACCGAACATCGCATTCTCTGGTCAGGCCCGTTCATTCCGATCAAAGGCACTCGCGAATCTTACTTTGCCGATGACCGAAGTTACTATTACCAGGGTAAGAAAGTAGATGAGCAAGTTCATCTGGGCTTCGACTTGGCGCAGACCACGAACATGAATGTGACGGCGGCAAACGCGGGCAAAGTCATTTATGCGGAGCGGCTCGGGATTTATGGCAACTGCGTGATTTTGGATCACGGCTACAGCCTGCAAACCCTTTACGGCCACATGAGCCGCATCGACGTGAAGGTGGGAGACATGGTGCAGAAGCAGCAGCACATTGGAGTCAGCGGCTCGACCGGAATGGCTTTCGGCGATCACGTTCACTTCAGCATGCTGATCGCGGGAGCGCAGGTGAATCCTATCGAGTGGTGGGACGAGCACTGGATTAAAGACCGGATCTTGAGCAAGATCGCTTCGCCGGCGGAGCAGGCGGCTGCACCGGCCGGAGCACCAGCAGCGGAAGCGGAACACGCTCACAAGAAAAAGCACAAACGCTAAAAGAAGAACGGCTCGAAAGCCTGGTGAGCTTTCGAGCCGTTCTTGTTTACCACTGTGGAGGGTTAATTAACCTTCCGACGCGCCTTCCTTAGTCTGCTTCAGCTTTTCTTCGCGGCGTGCGGCACGTTCCGCGGCGCGCTTGACGAGCTCAGAACCAACCAGTTCGAGCTTGGCCGTTTCGGCTCCGTCGCCTTTTCGCCAGCCTAGCTTTACGATACGCGTGTAGCCGCCGTTGCGCTGATTAAAGCGAGGTCCGAGCTTCTCGAACAGTTTGACAACGGATTCTTTGGTAGTAAGAAACGCTGCCGCCTGGCGGCGCTTGTGAACGTTGTCTTCCTTGGCGAGGGTGATCAGCTTCTCGACCAACGGCCGGGCCGCCTTGGCCTTCGGAACGGTAGTCGTGATCCGTTCTTCTTCGATCACGTTCGTGACCAGACCGCGCAGCAGCGCGCGACGGCCGCTGATATCGCGCTTGAGTTTAACGCCGGCTTTGCGGTGCCGCATGAGTTACTCTTCCGCTCCGGCGTAATCGTTCGTATAGTCGGATGGAGAAGAAGGAGCGCCTCCAACTAATCTGCCCTGGCTGTCGAACTTCATGCCGAAGGAGAGGCCGAGACCGGAAAGGATTTCCTTGATCTCGTTCAGCGATTTGCGGCCAAAATTCTTAGTCCGCAGCATTTCGGATTCGCTCTTCTGTACCAGGTCGCCGATGGTTTGAATGTTGGCGTTCTTCAGACAGTTGTAAGAACGGACGCTGAGTTCCAGCTCTTCGACCGACCGGTTCAGCACTTCATTCATCTGGTTGGCTGCGCGCTCTGTCGGCTCTTCAGCGACTTCGGGTGTTTCCTCGAAGTTGATGAAGATCGTCATATGGTCCTTCAGCAGCTTGGCTGCCTGGCCAATCGCGTCTTGCGGTGAGATCGCGCCGTTCGTCCAGACTTCAACGTTCAGCTTGTCGTAATCGGTGTTCTGACCAAGGCGGGCTGCTTCAACGGTGTAGTTGACCTTGCGTACCGGCGAGTGCACGGAGTCGATCGGAATATAGCCGATCGGCAAGTCCTCATCGTAGTTACGGTCAGCCGAAACATAGCCACGGCCGCTTTTGATCCGCATCTCGATATTCAGCTTTCCGCCTTCACCCACGGTGGCGATGTGCAGATTGCGGTCGAGAACTTCAACATCGGCATCTGTCTCTATCTGGCTGCTCATCACCTCACCCGGTGCATCGATCGTGACGCGGGCGATATGAGTACCTTCTCCGGCCATCTTGAACGGAACCTGCTTGAGGTTCAAGATGATGTCCGTGGCGTCTTCCACCACGCCCGGGATCGGGCTAAACTCGTGTGAAACTCCATCGATGCGCACGCCCGTAATGGCTGCGCCCTCAATTGAGCTCAACAAAACGCGACGCAGACCGGTACCGATGGTGGATCCGAATCCACGCTCAAACGGCTGCGCGGAAAATTGACCATAACGCTCCGTGAGCGTCTCGGTATTTGCGACTAAACGCTTGGGCTTCTGAAATCCTTTGAACATAGTTTCCTGTTTAATCCTCTTCGTCGATTCTTCGAGGGACGCCCCACGCGGCAAACGCAGAGCGCGTGAACTTACTTCGAATACAGCTCGACGATGAGCTGTTCGTTCAACTGGATCTGCACCAACTCTTCGCGCTTGGGTTGCTGCAAAACTCGCGCCCGGAGCGCTTCCCGGTCTACTTCAAGCCAGGCTGGGCTGGGCGTATGGGCGGTGGCGTCGCGCGATGACAAAATGAATGGATTGGTCTTGCTCTTCTCGCGAATTTCGATGACGTCTCCGGTTTTCACCGTGAAAGAGGGGATGTTCACTTTGTGGCTGTTGACGTTGACGTGTCCGTGACGAACCAGCTGGCGCCCTTGCGCGCGGCTGGTAGCGAGACCCATGCGATAGAGAACGTTATCGAGACGCTTCTCGAGCATAGCCAGCATGAGTTCGCCGGTGATACCTTTTTGATTCACCGCCTTCTCGTAAAGATTCCGAAACTGGCCTTCAAGAACCTGGTAATAACGGCGGGCCTTTTGCTTTTCGCGAAGCTGCAGGCCGTAGCCAACAATCTTGGCCTTTTTGTCCTTGCCATGCTGTCCAGGTGCGAAGTTGCGTTTCTCGATGGCGCACTTCTCGCTGTGACAGCGTTCCCCTTTCAGGAACAACTTCATACCCTCGCGGCGGCAAAGCCGGCAAACAGGGCCACTATAACGTGCCAATCTTTAAGACCTCCAAAGCCTTTCTGAACCGCGCAAAACGGCCACCGAACTGCCTTTGCGCTTTCTATACCGCGCAAATTGCCAACAACGGCCTTTGCGCTTTTCTCTTGCAGGTGCGGTTTACAGCCTGGCCGGCCTTCGTCCCGCTTAGTTAAATGCGACGACGCTTGCAAGCGCCGTTAAAACTTACACCCTTCGTTTCTTCGGCGGGCGGCAGCCGTTGTGGGGAATCGGCGTGACGTCCTTGATCGAACGTACTTCAATTCCAGCGGTTGACAATGCCCGAACTGCTGATTCGCGGCCCGAACCCGGACCCGCGACACGTACCTCTACGGTCCGAACTCCCGATTCCTTCGCCTTATTGGCTGCGGTGAGCGACGCCTGCTGCGCGGCGAACGGAGTTCCCTTGCGCGATCCGCGGAAGCCCAGCGAACCAGAGCTCGACCAGGCAAGCACATTGCCAACCTGATCGGTAAACGTCACGATCGTATTGTTGAACGATGCCTGGATATGCACGGTCCCGTACGGGACATTCTTCTTTTCCTTCTTCTTGAAGGATTTCTTCTTTCCTGCTGTCTTTGCGGGTGCCTTCGCCATTCGTTATAAACTCCCGACCTTAGGTCTTGGTCGCTTTCTTCTTCCCGGCGACGGTGCCTTTACGCGGACCCTTCCGGGTACGCGCGTTCGTGTGCGTGCGCTGGCCGCGGACCGGCAAACCGCGGCGATGACGCATCCCGCGATAAGAGCCCATCTCCATCAGGCGCTTGATGTTCATCGAGGTCTCTTTGCGCAAGTCGCCCTCGATGGCGCCCTCACCTTCAATCAGGTTGCGCAGGTGGTTAACTTCCTCTTCGGAAAGATCACTCACCTTCTTTTCCGGATCAACCTGGGCCCGGTACAGCAACGAAAGGGCCCGGGTCCGCCCGATTCCGAAGATATAGGTCAGCCCGATCGCCGCCCGCTTCCGTGCTGGTAAATCAACGCCTGCAATACGCGCCATAGTAGTTCCTTAACCCTGCCGTTGCTTGTGCTTCGGGTTCGTGCAGATGACACGTACCACGCCCTGCCGATGAATCACCTTGCATTTGTCGCACAATTTCTTTACGGACGCCCTGACTTTCATTGCTATCCCTTCACAACCAATTCCAAAATTCGCCCGCGCGTCCGGTCTTTTACCGAAAGCGCTACCCGCACCCGGTCGCCAACCCGCAAACGCACAAAATTCGCCCGGCGGGTACTCGGAAGATGCGCAAGCAACTCATGCTCACCCTCAAACCTCACCCGAACGAGCGCGCTCGGCAGTAATTCGACGACCGAACCTTCTACAACTCTTTCATCCGCAGCCTCGCCGAGCATCGGCTAAGGCCGGGACAAAACCCACGGACCGTTATCCGTCACCGCGACCATGTGCTCAAAGTGCGCCGAATACGACCCATCCTTGGCGACCGCAGTCCACTTGTCGCCTAATACCTTCGTTTCCGGCTTACCGGCGTTCACCATAGGCTCAATCGCCAGCACCATGCCCGGTTTGAGCCGCGGGTTTTCCCCGCGACGGTCAACATAATTCGGGATCTGCGGCTCTTCATGCAGCGAAGTTCCAATCCCATGGCCGACAAAATCCCGCACAATCGAAAAGCCGCTCGAAACGACGTGCTTCTCTACGGTGCCACAAATATCAAAGAGCCGGTTACCCGCCCGGACTTTATCGATTGCGAGTTCCAGGCTCTCTTCCGTCACGCGCAGCAACCGCTTCACCGAATCATTTACTTCGCCTACCGGCACGGTCAGGGCAGAGTCGCCATAATAGCCGTCCAGCAAAACGCCGGTATCGAGCGAGATGATGTCGCCCGACTTCAGTTTCCGTTTTGCAGACGGCATTCCGTGGACAACTTCTTCGTTCACCGATGCACATAGGACATACGGAAACTTCGTCCCGGCCGCTGCCGAATAGTACCCTTTAAACGCCGGCTGCGCTCCGGCGCCGGCGATCATTTTCTCCGCCGCTATTTCCAAATCGTGAGTCGTGACACCTTCAGATACCATGGCCTTCAAATCCTGAAGGATCTGGTACACCAACAATCCGCTCCGGCGCAATTTATCCAATTCTGCTGCGCTTCTTCTCACGATCACAAAAACCTTGGGCAGCTCGCTTATGCTGCCGCCACGGGAATCAAACCCGCTGCCATCAACGCTTCACAAATCGTCGCCATGATCTCTTCCGGCGCCTTGCTGGCGCCCTGCGTTTCGATCATGGGCAAACCCGCGTTCCGGAAAAACTCCAGAAGCGGACGAGTTTGCAAATCATACTGCTGCAAGCGCTCGCGGATTACAGATTCCTGATCGTCCTCGCGCGTCACCAGGACAGCCCCATCCAAATCGCAGATTCCATTAACCTTTGGCGGGTGAGTTTTTATGCTGTAGAGGGTGCCACAGACAGGACACTGACGACGTCCGCTAAGGCGGCGCACAATACGGCCAGCGTCAACCACTAAGTGTACCACCCCAGGCCGAAAATGGAAACGCTCTACAATCCCCAGCAGCACTTCGGCTTGCGGCACCGTTCGCGGATAGCCGTCTAAAATGACTCCGTCGCGGCAATCCGGTTGGCTCAAACGTTCCTCAACCTGTTGATTTACCAGCTCGTCGGGGACCAGGCGACCCGCCTTCATCGTGCCCTGCACTTCACGGCCGATTGAATCTTCCGCCGCGATATGCGTGCGAAGCATGTCACCCGTAGATACGTGTGGCCACCCAAACCGCTCTTCGAGGAGCTTGGCCTGAGTTCCTTTTCCGGATCCGGGCGATCCAAACAGGATGATCGCCGGAGCGGGCCATTCAGTGTTTATTCCGCTCACTTAACTCGTGCTGCTTCGCCTGCCCCGAATGCGGCCGGCGCGCGGCGTAAACCCTTCATAATGGCGCATAATCAATTGCGCTTCAATCTGATTGACCGTATCCATCGCAACACCCACCACGATCAGCAGGGATGTCCCGCCGAACCAAAATTGCACTCCGAGACCATCGAGGATGAATCGCGGGAAATGCGCGTCAACCCAATTCCCGACACCCGGTAGATGCTGCAGGTGAATACCGGAGATCATCATCTGTGGAATCAGCGAGAGAATCGCCAGATACAACCCGCCTACGACAGTAATCTTCGACAGGATTTTGTCCATGTACTCCGCGGTGTTTTTCCCGGGACGAATGCCCGGAATGAACCCGCCGTACTTGCGCATGTTGTCCGCCGCCTCGTTCGGATTGAAGATGATCGAAACGTAGAAGAAGCAGAAGAACACGATCAGAACAATGAATGCCAGATAGTAGAACGGCTCGGACGACGCAATCGCACCGAGCATCCTGCTCAACACAGGGCTATTTTTTACGACAGGAAATTGCGCCGCAGTCTGCGGTAAGGCGAGCAGCGAGGACGCGAAGATGATCGGGATCACTCCGCCCGCATTCACTTTCAAGGGCAGATGGGTGGAATGGCCGCCCATCATGCGGCGTCCGATGACACGCTTGGCGTATTGAACCGGAATGCGGCGCTCGCCTCTCTCGACCAGCACGATGAATCCGACGACTGCCACCATCACGATCAGAATCACGAGCAGTTGCAGCACATTCCATTGGTGCGTGACGAACGTGTTCTGGTAGATGTTCATGATCGCGTGCGGCAATCCCACGACAATGCCGACAAAGATGATCAGCGACATGCCATTTCCAATGCCGCGGTCGGTAATCTGCTCACCCAACCACATGATGAATGCAGTACCTGTAGTAAAGGTCAACATCGTCAGCAGAATGAAGCCGATTCCAGGATTCAGAACAAAATTGCCGTCCGAACTCTGCAGCGCAAGCGCAATACCAATGGATTGCACAATCGCCAGGGCGACCGTCAAATAACGCGTCCACTGAGTGATTTTGCGGCGCCCGATTTCGCCTTCCTTCTGCAGCTTGTCCAATGTGGGAACAACAACCGTTAGAAGCTGCAGAATGATCGACGCCGTGATGTACGGCGTAATCCCCAGGGCAAAGATCGTCATCCGGCGCAGGTTGCCGCCGCTGAAAACGTCTAAATATCCCAGGAACCCGCCGGAAGCAGTCCGGCTGAAGAACTCCTGAAACCGAACCGGGTCGATGCCAGGGGTGGGAATGAAGGCTCCCACCCGGTAAACTGCAAGCAAACCTAACGTGAAGAGAACCCGTTTCCGCAGGTCTGCGATCCGGAAAACATTGGCGAGCGCTTCAAGGAACTTTGTCATCTGAATGGGTATTGCTCACCGAAGAGCTGGAGCGTTCTCTATTTTGCCTTCTTCGATTCGGGCTTTGGTTTCGCTTCTAACTTGCCGGTCGGGGCTGGTTTCGGCGCGATCACTTCAACCGTGCCGCCCGCCTTCTCGATCTTTTCCCGCGCGGACTTGGAAAACAGATGCGCCGTGACGGTGATTTTGCGCGTCAACTCGCCGTTGCCTAAAATTTTGAGGCCGGCATTCAGCTTTTTGACTACACCGGCATTCTGCAACGATTCGGGCGTAAAGACATCGCCCTCAGCCTCTTCAAATACCGAGACGTTGAGAATGGCGTACTCCTTATGAAAGATGTTGGTAAAGCCGCGCTTGGGCAAACGGCGATGCAATGGCATCTGGCCGCCTTCAAAGCCGCGCATCTTGCTGTAACCGGAAATCGACTTGGCGCCCTTTGCACCACGTCCGGAGTATTTGCCGCGCCCGGATCCCATGCCTTGGCCGATACGCTGTTTCTTTTGCTTTTGGCCCTTCGGGGGCCGCAGACTGCTGAGGTTCATGACAGACTATTCCTTCGAGCGCACCGGGCTGTCGGGACCCGTTGTGCGCGGTTCATCCGATTGCACAGGGCCGTTTGAGCCGGTCGTGCGCGGTTGGCTCTCGTTAACGATTTCGAGCAGATGCGGCACCTTGGCCACCATCCCACGAAAGCCCGGCGTGTCGGGGCGTTCCACCGTACGATTCAGTGTATGAAGCCCGAGGGACTTCACGATATTCTTGTGCTTTTGCGGCGTGCAGATCGTGCTCCGCACCAGCTTGATCTTAATTTTTCCTTCGGCCATAGTAATCCCTGACTGCGTTACAGTTTCTCGACGGGAAGGCCGCGCATGTCTGCCACAGCCTTTTTGTCATGAAGCTGTTCGAGCGCCGCAATGGTCGCTTTTACGACGTTGTGTGCGTTGTGCGAACCGATCGATTTCGTGAGGACGTTCGGTATGCCAACCGCCTGAATGACCGCACGAACGGGACCGCCCGCAATGACTCCGGTTCCTTCCGGCGCCGGCTTGAGCAGCACGAGTCCGCTACCAAAACGCCCGAGCACCGGGTGCCGGATGGTTGTCTCGAGCACATGGATTTTGCGTAAATTCTTCTTCGCAGCCTCGATGCCTTTCTTGATGGCAGAGGGAACTTCCTTCGCCTTACCCGTGCCGAACCCGACCACTTTCGCGCCTGGATCTCCGACCACCACGAGCGCCGAAAAGCTCATATTCTTACCGCCCTTGACGACTTTCGTCACGCGGTTGATGCTGACCACCTGTTCCTTCAAGTTAAGGCTCTGTGGGTCAACACGCTTCACCACTCCGTTAGATGGCATCGATTAAAACTCCAGTCCTGCTGCCCGCGCCGCATCGGCGAGCGCCTTGATCCGGCCATGGTACAAATAGCCGCCGCGGTCGAAAACCACTTTGCTGATGCCCTTTTCCTTGGCTCGCTGGGCGACAGCCGCCCCGATCAGTTTTGCCCCTTCGACATTGCCGCCCTTGCCGCGCCAATCCTTCTCGGTTGAGGCCGCTGACGCTAAGGTACGCCCCTGCTGGTCGTCGATCACTTGCGCATAAATGTGATTCACGCTGCGAAAGATCGCTAAGCGGGGGCGTTCGAGCGTCCCTGCAACACGTCGCCGAATGCGTTTGTGAATCCGCCGCCGGATATCCTGTCTCGAATCGTTGCTCGCCATTACTTGCCTCCCGCCCCGGTTTTGCCGGCCTTCTTGCGCAACGCTTCACCGGTGTAGCGGACGCCTTTGTTCTTGTATGGATCGGGAGGACGAAGAGAGCGGATTTGCGCCGCCGTCTCTCCAACAACCTGCCGGTCGAAACCGGTAAGAACTAAATGGGTCTGCTTGTCCACTTTCAGGTCCACGCCGTTCGGCAAGACGACCTCTATGGGATGCGAATACCCAAGCGCGAACGTCGCTATGTTGCCTTTCACGTCCGCGCGATACCCGGTACCGACGATATCGAGCTCGCGAGTGAATCCCGTCGAAACGCCTTGTACTGCGTTAGCCGCAAGGGCGCGCGTCAATCCGTGCGCAGCAGCATATTTGTCGTTCTCGCGAACAACTTCGAGAATGCCGTCCTTCTGTTCGAAGCGAATGCCGGTCGGGATCGGCACAGTGAGTTTGCCCTTCGGGCCTTCCACCTGCAGTTCGCCGCCGACGTTGATCTTGACGCCCTTCGGCAACAGAATCGGTTTCTTTCCTACTCGTGACATGGTGGATTCCTTACCAGATCTGGCAGAGCACTTCTCCGCCAACCCCTTCTTTCCGGGCTTCGTTGCCGGTCATGACACCCTTGGGCGTGGTCACGATGTTGATGCCCAATCCGCCCAGAATCCGTGGAATCTCCTTGGTGCCGACATAGACGCGGCAACCGGGACGGGACACGCGCTCAATACGCGAAATCACCGGAAGATTTGACGGGGTGTACTTCAAATATAGGCGGATATATTTTTTCGCGCCCTCTTCCGTCAACTTGTAATTCAGAATGTAGCCTTCATCCTTCAGGATGCGGGCAATCTCATTCTTCAGCCGAGACGCGGGCACGTCCACCTTGGGATGGCGTGCGATGAGTGCATTGCGCACTCGCGTCAACATATCGGCAATGGGGTCTGCTGTCATTTCTCAGCACCTTTCATTCCTTAATCGCGCAAAACGGCACCAACCGCCTTTGCGCTACGAACCTTCTACCAGCTAGCCTTCGTTACACCCGGGATCTGCCCGCTGAGGGCAAACTTCCGGAAGCATATCCGGCACAGTGAAAACTTTCGCAAGAATCCGCGGGGGCGCCCACAACTCTTGCAGCGGTTACGGTGCCGCACGGCGAATTTCACCGGCTTCCCTGCTGCATGGCCCCGCTGGATTTCTGCCAGCTTCTTTTCTTCTTTCGCGATTTTTGCAGTCGTCGCCATTCTTAAACTTTTTGTCCTTTATTGGCGGAACGGCATGCCCATCTGCCGGAGCAGCGCCAGACCTTCCGCATCCGTCTTCGCCGTGGTGGTGATCGAGATATTCATCCCCTTCGTCTTTTCCACCTTGTTGTAGTCGATTTCCGGGAAAATCAACTGATCCTTCAATCCCAACGTGTAGTTTCCACGGCCGTCGAACGATTTCGGCGACACACCGCGAAAGTCGCGAACACGGGGAAGCGCCACGTTCATTAAACGATCGAGAAATTCGAACATACGATCGCCACGCAGCGTCACCATACAGCCAATCGCCATCCCTTCACGCAGCTTGAAGGCAGCGATCGATTTCTTGGCCTTCGTGACAACGGGCTTCTGGCCGGCAATTGAAGCCAGTTCGTTCACCGCGCCGTCCATCAGCTTGCTGTTTCCGGTGGCCTCTCCCAAACCGATGTTGATCGCGACCTTTTGAATCTTCGGAACGGCCATCGGGTTCTTGTAAGAGAACTCCTTCGTCAAAGCAGGCAACACACTTTTCAAGTAGTGCTCGCGTAAACGTGCTTTTCCACCGCCACTGCGCGGCCGTTCGGTTGCCAGCTCCGGTACATTACCGCCGCCGCGTGATTCTCCGCCGCCCTTGCGCTTTCCGTCAGTTTTCTTTGCCGCCGCTTCTTTTGGCTTCGGCTGCTGTTCTTTCGCCATGGTTCGCTTCCTTGTGGCCGATTCCAAACGGCCTGCCATTCCTACTTTTTGTTCAAGCGTGTCACCGCGCTATTTCTTGTCGAGCGTTTCACCGCTCTTACGCGCAACGCGAACACGCCTGGTGGTCTCGCCCACTTTTTCGATCTTGTAGCCGACTCGGCTCGGCACACCGCCGGCCAATACCATCACGTTTGACACATCAATCGGCATCGGCTTTTCCGCGATACCGCCCTTGATCTGCTTCTGCGGATTCGGACGCGTGTGACGTTTCACAATCGCGACTCCATCCACCGTAATCTTCCGTGTAAAGCGGTCCACTTCAAGAACCTTGCCGGTTTTGCCTTTGTCACGTCCGGAGATCACGCGGACCATGTCATCCTTTTTAATCTTCAAGCGATGAGGGGTCAATTCGCCTTTTTCCTGACGGCGTTTGTATGCAATTTTTGGCATTGCTAAATCACCTCCGGTGCCAGCGACACAATTTTCATAAAGCGCTTGTCGCGCAGCTCACGCGCCACCGGACCGAAAACACGCGTTCCAATCGGTTCGCCTACTTCGTTGATCAGCACCGCGGCGTTCGAATCGAAGCGAATATAGGTGCCGTCTTTGCGCCGCGTTTCCTTGCGCATCCGCACGACCACGCAGCGTACGACCTTCCCCTTCTTGATGTTGGAATCGGGCGCCGCTTCCTTCACACTCGCGGTGATTACGTCTCCCAAGCCCGCGCGAAGTCCCAGGTCGCCGCCGCGGGGCAAAATGCACTGCAGTTTGCGCGCGCCGCTGTTATCGGCTACCTCGAGAATTGTTCGCATCCCAATCATGGTTTCGCTCCCTAAAACTACCTTGTTTACCGCGCAAGGCGGCACCAACCGCCTGCGCTCCGGCCGCTATTGGCCGGACTTCTACTTTTTCTTCTTAACGTTCTTTTTCTTCAGCGTCTTTTTAACACGGGTGTCGGCACTCGTCGCTAGAGCCGGATGCTCAACGCCTACTTGGACGGCCTTGCGAATGACATCACCCAACTGCCATCGCTTCAAACGGCTGAGCGGGCGGCACTCGATGATTCGCACCACATCGCCAACTTTCGCCGTTCCCTGTTCGTCGTGAGCATAGAACTTCCGGCGCTTGGTGACAATCCGCTTATAAACCGGATGCGCTACGCGCCGCGTCACTTCAACCACGATGGTCTTCGCCATTTTAGTCGACACTACCTCGCCGACCTTTTCGTTCTTGTGACCGATCGGGGTGGAAACCGGCTGCTCGGTTGCGGTCTGTTCTGTATTCTTTTGCTCTGTCGCCATTGCGCTGTCCTTACTTTCCGGCCGTCGTTTCGGCAGCGCGCTTTTCGTTCAGCAGCGTCAGCATGCGCGCACGATCTTTTTTCAGATTCCGGTACTTCTTTAAGCCCTCGAACTGCCCCATGCCCATCTGAAATCGCAGCCGGAATAACTGTTCCTGCGCCTCTTGCGCCTCGCGCTCCAGTTCCGCTGTATCCATGCTGCTCAGTTTGCTTGCCTTCATCTTCTTGCCTTTACTTTTCCAGGGCCGTTCTAGCCTGCTTTTGCGGCTACTTCTACCAGCTGTTCCCGCGCCACAAACTTCGTCGGTACGGACAGTTTCATCGCCGCCAGCCGCATCGCTTCTGCTGCAATCTCGCGAGTAACGCCTTCCATCTCGAAAAGCATTTTGCCCGGCTTAATGACAACCACCCAAGCCTCCGGCGCGCCTTTACCTTTTCCCATACGGGTCTCCGGTGGCTTCTTCGTAATCGGCTTATCCGGGAAAATGCGAATCCATACCTTACCGCCGCGCTTGATGAAACGCGTCATGGCAATACGCGCGGCCTCAATCTGGCGATTTGTCACCCAACCGCACTCAAGCGCCTTCAATCCGTAGTCGCCAAATGAAAGCGACGAGCCGCGCCAGGCCTTGCCGGTCATACGGCCGCGCTGCTGCTTCCGGAACTTTACTTTTTTAGGCATCAACATAGCGCTAATCTCCTAACGACCCGTCCGGGCAATCAAGCCCGAGTTACTCGTTTGTCTCCTTGGCTGGTTCACTACCTGGTTCTGCTGCCGGCTCGGGCTGCGTTGCAGCCGGACGGTGCTCCTGCTTCCACGACGGGGCACTTGGATTCGCCAATGGCGGAATCACGGGCGCCGATGCCGGCTTCGGAAGATCCGTAGGAGCCGGCTGAACTATAGACCCGGCACCGCTCGCTTCAGTTGAAGGCGCGCCACCACTAAGAGGCGGAAAACGGCGCTCGGTGCGCCCGTCCGCGCTGCGAACATCCCCACCACGATTTTCCCGGTCGTCGCGACGACGGCGGCGCGGCTCCCCTTCATTGCGCAGCGAGTTGGGGCGGCGATTGCCACCTTCGATCACTTCGCCTTTATAAACCCAAACTTTGACGCCAATCACGCCATACGTCGTGCTGGCTTCAGTGAATCCGTAATCCACATCTGCTCGCAGCGTGTGCAGCGGCAGTTGTCCCTGCAGATACCATTCGCTGCGCGCGATTTCCGCTCCGTTCAAACGGCCGGAGACGCGAACCTTAATTCCTTTACAGCCGAAACGGAGCGCCGAATCGACCGCTTTCCGCATCGCGCGCCGGAATGCCACACGTTTTTCCAACTGCAACGCAATCGATTCCGAAACCAGTTGCGCATCGAGCTCTGGCCGGTGTACTTCCTGAATGTCGATGAAGACCTCGCGTTTGGTCTTCTTAGCCAGATCGCTTTTCAGCTTTTCGATCTCGGCGCCCTTACGTCCGATGATGATGCCCGGGCGTGAAGTGCGAATCGTGATCCGTAATTTATTTCCGGGGCGATCCACTTCGATCGAACTGATGCCGGCTGCCTTCAGCCGCTGCTGCAAGGATTCGCGTAGTTCCAGATCCTCGTGCAAGAGCTTCGAATAATCTGCTTTCGCGAACCAGCGCGAACGCCACGTCTTCGTGACGCCTAACCGAAAGCCGTAGGGATGTACTTTCTGACCCATGTTTCTTTATTCCTCTGCTTCCGGCGCTTTTTCGCCCAGCTTGACAACAATGTGCGAGGTCCGCCGTTGATACCGGTAAGCGCGGCCCATCGGGGCCGGACGGATCCGCTTCTGCCGCGGGCCTTCGTTTACGTACGCTTCCGCAATATACAGCCGATCGACATCTACATCGGTGGATGCATTCTCCGCATTGGCAATGGCAGACCGCAGGACTTTCTCTACCGGCTCCGCAACGCGCTTGTTGGTCGCGCTCAAGATATTGATCGCATCGCCCGCCTGATGTCCGCGAATCATGTCAATAACCAACCGGGCCTTCTGCGCCGACACGCGGACGTAACGGGCTTCCGCCTTCGCAATCTGCGCCTCCGACTTTGCAACAGCAGCTTCCGCCATGGCCTACTTCGCCCCTTTCTCGGTCGCCTTCGCCGCGTGACCTTTGAAGATCCGCGTCGGCGAGAACTCACCTAACTTGTGGCCAACCATGTTTTCGGTCACATAAACCGGGATGAACTTTTTGCCGTTGTGCACCGCGAGCGTATGCCCAATGAAGTCAGGCACGATTGTCGAGCGGCGCGACCAGGTCTTCACCACCGACTTTTGATTTTTTTCGTTCAGCGTCTCCACCTTCTTCACCAGGTGATCATCCGTGAACGGTCCCTTTTTTAGCGATCGACTCATTTCCTATTCCGCCTCTATCGCGTCCCGTTTATCGCTTCTTGGCCTTCCGGGTCACAATCCACCGGTCGGTCCGCTTATTATTTCTTGTCTTAAAGCCGCGTGTCGGCTGGCCCCATGGTGTGACCGGATGACGTCCACCCGATGTCTTGCCTTCACCACCACCGTGCGGGTGGTCCACCGGGTTCATCGTCACGCCGCGATTGTGAGGGCGCTTGCCTAACCAGCGCGTACGGCCCGCCTTGCCGAGCGAGACATTTTCATGCTCTACGTTCCCAACCTGACCGACCGTCGCCATGCATTCGATCTGTACTTTGCGCACTTCGCCCGACGGAAGCTTCAACAGGGCAATGCCGCCTTCTTTCGAAACCAATTGGGCCTGTGCGCCGGCGGAACGGGCCATCTGTCCGCCTTTACCGGGCTTCAATTCGATATTGTGAACAACCGTACCTGCCGGAATATTCTTCAGCGGCAGAGCATTTCCGACGAGAATGTCGGCAGTTGGTCCCGCTGACACGGTCCTGCCTACTTCGAGTCCCACCGGGCAGATGATGTACCGCTTTTCGCCATCCACGTAGTGCAATAGCGCAATGCGGGCAGAGCGGTTCGGATCGTATTCGATCGCCGCCACCTTTGCGTCAACACCCACCTTGTCGCGCTTGAAATCGATGATGCGATACGTCTGCTTGGCGCCGCCACCGATGAACCGGCTCGAAATACGTCCGCGTGCATCACGCCCACCGGTACGCTTCTTGCCAACCACCAGCGATTTTTCCGGCGTGTCCTTGGTGATATCTTCCCGCGTGAGATACGTCTGGAAGCGCCGCGTCGGCGTTGTTGGACGAAAACTTTTAATCGGCATGCTCTAACGCTTTCCTTCCTTAAATATCCGCGTACTCGGGGACTTTCTGTCCCGCTGCCAGACGCACATACGCCTTCTTCCAATCCGACGCATAACCGCTGAACCGTCCGCGCCGGCGCAATTTGCCCGCCGTGTTACTGGTCCGCACCACGGCGACTTTCACCTTGAACACGGTCTCGACCGCCTGCCGGATCTCGATCTTATTCGCTTGCGGATGAACTTCAAAGCACAGCGTCGCTTCTTCTTCCCGCTTAGTGTGCCCTTTTTCCGTAATGACAGGGCGGCGGATCACATCGTAAACGTTCATTACGCCAATGCCTCCGAAAGTTTCTTCGCCGCTGTTTCGCTCAACAAGACCTGCTTGTATTTCAGGAGGTCATAGACGTTCACGGCTTTGGTTGCCACTAATTTGACGCGCTTCAAATTTCGCGAGCCACGCGCCAGATTCGTATTCTCACCCGATTCGACTAACAGAGCCGTGCTCTTCACGTCGAGGTTGTTCAAAACGGCGGCGAAACTCTTGGTCTTATGATCTCCGAGTTCGAACGCCTGAACCACTTTCAGCTCACCATCGCGCAGCTTTGCGGATAATGCAGATCGCAGCGCACCCAGCACCATTTTGCGCGGCAGTTTGTACTCGTAGCTGCGCGGTTGCGGTCCGTGCACGGTGCCGCCATGCCGCCACAACGGCGACCGGATGGAGCCCATACGCGCCCGGCCGGTTCCTTTCTGCTTCCACAGTTTCTTACCCGAACCCGAAACCTCATGGCGCGTCTTGGTCGCGGCCGTACCCGAACGCCCCGCAGCCGTGTACTGACGTACCGCTTCGTACAACAGCGCTTCGTTCACTTCCGCGCCAAACACCGCATCCGAGAGCTCAAGCGAGCCCACTGGCGCGTTGTTCAAATCCACAATTTCTACACTCGGCATTTGTCTTTTCCTTGGCTTACCGTCGACTCTTTACCGTCGTACCCGGCGGACCGCCACGTAGCCGCCATTCGGCCCGGGAATGGCGCCCTTTACCGCGATGACATTATCTTCGGCATCCACGCTTACGATTTCCAGATTGCGAACCGTCACCTGATCGGCGCCCATGCGGCCACCCATCTTCATGCCGGGGAACACGCGCGATGGAAAGCTCGAACCGCCGATCGATCCGGGCGCGCGGTGAAACATCGAGCCATGCGTCGCGTCGCCACCGCGGAAATGATGGCGCTTCACTACGCCCTGGAACCCTCGGCCTTTGCTGGTCCCGATAACATCCACAACATCATTGGGCTTGAATTCTTCCGCCAGCACACGATCGCCCTGCTTCAGATCGCCCGTTCCCTGGCCTAACCGAAACTCGCGGAGATACTTCACACCTTCTGCATTCGACTTCTTCAAGTGACCGGCGAATGGCTTATTCTGCTGCTTGGCGTATTCCATTAAACCGAGCTGCACGGCATCATAGCCGTCCGTTGCCGGAGTTTTACGCTGGGTGACAACACACGGGCCTGCTTTCACCAGGGTTACGGGAACGACTTGCCCGTCCGCCGCGAAAACCTGTGTCATACCGAGTTTTTTGCCAAGAATTCCTGGACTCATTGTCTAGTGCCTACCTTCGCCTGCGCTTCCGTTTTCCTGCTGTCCTTATCCGCCAAAATCCCTGCCTGGCTATTTCTTGCCGAAAGCCTTGATTTCAACGTCTACACCCGCCGGCAGATCAAGCTTCATCAGCGCGTCCACCGTTTCCTGCGTCGGCTCCAGAATGTCCAACAGCCGTTTATGAGTACGAATTTCGAACTGCTCCCGCGACTTCTTGTCGACGTGCGGCGAGCGCAGCACCGTATAACGGTTCTTCAGAGTCGGCAATGGAATCGGCCCGGCTACGGTTGCACCGGTGCGTTTGGCCGTGTCGACGATATCGCCAGTCGACTGGTCCAAAATGCGGTGGTCATATGCTTTGAGCCGGATGCGGATGCGTTCTTTCATTTCTTTTTTCTTTTTCTCTACTCAGAACGCGAGCGCCTGGCGGAAAACGCCGGACGCTCGCAACATCAACTATTTGTTTTCTTAGGCCAAGATGTCGGTGACGGTGCCGGCGCCGACGGTACGGCCGCCTTCGCGAATCGCGAACCGCAGTCCCTTATCCATAGCGACCGGCGTGATCAACTCCACTTCCATCGCCACGTTGTCGCCCGGCATCACCATCTCCATGCC
>DATBDT010000008.1:0-83752 GCA_036269815.1 Bryobacteraceae bacterium
TGCATCTGGTGATTTCCGATATAGCCGACTTCCAGAGCCATGTTTTTGGGAAGTTCCCGCTGGATCGCCATGTTCCATTCCTGGACCATACCGTTGCGGAAATTCAATGCGAGGCTGCGAAATTGCAGTGACGAGACCGGGAATCCATTAAACACATTCACCGGATATCCGACAGATATTGCGCCAGTTGCTGCACCGTTGGCGAACAGAGGATCGGGTTGGAACTGCGTCACGCCAGCGGGTCTGTTTAACTGAGGCGATTGATTAAAGGGCGCGGATTCGCCGCGGTTGGGGTTGCCACCCTGGTTTTCTTCGCCGCTATAGAAGATGCCGAAGAAGCCACGGACGACCGTTTTTGGCTGCACTTGATAGGCAAAGCCGAGCCTTGGCCCGAAGTCTGCCTTATCCCAGGGAATCAGGTAAGGACCGACCACACCACGGCTGACGTTAATCGGAGTCTTAAACAGAGCGGGGAATGTTACTCCGTTGATAACCGCGGGCTTATTGAAGTTTGGGGGAAGAGGAGCGTCCTGGTTCGGACCTCGCGGAATGTACAGAGTCAGATTGTCAAGGTCAAAGTTGGATTGCCGTCCGAACTGCTCTCCAATAGGCGTGAACAGCTCATAACGCACACCGAGGTTCAGCGTCAACTTGGGAGTCACTTTCCAGTTATCCTGAACATATCCGGCATAGGCCCGCTTGCTCGAAGAGATGAAGTTCGTGGTCGAAATCTGACCGTTGTCGATAGCGCCGAGCAGAAAGGACGCAAATTCGTCGCCAGTGGTGGATGTCGCGCTGGGATTCGCATTACTTGTCTCCACACGAGAGAAGTTCATTTCGCCGTGCGGGAATGGAACCTGGAAGAAGGGGAAATGAAGCAAGCGAACTTCCGCGCCGAACTTCAGGTTGTGGTTTCCCTTCGTCACCGAAAGGTTTTCGATCAGGTCCCACTCATTGTTGTATTCCTGGGTGGGAAGCCAATCGTTGGCGCCGACTTGCCTGTAACGGCCAAGTCCAAATTGGGGTGCTCCGCCGTTCAGGGTGGTAAATGGGTTATAGCCGCCAATTCCCAACTCTGCGTAGACGTCGGTATTGGCATTGGCCTGGGTACGGGCGGTTACGAGACGGCTGAAACCAACGCGTGCCTCGTTGACCATTGTGGGGGAGAACGTATGGGTCCAGCTCAACTGGCCATTGCGTCCCAGATCTGACTCGCTGTTGCCGTTGAAGTCTCCGCCGTCCAGCGCGCCCGCGAAGGGCACAGTGCTGTTTTTGTAGGTATTGGACCAACTAACCGTCCCAAAGATGCTGTTTGCGTCGTTGAGGTGGTAATCGACACGGGCATCACCCTGATCCTGATTCAGAGTGCCAGGCGTCTGTGCGAAGTAGCAACCGGCACCCGCTACGTTGCAATGCGAGGAAAGGGTATTCGGAGCGGGATAAAGAGCAGCCAATTTCATCGCGACTGGGTCCATGTCGCTGGTGGGAATCCTGTTGCCCGGATATTGCCTGCGCGAATAGACCGGTGTAGCTCCGGGAAGCGCATTCAGGGTCCCAGCCGCGCAACCGCTGGTACACGTTGTGCTCTTCGGGTCATAGATTGGCACTCCAAGAGCGGAGAAGTCGCCGGAAACCATGGCTGGTGTTGGGATGGTATAGAACCCACCATAGCCAAGGTTTTGAATTACTCCGCCCGCTGTATTTATTCGCGTCCCCTGATAATCGCCGAAGATGAACAGCTTGTTTTTGATGATCGGGGCGCCCACGGCACCGCCAAACTGATTTTGGATGAACTTACTACGAGGGTTTCCGGCAAGATTGTTTTCCCACCGGTTCGCATCCAGGTCGGTGTTCTGTAAGACCTCAAATATGACGCCGTGAACGGCGTTTGACCCGGACTTCAAGCTGACATCCAGGACACCGCCGGCCGCGCGTCCATATTCGGCGCTGGCTCCGTTCGTAATCACCTGCATGTCGCCGATCGCTTCGACTGAAGGACCGATGACGAACGAGGTCTGGTTGATGAAGTCGATGACGTTGACGTTGTTGTCGACGCCGTTCAACAGGAAGTTATTCGACCCTGTGGAGCGAACGCCGTTGGCGGAAAAGCCTCCGCCCAACGCATCGCGCGCACCGTTTTCAGCCGGTACAACGCCCGGTGTCAAACGCGCTAGAAATGTGAAGGTGCGCTGGCCGCCGAGCGGCAACTCGGAGACCTGAGTCGCATTCAGATTCTGGCCAATTGTCGTGGTTTCCGTTTGCAGTAGTGGCGCATCTGCCGTGACTTCGACGGTCTGCGAAGCGTTTCCCACTTGCAACGTGATGTTGACCGAAACCGAGTCGCCCGGAGTGACGGTGATTCCCTTTTGCGCAGCTTTCTGGAATCCTGGGGCTTCTACGGTCACCGTGTAAACTCCCGGCGTTAAAGCCGGGCGAGTATATGAGCCGGTATCGGTAGTGACGGTATCGATCGAAACTCCAGCAGCTTCGTTCGTGATGGTAATTTTTGCGTTTGGAACTGCCGCACCCTGCGGGTCGATGACAACTCCGGTAACAGTTCCGAGATCTCGCTGGGCCAGAGCGATTGTCGAGAACAATAGGAATGCTAGAGCTATATGCAGTGCTCCTGCAAGCCAACGTGGCATACCTTTCCTCCCTTGGAAAGCAATTAAGACTAACTAACTAGAACTACTAGTGTGGAACTATCATACCGCAACGTAAAAATATGTAAACGCTGACAGCCGGGTCTTTTCCGAGTGGGGAGGCATCGGTCTCGACACGATTGTCGAGACGGCAGACACGAGTGTCTGCGCCACTACGGACTATAATTCGGGTTTCATGCGGCGTCTGTGGCTTTATGCCCTTCCCGGAATGTTGTTGGCTGCGGTTTCGGTTACGGCGGTGCATTTTGAGGATTTCGCCGAAGTGTTGGGGCTCAGCGAGGCAAATACTTACGGCGGGACCTCACGGAAAGACTACATTCTGGAGACGACCGGTAACGGTGTCGCCATCTTCGATTACGACGGCGATGGGAGGAACGATCTCTTCTTTGCGAACGGCGCGCGTTTGAATGCCGGAAAGGTTGAGGCGAGCGCCCCGCAACTCTATCACAACGAGGGTAGCGGCCGCTTCCGCAATATGTCGCAACGCGCAGGTCTTCGGGCGACAGGATGGGGCCAGGGCGTCTGTGTCGGTGATTACGACAACGACGGGCGGCCCGACGTTCTGCTTACCGCTTACGGTCACAACACGCTCTATCGGAATCGCGGCGATGGGGCCTTCGAAGACGTCACCGAGAAGGCACATTTGCCGGTAACCGGGACGCGGTATGGATCGGGATGTTCGTTCGTCGATTACGACCGGGACGGGTATCTGGATCTGTTCGTCGCGAACTATGTCGATCTCGATCTGGCCAAAACACCACACCCGGGTCAGGGAGAGTTTTGCACCTGGAAAGGGATTCCGGTGATGTGCGGCCCGCGCGGCCTGCCGCTCGCGCACAACGTTCTTTATCACAACAACCGGGATGGAACTTTTACGGATGTGACGGAAGCGGCCGGGATTTCGAAGCCGGGCGGACGCTATGGGTTGCAAGTGGTTGCCGCTGATTTCGACAACGATGGTTGGCCGGATATTTACGTGGCCTGCGACATGACGCCGAGTTTATTCTTCCATAATCTGCATAACGGAGCATTTGAAGAACGCGGGGCGGAGAGCGGAACCGCTTTCAATTTCGATGGCGCGTTACAGGCCGGTATGGGGATCTCGGTTGGCGACTACGACGGGGACGGGTTGCTGGATATCGCGAAGACGAATTTTTCAGGCGACCTGACGTCACTGTTTCACAACGATGACGGCAAGTTTTTTACCGATGTTTCTTTGCATGCGGGCCTCAGCGCGCGGCAACTGCTTGGGTGGGGCATCGCGTTCGTAGACGTGGATGATGATGGCTGGCGGGATCTGGTGGTGGCGAACGGACATGTTTATCCGGAAGTGGAAGGGAAACAGCTGGGCGATACGTATCTGCAGCCAACCGTGCTGTATCGCAATCTGGGGAATGGGAAGTTCGAAGACATTACGGCGGCGGCCGGTCCGGCATTTCAGACTCCGCGGCCAGCTAGGGGATTGGCGGTGGGGGATTTGGACGGCGACGGGAGGCCCGAGATCGTCATTGTCAATATGAATGCAAGGCCAAGTCTGTTGAAGAACACGGGCGGCCATGGGCATTACCTCAATCTGGTGCTACGAGGAACGAAATCGAATCGCAGCGCGATTGGGGCGCGGGCGATCGTGACCGCCGGCGGGCGCAGGATGATTGATGAAGTGATGAGCGGGGGCAGCTACTACTCGCAAAACGATATGACGCTGCATTTCGGGCTGGGAGCGACGACGGTTGTGGATGGGATCGAGATTCATTGGCCCAGCGGCATTGTGCAAAAGATTGGGTCGACGGCTGCCGATCAAAATCTCACTGTCACAGAACGGGCTTCCGAACAGCCGTGACGCGCCGGGAGTTTCTGGCAGCTAGTTCGGTTGCGCCGGCGCTTGCTGCTGTTGCGACAACGTCTGTTGCAGCGGCTGACGAACACACACCTTATGAACATCGGGCTCCTTACGAGGCGCTGCGTCAGTATATTTTGCCGGGCGCAGATCAATTCCCGGAAGAGCAAACGGCTTTTTCGATTCGAGAAGCTTTGAGTTCGGCGCTGCGGAGCGGGGAGCTACCGCTTGCGGCGACAGCTAGCGGAAGTTCTGTTTGCCCTCGTTCGTTCGAAAAGATTACGGATGATGTTTCGCTAGCACGATTTGATGCGGCGGATACCGACTTGGCGGAGGGGTGGCGGCGCTGGGTCGAATCGCTGGGAGATGTTCGGCGTGCGCACTTCTCTGTTTTGCCGGACAGGGACGGCTCGAAAGCCGTCCGCGGCCAGGATTGGCCGCCCCACAGTGGGTACTTGATCCGATATGAGATTGCCGGCACGCTGAGTGGGCGGTTATTTCATCGTGTCGGCTATTGGACGCTCGCCTGGGATGCGGGGAGGATTACGTCGTTTGCCCCTGTGAGCGAAGAGATCACTTCGGCGGCGGAGCCGTGGTTTCGCGACGTGACGGAGTTTGATGCTCAATTGGCGCGCGGGATTCCATATTGGCGCGCGCGGCTGGATCCGGCAACGGGTATCGATATTTACGGCAGCAACGGCATTGCGGTGGGAGATATCGATGACGACGGAATCGACGAGGTTTACGTTTGCCAGCCCGGCGGTCTGCCTAACAAGTTGTTCAAATTCGGGCCGGACGGCAAGATGACGGACATCACCGAGCCGTGGGGCGTGGATCTGCTGGACGACACGTCCTCCGCGTTGTTTCTCGATTTACGCAATAACGGGCGGCAGGACCTGATTGTTTTACGAATCAGTGGGCCGGTTCTCTTTCTGCATGAGGGCAATCGCTATCGCGCTCGGCTGGATGCGTTCGATTTCGCGACGGCTCCGAAGGGCGGCTTCACCGGAATGGCGGCAGCGGACTTTGACCGCGACGGGAAAGTCGACGTTTATCTCTGCTGCTACGTTTACTTTCAAAGCGAGGCGCAATATACCTATGCATCGCCTTACCACGATGCGCGGAACGGTCCGCCCAACTTCTTGTTTCGAAATATGCTGAATGCCGATGGCTCGGGCGTCTTGCGCGACTGCACGGCCGAAACCGGCATGAACCAAAACAACGACCGGTTCAGTTTCGCTCCTGCGTGGTGCGATTACAACGGGGACGGCTGGCCGGATCTGTACGTGGCGAATGATTTCGGGCGGAAGAATTTATATCGTAATCGCGAAGGCAAGTTTACGGACGTTGCGGCGGAAGCCGGTGTGGAAGATGTCGGGCCGGGGATGAGCGCCTCGTGGTTCGACCTGGATCATGACGGCAATCCCGATCTGTACGTCGCCAATATGTGGACGGGGGCCGGGCAGCGATTGGTTCTGGACCCGAAATTCGAGCCGGCGCGAAAAGAGCCGGAGGCTTATATCGGGCACACGATGGGGAACTCGCTGTTCCGCAATAAGGGTGACGGTACGTTTGCGGACGTCACGATGCAACAGCATGCGGCATTCGGCCGATGGGCGTGGGCGGCGGGAGGCCACGATTTCGATAACGACGGCAATGCGGAAGTTCTGGTGACCTGCGGCATGTTGACAAATTCCTCCGAAGTAGACCTGGAAAGCTTCTTCTGGCGGCAGGTGGTGGCGCAATCTCCGGTGACGCATGCGCCGTCGAGCGCGTATGAGAACGGGTGGAACGCGATCAATCAATTCATCCGGGAGGAATATAGCTGGAACGGGCACGAACCGAACGTCTTTCATGTCCGGCGGGGCGATCGATACTTCGATTTCTCCGGCGTGAGCGGCGTCGATTTTGCTGAAGACAGCCGGGCGTTCGCCGTAACGGACTTCGACAACGATGGGCGGCCGGACATCCTGTTGAAGAGCCGGCTCGGTCCACAGCTACGGGTTTTACAGAACAACTGCACCGGGTCTAACAATTCGATCGCCTTTGACTTGCGCGGTACGAAATCGAACCGCGACGCGATCGGCGCGCGTGTGGAGGTGGACGGGCGCACGAAGTGGCTCGAGGCGGGCTCGGGGTTTCTTTCGCAGCACAGCAAGCGGATTCTGTTTGGACTTGGGACGGCAACGGTCGCGAAACACGTTCGCATTGTCTGGCCGTCGGGATTGGTTCAAACCTTTTCAGACCTGAAAAGCGGGTGCAGCTATCAACTGACGGAAGGAACTCAGGAATTTACGTGCAAGCCGTTTCGGGCTCAAGCGAAGCTGGCGTCGCTTCCCGTTAAGGCCGACAATCAGATGGCGCTTCACGATACGTGGTTTCTCGAACCGATTCCTTTGCCAACCAAGGAGCGTGGTCCCGGACTTTTTACTGTGACGGAGGCGACACCCGAATATCAGATCTTCCGGCGGTATCTATTTGATTGGCGGACGACGCTGAAGCCGCCGCTGCCAATGCTGCTGAATGAAGCCGGCGAAGCGGTTAAGGTTTATGCGGCTCCTCCGTCGCAGGAACAGGTCGCGGCCGATTTGGCTGATAAATCGCCCGATCGCGGGCTGCCGTTCCCCGGCGCCTACATTAAGAAGCCGAAGCGCGACTTCTTCAAGTTCGGCGCCGCCTATTTATGGGCCGGTTACCCGGACCGAGCGTTGCCGTATCTGAACAAGGTGTTGGAGCACGAACCGGACAATGCACGGGTATTGGTGCTGGCCGGTCAGATTCATCTGCAAACGGAGCAGTTCGACCTGGCCGAGACATACTTTGCGCGGGCGCTGCAGGTGAACTCCTCCTCGGTGGGCGCGCTGCTGGGACTGGGCGGCGTAGCGGCCGCGAAGAAGCAGGAAACCGAGGCAACCTCCTTCTATGAACGGGCGTTGAAGGTTGAACCGAAGTCGCCCGAAGCGGCGAATGGTTTGGGACTGGCGAAGGCTACGCAGGGGCAACTCGATCTGGCACGTCAATACTTCGAGCGCGCGATTGCCGGGCGCCGGAATTACGCGGAGGCGATTAACAATCTGGGAGTGCTGTTTGCGCGCCAAGGCAAGGTGAACGATGCGATTGCGGCCTGGCGTTACGGAATTCAGGTTGCCCCGGATGACGGTATACTCTATCTGAATCTCGGGCGAACCTATGTCCAATCGGGGGACAAGGAGAAAGCCCGCGAAGTTATGCAGCAATTGCTGGATCGGAAGCCGGATGATCCGACAGCACGACGCGCGCTGCAAGAGTTGGAAAGCCGGTAGTAGTTTTCATGCTGATCGTACTTGCCTTCTTTTTACTGGATACGACACCTGCGCCGGCGCGGCAACAGAAGCCGCCTGACAAAGTCATAATCGACAAGGTGGTGGCATCCGGGCGATGCGTCGCGTTGGCGGACGATCCGAACAAGCGAGTGGAACCGCCCAGGATGATTGCGCCGGGCTTGCCGCCGATGTTGAGCTTTCGTTATTACGAAGACAAGAAGAACCAGCGTTTTGCCAACGTGGATTTGATGTTGGATGATGCCGGGCATTAGCTTCGCCGCTTTTCTGGTTCTGGCTGCTGCTCTCACCTCGGTTCGCGATCAGGGCATTGCGGCTTTCGAGCAAGGCCGATATTCGGAGGCGCTGCCGCAGCTTCAACAGGCAGCGAAAGATTCGTCGGATATGACGGCGGCGACCTTTCTTGCTTTGACGCAGGCGGCGCTGGGGGATTGCCAGACTGCTCTACCATCTCTTACTGCAGAACGAAATGTTGACCCTGCGCTGGGCCGGCTTGCCGGGATCGCGGCGGTGAAGTGCGCGAATGCGCTGGGGCAGAACTCGAAGGCATTTGATTTGTTGGATAGTCTGGTGCGCAAGTATCCGAACGACGCTGATGTTCTTTACCTGGCGGCGAAGGCGCATATAAAGGCGTTTAACGACGCGACGTATTTGATGTTCCAACGCACCCCGGCGTCGTATCGCGTGCACGAGCTGTCGGCCGAGATCTTCGAGGTGGAGAACCGTTATGCCGAGGCGATTGGCGAGTATCGCAAAGCCATTGAGCTGAATCCCAGCGCACCGGAGCTTCACTATCGGCTGGGGCGCGCGATCCTGCTGGATGGTCACAATCCGGATGCTTACGCCAAGGCTGTGGCCGAGTTTCAGGCAGAGCTGAAGATCAGTCCCGAGGATGCGGCCTGCGAATTTCAGATCGCGCAGATCAAGCGCGTGCAAGGCGACCCGGACGGTGCGAAGAGTCATCTGGAACGCGCCGTTGCCTTGTCGCCGGAGTTCACGCATGCGCTGGTTGCGCTGGCGCGGATCTACGCACAGGAGAAGAAGTATGAAAAGGCGATTCCCCTGCTGACAAAAGCGACCGCCATAGAGCCGGATAACGAAGCGGCGCATTATGCTCTGCTGACGGCGTATCGGGATACCGGCGATATGGATAAAGCCAAGCGCGAGAAGGAGACTTTGGACAAACTCCAGAAACCGCCCGATGGGGAGTTTTCGAATTTTTTGAAGAAGCTGGGGGAGAAGCCTCCTGAGCCTTGACGGATGGTGCCAAGGTTGAGGACAGTGGGCAAGGCAGGCTGGAGTAGATGACTGATTTACGGGTGCTTTTTGTTTTGGCTGCTGTACCCTTTTTCAGGAATATCGCTCAGCAGGCGGGCCTCACGGACATCTTTCCGAATGGTGGCGTGGTTTCAAAGCAGTTCATTCTCGAAACCACCGGCAGCGGCATCGCGTTTGTCGACTACGACAACGATGGGTTGCTTGATCTGTTTGTCCTCTCGGGCGACGGCGGCAGCAATCGCATGTATCACAACGAAGGGCATGACAAGTTTCGCGATGTCACTGCCCAAGTTGGTCTGAAGCCCATTTCCGGATCCAGCGGCGGCGGCTGGGCGCAAGGCGTTTGCGCGGGCGATTATGACAATGACGGTTATACCGATCTGTTCGTCACCTACTGGGGGCAGAACCATCTTTACCGGAACATCGGCGGCAAGCGCTTTGAAGACGTTACCGCAGTTGCGAAGTTGACGCAGGACCGTATGCGCTACAACACCGGATGCGCGTTTGTCGATATCGATAATGACGGGCATCTGGATTTGTTCGTGGCGAACTATCTGAAGTTCGATCCAGCGAGGACGCCGAAGCCGGGGGCAAATCCGTATTGCTTCTACCGCGCCATTCCTGTCGCTTGCGGACCTCGCGGATTGCCATTCGATCGCAACCTTCTCTATCGCAACAACGGCGATGGTACGTTTCGGGACATCTCGCAGATGTCGGGCATTGCTGAGCCTGAAGGACATTACGGACTCGGCGTGCTGACGGGCGATTTCAATCGCGACGGACTGCCGGACATTTATGTCGCATGCGATCAGACTCCGTCCCTGCTCTACGTAAATAAGGGCGGCGGCCGTTTTGAGGAGGAAGGCGTGCTGCGCGGGGTTGCGTTTGACCAGAACGGGAAGGCGATGTCGGGCATGGGCGTGGCTGCCGGCGATTACCGCAATGATGGGACCACCGGTATTTTCCGGACAAACTTTTCGGATGAGTTCGAGACTTTGTACCAAAACCGGGGCGGCGGCAATTTCGACGATGTCACGCTGGATGCGGGGCTCGGGCAGAATACGCGGTATGTGGGCTGGGGCACCGGGTTCTTCGATTTCGACAATAGCGGGTTACGCGACCTGCTGCTGGTGAACGGGCACGTGTTCCCCGAAGTGGACAAACTGGGTGTCGACATTCATTTCAAAGACCACGCGATTCTGTATCAGAACCTTGGCGGCGGCCGGTTTCGCGACGTTACGAAGGCGGGTCCGGCGTTTGCAGAATTGCATTCGGCGCGCGGGGCGGCTTTCGGCGATATTGAAAATGACGGGGCGATCGAAGTAGCGGTTAACAATCAGAACGAAACGCCTTCGCTGCTGAAGCAAGACGGGCCGGTTGCGGGGCATTGGATTCTTCTGCGGCTGGTGGGCACGCGCTCGAATCGAAGTGCGATTGGAGCGAAGGTGAAGTTGACGGTTAACGGCATGGTCCAGACTGACGAAGTGCGCAGTGGCGGGAGCTATCTTTCGCAGAGTGATCTGCGGCTTCACTTCGGAACCGGGCCGGCGACTGCCATCGACCGCATTGAAATTACCTGGCCTACGGGCCGACGGCAACTGCTGACAGGTATTGCGACGGGGCAGGTTTTGACGGTCCGGGAAGAATAGAATAGTAATAATCGTCACTTAGGGGCATAGGTTGTTTTCATCTGATCGCCAGGTCGCGCAAGCGGTTGCGAGAAGCCGCCGCGAGTTTCTTCGAGTTGCCACGGGTGCGGCTGCATGGGGTGCGCTGGGCGGCCTGAGTCCGCGGTTTGCGAGAGCGTCCTCATCGTCATCCAAAAAAGTTGTTGTGGTGACGTTCGGCGGCGGGGCGAGGGATCAGGAGACGTTCATGCCGCAAGGGCAGGAGAACATTCCGCTCCTGCTCTCCAAGCTGGTTCCGCAGGCTACATTCTTCACGCAGGTGGTTAATCGCGGGATTCTTGGCCACTACGTTGCAAATGCGAGTTTGGCCACCGGCACTTACGAAACGTTCAATAACTTCGCCGCCGTCTCGCCGCAGAACCCGACCGTCTTTGAGTATTTCCGCACCGACTTACGCCGGCCGGCTTCGGATGCGTGGGTGATTGCACCGAGCAACGGCTTCAACCGGATCGGCGAGAGCAGCCACCGCCAGTACGGTCCCGGCATGGGAGCGCGGGTGATTCTGCCGAAACAACTGCTGGCCGCATCGCTTTCTTCGAGCGATGTTAGTCCGTACGAGCACCTGCTGCGCGACAACTATGAAACCCCGCTGTATGCACCCGATTTGAGCGGCGGCGGCGCGGGTCAATTGCACGAGCTGGCTGAATTGCTGAAGCTTTCGCTGACGGATTTTCAATCTCACGCGCAAACGCTGACGAGTCCCGACGAGCTTTCGATCTATATCGCACGTTCGCTGATGCGTGAGGTGGCGCCCACGCTGATATGGATCACTTTGCACGATATCGACGTGGCGCATGCCGGAGCGTATTCGCTTTATATCGATGCCATCAAGCGGACCGATAAGTTGTGCGCGCAGTTATGGGATGCCATCCAGCGCGCGCCGGAGTACGCGGGCAAAACGTCGCTGTTCATTCTTCCTGATTTCGGCCGGGACTCGGATATGGACCCGGGCGGAAACGGGTTCCAACATCATAGAACCGGCGATGCTTTGTCGCGGACTACCTGGATGATGGCGTTAGGTCCGGGAATCCGGCAGAACACGGTGATCGATCGTCCGCTGGAATCGACGGATCTGGTGCCGACGCTCGGATCCCTGCTTGGATTCTCGGCGCGGTATTCGCAGGGCAAGCCCATTGCGGAGATTGCGTGATGCTGCCGAACGAGTTGACTGCTGAGCGCTTCAACGGCTATCCGCTGGAAGCGCGCGCGCGCGCGGTGCAACATCTGACGATGTTTCGTCAGTTGCCGTTGAGCTTCCTGCCGCTGCTGTTGCGTGAACTGATTGCCTATGACTGGCGATTCCCGGCGGAGCGGAAGGACCTGGATCGACAACTGGCTTTTTTGCGTGAGCATTCGGAAACAGAGATCCAATCTTTGATGGCGCCGTTCGTCAAGATTACAGTCGCGCCGGAACTGGCGCAGATGGATTGGATCAATCAGCCGGTGCAGTTTTCGGAACGTCTTACTGCGCACCTATGGGCGAGCCACCAGATTGACGCCTTTCGCGAAGCGTCGGTGAAGTATATCGAGATTGTGAACGCAGGCAAGAAAGACGAACCATTGCCGATGCCTCGCCTGGCGATGGTGCTGGTCGGGGAGAAGGCGCAAGGAACGCAGTATCGATTGTTCCGGAATCTTCGCGCGCATGGCGTCCATTACACGAACGTTCTTCCGGAGGGTGGGGCGGCGGTGTTTTTCGACGCGCTTCGCGCCCGGGCCGCGGAGCATCCGGCTCCGTTTGCGCACTGGTACATTGACGGCGGAGACCTGGCCGTTCGCGATGATTCGCTTGCCTGTGTTTCGTATCGGGCGCTGCGTCCGGTGTGCGACGCGCTGATTGCCAGGATGACGAAGGTGATGCAGCCGGGGGGCGGCGGTCCGGAACTGCTGCGTACGCAATTGGCCGCGATGAAGCCGGACGACGTGGGACTTTCGAGCGGAAAGGGTGGCCCGGTGTTAAGCCGTTTCGAACTGAGTTTGCTGACGGAAGGTTCCGGAACACAGATTTACAGCACGACCTTCGTGCAATGGGCGGCACGAGAGGCGCTTCGCCGGGCGCAGCCTTACACGCTGGTCGCGCGATTTGCGCCGCGGCGGCAGGAAGCTCCGATCGGCGCGCCGGATGCGGACAAAGTTCCGTTCGATCCCGAAGGCTCGCTTGTCGATGCAGACATGGGCGCCTACTACACGTGGCTGAACCAACAGAGGTTGCCTGGGGCCGAGCAGTCGCGATTTATCGCCTGGTTCGAAGGCCATAACGAAGCGTTAGCGATCGGTCCTTCGCTGCAGGCGGGGACGGAGAACGGTAAGCCGACGGCGTTGCGGGACATTTTGGCGCAGGTTGGTTAACCTAGGAAATTGGTAACGGCTTGACTAATCAGGCCACACCGGATGAAACAAAATCACTCGGCCTTTGTTCGTGATGCTGTTCGAGAGCACCTTCGAAAGCTGGAGATCGGTGCGCTGGAAGAACGCGATCGAGACGGGTATTCGATGGGAAAGCCGCCGCGTGATGAATCCTCCATTTGGGAGGCGGAAGCGGCGTGGCCAGCAGAATAGCTCGCGGCAATGTACGTCTTTAATTCGTGCCAGGTGAAAAGGCCCCATTGCCGGAAAGGGCGCCAGCAGGCACGATTGCCCATGTCGTTTACTTAAGAACTCAACGATTCATCAAATGCGCTTGAGGCTCAAGTTCGCTTACGCTCACGGCTCCGTGTGAAGCCTGGGGACGGTGGGAATATGGCCTTAAGTAACAGCATTGGGCAAGATTGCCCGCGCCACGGCCCTATGATTCGTCCTGGATGTCGAAGCGAGTTATTAAGCCGTTCGCGATTTGAAACACGTGCCCGACCATCCGATCGAGGAGAAGCTTGCCCTCAATGTCGTGTACTATCTGGTGGACTTCGACGATTTCCTCGCCTTGTGAACCGCGGGTGAACGCGACAGGCTCGACACGTGGGTCCATCGTCGCCCATTGGCGTGTCCAGTAACTCCGCACCTGATCGCGCCCCTGTACGTGGCCTCCTTCCATGCCGTTGGCCCAGACGACATTTTCATCCAACGCGGCGAGCACGGCGTCGATGTCGCGCGCGTTGAATCGCCCATAGACATATTTGAGAAGGTTCACGTTGTCCGATCGTTCCGCGTCCATTGCTTACGGTTGCAGGATAACGTTTTGGAGCTGTTTCAGATCGGCGACGAAATGGTCGTGCTCGATGCGGCGCGCGGTCGAGTCTTGCACACGCAATATGGCGGACGGGTGAATGGTCCAGGCGACATGAGGGGCCCAGGGATGCGGAACGAATGTGGCACGGTCGATTGCGTGGCGGTAATCACTTCCGAGGATGGACTGGGCTGCGGTGACGCCGAGGCAGACGATGGCCTGGGGCTTCACGAGGTGCACCTCGGTTTCGAGCCAAGGCCGGCAGGCTTTGATCTCTGCGACGCGAGGCCGTTTGTGGAGCCGGCGCTTGCCGCGTTCCTCAAATTTGAAATGCTTCACCGCGTTGGTGACGTAGACGTGCGACCTGTCTATACCCGCTTCGTCGAGCGCCGCATCCAGTAGTCGGCCGGCTGGTCCGATGAATGGCCGTCCCTGCCGATCTTCCTGGTCTCCGGGCTGCTCTCCCACGAACATGATGCGAGACGATTGCGGGCCTTCGCCGCACACCGCCTGGGTGGCGTGCGCGTACAGATCGCAGCCGCGGCAAGACTGCGCGACCATCGACAGTTGCGCTAACGTGACCTGTTTGGGGATAAACAGTGCGGCCCCTTCAAGTTGAGGACGCCGGGCTGTTTGCGCCCGCGACTTTTGCACAGCGGCTTGTTCCTTCGACATACGGGTTCGAAAAAACGACCTCAACAGGTGGACGCCACGGTAGGGGCAGCGTTTCGCGTTGAGGCGAACGGTCTAGCTGCTGTGGAGGGGTGCTTTCGATAGGACGAGGAGAAATTTACAGGTGGTGGAGAAGCGAACGTTTTGCTTTGCGGAGGCGAAACGATCCGACTGCTATCCCGGCCAAACCGAGCAAGGCAATATTGAAAGCGGCAGGCTCGGGAGCGGCTGCCACGGTGTACGAACCAGAGCCGAAACTGTTCGGACCCAGCATTTCGTAGCCGATGACATGGGGACCACCGAAACCGAACGCGATATTGCTGATGGACGAGTTGGGTGGCGGAATTAAGGCGGCAGTAAACGTGAATAGAACACCATTGTTCAGAATGGCTTGGCCGCCTTGATAAATGTTGGCCTTAGTGAAGGTAGAGTCGAGCAGCGTGAAATCGAAAGAGGTCAGCGAAAAGTACTCCTGTCCTTTACCGGTTTGACCTTGATTGTCGTAACTGCCGGTACCGGAAAATGATGTGCCGGCTAGCGGGCCGGTAGAGAGCGTCGCGTCGAAGTCAAAACCGATCGTGGCCGCGTTGGCGCAGCCGGCCAAAACGGACAACGTGGATCCGATAGCGAACATTGCTGATAACCGAAACATTAGGAGCCCTCGTGGCAAGTCTACAATGAAATTCGACAGTGTACTAGCTCCAGGCGATGGACTAGTCCTAGTCCTAAATCGCCGACCTAGTTTTTTGAAGAAGCATAACGGCCGTAAACGGCGTGTGCGCTAACTCACGATCTACAGCAACGTATAGATTGTTTTCTGCGGCTGGAGTACACTGCGGGCTGAGATTATTCCCGGTGGAGGAATTTGTATGACGTCTAAACTGATGCGCGGCATCGCCATCGTTTTGCTGATGATGTGGGCGGGAACGCTCGCGATTGCGGCGCAAGATTACAAGGCGCTGCTGGGAAAGTGGCAAATGACGTCTGAAACGAACGGCGATCCCGTGAGCTGGACGCTCGTACTCAAAGACGTCGATGGAAAAGTGGGAGCCTTTCTCACGAGCGAAGACGGAGAGCAGCCCGCAAAGGACGTTACATACGCGGGTGGAGTACTGAAGTTCAAGACACAGTATCAGGGCGGCGACTACGATATTGAGCTAAAACTAACGGCAGACAAGCTGGAAGGTAAATGGAGCGGTGAAGGTGATTCGGGCCGGACGTCCGGCACCAGAATCTGAAGAGCCGCCAAAGATACCACCCGAAAATTCTGTTACGCTCTAAAGTGCTTTATTGCCGGAGGTTTTATGTTTATCCGGAGAATAATATTTTTAATCGTTCGAATCGCAGCACTTGTCGCTGTGCCTGCGATTGCTTTCCCTGCAGCGATTGCTTTAATCGCGGGAGGCACCACATGCCTGTATGGAAACTGTGACAACCCTGACGTCCTGACACCAGGGCAGGGCGGTCCAGGCCTGGCAAACGTATCGTTTACTGTCAATGGCGACGCGTTTTCGCTTTATGCCCCGTTTTCTGTGGCGAACAATTCGCCGAACGGGACATCGGTGAGCTACCTACCGATTGTCGTCTATACAGGAAGTGCTCCGACCAGACGAACCGACGCTTTCACTATCGATTTTTATCAGGACTTTTCTTATCCGGCGCCGTCGGGAAAATACAGCGAGGCTACCGGAGCGTTTGTGTGGGATGCGGGGCCGGGCAGCTATTTTATTGCCGAGGCGTTTTACAACGGCAATGGGGTGGGTATTATGGGGCCGTTCGCGGAGGGGGATTCGTCGGACTCGCATGAGTCGGCCCTAACGCTCCTGGGGGGCAATCCTTTGAACTTTCAATACGAAATGACCTATATCTTCGAGCCTGGCTCATTGCACTATGCGGTGATGGCAGCGCCGGGACCTCCAGGCAAACCCGACCGCACCCGGGGCAACAGCCTTCGCAATTCCCGAGCCAGCATCGTTTGCCCTCCTCGGCACGGGGTTGCTGTTGTTTGGTGGAATCAAACGGCGTTTGACCATCCGGGTGGAGCGCGACCGGGACATAAATATTACCCAATTCATGAAATATTTACCAATTCGTGACTTAATGGGTGGCCGCCTGACGGTTTGAAACGACAATAAGCTTCCAAATAGCCGTAACTTCTGCTAGGCTCTAAGGTGCCGTAGTAGCCGAGGTTTTGTTGTTGTTTTACCACTAAAATTTTCAATTCCGAGAATCGCGGCCTTTTTAGCTATGCCTGTTATGGCTTTCCCTGCAGCGATTTCTTTGACCGTGGGAGGAACCACGCAATGCCTGTTTGGAGACTGCAGCAGCGTTGGTGTTCTGGCACCAGCCCAGAGCGTTCACGACTTTGCAGATTACACACCGTTCACGGTAAATGGCGACAGTTTTGTACTTTATGCGCCGTTTTTTGCGGCAAATAATGTTCTGAACGGAACAACGGTTGCCTACGAACCGTTTGTCATCCATACAGGGCATAGTTCTACCCAGCAAAACGACGCATTCGAAATCGATTTTTTTCAGAACTTTGCCTATTCGGCGTCATTGAATGGGAAGTACAGCGAGGCGACCGATTCATACGTGTATTTGGCAGGGCCGGGCAGCAGCTTTACGGCGCAGGCCTTTTACGGAGGGCAGGGTCTGGGTCTCATGGGGCCGTTCATCGGTTTGAATGGGTCGGACTCGCATGAGGCAGTCTTATCGGACCTGAGCGGCACTCCTTTGACGTTTGAATACCAAATGATCTACGACTTCACGGCTGGCTCCGAGCCAGATGCGTTGATGGTAGCGTTGGGACCCATACCTCTACCCCTAGGAACCCTACCGCCACCCATAGCAACAATCTTCGCGATTCCCGAGCCGGAGTCGTTTGCCCTGCTTGGCGCGGGGTTGATTTTGTTTAGCGGAATCACACGGCGTTGGACGCTTTTCGGCAAGTAGACGGAAGTAAACTGGCATACGCAGATGGTGGTATGCTGGCGCCGTGGGACCGGAGCGAGAAATAAGGAGCCTGAATCTGATGAATAACGAGCCTAAAGACACTAAGCCCACATGTAATCAGATAGGTAAGCCGGCGATGCCAGAAAGCGCGACGGATCGTCGCGAGCTTATTCAGAAACTAGGCAGGTTTGCAGCCTATGCAGCACCCTTTACCGCCTTGGCCACAACAGCAAAAGCAGCAACCGCAAGCGGTCCCCAGGGCGCCGCGCGTCGCTGATTTGCCGCTTCAAATTTGAGCATGGACGCGGGTGCGGATTCCGCATTTGAACAACGCTTCAGCTTAAAACAGATGTGATCGGCAAGCCCGAGACGGTTTGGGAATTCCCAGTTGAGGGTGGTCTGGTTCTGGCGCGGCCCGAATCGCCCGTTCTCTTTCTTTTGAACTCTACAGCCGCGTTGCTGTGGCATCTGTTTGAGGAGCTTAACGATCTCCCGTCAGTGGTAGCGCAGTTTGCCGACCTTTGTTCCATATCTCAGGATCGAGCGGCGCGCGACATCGAAGCCACCCTGCAAAATTGGTCGCAATCGATTCTTCGGCCCGACTTTCGAGCTTGCTCCTCCGTCCTACATCCGTCGCCAAGCTCACCCGCCTTCGCTGCTGCTTCGCTTGTTGACACTTATGCCATCAATTCCTCAAAGTTCCGGTTACTCTTTTACGATCCTGAACTGAAAGCCGAGCTCGTTCCGCGTTTAGCTCCCTTGCGTAAGGCCTCGACGGCTAGCGAACCAATTGTAGAAATCCGACTTTTTCGCTGCAATGGCGCGTTCTATGCTGTAAGCCACAAAGTACCCACCCATGGCGATTCGTCATGCCCGGAAATGCTGGTTTCTGAGCCAACCGCCAACGCGGCGCGGGCAGCGCTGCTGCCGGAACTGGTTCGACTCGCAAGCCCTGGGCGGCAGTGGCTCTGTATCGTTCATGCGGCTGCATGTGCTTTGGGCGGCCGGTGTTTGCTTCTACCGGCACGCAGTCACTCCGGCAAAACAACTCTGATGGCGGCGTTGATGCACGAAGGCTTCGATTTCTTGTGCGATGATTCGGCGGCAATCGATCGCGAGACTTCCTTTGCTGTACCGATGCCGTACGCATTGATGGTTCGGGAAGAAAGCTGGGAAGTACTGAGGCCGCGTTATCCGGAGCTGACCGATTTGCCGATCGTGAGCCGGAATTCGGAGCAGGTCCGGTTTCTGACGCCGAGATCCATGCCGGGGGCCAGCGGCATGCGCACAGAAGCGATGGTATTCCCGAAATTTGTGCCCGGCGGCGCACCCGCGCTGACCCGGATCGACTCGTTTCAGACTCTTTTGCGGCTGCAGGAAAGCGGGTTTTGGACGCCGCACGATCAGGCGAGCATTCGCACGTTTCTGGATTGGGCGCAGTCTGTTCCCGCATACGACTTCCAGTATTCGGATCTTGATCAGGCTGTGAAACAAGTTCGCCTGCTCTTGCAGTCACCAGGTCTGCAGCCCATGGGTTAGGCGCCGTGCGGCACGATAGTCCCTATTACAACTTTCTGGCTTCGATACTCAGTGGTGTTGCTCCTGACACAAAGGTCTGCGCGCGCCCGGACTGGGATTGGGAGGAATTTATTCGGATTGCGGCTGACGAAACGGTTGTTCCGACGGTTTCGGCGCGATTGGGCGAACTCGATATCCGCGAGTTGCTGCCGCGCGAGGTCTCTGATTTTTTCGCTGCCTACGCCGAGTTGAATGCCGAACGAAATCAAAAAATTATTGACGAAATCGAAGAGATTGCCGCCCTGCTGAATCGGACCGGTATTGAGCCGATGGTGCTGAAGGGCGCGAGCTATCTTCTGACTAAGGTTTACGAAAATCCGGCTCATCGCTTTATCCTGGACATCGATTGTATGTTCCGGAAACGCGGATTGAAGATGCGTTTTCAATTCTAAGTAGAGCGGGTTATTCGGTCGAGGATTCCGATCCTATTGCCTGGGCCAAGCATCACCTGCCTGCTCTAGCCCGGAAATTTCACAAATAAATAGCAAAGGGCCGCAACTTCTGGCATAACTGAGTTTCTAGACAACAGTTTGCGTGGAAGGAAACGGCCCGAATGCTTGCTACAGAGTGTACCCAATCCAGTTTCGAGTTTGCGGGTGTGTGGTCGCGATCGGTGGTGGCGCGATTTGACGGGGGCAAGATCACATCGAATGGCGGCGGCTTGCTGTTGCAGCAGGTGGATAAGCGCCTCGGTCTGTTGAGCCGTTTCAGTAAGTGCTTTCGAGACGGGCGCGAGCAGCGGCGAGTCAGGCACGGTGTGCGCGAGATGCTGGCGCAACGCGTCTACGGCCTGGCACTGGGGTACGAAGACCTGAATGATCACGAGCAGTTGCGGGAAGATCCGTTATTGATGCTGCTGGCGGGAAGCGCGCAGCCAGACAAGCGGCTGGCCGGAAAGAGCACGCTGAACCGGTTGGAACTCGGCGATGGCGAGTTTGCGGCGGAGGATCGCTATAAGAAAGTGCAGTACGATGCGGCGGCCATTGACGAGTTGCTGGTGAACATCTTCCTGGAAGCGCACCGCGAAGCACCGCCGGAGATTGTGATTGATCTGGATGCGACCGATCTGCCGCTGCATGGCCATCAGGAGCAGCACTTTTTTCACGGCTTCTATAACCACTACTGCTACTTGCCGCTATACATTGTGTGCGGCGAGCATCTGCTGGGAGTGCGTTTGCGGCCTGCCAACCTCGATGCCAGCACGGGCGCACTCGAAGAGATTGAACGCATAGCAGGGCAGATCCGGCAAGCCTGGCCCCACACCCGGATCATTCTGCGTGCCGATTCCGGGTTCTGCCGGGAAGGGCTGCTGTCCTGGTGCGAAGCCAACCAGGTGGACTATGCCTTCGGCTTCGCGCGCAATGAGCGCTTACGGCGCATCATCGATACCGAGATGCAGCAAGCCGCTGCCATGCGTCAGCGCACCGGACAGGCAGCGCGAGTATTTACCGAGTTCACGTATCAGACCAACGACAGTTGGAGCCGGCCGCGGCGCGTGATAGCCAAGGCCGAGCAGATCGAAGGCAAAGAGAACCCGCGTTACGTGGTCACCTCGCTGGCTGCCGATGTCTGGCCGCCGCCAAAGCTCTACGAAGAACTGTACTGCGCACGCGGCGACATGGAGAACAGGATCAAGGAACAGTATTCGTTGTTCGCCGGCCGAGTCAGCTCCGCCACGCTGCGCGCCAATCAACTGCGTCTGTATCTGTCGGCGGCTGCTTATATCCTCATGTGCGGCTTCCGCCGGTTAGCGCTTGCCGGCACCGCGTGGGCGCGATCCCAGTGCCAAACCATTCGCCTACAACTGTTGCGGGTCGGCGCTCAGGTGCGCATTACCGCGCGTAAAGTGTGGGTGTCGATGGCCAGCAGCTATCCGCACTGGCGCACCTTCGAACACGCCTTCCTGCAACTTCGTTCCTGATTACTCAGCAGTACCGTTCTTTGACAAATCGGCGAGGCGAAACACCACTACAATGGCGGAGCTTGCTCTCTATGCCGCAAACTTTTTGAATAGCACTCCCCGAATCGATCGCGATCTGCCCGGGTCTCAGCTATGAAGCCGCTGGTGAGAAATCTCCGCTAGCCCACCCGGACAAAATTCGTGTGGAGCTGCATCACAGTTTGGGAAGCGGCCGCTGCGGGCCGCTGCTTCCGCCCGATGAGATTTTCGAACGTTTCACGCCCGTTCCAATTGGGCACGGCAACAGTTCGTATTCCGCACCCACAGGATTTGCTGACCCACCTGATTGTTCATTCGCAAATCCACCACGGCGGCGATCAGCGCGTGTGGCCACCGCTCCGGGTGCAATATGATTTGTTTCTGTTAAACGATCGTTTTGCGGAAAAAATCGATTGGCTGGAAATTCTGGATCGCTTTCGCCGCAATCGTTTGCAGGGTGTGCTGGAACTTCATCTGTTGCAGGTTGCTACGGTCTTGCGGATGCCGCTCCCGTTTCCGCTCCGGCATGGGCCGCTAAATCGGTTGCGGTGGCTGCATCGGCGCATCTTGTGGAGATTTCCGGAACTGCGCTTCGTCGATCCGATCTTTTTTCTTTCTTCCGCAATGAATATCCGCCCGTCGTTCGGACGCGTTTTGCAAGGTAGCGGCGGTTTACGGTTTCTGCTCACACCGTACTTCTTTGGGCGGGTTTGGACAAAACTAGTTAATAGTTTTCGGCGTTAGCGCATGACGAAGCCGTGGAGATTCTTCATATCTGGCACGGCGCAGAGCTACGGTAAGCCCAACGGGCAACCGCAGGGGAGCCCCTCACCGGAAATGGTCCCATCCTTCCGGCTTAAGTATCCGTCTGTCAAGGCGGACCTGGCCGAGCTTTCCTTTGGTTATAACTCCGATGCGGGTTCCTTTGGCGTTTACAGCCGGTGCAGTGAATAGAAGTTCGTAGTCTTCTCCATAGTGCAAGGCTTTTTCGAGCGTGGAACCGCGCGCAACCGGGATCTGACTTGAATCGAGTTCGGCAGCCACGCCCGACTCTAAGCAGAGCCGATGTAAATCGAGCGAGAGCCCATCGCTGAGGTCCATGGCTGCGCTCGCGACGCCACGCAAAGCAATTCCTTCGGCGAGGCGAGGTTTGGGAAGATGCTTTCGTTTTCCGAGCCTGCCGGTCACAAAGATGCCGTCCCCCGGTTTCGCACCGCTGCGCAGCAGCGCTTTCCCGCGCGGCACCCGTCCGCAACACATCACATCCGCGATCACGGCGTCAGCTTTCGAGAGATCGCCTCCTGCCAACGTGATCTTGTGGCTGTCTGCCAGACGCAGCAAGCCTTTGTAAAAATCGTTCAGCCAGCGGCGGGCGAGCTGGGCGGGAACGGCGAGCGCGACCAGGCAGAACACCGGTTCACTTCCCATTGCTGCAAGATCCGACAAACTGCGGGCTAAGGCTAAGTGTCCAACCTCTGAAGCTTTATGCGTGCGATGCGTGAAATGGCGGTTTTCGATCGTGAGGTCCGTCGTAAATACCAGATCGAATTTCGTGTCGGGACGCAATAACGCGCAGTCATCACCGATTCCAAGCTGGATTGCAGAATTCTCTTTCCTGCTACGCGCGCGGATCCGGCGGATGATATCGAGTTCAGACATTCGCCAGCACAAAACCGGCCGGCAGTTCCTCGCCAAATATCCGGCTGGATGTTTGCAGATCGTCGGCATCTCCCACCAGTTGCCGCAGCAGTTCCGGTCCGCACACGCGACGGATGGATTCGAGCGTCGCTGGAGGTAAATCGCGCGCGACATCCCCGGTGATTCTGGCAATGCTCACGACTGCCTGCAATAAGGCTGGCGTGTGAGGCAGTTTCAACAATGCTTCCACCCAGCGAACCGCGACCGAAGGCGGCACGACCAAATTGATGGGGCCGCTGAACAGCTTGCGGGCTCCTATACGAGAAAGACACCAGGCCGCGGCCGTCACCATTTCGCCTTGTTTAAGCATGGCGAGCAGAGCTTCTCCCAGTTGCGTTTTGGTTTGCTGCGGCAGCAGTTCCAGGCTGGCAGCAGTTCGCCACATTTCCTGCAGCAGGCTCGCATTGATGCGTTGTTTTTTCCTTTGCTTGGGCAGGAGCACCGGAGACAGGCGCTGGAAAATATCTGCCTGCTGATTGCGGTTCATACCTCCTGCGATGCGGCCGCAGAAGATCCACCAATCGATCTCGTTTTGGACCTGATTGCCGAATGTGAGCCCGCCGGCATAGATGCGCCTCGCCTGTTCGATGCGAAAGTCGTCGCCGGGAAAACCGAAGCCGGGCCGCAGGCAAAAGCCCGTAAGATTCAGCCAGCGAACTTCATGCGGTGCATTCTTTCGACGGCCATCGCTCAACTGCAGAAGTTTATCGGCAAGCGCGCGAATTGTGGCGAGTGGCCATGAGCTGCGGCCCAATCCCAAGGCCTGTTCCAGGCGCGCCGGAAGCTGCTCCGGCGGGAAAGCGGAGGGGCCTTTGTCAAAAATTTGAGCGATCAGCGCTTCTGCCGAGTGCTGCGCTTCGGGACTGACGAGGGCGGTCGACCTTACGTCGCCTAACGATGTAGGCTGCGGAGCATCGCCTGTTTTGCGGAGCTGAAATTGAAGTCGCCAGCGGTGCTCGCTGATCTTTGACTCAGCCCAGGTTTCGAGCGTTCCCACTTCGTTGAGCCGCGCGCCCAGCGTCACCGGAATGTGCCGTTCGCCGCCCTTGCCAAAGCGAATTACGGCGCGGAGAGGAGTATGTAAGCGGGGATCGGCGGCGGGGTCCAACATATCGTCGCGACGCTCGAAGGAAACAACCTGTCCCGCGACGTCTTCGGTTCGGCTGAGAGAGCTATACAGCCTGAACGCCACCGGCGTGTTAGCCAGCAGCGATAGCTCCGGCTGCTCCAGCCTGATTTCCTGGCCTTCTTCGGTCCCACGTGGCATCAGGCACACGGTGGAAACCGCAGATGTTCCTTCGTCCTGCAAACCCAAATAGTAAGCACGCGGCAAACCGCCGCGGACCAGAACGCCGGAACCAGTTGAACGAACGTACGAGTAGTAACTGGCGCCGACAGCGACAGCCAGATCCAGATCCTGATTTTCGAAGATCAAAGGCTGGCGGCCGAACCAGTGTCCCACCACATCGCGCACACGCTCGCGAAATACCGGAGGAATGAAGAAGCCTCCGTTGAAGAGAATCGCATCGATGCCTCGCTCCGCTGCCGGAGAGTTCTGCAGAAAGTCGGCCAGATGGCGGGTGATCGCCGGGTCGGACACATAGGGCAGCCCGAGTTCGCGAAATACACTTTGTTTTTCCTGTTGTGGCTTGTCCGAGAGGTTGCAAGTAGGCAGAAATCCGCCCAAGGCCAATTCCAAAACTTCGTCGCGTTGGATAGATGTTTTTAGTGTGCCTCCTATCAAGGCGGTGCCGGCGCCGATCACGGTGACATCTACGGACGCCGGACTGTTGGCGGACAGCAGCAGCTCTTTTGCCGCGGAACACTGACGCCGCAAGGCGCTGCGTTGGCGAAGTGAGAGCGTTTTCCCCAGTTTCGATTCCGCCAGCCAGGAGATTGTCAGATCGAGATTGTCGCCGCCAAGCAGAAGGTGCCGTCCGACGGTCGTACGAGTAAATTGAACGCGATCTCCTTCACGATCGACGCGTACCAGCGTGAAGTCGCTGGTACCGCCACCGACGTCGCAAACCAATACATACTGCCCGTCAAACAGTTCCTTGTTGGAACGCGACAAGTGGCTGGAGATCCAGGCGTAAAACGCCGCAGCAGGCTCCTCGAGCAACGTAATCTTCTCAAGACCCGCGTCACTAGCCGCCTGCACCGTCAACTCGCGCGCTTCCTCGTCGAAACTTGCAGGAACCGTCAGGACAATATCCTGGTCCGCCAAACGCGTGCCCTTTGATTTCTCCCACGATTCGGCGAAGTAAGCGAGATAGCGTGTTGACGCTTCGACAGGCGACAACACGCGGCCTTCTTCCTGTGAGTCCCACGGAAGAATCTTGGCTGTGCGATCAGCCTCAGAGTTTGAGAGCCAAGATTTTGCGGAGTGGACAGTTTTTGTCGGGACCAGGGAGCCTTGATCTCGCGCGAAGGCGCCAACCACCGGCGGGTCACTCAGATAAAGAAAAGAGGGAAGCGTGCGGAGCGTGCCGCGCCGATTGGCATCGATCTGCTGTTCGATTGGCAGAACATGAATTGGAGGGAAGTCGGCTTCAGCGGCTTCCTGCGGATCGATATAGGCGAGCGCCGAGTTGGTTGTGCCAAGGTCTATGCCGACCTTCATACCCCGGGTTCAACCTTCATACCCCGATGCCAACCTTCATGCCGCGGCGCGCTCGCGAACATTGAATTCAAGCTTCCAGCGGCGCCCGTCTGTGGCAACGCACCAAAGCTCGAGCATCCCCGTTTCGGTCACGTTTGTTTCGAGCGTGACGGGAACGACTTGTTCCGGTGAGCCCTCGCGAGCCGGCAACGAGACTTCGATGGGCGCGAGTTCCTCAATGTCATCACCGATTTCTTCGATTAAGAAGCCCGGCTCATCGTGCTTGCGCGAGACGGAGGAAAAGAAACGAAACTCGGCGGGCTCTCCGACGATGAGCGCGAACCGGCGTTGGGGGAGTTGCACCTTTGACCCTTCTTCGAGACCAAATGGGACAACAGTGAGAGCCTTCATGGGCGCGGGCAGGCCGGGAACTGCGGGCATCGTGCTTTCGATGCCGACATAGTAAGTGCGCGGAACGCCGCCTCGAATGCGAACGCCATTGCCATGCTTGGCTAAGCCGTAGTAAGCGGCGCCACGCGCTACGGCGTGCATCAGGTCGGATTCTTTCGCATTGCTGCGCAGTTCCTTCGCCGGTGCATCGAGCCAGCTGTTCAAGACTTCAAAAATGCGATGTTCGATGGCGCCCGCTTGCAGAACACCTCCATTGAGCAGTACGTGAGTGGGGCGTGCATTTCCCGCGAGCGCCAGAAACCGAGCCAGATGCTTGGTGACGGCCGGATCCGAAGCATAATTCAAGCCGACTTCAGTGAGGGCAATTCGGCGCTGCTTCTGCGGCATCGCATCGACCGCGACAACCGGAAAGAATCCGTCGAGTAACAGAGTGCGGACGTCATCGCGTGAGATTTTGCCTCGAATGGTTCCACCGACCAGGCCGGTACCGCGTCCCAGAATAGTGAGCGGCTGGTCGGCGGGCGCGTTCTCGTCGCTTGCAAGCAGTACCTCTTTTGCTGCGCGGCACTGTTGCCACAGCGAATGGAACTGCAACGCGTCCAACTTGACGTTCTTTTGCGCGAACTGCTGTTCCGCAAAGCGGGCTACTGCCAGATCCATGTTGTCGCCGCCCAGCAGTAAGTGCTGGCCTACGGCAACACGCTCCAACTGCAGTTCGCCGGCTTTTTCGGTAACAGAAATAAGCGTGAAGTCCGTTGTGCCGCCGCCAATATCGACAACCAGAATGAGATCGCCGGGATGAACTTGCTCTCGCCAATCGGGATGACGCTCAATCCAGGCGTAAAAGGCGGCCTGCGGTTCTTCGAGAATGGTTACCTCGGGATATCCGGCCATCTCGGCCGCACGTTGTGTCAGCTGACGAGCTGCGGCATCAAACGAGGCGGGGACGGTGATGAGGACCGACTGATCTACAAACTTGCTGTCCGGATTTGCGTTTTCCCAGGCTAGCTTCAGATGTTCCAGAAATTGGCGCGAGGCCTCGAGCGGCGACACCTTCGGCACGCCTTCGGGAGCAGCCAGCGGCAGCAGCGGTTGAGTAGGATCTGCAAATTGATTCGACAGCCAAGACTTGGCGGAAGACACCAAGCGGTTCGCGTTTTCGACGCCGCGTTGGCGCGCCATTCTTCCGATTACATAAGGAGGATTGGCTTGCCACGGCAAAGCTAATGACCCCTCGACAAACTCGCGTTCCCCGGGAATATATAGAAAGGAAGGCAACAAGTCCAGCGCGCCGATTTCGCCTGGGTTGGTTAGTTGCGAAATGGAAAACTGATGGACCGAGGAGGTTTCGCCGATCTCCGCGTAGGCAAGGGCGCTATTGGTAGTGCCTAAGTCGATTCCGATACTGTACTGCGGCATCTAGTTAATCGACTTCAATCTCAGCCGGGCTGATAGCGGTGGGATCCTGTTTTCCGAGCGGCGGTAAGTTGACGCTCGAAGCCGACCATCCGCGATGGCGCAGAGTTCCGCCAGGTACCTTGCCGCTGGCCGGAACATTGCCGATTAATTTGACGCGATTCGGATCGGGAGCTTTGGACGAATCGAGTTTCTGGTACGTGCCCTCGACGCCGTCGAGCATAGCCTCGAGCGTAACGTGGCGGGTCAAACTTGCTCTGCAATCGGCATGCAGACTCCGTACGGCGGCGCCGATCTGATCGTCGGAGTAAGACGCGATATCTTCCATCAGGAAATCGATCAACCGTGAATCTCTTTGCAGGATCTGCAGCATCTGCAGTGCTCCGTCGGCCGGTTTTATTTTGGGCGGTTCCGGTGCCACCGGGGGCGGGGCAGGCTTGGCATAGCCGAATTCGACAGCAATGTCTTCGGGCAACGTGCCCGAAAACAAGATTGCGAAGAAGCTTCGGAATGCTGACGAAATACGGGACAATGAACGACCTCTCGAAGTCAGGATAACAACCGGGACTACACTAGCTCGAAACGATGCGCTGCCATTTGCTCTCCATAATATGGAGAGCAAATGGCTACTAAGAAGAAGTCGTCCTCCGGTTCCGATCCTAAGTCGAAGCGGATTGTAAAAAACAAAATGCAGAAGACGATGGATGAGTTCAAGCACCATAAGCTTGAATCCGGCCGCAGCGGCAAGAAGGTGAAGAATCCCAAGCAGGCGATCGCGATCGGCTTGAGCGAGGCGCGTCGTTCGGGCGCAGACATTCCGCCCGCACCCGGGAAGAAGTCTGCCAAGAAGGCGACGAAGAAGACTGGTTCGACGAAGAAGGGCGCAAAGAAGAGCGCATCCAAGAAGAAGGCGGCGAAGAAATCGGCATCGAAACGGAAATAGCGTGTCGAGCTAGTCCTGTGCGACGCTTGTTAGCGGATGTCCGCAGCAGACGAACCTTTGCCCACCGTAGTGATTGTGGGTCGCCCTAATGTCGGGAAATCGACGCTGTTCAACGCGATTCTGCGCGACCGGCGCTCGATTGTAGGCAATGAACCCGGCATCACACGCGACCGCATCTATGGCGAGGCGGAGTTTGGCGGAAAACGGTTCGGGCTGATCGACACCGGCGGCATCATTCCCGATGACGATGCGCTGATTCCCACCGAGATTCTGAAGCAGGCGCAGGTGGCGCTGGAGATAGCCGCTCATGTCTTATTTGTCATTGATGGCAGGACGGAGATAACGTCGGCCGATCGTGACTTAGCGAAGTTGCTGCGGCGTGTCAATAAGCCGCTGACGCTGGTTGTGAATAAGATCGATGCACCTGTTCGTGAGAACTTAGTACACGAATTTTATTCGCTCGGATTGGGCGATCCGGTGGCCGTCTCGGCAGAGCATCGGCTTGGGCTTTCAGAGTTGTTGAGTTCGGTAACGGCTCCCTTTCCGAAGGAAGAGGAACCGGAGACAGGCGAGGCCGAAGAAGAGGGCCAGCAGCGACGCATTAAGGTTGCGATCATCGGCCGTCCCAACGTCGGCAAATCGACCATGTTGAACGCGCTGGTCGGCGCCGAACGTGCGATTGTTTCTCCGGTTGCCGGGACGACGCGCGATGCGGTAGACGAGTCCATACAAGACGGCAACACCCTTTATCGATTTGTAGACACTGCCGGCATCCGCCGCAAAGGGAAGACGCACGAGATGACGGAAAAACTCAGCGTCGTAATGGCGCGGAGGCATATCCGGATGGCCAACGTTGTCCTGCTGCTGGTGGATGCAGTGGAGGGAGTGGTCGGTTCCGATGCTACGATCGCGGGCTATGCGCACGAAGAAGGGCGCGCCGTGATCATCGTCGTGAATAAGTGGGATGCAGCGGAAGAAAAAGGCAAGCGTGCGTTTACCGAAAGCATCCGCGACGAGCTGAAGTTTCTGGATTACGCGCCCATTCTGTTTGCATCGGCGAAGAATGCGGAGGGCATCCGACGGATTTTTTCGACCATCCGGAGATCGTACGACGCCGCTTCGAAGCGTGTAACGACAGGCGAGCTGAATCGCTTCGTCGCCACTTTGAAATTCGAAAGTGACATTCGGATTTACTACATGACGCAGGCATCGGTCCGCCCACCGACCTTCGTGGTCTTTACCGATAAGGCGGATAAGATGCATTTCTCCGTCGAGCGATTTTTGATCAACCAGTTGCGGGCGCAGTTTGGCTTCGAGGGGACGCCGATCGTGATCAAGACCAAGCGGCGCTGAGCTCTATCGCTGCAACGGTCCAGGAATTGGATCGGGATACCATTGTTGAAATTTGGATCGGGCGCGTGGTTTCAGGACTGCAAATTTTTCGAAGAGGGCCAGTTCCTCGCCAATGACCGAGATTGCTGTAGCTTCGGCGTTAGAGCGGGATGCAACCCCGGATAGTCCAGCCCCATGCGCTTCTCGCGCGATTGCTTGACAAGGCGGCCAAGGTATACCGTAGGGAAAGCTGCTAGGAAAGCCGAGCGCCGCTATGCCGTCTGATGTGGACGCGTTGAGCGCCGTAATAACCGGAACATCGAAGGTAACAAGTTCCGGACGCGCTGCCGGCAGCAAATCGAAAAGTTTAACCGCTCGCCCCGCGTGTTGCGCGCGCGCGTTCGCGGCCGCGACTTGAATCGTGGCGTTCAGGTAGAGAGCGCCAAACTCGCCTGCAGGATTCCAGCGGCCACCATTTTGTTTTGAATACGCGGTGTTTGCCGGATCGACCCACCCTGGTGCGACCACTCGATAATAAGCGCCGCTACGAACGACGGTACGCCGCATGCTCACGTGCCGTTGTAGCTGAAGAGCCGTCCTAGATACGCATAGATCGGATCGACACCATCGGTGCGCAATGTTTCTAGAATGGTCCGGTTGCCGAGCCACGAATCTGGGGTGCGCACGATTTCGGGGATGCGAGACGCGATCACGCGTTTGCGAAATACTTGCGCAAGATCCAACAGGCGCTCCACAGATGCACGCTTTTCGCGCGGGATCCCGCGGGTCTCCCATTCCAGAATCGATTGAGGACGGCGATGAAGGAGATCGGCCATCTCGGATCGGGTAAGTCCGAAAATATCGCGGATCTCATCGAGTTCGCTGACAACTGCCTTCACGACTATTTCATCTTAGCATTTTCGGGGCCTCGTAGGGTCCGAACTATCTGATTTACCCCGACGATGCATAATTTGCTTAAGGGATACTGATCGCGAGGGGCAACGTGAGCTACCCAAAATTCCATGGCGTTTCTGTGTTTTCGCTGCTAGCGCTGAGTGTTGGTGCATTTATCGTTACCGCCCAGCAGACGCAAGCGCCTCCGCCGCAGCCGCCGCCGGGCGCTGCCAATGGTCCACAGCCAGGCCCGGCGGTGCAGCAACCGGGCCCAGGCGATCGAAAGGATAACGGGGCCCAGCAGGAGGACCCGGCACGGGCGGGACGGCGGGAAGCGGTCCGGAATTTCCTTGCGCTTGGTAAAGCTCCCGATCCGCAGGCCGTGGAGCGGGGGCATTCGGCTTTCGTCTCCAATTGCGGGTTCTGCCATGGCACAAATGCACGCGGGGGCGCAACTGGGCCCGACTTAGTTCGTTCGGTGCTGGTGCTACATGACGAAGGGACCGGGAAGGAAATCGGTCCGGTGATTCGAAACGGCAGACCGGCCAAAGGCATGCCGAGTTTTAACATGACGGATGCCCAAATCGGCGATCTTGGCGCGTTTCTGCTCTCACGAACACAGGCGGCGGCTAACCGGATGGAGTATCAGATTCAGAACATCGTAACAGGCGATCCGAAAGCCGGGCAGGCGTATTTTGGCGAGCATTGCGCAAGTTGCCATTCACCTACCGGCGATCTGGCGCATATCGCAAGCAAGTACGACGAGGTCGCTTTACAGTCCCGGTTTCTTTACCCGAGAGCGCACGAGAGCTTTGGGTCTGCCGAGCCAGTGGATCCGCGGCAACAAAGGACCGTGGAGGTGAAACTCCCGAACGGTAAGACGTATTCGGGCACCCTCGACCGCATTGACGACTTCAGCGTGTCCTTGACAAACTCGGCGGGCGAACACCAGTCATGGCTCTTCGATGCAGAGCCGGGCATTCAGGTAAAGGTGCACGATCCCTTGAAAGAACACGCGGAGTTGCTGCCGAAATACAGCAATGCCGACATGCACAATATGCTGGCCTATCTGGAGACACTCAAGTGAGAGTCCGTACGTTTTTTCTTGCATCCGCGTTGGGCGTTGCTTCGGTTGCCGCGCAGGGACTGGATCCAGCAGCGATTCTTCATCCGACTCCGGACCTTTGGCCGACCTACAACGGCGACTATTCCGGAAAGCGGTTCAGTCAGTTAAAGCAAATTGACTCCAAGAACGTTAAGAACCTGCAGCTGGCGTGGCTGTTTGAGGCGAACACGGGCCCGGGCGGCGATCCGTTCGGTACGGCGATCAAGTCGACTCCGGTGGTCGTGGACGGTGTGTTGTATTTCACGGTGCCGGATCACGCCTGGGCGATTGACGCCCGCACCGGCCGCGAGATTTGGCACTACAAGTGGCAGAGCAAGGGCGGCATACATACCGGCAATCGCGGAGTCGGCATCTATCATGACTGGCTCTTTTTCGAGACGCCGGATAATCACCTGGTCTCGCTTGAAAAGAACAGCGGCAAGTTTCGCTGGGCCGTGGAGATTGCCGATTTAGCGCAGGAGTATTTTTCGACTCCGGCGCCGCTGGTGATTGGGAATCACATCATTGTGGGCGTCGGCGGAGATTCCTTAGACGTTCCCGGATACCTGGAATCGCGCGATCCGGAAACCGGCAGTGTGCAGTGGCATTGGAACACCGCACCGAGGCCCGGTGAACCGGGATCGGAGACTTGGCCGAATGAACAATCTATGACCCACGGCGGCGGAATGACGTGGATGACGGGCACGTATGATCCGGAATTGAACCTTCTCTATTGGGGCATCGGAAATCCGAATCCGGTACATGCGGGACAGGCGCGGAAGGGCGATAATCTCTGGACTTGCTCCATCGTCGCGCTGAATCCGGAGACCGGCAAATTGGTATGGGGGTTTCAGGCCTCTCCGCACGATACACACGATTGGGACAACGTGGAAGCGCCGGTGCTGTTCGATGGCGAGATCAATGGACAACCGCGGAAACTGCTGGCGCAAGCGGCGCGTAATGGTTATTTCTTTGTACTGGACCGAACAAACGGCAAGAGCGTTGTTACCGCCCCGTTCGTGGATGTGAACTGGTCAAAGGGCGTTGACTCGAGCGGGCGGCCTATCCCGAATGAGCAGAAGGAGCCGAAAACGGATGGTGCGCTGGTGATTCCGGCATCCGGCGGAGCGACGAATTGGCCGCCGCCGAGCTTCGATCCGGAAACAGGCTTGTTTTATGTCAGTGCGACTCCTTCGTACAGCGTGTATTACTTGACGGATACAAGCGACAAACCGGAAGGCTATGGCGGCCGGGACGCCGGGGTGTGGTCGGAATCGACATTGGAAGCTTTGGATTACAAAACCGGCAAGATCCGTTGGCGTCATGTCTATCCGGGCGAGGGCGGTTCGTTATCCGGCGTACTGACGACTGCGGGACATCTGTTGTTCGCGGGCGACCCTTCGTCAAACTTCATCGTGTTCGACCCAGCGGATGGCAAGATCCTGTGGCATGCTGCGTTGACTTCAAAGGTGAGCAACGGCCCGATGACCTATGAGTTGGACGATCGGCAGTATATTGTGGCGGGCGCGGGCAATATGCTGTATGCGTTTCGATTGCCTTGAGGGATGGACGACTCAGTCTCCCATTCAGGGGCGGGCCGTAATTGGTATAGTCGCGGTCGCTTTCCGATAAGCCAAGCAGCGCCTCCTGTCACGCCAATGGTCAGGACGTTGATTGTTCAACATATATACTGAGCAGCTTGCAAGATTGTTCAAGGAGCACACTTGTTACCCGCTTACATATCCAAAGCAACACCTAATCCCGCCTCCGCCCGAGCGCCATGGTACAAGAACACCGCGCCCACCTATGGAGGTGTTTTTCTGTGGGTTGTGTTCTATCGCGAAATCGGCGTCGCGCTCGATCACGCCGGACCCGGCGTATGCCTGGCAGCGTTGGTGCTCGCCGGCCTGATCAGCTATGGGCTGTTTTACTATGTGCCGGCATTGATGGGTATGCGCACGGGCTACCCGTTATACGTGGTGGGCAGTTCCACGTTTGGAACACAAGGCGGGTATCTCATGCCTGGCTTGCTGATGGGCGTGCTGCAGGTGGGCTGGATGTCGGTGAATGCTTTCGTCGCCACCACGTTCATCTTGACCGCTTTCGGCTCTAAAGCGGGACCGGGTAGCGTGCCATTCGGGTTGATCGCCGCGGTGTGGGCTTTGGGGTTGGGATACGTCGGCGCGAAAGGCATTCAGTATGTCGCTCGCTTTGCTTTGTATCTGAACGCCGTTCCACTTTTGATGATCCTGGTCGTTTTTGTGAAGAATGCCGGCGGAATTGGGCAGTATGAGCCGCCACATCCGAACTCGTACCTGGGGTTAACAATGCTGGTGCAGATCGTGGTGGGCTTCTTCGCAACCGCAGGCGCTGCCGGCGTAGACTTCGGGATGAGCAACCGAAACGAACAGGACGTTCGCTGGGGAGGCCTGGTCGGTATCCTGCTTGCAATCCTGGTTGCCGGAGGGCTTCCGTTACTCGCGGTCGCCGGCGCCCATGTTCTTTTTGGAGTTCAGGATTATCACTTCGACTCGGCTATTGCGCAGACGGGCAGCTTTGCCGGCATTGCCTTCTTCCTTTTCGCCGTAGCGTCGGTCGCTCCGATGTGTTTTTCTTCGTTCATTGCGGGGAACAGCCTGGCCACGATGATTCCCGGAGTTGCGCGCATCACGTCGACCATGGCCGGCGCGGTGATTGCTGCGATTCTCGCCATGACGGGCGTGGCGGCGAACTTGGTAGGGCTGTTCACCATCATCGGCGCGTCCTTCGGACCGATTTGCGGCGCGATGGTTGCCGATTATTTGCTATCCGGAAAGAAGTGGGCCGGGCCGAGAGACGGAATTAATTTTGCGGGTTATGGCGCGTGGGCGGTTGGCTTCTTCATCGGCATTCTGCCTTTTCTGCCGATTTCTGATGCAACTAAGCCTTATCTGCAGCCGGCGGCGGTTTACAGTTTTGTGGCAGGTTTCGTCGTTTATGTGATTTTGGCTAAGGCCGGACTTCAATCAAAACCGGTCGCGATTCCTAGCATTGCTCCATCGCCGGTCAGGTAAGGGTCGACTGCGATCAGCTGTTAGAGCTGGAGAGCTGTCCGGGGCGGCCTGTGCGGCCGCCGCAGGCTCGCGCCCGCCCCACAAACCCAACCACAAGTAGCATCGGTTCTTGAGGATTGACAGTGGCGTCGATGGCTCTGCCTGCTCTGGGGAACTGGGCAGTTCTTTTGGCAGCATGAAACCTTATGATGCTGTGGTTCTTGAGTATTGGGCAGTAGTTTCGATGGCTCTGCTGCTTTGGAGAACTGGGCAGTGCTTTGGCAGGATGAAAGCTATGACCCTGTGGTTCTTGAGTATTGGAGGGGGATGAGCGTTGAGCCGGAGCGTGTTTCGAAGCTGAACGGTGAGCCTGAGCGCGGTGACCGCGAGTTTGTTTTGTATTGGAGCGGCGCCAACAGGCGCGTGGACGCAAATCATGCGCTGCTCTATGCGGCGGAGATCGCGAATCGCTTAGGGCTGCCGGTGCTGTTTTATGAAGGCTTGAGTTGCACCTATCCGGGCGCCAACGACCGAATCCACACATTCCTTTTGGAAGGCGTGCCGGAGACGGCCAAGCGGCTGCGGAAAGCCGGGATCGGGTATTGCTTTAATCTGCGCAAGAAGAAGGAAGATCCCGGCGATGCACTCGAACAAGTCTCAAAGCGAGCTGCCGCCGTGGTGGCGGATGACTATCCGACGTTTTATCCGCGTCTGTTGAATGCGCGTGTTCCGAAAGAAGTGGATGTTGCTTACTATGCAGTGGATTCGAGCTGCGTGGTTCCTATGAGCGTACACACGAAGCGGGAATACGGCGCGTATACCATCCGGCCGAAAATTCAGCGGGTTTTGGAGAAGTATTTGAAGCCGGCAGATGATTTGAAGGTAAAGCATGCTTTCCAGCTGCCTGTTCCCGATGTTCACACGAACATTGCGGAGAAAGACATTGGCAAGCTGGCGGCGGAGTGCGACATCGATCACTCGGTTGCACGCTCTACGCGATACCGAGGCGGGCGTGTACACGCGGAACAGTTGCTGGAGCGATTCCTGACACAGAATCTGCGCCGTTACTACAAAGGGCGGAATCAGCCGTCGGAACACGCGACATCGGAACTGAGCCCGTACCTGCATTTCGGGCGGATTTCCTCGTTGGAAATCGCACTGGCGGTGCAGGCGTATGCACGGAAACACAAGCTGATTCCAGATGCATACCTGGAAGAACTGATCGTACGGCGGGAATTGGCCTTCAACTATTGCCGGTATGTCGATGACCCGGGTTCCTTGCAGAACCTGCCCGAGTGGTGCCAGGAGAATATGCGGACGCATGCGCGGGATAAGCGGGACCACGTCTACACGCGCAAGCAGTTCGAAGACGCGGAGACAGGCGACGAACTTTGGAATGCGACGCAGAAAGAAATGCTGCTGCGTGGAAAGATTCACGGCTACTACCGCATGTATTGGGGCAAAAAGATCATCGAATGGTCGAAGACTTACGAAGAAGCGGCACAGACGATGATCGAGATTCACACAAAATACGCGCTCGATGGGCGCGACCCGAATACGTATACGAATATTCTGTGGTGTTTCGGCCTGCACGACCGGCCCTGGTATACGCGGCCGGTGTTTGGGAGCATGCGGTATATGTCGCTGGAAGGAATGAAGAGGAAGACAGATACCGCGGCCTATATTGCGGAGATTGCGCAGCTGGAAAAAACCGGTAAGGAGATATGGCAAGACGGAGATTCTTCGTTTCCGCTATTCGGCGCGGAGCAGCCGAGCTAACTGGCGACGACGCGGCGCACCTGGTGCGTGTTTTGCGTGTGGAGCCAGGGCAAGTGTTTGAAATCTCCGACAACTCGCGCGTGTATCTGGCGGAAGTGAAGACGGCGCGGAAAACGGAAGTCGTGTTTCGTGTTAAACAAGAGCTGCCGCCGGTTCTGCCCGGCTTGGATGTGATGCTGTGTCCGGCGCTGATTAAATTCGACCGATTCGAGTGGCTGGTGGAGAAGGCGACGGAGATGGGCGTGAGCCGCATCCAGCCATTCGCTGCGACGCGGAGCGAACATGGCTTGTTGGCGGCGGCAGGCAAACGATTGGAGCGCTGGCGGAAGATTGGGCTCGAAGCAAGCCAGCAGTCGCGGCGTGCGCGGCTTCCTGAGATTGAGGCGGCTGCTAGATCGGTGAAGGAGCTGAAAACCGAGGCTACGATCAAGTTATTGCTGGATGAAGAGAACCAGACGGCGATTTTGCGTCAGTTACCGGCGGCGCTCGAAGACTCTGAAAGCGTAGCTATTTTGCTGGGCCCGGAGGGTGGCTGGACGGATGAGGAGCGGGCGTTCGCGCTTGCTAACGAATGGAAACCGTGCAGCCTCGGGGATACAATTCTACGCGCGGAGACGGCGGCGGTGGCGGCTTTGGCGGTTGTACAAGCGACCTGGGCGCAGACGCGTGTGACGTCAGACATGGCTGTCAGATACGATCCATAATAGCTGCGTGAACGGGGGCGGTGCCAACGGGCAGCATTGTGTACAGCGCGACGCCGTTCTTCTTTTGATAGCTGGGACGGATGGCAGTGATCCGGATGACGGCCATATCGTTTGAGCCTCCGTTCAAGATCAACGCGTACTGATTATCAGGCGTGATGGCTATGAAGCTAGGCCGAAGGCCAACTCCCAAAATGCCAACGACGCGGCGCGTGTCGATGTCGAGAATCGAAAGATCGGAACCGTTGCTGTTCGCAACAAAGAGCAAGTATGGTGGTGCGTTTGAGCAGGCCATCACCCCGGGAGAACGGCCGGCGAGAATGGTTTGCTCCACTTCGAGCGTTTGGTAGGGAAACACGATCGCGACCGCATCCATGCCTTCGCCGGTGACGAAAAGCTGACCACCGTCGGAGTTGAAACATAGGTTGTCGGGCTGCATGGCGAGTGGCAGGTCCGCCATCAGCTGCATGTTGGGAACGGTGAGGATAGAAAGCGAACGCGCCGCCGGTTTAGCAACGATCAAGACCTTGCCATCTCGGCGGAAACGAAGTGACCCGGGTTCTCCGTCTACCGCGGCTTCCCTACCCTCGACACCACGGCGGAAAAAGACCAGGTTCGGGGCGCCCCGTAAACCGATCGCAACATCGCCCGCAGCATTGACATCCAGCGATATCGGCTCCGAACGAAGCTGGTAGCGATGAACGACCGCGAGCGATGCGGCGTCCACAACGATGAACTCACGGCTGGCGGCAGAGATCGCTAACAAGTTCCGACGGTCCGGGCTCAAGAAAAGTTCGGAGAGCTCATCCGAAAACTTGCGGGTCGCCACTCGTTTGAGTGAGGAATTGATTACGTGAACGGACCCGGAGGAAGGGGTCAGCACGTAGCAATGGTCAGGGCCACCGGGCACGACAGCGGTGGGTGATGCGTCGAGCGGGATTGGATTCAGGAGCTTGAACGAGAGGAGGTCGACAACGGCTAAGGTTGTGTCGCCGGAGGTCGCGATGAGGACGTAACCGGGATACCCGGTGCCTTTTTTAGGACTGCAGGCGGTGAGGGAGAGAGCCGCCAGGCTGAGGCAGCGGCGCCGGGTCAGGAGCATGGAACAGCACGTAATTGAAGATGATAGCGTGTCCAAGAATGGCTTTCGCGTCTGCTAACCTCGGAGAAGCACCTGGCATTTACAGCCGTACTCCATGAATTTCCGTTCCGTTTTTAGTCTGATTTCGTCCGATCTTGCCATTGATCTAGGGACCGCTAACACGCTGGTTTATGCGAAGGGCAAAGGCATAGTTGTTAACGAGCCATCTATTGTGGCGATTAACAAGAATAATGCCGAGATTGAAGCTGTTGGCAAAGAAGCCAAGGAGATGGTGGGACGTACGCCGGGGAACATTGTTGCGATCCGGCCGATGAAGGATGGAGTGATTGCCGACTTCAAAGTAACGGAGCGGATGCTAAATTACTTCATTCTGAAAGCGCACGGGCGAAAGATGCTGGTGCATCCGCGCATCGTTATCGGCGTTCCCAGTGAGATTACACAAGTAGAAAAGAGGGCGGTCAGCGAGTCGGCATATCGCGCCAAAGCGAGTGAGGTGCACCTGGTTGAGCAGGCCATGGTCGCGGCGATTGGCGCCGGGCTTCCGATTACGGAGCCGGCCGGCAACATGGTTGTGGACATCGGCGGCGGCACTACCGATGTGGCGGTGATTTCATTGTCCGGGATCGTGTATTCGCGATCGGTCCGGGTGGCGGGCAATGAAATGGACGACGCGATCATGAACTACCTGAAGCGAAAGTACAATCTGCTGATTGGAGAGCGCACCGCGGAACAGATCAAGATCACCATCGGGTCCGCCTACCCGCTGGATAAACCCGAAACGATGGAGATCAAAGGACGCAACCTGGTGGAAGGCGTTCCGAAGACGATCAAGATTGAAGACGGAGAGATCCGCGAGGCGTTATCCGAGTGCATCGCTACGATCGTGAATGCTATTCGAGTGGCGCTCGAGCGGACGCCGCCGGAATTGAGCGCGGACATCAGCGACCGCGGGATCGTTCTGACCGGCGGAGGCGCCTTGATCAAGAATCTGGACCGACGCATTCGAGAAGAAACGGGACTGCCCGTCTCCATCGCCGAAGATCCGCTGGCATCGGTGGTTTTAGGCACCGGCAAGATGCTGACGGATTTCAAACTGCTGCGACGCATCGCAATCGAATAAAAGCGTTCCGGACACCGCGGCGGTTTGAGAGAGTAAAGAAGAGAAGACATCTCCGGACATGGAAGCACTGTTAAGCCGTTACCGTAATTTAACGGTTCTGCTGCTGGTTGTTTTACTTCAGTTAGTCGGCGTGGCTTACCAGGTGAGGACGAATCGCGACGACCGGCTGGTCCGGGTATGGGCGGTGACTGCCGTCACTTCCATCTCAGGCATTGTTGAAGCCATCCGGCATAACACCATCGGGTTTCTGGAAGATTATTTCATCCTGCTGGACGTACGGGATCAGAACCGCAGGCTGAAGACCGACAACGACAAGCTTCGAATGGAGAACGTGTACTACCGGAACCAGGTGGCGACGGCTGAAAACGGGCGCGTACTGACACTATTCCAGGCGAAGACTCCATCGAAAACAGTTGCGGCGCGGGTGATTGGGAACAGCACAGTGCAAACAGCCAAAGCGGTGTTTATCGATCGAGGGTCGACGAGCGGCCTGAAAAAGGGCATGGCGGTGGTTACACCGGAAGGGATCGTTGGAAAGCTGACGGCGGTCTATCCGTTGGTGGCGCAAGTGCTGCTGGTAACGGACCCGACCTTCAAGGTCGGGGTGGAATCGCAAAAGGGACACGTCCACGGCGAGCTGAGCTGCGGTACGGCCAAGTGCAAGGTCGAGCAGATTCAGAACGAAGAAAAAGTGGATGCAGGCGAGTGGTTTTTCACATCGGGTGAAGACCGCATCTTCCCGAAGGGTTTTCCGGTGGGAACGGCAGTTTCGGTGCAGCCGGGGCAGGGCATGAAGGACATCGGCCTCAACCTGAGCGGCGCACCCGGAGGCACTGAGGAGGTGCTGGTGGTGTTGGAGGGAAAACATCAGCAGATACCGGAAGGCCCGGTCGTCGATCAGGCTGCCGCCCAGATGCTGCCGTCGCCTCCAGCTGACGGGCCGGCGAAAAGTTCAGACGACGCGGGTGCGGTAAAGCGGGAAACGGAAGCGGACAAAATCAAGGCGCAATACGAGGCAATCGGGAAACAGGAAGAGCACGTTTTTGGTGGATATGGGTCGAATTTGCCTGACTTTAATGCCAAACCGGTAGCGGTGCAAAACGGGCAACAACCCGGGCAACAGCCCGCCACTGCGAGCGCAGCGGCGACGACTCCAGCGACTGTGACGCCGACGGTCCCTAGCCCCGCGAAGCCGCAAAGTGCCGGAGCGAGTGGGCAAACCCCGGCGGTTCCAGGGTTATTGGGAGCGCCGCCGGGTTACAAACCACCGGTGGCCGCTTCGCCGCAGGCGAAACCGGCTCCGGGCGCGTCAACCCAAGCCAAACCAAACCAGGTCACGCCGTCGCAGAGCAGGCCGCCTCAAACGAATACGTCCCCGCCTGGAGCGGCGGCAACGCCAGCGCCGAAAAAGACCACGACGGCGACGTCTAGCACCACGACATCCACTAGCCGACCGACTTCCACATCGAGCCAGCCCGACCGCAGCGCTGCTCCACCCTTGTTGGGGGCTCCGCGTAAGAAGACGAATACGAGTACCACGACGGCGCCGCGATGATCGAGACGACGGATCGAATCCTGACACCCCGGCAGCAGGAGAACTGGTTCAGCCGGTTTCAGGTGCCGGCGCTCGGTCTGTTGACGCTGGTCGCGATCATTGGGAAGTTCTACCTGCCGCGGCTGGTGCCGAATACGCAATGGCTGGAATTGCCGCTGCTGTTGACGGTGTACTTCGGGTTGATGCGGCGCAGCCCGGTGCAGGCGCTGCTTTTCGGATCGGGCGTCGGTTTAGCTGAGGACTCGCTGGCGCCGGACAATCTGCCTATCGGCATGTATGGGATCACCAAGACCCTGGTGGGATATTTCGCGGCTTCGGTGAGCCTGCGCTTCAATGTCGAGAGCTGGTTAGTGCGCTGCGTTCTGTGCTTCTTCTTTTACGTTTTCCATGAGCTGTTTTATTGGATTATGCGGCGGGCGCTGCTGGCACAGCTTGTGCCGTTCGATCCGCAGACGACGCTGGTGCATGGCGCCTTAAATGCATTGATTTCAATCCCGCTCTTTCTAATTCTGGATAAGATGAAGGTGTCGGGGACTTCTTAGTCCAGCGACGTGCACAGTCCCTTGACCAGCACCCTGAAGTAATCCAGTGCCTATCGTCCAAAACGAGCCTCGACACGAATCGAATGCTTCTTCAGAACACCTGCTGCGGGACGATGCCAAAAAGTCCGGCGGCAAGATCGCTTTCTTCCAGTACCTGACGGTGGCGGTCTTCATCTTTTTGATTTCCGGCTTCTGGAAGCTGCAGGTACAAAACCCGGACGTTTATAGCGAGGCGGCGGAGCGGAACCGCATCAAGAGCACGCCGCTGCTGGCGCCACGCGGGAAGATTCTGGACCGCGACGGCCGCGTGATCGTAGACAACAAGGCATCGTACTCGCTTCTGCTGAACCGGGACCAGATCAAGTGGGAGCATCTGCCGGCAATCGCGGACGCGATGGGACTGGACTTCAACGAGTTGGCGGCGAAGATCCGCCGGATGGGCTCGCAGCCGCAAATCATTATCAAGGATGAGTTGACGCGGGATGAGATGGCGTTCGTCGAGTCGCATCAGGATGCCAGCGCGTTCCCCGAAATGGACCTGATCCGATCGTGGAAGCGGCAGTACCCGCAGGATGGGTTTGCGGCACATGTGGTCGGGTATGTCGGCGAGATCAGCGAGTCGGAATTAAATCTGCCGCAGTATCTGGATTACCGGCAAGGCGACATCATCGGCAAGGATGGACTGGAGCGGGAGTACGATTCGGATCTGCGCGGGGTGGACGGGCAAGAGCGCGTGCTGGTCGACAGCCTGGGGCGTACACGGAAAGCCGAGACGTCGAAAGAAGCGGTTCCGGGGAAAGACTTGAAGACCACGCTCGATCTGGACCTGCAGGCGGTGGCCGAACTGGCGATGGATGGAAAGCGCGGGGCGGTTGTGGCCATGGACCCGCGCAACGGCGACGTGCTGGCGATGGTCAGCCGTCCGGCGTTTGACCCGAACAAGTTCACGGGACGTATCAGCCGCAAAGACTGGACGGAGATCGCGCAGGACAAAGACAAGCCGCTGCTGAATCGAGCCATACAGGCGCAGCTGCCGCCGGGTTCGACCTTCAAGCCGATTATGGCGTTGGCCGGCCTGGAAGAGGGCGTGATCGATTCGGACACGGACTTCTTTTGTCCGGGTGGGGCATCATTTTACGGCCATTACTACGCCTGTCATCTGAAGCATGGCCATGGCAAGATTTCCGTGCACAGGGCGATTTCGCAATCGTGCGACGTGTTCTTCTACAACGTCGGGTACAGGCTTGGCATCGACAACATTGCGAAGTATGCAGACATCGCGGGGATTGGCCGGAAAACGGGAATCGATCTGCCCAACGAAACGCAGGGAACGATGCCATCGACGCGGTGGAAACTGCGGCTGACGCGGCAGAAATGGTATGCGGGTGAAACGATTTCGGTGGCGATCGGGCAAGGGGCGGTGACGGTTTCTCCGCTGCAGATTCTTTCGGCTCTCGGCGGATTGGGGGCGGGCGCGGTTTGGTACAAGCCGCATTTGAACCTGGACGAGAAGCCGGTGCTGCTGCGCCGCGGGAACTTCAAGCCGGAAGACCTGCAACAGGTGATTTCCGGCATGTTTGGAGTCGTCAACGAGGGAGGGACCGGCCGCGCCGCGCAATTGCCGACGGTAAAAGTCTGCGGCAAAACCGGCACGGCGCAGGTGGCGGCAACCGAACTGACGAAGGGCGCGCGGATGTCCAGTTCGCTGGCGAATCACGCCTGGTTCGTGGGGTTTGCGCCGATGGACAACCCGGAGGTCGCGGTGGTGGCGCTGTTTGAAAACGGCGTGGAGAGCTACAACGCGGTGCCGATCGTGCGCGATGTTCTGAAAGCATACTTCGACAAAAAGGCCAGAGAAGCGAACCCCCAGATCGCCAGGAAAGCGCCTCCAGCGAAGCCGATACCAGTTGCGACGATCGAAGATACTCCCCAGCCCGGGGACACAGACTGATGTTTACGCGAGCGCTGCGAGATCTTGACTGGCCTTTGCTGGTGGTGACGCTGGCGCTGTGTACGCTGGGCGTGCTGCAAATTTACAGCGCTACGCTCGCCACCAAATGGCATGACGCGTGGTGGAAACAGATCATCTTCATCGGCAGCGGACTGGTGATGATGTGGCTGCTTTCGACCTTCGACTATCATGCCGCCCTGAACCGGGTTGTTTATCTGTACGCAGCGTCGGTTGTCCTGCTGATCCTCACGCTGGTGATGGGGAACAAAGTATTCGGCTCGACGCGCTGGATCAAGGCCGGCAGTTTCACGCTGCAGACATCGGAATTCGTAAAGATCGTTCTGATCCTGCTGGTGGCGAAGCTGCTGGCGGACTGGAAACTGGAAACGCTGGCCTGGCCGGACATTCTGAAACTGGCGGGGGTGGTCGGCGTGCCGATGCTGCTGGTGATGAAAGAGCCGGATTTGGGAACGTCGCTGACGTACCTTCCCATACTTGCCTGCGGCATTCTGATGGCCGGTTTGCGTTGGAAATACTTATTGATTCTACTGGGGATTCTCGTAATCACCCTACCAATTGGATATCATTTTCTTAAGCCTTACCAAAAGGATAGGCTGGTCAGTTTCATAGATCCGGATCGAGATCCGAAAGGGACTGGTTTTCAGGTAATTCAATCAAAGATTGCGGTAGGGAATGGCGGAATGTGGGGACGAGGCGCAAAGGAGAGTTCACAAACTCACTTGGGCTTTTTACCGGTTCCGCATACAGATTTTATCTTCTCCTCGTTTGCAGAAGAGCATGGCTTTGTAGGGGTTGTGATTGCGCTGGTTCTGTATTTTCTGCTGATTATGCAGGTGGTGCAGAATGCGCAGACCGCGGCGGACCGGGCAGGATTGTACATTTGCATGGGGGTCGCGGGGTTGTTGTTATTCCACGTATTGGTCAATGTCGGGATGGTGGTTGGGCGAATGCCAGTCACTGGAATTCCACTCCCGCTATTGAGTTCGGGAGGATCGAATACGTGGTCGGTATTTTTGATGCTGGGCCTGGTGAACAGCGTCCGATTAAGAAGGTTTGTCAACTGAGCAGGCGACTTCGCAGAAGGAAGCTTGTTCAAACACAGCAGGGTCGACCTGGAGCAGGACAGAAGATTTCAGATTGTCAGCGAAAGTTCGTTAGCTAGTGAAGTGTGAAACAGAACCATACTCGTGGATATTGTTGAGCCTTAGATAATGTGGCCGGCCGGGGCTCCAGTCGTGACCAAGTATCGCTTGTGCCGCCCGGCAAAACAAATTCGCGGGAGTGGGCAAAGATTTTTGTGTGTGTGGCGAAAGACGTGATTACGCCCACATTGTTGACCATCTGAATCCGAGTACTCGCACCACAGCCCTGGAAGGCGGGTGATTCATGAGTAAGGAGCTGGTGATTGGTTCCAATCGCCACGAGACGAAGGTTGCGATTCTTGAAGATGACCAACTGGTAGAAGTTTTTTTCCAGCGCGGGAACGAATACTCGCTGGCCGGCAGTATTCACAAAGGCAGAGTGACGCGCGTCTTGCCGGGCATGCAGTCCGCATTTGTGGACTTGGGGCTGGAGCGAGACACGTTCCTCTACGTCTCCGACTTTTTCGAAGAGAACGACGACATCGATACGGTGACCGATGAGAAGCCGCCGGGGCGTCGCGATCGTCCAGACCGAGATCGCGGGGACCGGGAACGAGGCGATCGGGAACGCACGCAGCTGCGTGCGGTGGAGGCTCGGCCTGCTTCGACGCTGGAAGTGGTAGAACCAATCGGCGAAGAGCCCGCGGCGGTCTCGGAACCGGAAGACGAGCCGGAGGAAAACGGCAGTGCGAACGGTGCGCTGGCCGGGGCAAACGGCGGAGCTGGCGGAGTTGCGTCTAGTCCCGTAAGCCTGTTCGAGGCACATGGGCCGGAGACGCAGCGGACCGACGCCCGGTCGGAGGGTGATCGCGGCGGCCGCGGTGGTGACCGGAGGGGACGACGGTCGCGACGCCGGCGTTCGCGCGGGCATGGCTTTCCCGAAAACAAATACGCTCAGCCAGGTCAGATCGAGCAGCGGCGAGAACCGGTTGAGGCGCTGCGGCTTCCGGTCGAGGCAAATGCAATTGCGGAGGTGGAATCGGACGTTATCATTCTGCCTGGTGAATCGCTGGCGAAGTACAGGCATCTGACGCCCGCGGGCGACGAGTCTTCAGACCGAGAAGAACCGGAAGTAGACGGCGAAGATGCCGAACGCGAGATCCACGAAGTGGAGAATGCGATCGCCGAAGCCGTGGCGCATGACGAAGAGTTGACTGCCGAAGCGGAAGAAATTGAGTTAGCGGATCGTATTCTGTCGCATCGGGGAGCGTCGGTTCTTGAAGAAGAAGAGACGCTGGCGGAAGTAAAGCGGGAGCCGCATGTTTCGCCGTTTGTCGTGAGCGACCTGGACGAAGACGAAGAAGAAGCGGACAAGGTGACGCCGGCATTTACTGCTGAGCCGGACCAAGTCACCAAGATTGATGAAGGGCCGGATAAGATCGCGCCCGCATTTACTGGTAAGCCCGAGCAGGTCCCCGAGTTTGATGAAGGACCCGATAAAGTCACGCCGGCATTTACTGGTGAGCCCCAGCAGGTCCCCGAGTTTGATGAAGGACCGGACAAGATTACCCCGGCATTCACGGCGACTCCGAAGCCGCTCACGGAAACTAATGTCGTAGAGTTGCCTCCGCCAGCCGTAGAACCCGGGGCGGAAACGTATACTCCGAGCGAGATACCGGCAGAGTCGGAGCACCCTGAACGGATCGAGACGGAGGATGGCCTGTCTGCAGGCGAACGTGCCGAGGACGAACTGGCCGAAGAAGCCGAAGAAATCGATGTGGTGGAGTTTGCTGCTCCTGGGGAATCTTTTCTTCCGGAGGAAGAGAGCAAAACGCCCGGTTTGGAGGACGTCGCGCTGGGAACGTCCCCGGAAACTGAGCCACGCCCGGGGCAATCAGCGACGGTGCGCGAACAGGGCGATCGTTATTTGCATCGGGTTGGAGGACGCCGGATGCGGCGGCGCCGTGGCGGCAATCGTGGCGGCCCGCAGAATTTTGGCGAGCGGGCTCCGCAGGAATCAAATCAGGACGTGTTGCCCGAACCCAGAGGGTTGGGGAATGTTGGCTCGGAGGGCCGATTCAGCGGGGCGGGAGCAGCCATCGCGGTGGAGGGGCGGACGGAACAGAAGCCGGAGCTACGCCGCGAGACGGTAGAAGAACGTTCAACGGAAGCTCCAGAACGGGCGATGCCTTCCATCTCGGAGCTGTTGAAGGCGGGACAGGAAATCATCGTTCAGATCGCAAAAGAGCCGCTGGGACAAAAAGGGGCACGAATCACTTCGCATGTTGCGCTGCCCGGACGCTATGTCGTGTTCATGCCGAGCGTTACGCATCTCGGCGTGTCGCGGAAGATTGCAAGCGATGAAGAGCGGCAGCGGCTGAAGCGAATTTTACAGGCGCATCGTGAGGGAACGACGGGCGGGTTTATTGTCCGTACGGCGGGCGAGGGAGTGCCGGAAGAAGAGATCGCCGCCGACATGGATTTCCTTTACAAGCTATGGCTGGATATCCGGCAAAAGGCGGAGAAACGGCCGGCTCCGATGCTGCTGCATTGCGATCTGGACGTCGTGCAACGTATTTTGCGCGATCAGGTGACGGAGGAGTTCAAGTCCATCTGGGTCGACAACGAGGACATGTACGAGAACGTGCTCAGCTTCATGCAACGGTTCCAGCCTGCGCTGGTGAATCGCGTGAAGATGTATACACGATCGGCGCCGATCTTCGACGCTTTCGGCATTACACCGGAGTTAGAGAAGGCACTCCGACCGAAGGTATGGCTGAAATCGGGCGGTTACATTGTCATCAACCAGACCGAAGCGTTAGTGGCGATCGACATCAACACGGGCAAGTATGTCGGTAAGTCGAATCGATTGGAAGACACAATCGTTAAGACAAATATCGAAGCGGTGAAGGAAATCGTCCGGCAAATCCGGCTGCGCGATCTGGGTGGAATCATCGTGGTCGATTTCATCGACATGGATGAGCGCAAAAACCGGCAAAAGGTAATGCAGGCGCTGGAAGACGCGATGCGGGTGGACAAAGCACCTTACAAGATTCTGCAATTCAACGATTTCGGCCTGGTGGCGATCACGCGCAAACGAGTGAAGCAGAGTCTGGAGCGTGCGTTGTGTTCACCGTGTCCCTATTGCGAGGGCGCCGGGTACGTGAAGAGCGTTCAGACGGTGATCGGCGAGATTCTGACCGAGGCGCAGAAGCTGGCAAAGGCAATCGAAGGACAAGACGTTCTGCTGCGAGTTCATCCGGATGTCGCCAAGGTTTTGAAGGCGAACGATAACCGGTACCTGGAAGAGATCGAGGAGATCCTCGCCCGGCCGGTCCTGGTGAAGAGTGATCCCACGCTGCACATGGAGAAATTCGATCTCGGCTAGGCTTGGAAGGCAAACGCCAGCCGATGGTAGACTGAAGGCGGTCCGGTTGTGTTGACGATCGGATCGCCTCGCCTTTTTGCCCCGCGAATTCCATTGTTCCTGCCGGGAGTTTTTGGTGAGCAGGGTATTGCCGCGAGGCTTTTCAAAACCGGAGAGATGGCCGAGCGGTTGAAGGCGCACGCTTGGAAAGCGTGTTTAGGGGAAACTCTAACGTGGGTTCGAATCCCACTCTCTCCGCCATATTGTTTTTTAAAGATACAGGCCTTTCGAATTTTGTGCGTGCAATAGGGTGCTGAGTTGCTCCATACGCGGCTATGGCGTCAAAGCTGTATCGCCGTCACGAAAAGTACGTACAAGGGCTGTCGCGACCCGCAAGGTGAAGACCATCACTGAAGAGCTGTGTGGGCATGCGTTCTTTGGCCGCCGAAACCCGTGAAAACTGGATTGAAGTCATGCAGTACCTCAATATGGAACCACTTTAGGCAGCGGTGCCCTTTGCGCTATTGTGTGACAGAGTCGATGACACACAAGGCGCAATTGATTCGTCTACTGGTGGTTTTTGGGGTGTGGCAAACCACTTGTCTCGCGTACCAGAGTGCGGCGCCGGATGATGTGGCTCGCTGGCAGGAAGAAGCGAAGAAGGTCACGATCGTCCGTGACGATTGGGGTATTGCGCATATCCACGGGCACAGCGATGCCGACGCTGTTTTCGGGATGATCTATGCGCAGGCGGAGGATGATTTTCAGCGGGTCGAGACAAACTATATCAATGCGATGGGGCGTCTCGCTGAGGCGGAGGGCGAATCCAAAATCTACCAGGATCTGCGAATGAAGCTGTTCATCGACCCGGCCGACCTGCAGAAAAAATATGCGCAGAGTCCCGCCTGGCTCCAAACTCTGATGAACGCGTTTGCCGATGGGTTGAATTACTACCTCTACAAACATCCGCAAGTGAAGCCGAGAGTGATTCAGCACTTCGAGCCATGGATGGCGCTTTCGTTCACAGAGGGAAGTATCGGCGGGGATATCGAACGCATAAACCTCGATCAGTTGCGGGCGTTCTATGAGAGGGAGCTTCGTCCGCAGACATCCTCGATTCGAATCTCACCACCCGAGGATGAAGTTGAACCCTCCGGATCGAACGGCATTGCCATCGCGCCGTCAAATACGACCGCGCATCACGCGCTGCTTCTGATAAATCCGCATACCTCGTTCTTCTTTCGGTCTGAATTGCAAATGACCAGCGACGAGGGGCTGAATGCTTACGGCGCCGTGACCTGGGGTCAGTTCTTCGTTTATCAGGGATTTAATCCGCGTGTGGGCTGGATGCACACGTCGAGCGGTGTGGATGCCGTAGACGAGTATCTGGAGACAGTGCAAAAGAAAGGCAACCGGTTCATTTACAAATACGGCAACGAAGAATGGCCCATCATGGCGGAGCATATTACGGTGCCGTATAAAACCTCAAGCGGTATGGCGGAAAAGCGCTTCGCGATTTACCGCACGCATCACGGACCGATTATTCGAGAAGCTGAGGGTAAATGGGTCAGCATCCGGCTGATGCAAGAGCCGGTTAAAGCGCTGATGCAGTCGTACAGCCGCACCAAGGCAACAGACTACAAGTCATACCTGACCGCGATGGAGTTGAAGGCGAACTCTTCGAACAATACAGTGTTTGCGGATGCGGATGGGGATATTGCTTACTTCCATGGCAACTTCATCCCGAAGCGCGACATCAGCTTCGACTGGACGAAGCCTGTCGATGGCAGCAATCAGGCTACCGACTGGAAGGGGCTTCTTTCGATTGACGAAACCCCGCACTTATTGAATCCACAAAGCGGTTGGCTGTACAACTCCAACAACTGGCCGTGGTCCGCTGCCGGAACGAGCAGTCCGAAGAAGGAAAACTATCCGGCTTATGTCGAGACCGGAACGGAAACGGCGCGCGGACTGCATGCCGTTCGACTGTTGAGCGGCAGGAAGGATTTTACGCTGGATTCACTGATTGCGGCGGCGTATGATTCGTATCTGACGTGGTTCGACAAGCCGCTGCCCGCGCTAATCAAGGCTTGGGATGCGCTGCCTGCCGTTAGTCCGTTGAAGCAAGAACTGCGCGAGCAAGCCGGGGTGCTACAAGCATGGGATCGTCGATGGAGCGTGGTGTCTGTTCCGACGACTCTCGCGATCTTTTGGGGTGATGATATCCATCATCGTGTCGAAACAGAAGCCAAGAAGCAAGGGATATCCATAGAAGATTTTGTTGCGGAGCGCACGCCTCCGGCGCAGCTGCTGGCTTCGCTATCAGCCGCGAGCGATCAGTTGAAGGCGAATTTCGGAAGCTGGAAAATTTCATGGGGAAGCATCAACCGATTCCAGCGTTTAACGGGCGAGCTGGTTCAACCATTCAGCGATTCGGCGCCCAGCATTCCGGTTGGCTTCACATCTTCGATGTGGGGTTCGCTTGCATCCTTTGGAGCGCATCCTTATCCCAGAACCAAGAAATGGTATGGATCGAGCGGGAACAGCTTTGTTGCGGTTGTTGAGTTTGGCGATCGCGTTCGCGCGAAAGCCGTAAGTGCGGGCGGAGAGAACGGCGATCCGGCTTCTTCTCACTTCAACGATCAGGCGCAGCGGTATGCCGCGGGTGAGCTGCGCGATGTTTATTTCTATCCTGAACAGCTCCGGGGTCACATCGAGCGGACCTATCATCCTGGCCAGTAGCGCAGTAGAACGCGGGGTTTTTCCCGTCTATAAAAAGGGAAGAAGCGCCCTCGCGGAAGAGCTCCGGTAGACTAATCGTAATGGAATCAGGAACTTAGCTATATTTTATCGGGTGTGCTGAGGCCTTTTCCGATCCATTTTTGTGTGGTTTTAATAGGGGAACGACGGGAATAACCGGCTAAAATCTATCGCCTCGCTTGATATTAAGCCGAGGCGTGCACCTGCATTTTGGCCTTGCTGAACAGTCCAATCATTTCCCGATTGAAGGCCGGAATATCGTCAGGCTTTCGGCTGGATACGAGATTCTTGTCGACGACGACTTCCTCGTTCACCCACTCCGCTCCGGCATTCCGAAGATCTGTTTTGAGCGACGGCCACGAGGCAATCCGTCGGCCATCGGCAACGCCGGCCTCGATGATCGTCCATGGACCATGGCAGATCGCCGCGACCGGTTTTTCCTCATCGAAGAAAGCTTTTACGAACTGGACCGCCTTAGGCTGCATTCGGAGCTTGTCGGGATTCAAGATACCTCCCGGCAACAGCAGCGCATCGAAATCGCCCGGACGGGCCTGGTTTAACATCACGTCCCACCTGGACACTCTCGCCCCAATCCGTGAAGTTCCAGCCGCGAACTGTCTTTTCCTGGGGCGATACGACTCTGGTCATCGCGCCAGCATTTTGCGCTATGCCGCCGGTTTCGTCATAGAACGATGAGCCAGAATAAAACGAGCGAAACAAACAGGAGGACAGATGAAAGCACATCCGTCTGCAGATGAGCTTTGGCCGGCTCTGCCTTGGGAAGGCTGGAAAGATACAGCCACGACCCTTCACATGTGGATGCAGATCGTGGGCAAGACACGTCTGGCGCTTACTCCACGAGAGAATCATTGGTGGAACGTGCCCTTATACGTCACTCCACGCGGCCTGTCGACCTGGTCAATCCCTTACCATGACGATCTGTTCGACATTGAGTTCGACTTTGTTGGCCATCAGCTGCACGTTCGCGTGACCTCGGGGGACAGCAAGTCGATTGCACTTCGACCGCAATCGGTCGCTGATTTTTACGGTGAATATCTAAACCTTCTTCAATCGTTCGGAATCGATGCGAAGATTAATCCGAAACCGGTTGAAGTGGCAGATCCGATTCCGTTTGCCGACGATCACCAGCACGCTTCCTATGACAAAGATTCCGTCCATCGTTTCTGGCGTATACTGCAACGCTGCGATACGCTATTCAAGCGTTTTCGTGCCGACTTTCTGGGCAAGTCCAGCCCGGTACACTTTTTTTGGGGCAGCTTCGATCTGGCGGTCACTCGATTCTCGGGGAAGCCTGCCCCGCCGCGTCCCGGGGCGGACACGATCACGCGAGAAGCCTATTCGCACGAGGTGATCAGCGCCGGATTCTGGCCGGGCAATGGTGGGTTCGGAGCACCCGCTTTCTATTGTTATGCTGCACCGCAACCGGTTGGACTCGAAAAAGAACAAGTTCGGCCGCAGCAGGCTTTCTATAGCGATGAGCTGAAGGAATTCATATTGAAGTATGACGACGCACGTTTAGCAAATTCGCCGGATGACGCGATTCTGGAATTCCTCCAAAGCTCGTACGAAGCCGCAGCAAATCTGGCGAGTTGGGACCGTGCTGCTCTGGAACGCAGCTCAGATCGACAACAGGTTGCAGGCGTATGAGCTCTGAGAGCAACGCCGGCCCCTATGTGACGGCGGTTACAGATTCAGGCTTGTTGATCATTCGCTCGTCACCAGTGACCTTAAGCTGGGTTCCACGCGATACCGTGAACGATGCGTACAATGTCGGAGGGACCGTCACAGTCGGCACATTCGATAGCGTAGAAGCGGCGAAAAACGCGGCCAGCCAACAGTATCCCGTTGCTGCTGAAGATTGGCGCGTGAGCGACGTGCTGCCTTTTGACATTGACGCTGAAACTCGAACTGAGATTCACACGCCGGAGATAGACGGCCACAATATTGTGCGGCACGGGATCCGCTGGAAGTGATCCGGGGTGGCCACGCTTACGCCGGCTCGGCCAGATTCGGTTCATACGCCGGCAAAGCGTCGTCGTCGCGCGCTACCCAGGTGTAAACGGTAGGGAGAACATAGATACTCAGCAGGAGGGTCGCGCTCAGCCCGCCGACGATCACGATGGCAAACGGCTTTTGCGAATCCGAGCCTATGCCGGTGGAAATCGCAGCCGGCAGCAGGCCTAGTGTCGCCACCAGCATGGTCATCATGATGGGGCGCAGCCGGAGGACCGCTCCTTCAATGGCGGCCTCATGCACGTTATAGCCGCGAGCGCGCAGTTGGTTGATGTATTCGATCATGATGACACCGGTTTCCACGGCGACGCCGAACAAGGCGAGCGTACCGATGCCCGAAGACACGCTGAAGTGCGTCCCGGTGAGATAAAGGGCAAACAGCGCGCCGATGGGCGACAACGCCAAGCTGATCATGGCGAGTGCGGCCCATTTGAACGAGTGGAACATAGAGTAAAGAAGAAAGAAGATAACCGCCACTGTGACCGGCACGATGACAGCTAACCGGGCGTTCGCGCGTTTTGCGCTGGCGTACTCACCCGCCCATTCCAGGTAGTAGCCGGACGGCAGCTTAACGTCGCGCCCAACGCGTTGAATGGCTTCCTCTACCGTGCTGCCCAAGTCGCGCCCGCGAACGCTGTATTTCAAAGCGACATAGCGCGAGTTGTTTTCGCGATAGATCTGCGAGGCCCCATCCGACACCTGAACATTACAAAGCTGTTCAAGCGAAACGCGTTCCCCCGAGGGCGCCAGAATACGGACGTTGCGAATCTGGTCGACGGTGGTGCGATACTCCGGCAGATAGCGGACGACCAGATCGTAGCGCTCTTCCCCTTGCAGCACCTGGCCGACTGCGTTGCCGCCAATTGCAGTTTGAATCGCATCCTGAACATCGGAGATATTGATACCGTAACGAGCTGCTTTCAGCCGGTCCACCGTGAGGTTCAGGTTGGGTTGTCCAATGACGCGAAACATTCCAAGGTCTTGCACGCCTTTGATGTTCTGCATCACGGCAAGGATTTCGTTTCCTTTCGCTTCCAGGGTGTGAAGATCAGTCCCGAAGATTTTGATGGCCAGCTCGCCTTTGACTCCACTGACGGCTTCTTCCATGTTGTCGGCAATCGGTTGAGAGAAGTTCCAGAGCGCCCCCGGGATCTTGTCTACCTCGCGGCCCATGGCGCGGATCAACTCCTCTTTTTCTTCGTGAAACACCGGCCGCCAATCGGCTTTCGGTTTTAAGTCCACGAAGTATTCGGTATTCGAAAACAGCGCGGCGTCAGTTCCGTCATCCGGCCGGCCAACCTGGCTGATCACCTTCGTCACCTCCGGAAAGCTTGCGAACACGCGCCGGGCTTGCATCATGACGCGCTCGCCTTGTTCGGGGCCGGTACTGGGCGCGAGCGTTCCGCGTGCCCAGACGGCGCCTTCATCGAGATGGGGCAAAAATTCCGAGCCAATGGCTCCGCTGACCATCAACGACACGGCCGCGATGAGAAGACCTGCCGCGACGCCGATGACGATCAAGCGACGCCCGAGGGAACTCATTGCCCATTCAAGCGAAGATCGATAGCCCTTGATCAACGCTTCGAGCAAAGGGTTGCGCCACTCCTTCGTATTCGGTCCGAAGAGCAGAAGCGCCAGAACGGGCAGCAAGGATAGAGAGAAGATCAAGGAACCGATGAGCGCATACCCCACAGTGAGCGCCATAGGACGAAATAGCCGCCCTTCCACGTGTTGAAGAGTGAAGATAGGCAGGTAAGCGGTAATGATGATGGCGCGTGCAAAGAACACGGGCCGCTGAACTTCGTGCACCCCCTGGCGGATGACTTCGAGAATGGTCAACTCCCCACGCTCGCGGTGGCTGATGTGGCGCATGATATTTTCGACCACCACAACGGAGCCGTCTACCACCATTCCGAAATCAAGCGCGCCGAGGGACAGCAGATTAGCTGGAACTTTACTCAGATCCAGGCAGATGGAGGCAAACAAAAGCGCAAACGGAATGGTAAGAACGACGATGAACGCGGATCGAAGATTCCCGAGGAAGAGAAACAGAATAATCGAAACCAGCAGGATGCCTTCCGTCAGGTTGTGCATGACGGTGTGGGTAGTGAAATGGACCAAGTCGCTGCGATCGAGAAAAGGGACGATTTTCACGCCTTTTGGCAGGATGTGGCCGTTCAGGTCTTTTACTTTTTCGTGCAGCGCCTGAAGCATGGCATCGCCGTTCGCGCCTTTTCTCAGCAGTACGATGCCTTCCACCACGTCTGGTTCATCCACGATGATTTTGTCCGGCCGATGAATGGCTTTACCGATCTGGCCGAGACGAATCTTCGGACCTTGCGTCACGAAGGAGATGTCTCGCACGAAGATCGGAGTGCCGTTCTGGCTTTTCAGAACAGTGCTTCCAATGTCATGCGTCGTCTGATATAAGCCGACTTCACGGACGTTCATCTGCTGCAGGCCGGTTTGAATGAAGCTTCCGCCCGCGTTTACATTGTTATTGCCGAGCGACTGCTCTAACGATCCGATGGAGAGGCCGTAAGAGATCAGTTTATTGGGATCGACCTGAGCCTGGTACTCGCGCGTGATGCCCCCGAAGCTCGAAACATCTACGACATCCGTCACGGATTTCAGCTGTTTTACGATCACCCAGTCCTGGAGCGACTTCAGCTCCATCAAGTCGTATTTCGGGTTCGTGCTAGTCAGCGTGTACCAATAAAGTTGGCCTACCGGGCTGTAATCAGGCCCGATGGTGGGCTGCAAATTAGCTGGCAGCGTTACTTGAGACAGCCGTTCCAGCACCTTCTGGCGGTTCCAGTCATTAATCGATTGGTCATCGAAACTCATCGTGACCACTGAAAGGCCGAACTCAGAAATGGAACGCACGTTCGACAGATGCGGGATGCCGTTCATCTGGACTTCGATGGGGATGGTGACCTGCTGCTCAACCTCCTCACCGGCCCGGCCTGCCCACTGCGTAATCACCTGAACGTAGTTGTTTGCGACGTCAGGGTACGCCTCAACCGGCAGGTTCTTGAACGAAAATGCGCCCCAAACGAGGAGGATGAGGCCCATCAGAATGACCAGCAACTTGTTGCGGAGTGAATAATCGACAAACGCCCGGATCATGCGGCTTCCTATTGCTCGCTTTCTGATTCAAGCGCAAGAGCGTTGTTCACAACTTGCTGTCCAGGCGATATGCCGGCCAAGATTTCCTGGCCGTTCTTCACCACTTTGCCGGTGTGGACTTCCGTGCGCCGGAACTGACCCCGGCCTGCCGGCACGAACACCCAATCGCGGTCGTGAAGATGAAGAATGGCTTCGGCCGGCACGACGGCATGTTGCTGGCCATGCTGTCCATAGAAGGTTGCGGTCACAAACATACCGGCGCGCATCATGCCGGGATTGGCAAGTTCAATTCGTACTTTGGCGGTTCGCAGATTCGGATCGAGAACCTGTCCGATGTTGCTGACGCGCCCATGGAATATGAGATCCGGATAGGCATTGAGGTGAATGTCGGTGCTGTCCCCCAGCCGGACAGCGGGGAGATCGTTTTCGTAGACATCGCAAAGAATCCAGATGCGGGAGAGATCGGCAATGGTGAAAAGGCTGGGTTGATTATCCGGTGTGTGTACACCCGCCGATTGAACAACGTTCTGCTCCACAATCGTGCCGGAAACCGGAGCGTAGATATTCACAATGGAATCGGTTTGATTTGGGTCCGCTCCCATGGTCTTCAGCTGCTGCATTGCCGTTTCGACCGCTACTTTGGACTTGGCTTCCGCATCCTGCGCCACGTCCAAATCGTTGAGAGAGATAGCGCCGTGATGATAAAGCAGATCCGCGCGCTCCAGCTGCTTTCGCGCGAGCAGTTCATCGGCTTGCGCCTGTCGGTAGTTCTGGAGCGCCGCCGAGATATCGTTACTAAGCACCTTCAAGAGGAGCTGCCCTTTTGTTACGGTGTCCCCCAGCTTGGCCGAAATCTGTACGACTCTTCCGGCGGCGAGCGAAATCACCGGAATCGAGCGTTCGATGTCCGGGCTTACGACACCGTTAGCATTTACTTGCAGCGGCTCGCGTTGCTCGGCGGCGGTGATGAGAGAGAAGCGCTCCGGCTGATCTACTTTTATTAGATTCAGATCGGGGACCACTTGCACATTGGCGGTGGGCGGTGCTGCCGTGGCTTCATCTACTTTGGCTTTAGCCCCGCAACCGGCAAGAAAAACGGCTGAAAGGAACGTGCAGGAGACTGCAATCCGGAAACCAAGCGGGGTCATCGTATTACCTCGCGCCCTACAGAAAAATTCACTTGATTCGCGGCGCTGAACCAGGCGCCCACCAGATTCAAATAGTTCAACTGGGTTGCGCGATATTCTTTCTGCGCATCCAGGAAGTCGAGAAGCGAAGCCGCGCCGTGCAGGTATGAAAACGAAATTGTTTCGCGAATATCGGTAGCTTCTTTCAGGTATTTTGCTTTGTAGGGACGGAGAATCCGCAGCGTGCTCTGGAGTGTCGCGTACGCCGCATCTACATCATGAAGCGCCAGCACCTGGGCAGCGTCGGATAGTTTGGCCGTTCGGCCGATGTCGATTTGGGTATGCAGCTTGTCGCCCTGGTTGCGATCGAAGATGCGCAGCGGAATGGATACGCTGATACCGGCATAAAAACTTACCGGCGGCTGCCGTCCAACATCGAAGCCCCACGTCGGATCGGCCGATCCGTTCGCGACCGCTAGAGAGTGATCGACGCGCGCTTTTTCGAGAGTCTGTTTTGCTTGCAGAACGTCGGGTCGCGTATTCAGCGCAGCCGTGCGGAGATCCTCGAGAGTGGAGTCCGGTTCGTCATAGTCGAAGTTTTCGGTTACATCAAACTGATCCACGGGTGTCCGGTCGTGAATGAATTGCAGAAGGTCGATTTTGGCGGTGCGCAGATTGACATCCGCGGTGGCGAGATCGGATTCAAACTGGATGCGTTGCAGTTCGACACGCTGAAAGTCAACTTGCGCCATTGCGCCCGCCTCAAAACGATCGCGGTTGATCGTCAGCTCTTTGTCGTAGTAGGCGAGATTATCTTGCGCCAGCTGCCGCACTGCCTTAGCCAGCAGAACACGGACGAAGGCGTCGCGGAGATTGAATAGTAGGTTACGCTCCAGATCGGCTTGCGTCGAGACGGCGATCGCGGTAGCGGCTTGCGCACTTTGCAGGCGCAGTTCCCGTTTGTGTTGCCGTTCGTGCAGATAATCTACCGCTCCGGCAAAGATGCCATTAGCTAACGGTTGAAACGGTTGATATGTGAATAGGGCGAGATCGTCGGCGATGAGCGTTAGATTCGGATTCGGTCGTAGATATGCTGTGATCTCATCCGCCTTCGCCTCCTCAATGGCGTTTTGCCCCGCTAACAACGTCGGGTTATTTGCCCTAAACTTCTGTTGTGTCTCCTGCCACGTGAGCGGCACAGGCGTGCCATTTGCCTGTGCCAAACAACGCACTGTAAACAGGAGACAAGTACACAAACGCCATTTTTGGCGCTGCATGCTCACCTCCAGCATTTTTGAAGTCTGGTGTCTCGATGGCTTGCCAAATTAGCAAGCCGCAAAGCAGGAAGGCGGTGAGCGGACCGAGGCGAGGGGAACGCTGCGATCAATCCCGGTTTCGAAGTAGGCAGGGACGAAGGCTACAAATACGAAGATAAGGGAGATACCGGCAACACGGCAGACGAGCGGCGTATCCAATGTCTCAAACAGCCGTACCAAATCGTCTGCCTTCGTGTGCCGTTTCGTACCATCTGGTGTTGCGTGCTGGCTGTTGAAGCGATCGATACGCAGCACATCGTCAGTGGCCGATACATACGGGAACAGGGCCGCCACGATCGAAGCGACTCCGATGAACAGCAGCCAACGTGATTTGCCGGACTCTTTTTTGGAGCGCAGGCAAATACGAAACGTGCCTATAAGAGCCAACAGGCCAAGGCATGCCCAGAGAAGGTTCAGCGTTGTATCAAACCGCACTCTTTATTAACGTAACACGCGAAATTGCCAGTAGGGTCCACATGTTCTTGCAGCAAGAGTATGTCGAAATACGCTCTCCAGGATGGAAGCGGAATTGCAAATAATTCGCAATCGTCGCTTATGATCCGTGCACTTAGGGTCGAAATACTAGTAGTGGCTGCTTTGATGCCACTGCAAGGTATTGCTGCCGCCGCGATGGCAGAAAACAACCAGACCGCCTACTATTGGAAGGCGACTGAGGCGAGTGAGTCGGCTCAATTACTGACACTGTTTTGCAAAAGCTGCAGTGTGAATCGGAGCGATGTGCCATTAGTCGCCGTCTTGCGCGACCGGTTGGCCGCTAACGACCGAGACGGCGTTACGAACGATCGGCTTACCGATGTGTGGTTATTGAGCTATTCGCCGCTTACGTTGTATGGACGGCTGCTGGGCGCAGTTCCGTTCTTTTACTGGCGTGTCGGTCAGGGGTCGAGTAGTGTCCCGCGCAACTCTTTAAAGCCGTTCATGGACTTGACTGCTCCCGAACATCCGGTTGTCTCCGGCGTTGGGCGGGACCTTCTGCAGACCATGATGTTGGACACAACATTTATGCCGATACGCGCATCATCGCGTGCCTATCGCTCGAATGAGGTAGATCGCGAGCGTAGGCATCTCGAAGTGGTGATCTCTTATCTTCGCGCTGCGCCGACTGGAGAAGAAGCGAACGAGATAACGAATGCCCAGCGCGATTTCCTACTTGCCAGGCTCGAGTTGCGAAAACGACTCCTGGGCGGCTTGGTGGCGGATCGCGATGCGCGGCGCGTCGGCGAAGAAGCGGGCTTTGAGCAGGAGAGAGTTCGCAGCCGCAATTGGGAGTCGTTACGCGAATGCGCGGAAAAGACCGGACTGTCATTCGAACCAATCAATGTCGCCGGCATTCAAGGCCAATATGCCCTATTGTGGTTTTCTCCAACCGGCAGCAAGCCGCAGGGGAACGATCTCGGTCCAATGTGGAAGGTCCTGAACCTCCGTAACCCTTGGACGGACAATCGCCTTCGGAATTGGAAGGGACCTTACAAGGTGCTAGATGATGGTTCGGGCGCGCATGGTGAGACTTTAATCCCATTGGGTGTTTACAGCTTGAATTACCCACTTACGCCGCTTCTGCTTGTCGATTTTCGAGATAATCTCCATCTCCGCAAATATGAAATGGCGCAGCGTACGATCAATGAGATCGTCAGCGGTGTCATCGGACTTTCTCATTTCACGAATTGGTATTTTTATGCGGGAGCTTTTGCATATGATTTTGTCGTCGCGCGCCATGGGACGGCTACTAACCAAGGCGAGCGCTTGGACAGCTATTCAAGTTTCCGCACGGCGCTTGCATTGGATCATAGCTTAGATCCCAAATTGCGCAGTGAAATGGAACGGCGTATGGATTCAATTGCGGTGAACCCGCTGGACGGATCGCCGGCGCGCGAGGTCGAGTTGGCACAGTCTCGTTTCCAAGTATTGGAAGAGGAAGCCAAGAACGGCAAACTCGCGCAGCATGTGGATGAGCAGCGTCGCGCCGAATTGGCAGGATATGGGCGCGGGCATGGCAGCGAGGTGTTCCAGGTACTGCTGCATGCGGGATCCTTTGGTTTGTATACAAAGCGAGCGAAACCGGATGCAGATAACCTGGAGGCATTGCGGCGTAACCGGCAGATGGAAGCCAATCTGGAATTACTGGATCGATTGACAGAGTCTGGAGGACGGCCCGAACTGGTATTCGATTCTTTGCGCATTCAGAACTCAGTTAAAGAACTCGCGTCGTCGCTATCGTATGCGACTGAGCGCGGCATTCGGGCGCATGCAGAACGCACCTTGAAGCGCTTACAAGTGGCGACGCAAGACGCTTCCGTGCAACAGGAATGTGGGAGTGCCTTGAACTTGATTTCCCCGAAGGAAATGAATATTGCTGCCTCCGTGCGCGCCGCAGCTCCGTTGCATAGTATTCCGACCGTGAAGTGAGCGGGTCCTCAGTAAACGTGCACAACAGACTCGCCCCGGGCGGCGCAACAGTAGGCGCGTTCGCCCGCTCCAGTGAGCCGCCGCGGCGGCTTGTGCACTCTTCAGTAAACGCGCACAACAGACTCGCCCCGGGCGGCGCAACGGTAGGCGCGTTCGCCCGCTCCAGCGAGCCGCCGCGGCGGCTTGTGCGCTCTTTTCTGTTCCTCAGCATCTGCCTTGTGATCCTCTGCGGCGGGTTTACGCCAGCCCGCGCGGCCGATATTAGTCCGTCGCCCAAACTGCGCATTTTTATTGTGAAGGTCGATGGTTTGAATGCGGATCTGCTGTTCCAAGCCATGGATCAACTCGATCGAGAATCGGGCAAGTCGACGTTGCCGTGGATCAGCCACATCTTCCGGGACAACGGGGTTGTCTTCCGCAATTTCTACACGCGAGGGGTCAGCCTGTCGGCTCCGTCCTGGTCGATGCTCGATACCGGACACCATACGGTTATCCGCGGAAATGTCGAGTACGACCGCTATACCGGCTATGTATACGATTATCTAAATTTCTTTCCGTTTTACATCGGCAATGCCCGACAGCACCGTGAAGATATGCCGGGAGTTCAGGTGCTCGATCGGGCTGGAATTCCGCTGCTGATCGATGCGTATGCTTATCCGGAGGTGTTTCAAAGTTTCCAGCTTTTCCAGCGCGGCATTCATTGGTCTACGCTCGAGAGAATCTTAGGAACGCATCTGCTTTCGAAATCTCTGTCCTCGATTTTGGAAAACGGAGGCGCGCCTTCCGCCAGCGAACTGCTTGCCGAGCAGACGGAAAAAGACCTGATCGCGACGATGCAAATGCCAGAGGTTCTCTACCTCGACTACTACAACGGAGATATCGATCATGAGGGTCACGCAACGAACCAGCCGGAGGCGCTCGTCGACAAGCTGAAGCGGTTGGACGCTTTTGTGGGCCGCATCTGGGCGGCCACGCAGGCAACGCGTGCTACATCCCCCAGCATTCTAGTCATGATTTCGGATCACGGCATGAACAATGTGCCGAAAGTCTTCAGCCAGGGATTCAGTTTGCCCGATCTGTTAAGCAGTCCGCAAGGGGGCGGGCATCACGTTGTCACTAATCGGTATCAGCTCAGCGATTACAAGCTTAAGGGATTAAACCCCCTGGTTCAGCGCGTGATTACGCCGAGCACGGCGTCGCCATATCTTGCCGGAGAGTCGTCGAGATATCCAACTGCGTGGCTCGACCTGGATGGAAACGAGCGCGCTTCACTGCACCTGCGCAATAGCGATGTGAACAAAATTCATATCCTCCTGCTGCAACTTTCAGGCACTCAGTTGAATCCGATTGCGCGGCGCGCTGCAACGAAGGGAGTACTTGCCATCATCGAACGGCATCGCGCCGAGTGGAGTTCGGAGTGCGATGAATTGAGTGCTGAAGTCGGGGCGCTGGAGCAGGCGATTCGGCAGCGCCAGAACGACATTGGACAGCAGCCGAACAAATGGACTAAGGAGCAGATTGTGCGCGGCGAGAGGGTGAAAGCGAGGCAGCTCGCAAACCAGTTGCAAGATTGGCAGCACGAGCGATCCGCTTATCGTTCCTATCTCGACCATGTCCGGGCATTACTGAATCTGAAGATCGATCCGGAGCGTCCGTTCACACGAAAGGTATCGGATTTCGTGGCGGAGCTTAGCTTGGGAGACAGCAATACTCTTCGTCAACTTGAGCATTACGTGGTGGGATTAAGCGGCGACGGAGTTGTGATCGACGAGCACGGCGCTTTGGATGAAGAGCGATCATTCCGGTACGTGAATTACTTTGCTCTGTTATCGTCGCAGCGGGTGAGGAATAATCCTCAACCGGCATTGCCGCCGCAGCCGATCGATTTCGTTGTGCTGCCTCTGCCCAGCAATTCAGTAAGGGACGCGCGGCAAGCATATTGGGTATCGGCAGACGAGGACAATCAATTGCTGGTTCTAGTTAACGATCGGTGCGACCTGACAGTGCGGCCGATTCGCCGTTTGCGTCAGGACGCGAATGGGCTTGTCTCGTTTGAAAGCCAGCCATGGCGCGCCGGCCTTCCGCTGCACTTGTTCGAAGATGAGAAGTTGCAAGTGCCGCCGGGATCAAATCGTGCTGAATGGTTGTCTGCTTGGCACTCCGAACAAGAATGGCTTCGCGCCACGCATGAGTGTTTCTATTCGAACGCCGTGATCGGGATTCCTGAACAATTCTCGCCGGTTGGGGACAATGTTCCCGGCGTTCCGGGAGAGCCGCCGCTTTTGCTGCGATACGAACGGCATCGCCGGGAACTGGTGCGTCCGGATATTCAGATCTTCGCGAGCGACCATTGGAACTTCAACGCGCGCAACTTCAATCCGGGTGGAAACCATGGAGCGTTTTTCCGCATTTCCACTCATTCCGTCTGGATGATGGCTGGGCAGGGTATTCCTGTGAAAACGATTACCGAGCCGAATGACAGCTTAAACTTTGCCTCAACCATTCTGAAGCTGGTGGGGAAAAACGTACCGCTGCCGGATCGGGTTGTCGATTTGCAGTAGGATCCGAGCATAGCGGCTTAATCAAGATTGCGCTGCGCCAGGCGCCTGCACATTGGGACCGCCTTCGTAAAGTTGACGGATCTCGCATTCGCCGTCGCCGGAGACTTGAAGAAATTGCTTGATTAATTCGATAGCCTCGGCTTTCGATTCCGCCTGCAACACGGCCACCCCTCCGACGACTTCCTTGGATTCGGTGAAAGGTCCGTCAGTTACGGTCACCTTGCCGGAAGCCAGGCGAACGCGTGCGCCCGAGGCGCTCGGCATGCAACCTTCCACCGCGAGCAGGAAACCAGCCTTCATTCCATCCTCAACTAATTTCCCCATTCTGGCCATTTCTTCGGCGGCCGGAAATACTCCTGTTTCAGCGGTCTTGTAAATACTTACGAATCGCATATGGCATCTCCTCGTCTAGTTTTTCTTTTGAAGTGTTTTCTCTAACTCGCGTGCGCGTTCGATCGCCTCGCTCGGGCCAAAGTCATCGAGCTCGAAGTAGGGGCGTATTTCAATCTCGGTGTCCTCGTTTTCGTGCGGCGCCGGGCTGCGCTTTGCCCATTCAATGGCCTCTTCGCGGGACTTCGCCTGAATGATCCAGTAGCCGGCAATCAGTTCTTTGCTCTCGGCGAACGGGCCGTCAACTACGGTCGTTTTGCCTCCCGAAAACTTGACGCGCGCGCCCTTCGAGGACGGCTGCAGTCCGGCCAGATCGACTAACACTCCTGCCTTCATCAGCTCTTCGTTGTACTTGCCCATCGCCGAAAGCAGTTTTTCGCTGGGCATGATGCCGGCTTCCGAATCTTTGCTTGCCTTCACAATCAACATGAACTTCATCGTCTGTTTTTCCTTTCTACTGACACATCGAATGCGCGGCGCCGGAATCGACAGATACAGAAAAAGATTTTTTCAGGCCCGTTGATACGTTCCCATATATTTGGAGAGCGTGCGAGAATCACCACCAGAGTCAATTCGCGGATGTATCGAAGACACCCGTCTCGACCGTTTGGCCGTGTTTCATCTGGACGAAGATGCGATAGCGGCCCGGCGAGGGCAGGCCATAGGGGAACGAGACGTCGTTAGGAATCTGCTGCATCTGCATTCCCGGCATATCCATTACAGGCATGCTCATGCTGGCATCCGGCATTTCGTTCGCCTTCATATAGGCGGCCATTGAAATAGAACCGTTCGGATGAATATGCGCGAAAACGGTACCGTCCGTTTTGACAAACGCCGCATGCCCCAGCATTCCCATATAAAGTGCCATGTCGGCAGGCGCATGCCCATTGGGATCGAGCAACTCGAACTGAAAAGATGCGCCCTGTTTCGCACGAAGCGATGCGGGCGCATTGATCCAACGCATGCGATAGCGGTCGGGGAGTACAAACTCGATTGATTGGGCCGCAGACTGTTGCCAGGGAGTAGCGATGGCCGCAGCGTCGTCGCCCGCAAGAGGACGTCCTGCGATAACCGGCACAGTCACGGAACCAACTACCGTTTCAGGGAAGCCGTTTGCGTGCACAATGTCGGCATAGAGGCGATACGTTCCCGGCGGCAGGGAAGGGAGAGAGAGCTGAAACGCTCCCGGACTGACGGCATCGGGATGCAGGTGATAGACGACGTCCAGACCGGGCTGACGAAGCATGTAAAGGTGCATCAAGTGGCCGTGGTCGAGAATGAGATCGTCGGCTTGGTGTATCTCCGCACGCGTCGCAAGATCGCTGATGTAGTCCATCCAGCCGGGATCATTTAGCTTCAACTCCAGGCGGGAGCCATCGATGGAGGCGGTCATGGTAGTGGGCTTGTAGACGTCCTGACGATAGGAAGCGTCTTCGCTGTTCCACCAGCGGCGGCCGAACCAGAGAACGACGACGATCAGGACAAACGCGATCGCCATACTGCGCCGGCCTTTCGCACGGCGGCCGGGGTCGGGCGCGAGGCCCGGCGCAAGGGTCGCTTCCCGAACCGATGCTCCGGCCATCGCGACCGCGCCAAGAACGAGGAACCCCATCAAGCCGATGAGAAGCAGTGAAAGGCCCGATGTCATTTTCTTTGTGGTGGTGGCAGCGGCGGGAACTGGAATCGCCATCGTTCCGCGTCCTTGATTACCGCTTGCGGTTACTTTGATTTGCCACGATCCCGCTCGCATCATCCAAAGGGATCCGGTGAAGAACTGCGGATCCGAAGATGAGCGCTTGAGTTGATCCGGAACGGGTGCAAATTTCGCGGCCGCGCCCACCATCGGCAAAGGCACGGCGGAAAGACTCGTAATGCCCGGAGTTTCTGCCCGGATTTCTAATTCAGCAGCGCCCGGAATCGCGGTGGGAGTGCGAACAGTTACAAAGAGCTGGTAAGGCCCAGCCTTGCCATCAAGATAAATGTCCGGACTTCCGACATGCGCGCCGGCGACACCCGGCAGCAAAGCCAATACAAACGCCGCAAAGAACGCGGCAAGCGGATGCTGCTTCATCTTTGAATGGACTTGATCCAGTCACCGCGAGAGATGCCGGCGCGGAAGCTGAGAAACGCAGCGCCCATCGCGATCGCGATACCTTCGCAGAACTGGAGTGCCGTTTCTCTGGTGTAGAAGAGATGCCGAAAGCCGTAGGATGTCGAGGGTACGGCGTAATTGAAGTACATCGTTCCAAAGAAGCGGTTGCGGGAGGCGGGCGCTTGCAGGAAACTGGCAAAAGGCCATTCGGCCGCGAGCAAAACAGCCACAAACACGACGGCGCTAATAGCGGCGATTGCCCATGGATTCCAGGCTTTCAAACGCGGCCAAAGCAGGTCGAGAAAAAAAGCCGGGACAATGACAAGCAACGGAAACTGGGGCGGGATGAATTGCGTCACGTGCTGATATACCGGCCCGAGCTTGGGCTCTGCGGGAAATAGCGGCAGGATGAGAATGAAGCCGATGACGACAAGCGTGTAGATGGCGGAAATGATGGTAGCCGCAAACGGCCAACCGATCGCGCGAGCTGTGGCGGCGAGGATAAGCGGTGTGAGCAGGGATATAGCGATGTAGGGCGTGGAGCTGTGCAGTAGGGTGCGGATTGTATACTCCTCGATCAGCACAAAAAACATGATGAGCGTGATGCCGGCTACATAGAGAAAAAGGAGATTTCCCTGGCGTCGTGCCTCACCCCTGGCGCGGTTCGCATAACCGGCGATCAGCACCAGCGTTCCAAACAACACCGCGTAGGTACCGAGGAACAGTATGATGTGCGGCGGACTCACGATCTTCACATCGAGGCCGTAGGCGCTGTGCCACCAGTCATCGAACGGGGCCGAAGTGAGCATCGCGATGCCGCCCCATGAGGCAATGAATGCGCCGAGCGGACCGCGGAAGCCCCAGATGTGAACTGACGAATCCCGCAGCGGCGACGATTTGATGAACGTGGTGGACAGGATGAGATATCCGAAAGCGACACCGGACAAAACGCCGCACATATAGATCGCGAGGTGCGCCGGTGTCCAGAACGTGTCGCGGCCGATAGAGCTGTGCCAGGAGATATCCCAGTGGGCCCCGATCATCGACGAAGTAACGGCCAGAACGGCGCACCAGATGTACCAGGGAACAGAAGGACGCGTCTCCGATCGGGCTATTACTCGATCGAATGTGGTGCTGGCAGTACTAGCCATTGAAAACTCCTTCGGACAAGCCGTGTAATTACTAATGAATCTATTCACGAATCAGGCCGGACACTAGGCCGGGTTCGGCGGGAAGGTCCTCTTTTTTCAAGAGAGCCTCGGCGTGAAAGGCACCGGCGGGACTCTCCTCATGTTTGAATATCGCGAAGACGGGGTAGCCGTTGGCTCGATATTGACGGATACGCCACTCGATTGCTTCCAGTTCCGATTCGGAGTAATCCGGTTTACGCAGGCGCAGGTAGACGAAATCGGCTGTAATGACGAACGGCGTTTCCAGGTTTTCGTTTTCGGCGAGACAAAGCGCGGCGTTTGCGGCCTGTAGCGTCTCATACACTTTGTCCGCAAACCACGAAGCATTGCGAAATTCGAAGGCAACGCGGATACCCCGGGGTAAAGCACCCAAGAAGTTCGCGAGCCGTACCGTATCCACCTTCAAGGACGGAGGAAGTTGAAACAGAATTGGCCCAAGGCGCGCGGCATCATGCAGGGGCTGCAAAGAATCCAGAAACACGCGCGTAAACTCATCCGCATTCACCAGCTTTAACGAATGAGTGATTTTCATATGCGCCTTCGGTAGAAAAAGGAAACCATCCGGTGTTGCGTGAATCCATTTTTCAAAGGTCGACGGAGCCGCAATACGCCGGTATGTGTAGTTAATTTCGACGGCGTTCAGGCGTGTCGCATAGTGACGAAGAAATTGCGCCGACGGAAGTTTCGGCGGGTAAAACTCGGGTCGCCAGCTTTCATAGGCGAAGCCGGATGTCCCGCAGTATATTTTCGAGTCAGCCACCGTTTGCAATCCGTCCGTGGTTCAATAGAAGGTTCAATAGAAAAGTTTCAAACTGCTTTCCGATGTTCGACTTTAGTCGTCGCCCGTCGTGCGGCGGCTCGTTGCTATACTACCGCGAATAGAAACCAAGCAATGTTAGGCTGAGGACGAATGCGAATTTCTACTGCAGCTTTAATGACATCAGGTGCAGTGCTGGGCGGAGCGTCGGCAGTGGCGGCGTTCGGATGCGTCTCGAGGAGTTCGCAGTTATTTGGGCCCTCGGTTTTTCACGGGTGTCAAAATCGCCGCTCGATTGCCCTCACATTTGATGATGGGCCGAGCGAACAGACTCTCGATTTGTTGGAGTACCTCGATTGCGAACGGATCACCGCGACGTTCTTCGTCTGTGGAATGAACGTGCAGCGATTGCCCCGAATCGCAGGCGAGATTGCCGCAGCCGGGCACCAGATCGGGAATCACAGTTATTCCCATCCCAGCCTGCTGCTGAAATCGAAGCGATTTATCGAACGGGAGTTCACCGACGCACAACGCGTGATTGTGGGCGAGCTTGGCATTGTCCCGATGGTCTTGCGGCCACCCTATGGCATTCGCTGGGTGGGGCTGCGCGAGGTGCAAAGCAAGCTGTCGCTACTAGGCGTTCTCTGGACGGTGATCGGATACGACTGGCGGCTTCCCTCAGATAGAATTGCCGGCCACGTTTTGGATCATGCGGCGCCGGGCGGAATCATTTGCCTGCACGACGGCCGGGGAGTAAACATCAACCCCGACATTAGCGAATCCATCAAGGCAGTGAAGCTAATCGTTCCAATTCTCAAAGACCAAGGATACGCTTTTGAGACGGTGAGCGACCTGATTACGCCGGAGTGCGAATCAGCGTTTGCCGGAACTACGGTTGTTTAACTGCTGGTGTAGTGGGCGGCTCCGCAGACTTCGCCGGTGTCGATGTGCGGATTAGCATGAGATTAGTCAGCTCACTTCGATGGTCCTCACACCAAGAACCGGCAAGCTGTACCTGATCGGGGCGGGCCCGGGTGATCCGGAACTTCTTACTCTGAAAGCGGTGCGGGCGCTGGGCGAATCAGACGTCGTCCTGTATGACCGTTTAGTAGACGAGGCAGTGCTTCGTCATGCCCGAAAGGACGCTGAAATCGTCTACGTCGGCAAGCACCATGGCGAGCAGGAGAAGACCCAGGCCGAAATTTTCAATCTAATCCGTGTCCATGCGGAAGGGCGCAAAATAGTCGCGCGATTGAAAGGCGGCGACCCGATGGTTTTCGGCCGCGGTGCGGAAGAGTGGGCGCTGGCGCTTGAGCACGGCATGGAGGTCGAGCTTATCCCGGGCGTCACATCGGTAATCGCGGTGCCTGCGCTGGCGGGCATACCTGTCACCTACCGGAAAATATCGCAGAGCTTTGCTGTCATTACCGGTCATGGCTATGAGGGAAGTCCCCAGGAGTGGCGGCGCTTCGCTGTCGTAGGTACGCTGATTATTCTGATGGGAGTGAAGAACCGGGTGGGGATTGCGCAAGCGCTGATTGATGCCGGGCGCTCTGAAAACGAACCGGCAGCATTCGTCGAGCGCGGAACAACCGACCGGGCGCGGGTGATCGAGTGCACGCTCGGCGCGATAGCGCAAGGAATGGTGTTGGTTGAAAATCCGGCGGTGCTTGTTGTGGGGGAAGTGGTGCGCGTTCGTAGACGTTTGAAGCCGAGAGGATAGGCTCACATCCGGCGCTGCAGATGGACCTGCATGGCTTCGCGAACCAGAATGCCCATCTTGGGATGACTCGGTTCGAAGGCGGGCGTGATGCCATGTGATCGTAGCGCTTCTGAGCAGTCTGGGCCTATCGAGGCAATAAAGCTTTTCCGAAGCGCGGCAGTTGCCGACTCGCGTTGACCCATCTCGTCAGCGAACTCCAGCAAGTGATCGATCTGGACGCCGGTGGTAAATAGGACCATTTCAAAACGGTTCGCCAGAAGGCCGTCGAGAGCCTCGGCCAGCGGCCGTTTATCCAATGGCAGTTGCCACTGATACACCGGGACCGCGGTCACCTTGCGGCGCTGATGCCGCAGGCCGGCCAGGAGTTCCGGGTTGCTTCGGCCGTATTCCTGGACTGCGACTGATAACTCCAGCCTTCCTTCGACGGCGTGGAGGAGCTCCCGCCAGGTATTCGGCTCGGGTACACTCACCGCGATCGGCACGTTCCACTCACGCATCACGGCAGCTGGTTTCGGCCCGCGCACCACGACCGAGACCCGGCGTAACGCATCGGGGAAGCGATCCTCCGGTTCGCGGGCAGCGAGGATTTTGCGCAGGTATCGCGTACCCACGCCGGTCAGCAGGATTACCATGTCAAACCCGCCGGCGTAGAGAGTTGCAGCGAAGTCGAAAGCGGCCTGGTTGTCCGCGATGGGTACTTCGCGAAGCGCAGGGGCGACGAATGGAATACCACCATTCAGGCGGATGAGTTCGGCAATCTCCACTTCCCGCCGGCTCTCCAAAGAGAGAACAGAGGGTGGGAGAGAGGGCATATTCCAAAGACTAACAGCCCTGAGGCACGCGGTGGCTCAGGGGCCGTCAAACTTATTCAACAGATTTACTCAACCATGAAGGTGACCGACTCATCCGACGTCTGGGCGCCCTGTTTTGCCAGGAAATGAATTTGGTAGTTGCCTGCGGCCAACTGCTGCACGGGCACGGTTCCGACGTATTGGATTCTACCTAGCGGATCTGGATTTCCCAGCGGTGGAGCGCCTCCGCCGAGTACCTGGCCGTCTTTGCTGATCTGCATCTCGAGCGTTGGTTTGTCACTGCTGCCTTTGACCGGATAGATCACCACGTAGAACGATATCCCTTTGCTTTCAGTCTTGTTGATCTTCGGATTCACCATCGGCGACACCACCTGGTTGGCCATCAGCAAAGGATCCGTATCGGGGGTGTCGCCTTTGGGCCTCATATCGCGAATGGGGGCAACGCTGCTTAGAAGCTCAGACGAGTCCGCGGTGGGCATGACGAACACCGACTTTCGCACGCTGATCCGCTCACCGCTCGCATCCATGATGGCCGACTCGAGGGTATAGCGCCCTGGCGGAAGATCGAACTTCTGCACGTCAATAAAATGGCTGGAAGCGTTGATTGCCTCCACCTTTGCCGGATCTATTTTCAACGGAATCTCATTGTGAAGCTTCTTCACAATCTCTTTTTTGCCGTCCTTGACGAGAATCAAATATGCGAATTTTCCCATGTATTGATTGGTGGTCTTGTCCTGAGTGAGCGTCAGGTTCGCGATCGGCACATCCAACACCACCACGCATTCGGGTGAGCTATTTGTTCCCTTGAAATGCAGGGCGGCGGATTCAAAGCTGAATACCTTCGGAAGCGGTGTTGCATCAAGAGCATTCAACAGGGGTACCTCGTATGCGCTTAACACGCCCTGGTCGCGGATTGCGGGGGGCAGCGCGAAGTAACCGGATCGCGACTGAACGCGCGCATTCGCCACGTCAGTGCGCACACTCACCTTGCGAAACTCCCCGTCATATTTCTGAATTCCCGGGTCATAGCTGATCTCGTAGTATGTCTCGATATCTTCCGTGAGCCGCTTCAGCTTGCCGGTGAAATCGTTGGTGTTCGCGATGAGAAACCCACCCGTCGAATCCGACAGTATCGCGAGCGTGTCCTGAACGTTTGCTCTGCCGGCTTCAATCGCCATGTCCTGAGCTTGCGCGTTGCCTCTGCTCACATTGCCAGGGCGCATATTTGACGCCGAACCGCTCATTGCATCTTTGAGGCGGGCATTCGAAGAGTCGTTCTGCCCACCGACGCCGAGCCCGCGTGCATCCAATGCGTAAAAGCTCACGTTGGATCTATTGGCGATACTGATCACCGATCTGAATGCTCCTTCCATCCCTTGTGGAATCTGGAACCCAGGTGTGAAATAGAGGATCGTTTTTCGTCCCGGCAGCGCGTATTGCTCTTTCACCATCTGCAGAAGAGCAGCGATCTTGCCGCGGCCCTGATCGGAGCCCTCATCCTGTTGTTTGGTTTGGAGCATCTGCAGCATCATCTGCGCCATAGCGGCGTTGGCTCCGGCAGGCCCGCTCGCCGCAGCCCCGGGTCCACTCTGGTTACCGGGCGCCGCTCCTGCCACTTGATCCGCTAACCCTTGTCCGGCCGTGTTCGGCCCGAGCATTTGTTGTAACTGCTCCTGGACTCGTGCCGTATCGGAGGCGTAATTCGTAAGGCCTGCGGTGGCCCGCTCTACCGCTTTTTTCAGAAGATCGCGATCGTTCGTGAACGGCTGAATGGCCTCCAGCGCGTGATCAATCGCCATGACGGATATAAAGACGTTCGGCTGCAACTGGTCTTTCAAAAGGCTCAAGCCGGCATCGCGCGAAAGCCGTCTACCTTCGTTGTCCAGCCCATCAAAAACGAGCGTCAACAGACGCACCTGGCGCATCGGATCGAGCGGCGTCTTGGCGCCTCCGGCACTTACTGCCTCGTTCCCCTGCACCAAACGGAACGATTTGATGGGCCGCTTGTCGCCGTTGTCGAAAACTTCAAAGTTATCGGCTTTCAGGTCATTTAGCGGCCGATTTTTCTTATCCCGTACGACCACATCCAGTACGACTTCTTCGCTTCCGGTCTTGAAGCTCGGCTCCTGTGCACTCGCAGCAGCTTGCGTGGACTGTGCTGTCTGGCCTTGAATTGCGCTAAGTGCCAGCGTCGCGCACAGGGTCAACGTCAAAAACTTTGTCATGGGCCGTTCGCATTCTACACAAAAACGTTCGGGAGTGGCTGTATGCCTTTCATTAATCCGGGTACACCGTACTAGGACGACGGATGTCGTGATCCGTAAACTTGTGGTGTCCGCCCGGAAGCTCTATCCGATTCATGTGGCAAGAAACGCAATTGTTTGTATTCCCTGCCTTACACGCTTTGGCTTCCGGCTTTCCTCCCGCATGGCAGGCGAGACACTTCGGATCGTAATCGGCATTGTTATGACTCACTTCACGATGCGGATCGTGACAGGCAAGGCAACTGATCCGCCGGTCGTCGGCGTCATAACACTTGCTGTTGGCTAGCCGGTATGGCTGAAAGCGAACGTTGGCGGTGCCGTGCGGACCATTCATGGCAATCTGCTCCCACGTCCGGTGACACTGCCCGCAAAAGTTGGACGTCTCCTCCGTCGTCATCGCGGATAGCTTCTTCATTGCAAAGTGAGTAGCATCGCCCTTCTGCAAGCCCGCCAGATGGTCCTCGGCCGATCCATGACAACGTTCGCATTGAACGCCAGGCGTCATGTGATCGAGCGTTACTTTGCCTTCGGCTGCGCCATTGGTGCTATGGCATCCGAAGCAGAGCGCCGCTTCCCTTGGGCCCATGTAACGTCCGGCGGCTTCGAGGATATTGGTCGGATGAAGCTTCTGGGCGCCCATCGTGATATCGAGAGCATCGATCTGCCGGTAGTAACTGACCCTGCTCTCATACATGACGCCGTCTTTCTCGAAGACGTAAGTCTGGCCCGCGGCTCCAAGCCCGAACGCCCAGCCTAAAGGAATCGAGAACGTCTCGGCACCATCGGTGACGGTATAGATGGTGCTGTCACCGCGCCGCTCCAGACGATACGAATAACGGTCCAGCTGGGCGGTGAGAACAGGATGCTTCTGTAGAATGCTGCACTCGGCGACGGTCTCCATGGCGTGAGCCATAGATGTCGCCGGATGGAGGTTCGATTGCCCCGGATGGCAGGTGCTGCACGTCCTGACCTGACGAAAGTTCGAATCTGCTTGATGAATTGGCTTTATCGGATCGGCTGCGTCGCCGCAAAATAGCGGTCCGGCAACCAAGAAGCCGGCGCAGACTGCCGCTTTCCAACTCATTTCGGCTCTGATTTAGCCTTAGCGCTGCCGGAGTCCGATTGAATATCGGGCCCCCGCTCGGATGCAGCCGTGTTCTCGTCGAATGACTTGCGGAGCTTTAAAAATTGGTCGCGTTCCCGCGTCGCGTCTTCCTTCCGCCCGGCCTTGCCGTACGCAGTGGCCAGGAAAAAGTGAACTTGGGGGCTACCCGGTTCCAGCCGCCGGGCAGTTTCCAATTCCTTGATGCCCTGCTCCAGATTGATGTCGCCCGCCATCAGAATCCGCCCCAACACGGCGTGCGCAGCAAACGAATCGCGCGAAGCTGCCACGGCTCTTTCAGCGTAAATCAATCCGGTTTTGTAATCCTGCCGCTGGGCATACTCGCCCGCCACGGTGACTAATGTGGGAACGTGGTTCGGCGTTATATCCAACTCCTGTTTGAACTGCTCCAGGGCCTGATTGGAATCGCTGTAAAGCAGGAACGTTCCGAACAGATAGTGAATATTCGATTCCTTCGGATATTTGTCCAGCAATCGCTTGAACTCGCTCGACGACTCACTCATGCGAAGCGCGGTTGCGTCATACATAGCGCGCCCCACATCCATCACCAGTTCGTGCTCTTGCGGCGGAACCTCGGCCGGGAGCAGCGGCTTACGCAACGCGGCGATTCCCATGGCTTGTACGTAGTCGGGGGTGTCCTTGCCGTGTTGGGAAAACTCCGTCAGTATCTTCAGCGCTTCCTCATACCGTTGATAGCGGGTGAGCAGCAATGCGAGATGATAGCTGGTGACGTCCGAGATCTGCTCGCTTTGACCAAGCCCCAGGGTTCGTGCTTTATCCAGATGGAGGATCGCTTCCGGATATTGTTTGGTCTCGTATTCACAAAGACCCAGCATCGCCCACGCGACCGCAACGTCCGGATTGGTTACGGTCAGGTGGCGAAACGCATCGCGCCCATCCTCGTATCGATCCAGCTGATAGTTGACCATCCCAAGCTTCCACCAGCCCTCTTGCCAAGAGGGTTTTATACGGAGAGCCTGGTTATACAGGCGGATGGCGTCATCGACGCGATTGGCTTGCTCCGCCGTTTCGGCTTCTTTGGCTAATCGGTCGAACGACTTTGTGGGCGCGTCCGGCTTGGTGATGGTTTGAGCACCCCACGACGGGATAAGGCACGTACACAGGCCCACGACGATGAGGCCACGTTGCACCCAATGCCCCATTTTTTTAACCATTTGCTTTTCGGGCCTCACTGGTTAACCGGTGCGGCCACCTGTTGAGCCTGACGCTGCGCGTTCAACTCGTCAACAATTGCCCGTTCTCTTTCGCCCTGCGATTTTAGCTTTTCGCGGAAGTAAATTGTTGCGAGCGTCACGTGCGCCTCCAGAAATGAGGGCGCCTCCTTCACAATCGCTTCCAGTTCGGTTCGCGCCCACTGCTCTTTGCCCTGCGCTAAGCGCAGCGATGCAATCTGGAAACGCGCCGACATATCTCCGGGGCGTACTCGAAGCGCACGTTCCAGAAACGGAAGAGCACGATCGTACTGCTCATCGTTCCGCAGCAGAAAACCGAGCCGCAGATTTGCATCGAAGTTATTCGGATTGTGTTGAAGCTCTTTTTCAAACGCGGCTTGCGCCCCTGCCTGATCCCCTGTGTAGAGCAAAGCCAACCCGTAATAGGAGTACACGTCGGGAAGGTTGGGATTCATGTCAATTGCCGTTTTCAGATCGCCGATCGCGCCGTGGAAATCCCGTCCGACGAATTTGGCGGTACCCAGCAGTAGACGTACTTCGGCCGAATCGCCTCGGCTGGTGATCTGATTGATTACTTGCTGTGCTTGCTCCGTCTGACCATCGCGGGCGAGTGCCGTCCCCAGAAGATAAGCCACTCCCAAATCGGATGGATTAGCCAGGTAAACCGAACGAAGCAGCTCGATCACCTTCTTGTTGTCGCCAGTCCGTAAACTGCAATCGGCCAGCAAGAGAAGTGCCTGCTTGTTGTTCGGATCCCCCGCGCGCACTTGCTCAAGCTCTTGGGCGGCATGGGTAAAATCGGCGGCCTTGTAAAAGGCCAACGCTAAGTTGAGACGAACGGCAGGATCGGGCTTCTTTTGCAATGCCCGCTGATACTCTGTAATCGCATCCGCATAACGCCCCGTTCCTACCAGTGCCGCCGCCAGATTGGAGCGTACCTCGGCGACATCCGGATACATGTCGAGAAACAATTCGTAATTGCGAATGGCCTGATCGAACTGCCCATTCTGCTGGGAAGTCACTGCTTCCTTCAATAGTGCCTCCGGCGATTGCTTGCCGGTGGTCTGGGCAAACGCAAACGCTGCAAACACGACCACCGCTGCCGCGAGACGGTACTTTACCGAATGCGCATACCGAAACAAGGTCACTTACCTTCGTCCTCCACCTCAAGAGCCGAGACAGAGGCGTAATTCACCACCGGCGCAAACGACAAAATCAATTTGCCCTGTGCATTGGGCCGAAGGCCGCGGAAGGTCTTCGTCAGGGCGTGCATCCCGCCTACTTCTTTGTAAATGTCCAGATTGTTGAACAAGCGCTGCCCATTGCAGTCGATATCGAAGATACGGCTACCCGCCCCGGAGCCTGTGCGATCCAGCGGGCTTCCCCAATACCCTTCGGCAAGGTACGCCGTCACATCGTACGTGCCTCTTACATCGACCGGTATTGCGTAATTGAAATTGCCGAAGCGTTCGGCGGCATATAGGTTGGGATCCTGCGTGCCCGTGATCGCGTCCTTGCGCACGATCACCTGTCCGCCATCGAAAAAACTATCCGCAGCCCAGCGGCGTCCCTGGTGATCGGTGATGGGTTTTTCCTGGCTGACCAGGCGGATGGGAACCTGTCGACCCGGGATACCCGGAATGATTTCGACGGCGCTCAGGATCGGGTCTCCCAGCTCGCGGAAAAACTGCAAATGAACACGTCCGTCAGAGTCTGGATGAACATCCCGGAAAATCCGCTCGTCTGCAACTGCCGGCCCGTTTGCATCCGCTAAAACGTCGAAGTTGTCGAGTAAAACCTGTCCGTTCAGCTTGATCAGGAATGTACGGCTGTTTTCTCCGCCACCGGCTGGGGTGCCCGGTCCGTAGGTCATCTCCGCAAAGAACAAGTGCAGTTCGTACGTTCCGGGTTTGAGTGGGATGGTGTAGTAAAAGTCCCCTGCGCGGCCGTTCTGGAACAAAAGCGAATCGTTCGTGCGCGCGACAAAGCGGCGGGGGTAAGTGACGGAGCTTCCACCGGATACATACCGGTCGCAGTCCCAACGGTTACCGCCCCGATCCGTAAATGCTGATGTGCAGCCCGCCAGCAGCCGCACAATGCTTCCGCCAGGCTCGAAAACCAGCGGCGATTGTCCCGACAAACGAGTCCCCGGGCCCGGATGAGCAACTGCCTCGCGGCTTGAGATTCTCCAAATGCCCAGGAAGGCGACGAGTAAGCATCCTGCTCCCAGCAAATACACTCGCCAGTTCTTGTTCGCCGAAGATATTTCGATCTCGCCGGAAGTGTGGGATGGCAAGCGAAAGGCCGGCTCATCCGGTGGTGGGACCTGCCGCTCCGACACCGTTTCAGACTGCGGGCAGCTCGAGGCTGCAAGAGCAGTATCTGGATTCGAATATGATTTCGTTGCCGAAGGCTTGCGCGCGTGCTGAAAAACAGGCACATACTTACCTGGCGAGAGAACGATTTTGAGCTGACGCCCTGCCCCTTCACTCTCGTAAAAGCCAGCCAACTTTTTCCGCAACCGGTGAGCTTCGACGCGTGCAATAGCATCCTGCGTGGAATCGAACTCTTGCGAGCGGCCTAATACCTCCGTCGCAATGTTGTACTCCTTAATCTGGTCGGCCTGACCATCGAAGTACTTCTCGCACAGATAGCCAAGTAACTTTGCTAGCTGTGGAGATCGCGAGAATCGGTCGGAAGCCAACACTGCTTCCAGCTCAGCTCTCTCCTCTTGGAAAGAGGAGGACACTACAGGGCCCCTCATAGAAGTAACGTAAGTCTGGTATACCACAACTGTGACGGGGTGCGCGATGGAACTAAGGCATTCCTGGTACTTAACCGTTACTACTTGGTTATCGATCCGTCGTTGTGGCTCTCGTTGATTTTAAACGGCGTATCTGTCTAGATAGACGTGCCGAACATCACTCGGTTTAACGGATGTAACCTGACGCCGACCTAAAAGCCAAACTATACTCGTACGAAAAAGCAGTACCAAAGGTGGAGTTTCCCTCCACTTACGGGAGTCTTTCAACGAAAATGCTCAAAACAATGAAGTGGGCCTGCCCAATCGCACTGTCCGCGGTTGCCCTGCTGCTTCTCTTGCCTACCTGTCTGGAGGCGCAAAGCAACAACGGCACCCTAACCGGAACCGTCGGCGATGCCTCGGGAGCCGTTATCCCAGGCGCTGACGTAGTCCTCAAGAATGTCTCAAGCGGAGATGAACGCAAGACAGTCACTAATAATGATGGCTTCTTTTCAGTCAACGCTGTTCCACCCGGTGACTACACAGTAGGCATCGTCGCAAAGGGGTTCCAGAGGCTGGAGCGCACCGGCGTGCATTTTGACGCCGGCGATCGCCGCAACCTTTCTGATCTCGTAATGCAGGTTGGAACTTCAACCGAAACGGTCACCGTAACTGGGGAAGCCGAATCCATCACGCCTGTTGACTCCGGGGAAAAATCCCAGGTCATCAACAGCCAACTAATTCAGAACGTTCAGATCCAGGGCCAGAACGCCGCGGAGTTCATCAAGATTCTGCCCGGGTTTGCTCAAACGGGTTCTTTGACACCTTCTTCTTATAATGGCCAGCAGCAAAGCACCGGCGGCGGTCCGGTAGGTAGCTTTTCCGCTAACGGTTTGCGTACTGCCGCGCTGGATATTACGTCAGACGGCGCACACGTCGTGGACCCCGGGTGCAATTGCGGCCAGGCTGTCAATACCCAGGCCGACATGACTTCAGAGTTGAAGGTTCTCACGTCCAACTTCGGCGCGGATAACGCCAAGGGCCCGGTCGTGATCTCATCGGTAGGCAAGTCCGGTGGCAGCCAATTTCATGGTGAGGCGTATATTTACGCCCGCAACAGCTCGATGGATGCCAATAACGCCTACAACAATTCTCTGGGTTACTATGCCAACGGCCAGAAGATTGGTCCGAAGCCAGATACGTATTTCTACTATCCAGGCGGCAACGTCGGCGGACCGGTTCTCATTCCTGGAACCCACTTTAACCAGCATCACGACAAGCTGTTCTTCTTCCTGGCGTACGAATACTACAAGCAGCAGGTTCAAGACCCGAGTCATGACGTCTTTACCGCGTTCGTCCCGACGGATCAGATGAGAGAGGGAAACTTCACTCAGGCTTACCTGAACAGCGTGACTGCTGGCAACTCTGGCTCAGCTATCACGGGCGCGGCATTGAACGGTCCGTTCGGCACGAAAACCGGTCTGATCCCGGCTAGTTCCATCAGCCCCACGGGTCTGGCGATGATGAATCTTTATCCGCTGCCGAACACAAGTCCCACCGGCAACGCGGGCGGATATAACTACATTTTTGCCACGACACACTCGGACAATCAGTGGCAACTTCGGCCACGGATTGACTGGAGCATCAACGAAAACACGAAGCTGTTTGTCAGCTACAACGTGCAGCGAGAACTGAATCACAACAACAGCACGGAGTGGTGGGGAACCAACCCGACGGTGCCGTATCCCTCTGCCCTTGCACAGGGTAATCAGTCGGACTCCATTTCGGCGAACTTAACAAAGGTCTTTAACCCGACCTTGACCAACGAGTTCATCTTTACCTACACCAAACTGCTAGTTCCGAATACGTTCGTTGATCCTTCGAAGGTCGATCCCGCCAAAGCTGGCGTCGATTACAAATATCTGTTCAACAACCAGCCGCACACGGTGCTTCCGGTCATGACGGGGTGGAGTGACGGCGTCGCGAACCTGCTGAACCCGAGCGGCTTCCAGGCTGCAAACGGTAACTTGTATGCCGAGAAATGGCTCCCGACGATTGCCGACAACGTTTCCTGGGTGAAAGGCACGCACACCATGAAATTCGGCTTTTATTGGGAGAACACCAAAAACCAGCAGCCGAGCAACAGCTATCAGAACGGCGAATTCCAATTTGCCAACTGGAACCAGGGCAGCACCGGAAATGCTTACGCCGACATGCTGACCGGCGTGATAACCGGGTACAACGAGAGCAATTTCGATTACATCCTGGCCATGCATTACACGTCCGTCGCCTTCTTCGGGATGGATTCGTGGAAAGTGAATCGCCGTTTCACTTTGGACTACGGACTGCGCTTCGATCATCTCGGGCCGTGGAACGAAAACAACGGCGTGGGCGCGGCTGTCTTCATGCCGAGCCTTTACGATCCCAACGGCCAGGCATCTGCCTTGACCGGCTTCACATGGCACGGAAAGGATTCCAGTGTCCCCAATTCTGGCACCGGATCCCGGGCGTTTTTCTACAATCCCCGCTTCGGGTTCGCGTATGACGTCTTCGGAACTGGCAAGACCGTTCTTCGCGGCGGTGTCGGCTGGTACCGCTACCACGACGAGCAGAACGTACAGGCCAGCGGATTCCAGACTTCAGCTGGTTCGTTTACGTACGCTGTTCCCAACCCTCCAAACAATCAGCCTTTAACATTCAACCTATTGGCGACGCTCACTCCGCAGAACGCGGTTCCCGGAACGAACTCGCTGGATCCCCACGACAGCGAACAACCAGAAACGAGGAGCTACAGCTTCACCGTCTCTCAGCGCATGCCCTGGTCTTCGCTGGCGGAAGTCTCGTATGTGGGAAATGAAGCTCGCTATCTGAACAACTGGAACAACAACTTCGGCAACCTGAATGCTCTGCCGGCGGGGACGCTGTTCCAATCTCAGAACGTCGGCCTGTTCGGAACCGCTGGAAACATCAGCAGCTCTCCGAACACGACCAGCCTGCAGCCCTATCCGCTGTACGGTACGATTCACGAGACTATCCACACGCTGTATTCCAACTACAATGCATTGCAGGCCAGTTGGAACAAGCAAAGCGGCCGATACAACTTCCTCGTCAACTACACCTTTAGCAAAGCCCTGGGAATTAGAGGCGAGGGCGGCAACAACGGTGTTGGTGATGCCGTTAACATCAACAACAGCTATGGTGTACTCCCGAACGATCGAACGCAGGTGTTCAACGCCGCTTACATCGTTCAGCTGCCCGACCCCGCTCACGGCAATAAGCTGCTGCAAGGGGTTGTAAACGGCTGGCAGGTTTCCGGCATAACTCAGATCCAAAGCGGATCGCCTTTACAGGGTCAGGTCCCCTCAAATTTCAATTTGGCGGGTAATCTGCTTCCTGGACAAAGATTGCCTAACGGAATCGATGTCGGGGGCGTATCCATCAATCCGGATATCGTCAGCGGTAGTCCGAACATAAGCGCGCAACCGGTTCTGACGTGCGATCCTCGAAAGAATCTGGTGGACCATCAATACGTCAACGGAAACTGTTTTGCGCCTCCGGGTGTAGATGCGAACGGATCATTCGTACTTCCGTACATTAAGACGCCTGCCTTCTGGAACAGCGATCTGTCGCTCTTCAAGAACTTCCAGATCTCGGAGTTCAAGAAGCTTCAGTTCCGCATCTCGGCCTACAACTTCCTGAACCATCCGCTGACTGCCTTCAATCCGGCCGGCGGCGATTCGAACCTGAATCTCAGTTTCGATTCATCGGGCAAGGTAGCCAACAAGAACTTTGGGTTCGCCAACTACTTGTATGGAGCTCGCAGTATTCAGCTTGTTCTGAAGTTCTACTTCTAATACAAGCCGCCTCACCAAGCACTCCCAAATTGCCGGCAGCGTTCAACAGAGCGCTGCCGGCAATTTTATTTAGCGCCGCTGGCGCAGCCTAAAGATATACGCCAGGATCTCCGCGACGGCTTTGTATAGATGCGGCGGGATCTCCTGCCCAACATCAACCGCTTTGTAAAGACCGCGCGCCAGCGGCGGATTTTCAATGAGCGGCACCTGATGATCCAAAGCCACCTGGCGAATGCGCAAAGCAAGATAGTCTTTGCCTTTTGCGATCACGAGTGGTGCGGCCATGGTCTCGGGCTCATAGCGCAGTGCCACGGCGAAGTGTGTCGGGTTCACGATGACTGCGGTAGCCTTGGGAACCTGCTGCATCATCCTTCTGCGGGCCTGGTCGCGCTGGATGCGCCGGATGCGCATTTTCATCTGAGGGTTGCCCTCAGTCTCCTTGTGCTCGTCTTTAATCTCCTGCTTGCTCATGCGGAGATCGGAGGTGAATTTGCGCTGCTCACGGAAAAGGTCCACGCATCCGAATACGAAGAAGAGCCCGGCAGAGCGCCACAAAAGAGTGCCGAAGGATTGAAACACGTCGGCCTTCGCAGCAGTCAGTGTCTTTAGTGGCAGCAACAGCAATTGCAGGTTGTTCGATACGACCGCATAAATGACATACGCAGAAACCGGAAGCAGAATCATCGCGTAAATCAACGACTGTTTATTGTGATGGAAGGTCTGCTTCAGGCGCGCGCCTGGATTTAGACGCGCAAAATCAGGCGTAAGCTTCTTAAAGCTGAAGCCCATCCGCGTCAAGCCGAGCTGCAGAGCCAGATTAAGAACCATGAGCGCAGCGCCGGCGCTCAATATAGGAAGTCCGCAATATAAGGCCAGCCGCCAGATCATGCCCATCCAGTTATTCAGCGATAAATCGCCGTCGAAAGCGTGACGGAAGAGCCAGGCCATGGTGGCGCACATGTTGTTCATCCAGCGCGCGCCGAATGCCTGGAGAATAGCGACAAAGCCTAGAAAATGCGTCCCGGCAATGAAGTGACGGCTGGATGCGAAGTTACCTTCTTCGCGCGCCTTGTGCAGGCGCCGCTGTGTTGGTTGTTCGGACTTTTGTGCGTCAGCCATGAACTTCCGGGTTGTCCACTAGCGTGAAATCGCGGCGGCGAGATGAAACAGATGAGTCGCGTATTCCGAATACACGCCGGGAAACAGCGTAAGCACGATCGAAATCACGGCCAGGGCAGCCAACATCTTCAGCGGCGTTGAGAAATTAAGGATCTGCAGATTCGCCTGGATGCGGCCAAGTAGCGAAAGCGTGACATCCACCATCATCAGCAGGCTGATCACCGGGAGCGCCAGCCGAAGTCCGATAACAAACACGCTTCCTGCCGCGTGGATTACTATTTGTGACCAACGCGGGTTTAGCAGAAACTGCCCGGGCGGCAAAGTCTCCAGGCTGTGAGCGAAAATTTGAATCACAATCCGGTGCAACCCGAGCGTGACAAAAAGCAGGCCGGCGACGGTTTGAGCGATCGTGCTCAAAACCGGGGAGTCCGCTTGTGTATCTGGGTCGATAGTGGAGACGAATGAAAAGCCGGCATGAACGCCGCAGAGATGCCCGAACATGACGGCGGCGTCCGCGAGAAAGCCGACGAGGAGACCGATGCACAACCCGAATCCGGCTTCGACGGCGATCCAGCCCGCAAACTCCACAATCGGCGGGTCATGTGGAAGGTTCGGCCACACGGGGAATAGCGACATGGTCACTGCGAGGATAAGGACAATGCGTGCCGGCTCGGGTACATTGCGAATACCTGGCAAGGGCACGAAGATAAAAGCCCCGGCGATTCGCGCCAGCACCAGCAAGAAGCTATAGATCAGAGCAACCGGAGCGTGGAGCTCAGCTTGCATACCGGCTGAGATTGCCCAGAATTCCCGAGGCGTACGTCATCGCTCTGTGCAGCACCCAAGGCATGGCCAGAGTGGCAGTAACCAGAAATACGGCCAACCGGGGAACCGTGCTGAAAGCCATATCCTGGATCGAGGTCACGATTTGAATCAGGCTGGTTACGATGCCCGTGACGAAGCCGGCGATCAGAAATGGCGCGCTGAGCCAGAACATCATCATCAAGGCATCGCGGACGATTTGCACGGCGAGGTCGGGTGTCATGCCGCCAGGCCTTTCATGAGCGAACCTATCACTAGGTCCCACCCGTCAACCAGAACGAACAGAAGAATTTTAAAAGGAGCGGATAGCATTGCGGGTGGCAGTTGCATCATGCCCATCGAGATCGTGATCGAGGCAATCACAACGTCGATCACCATGAACGGCAGAAACAGAACGGTGCCGATCTGAAATGACGCCTTCAGTTCCGAAACAATATAGGCCGGAATCAGCACCTTTATGTCGAGATCTTGCGGCGTGCGCGGCTGCTGGGTGTGCGCGATGTTGACGAATAGCTGAATGTCTTTTTCGCGGGCAAATTTCAGCAGGAAGTGGCGCAGTGGCTCCTCACC
>DATBDT010000092.1:0-16713 GCA_036269815.1 Bryobacteraceae bacterium
CCCCCCCCCCCCCCCCCCCCCCCCCCCCCCCCCCCCCCGCCCCACAAAGCGAGCCAATTAAAAGACGCAAGCGCTTGGAAACGCCAAAGGGGCAGATGGATAACCATCTGCCCCTTTGTTCATTCAGCCCTTACTTAGCTGGCAAGGGCCAGCGTATTGATATTCAGGCCCGGAATCACCAGCGAAAGTACTTCTTCCACTCGCGTTACGAAATGGAACTGCATTTCCTGGCGGACATGATCAGGTATGTCGCGCAGGTCCTTCTTATTGGCCTGCGGAAGGATGACGCGCCGGATTCCCGCCCGGCGTGCGGCGAGAACCTTTTCCTTCAGGCCGCCGATGGGCAGAACCAGACCCGTCAGAGTAACTTCACCGGTCATGGCCGTATCGCTACGCGCCGGCAGACCGGTATAGACCGAAGTGAGCGCAGTCGTCATCGTGATACCGGCGGAAGGACCGTCTTTCGGGATCGCTCCGGCGGGCACGTGAACGTGTACGCCGCTCTCTTTGATCTTCTCGGGATCGACGCCCAGTTCAGCTGCGTGCGACCAGATGTAGCTTTGTGCGATGCGAGTGGATTCCTGCATCACTTCGCCCAACTGGCCCGTCAGCGTAAGAGTTCCTTTGCCCGACGGCAGCAGCGAGGACTCGATATAGAGAACGTCGCCGCCGGTTTCGGTCCAGGCAAGCCCCGTCGCGACGCCCGGGCTGACGTTTTTCCGCATCTCCTCCGGAAGGAAGATCTCCGGGCCTAACAGGTCGCCGAGGATTTCGGCAGTCACGAGTACCTTAGCCGCCTCGCCCTCGGCTAGTTGCAGGCTGACCTTGCGGGTGACTCGCGCGATCGCTCGTTCGAGCCGGCGCAGGCCGGCTTCCCGGGTATAGCCGCGAATAATGCCGGTCAACCCGTCGTCGGTGAACTCGATCTCGTCGTTGCTCAGACCGGCAGACTTCAACTGCTTGGGAATGAGGTAGCGGCGGGCAATCTGCTGTTTTTCTTCCTCGCTGTAGCCGGAGAGCCGGAGAATTTCCATGCGGTCCAGCAGCGGCTGCGGAATGGTATCCAGCGAATTCGCCGTGGTGATGAACAATACCTTCGACAGATCGAAGGCCAAATCGAGGTAGTTGTCCCGGAACGTCTTGTTCTGTTCGGGATCCAGGACTTCAAGGAGCGCAGCCGCCGGATCACCACGAAAATCGCGGCCCAGCTTGTCTACTTCGTCGAGCAGCAGCACCGGGTTTTTGGCCCCGGCGCGGCGCATTGCCTGCAGCAGCCGGCCCGCCATCGCTCCGATATAGGTGCGGCGATGGCCACGCAACTCGGCTTCGTCATGCAAGCCGCCCAGACTGAACCGCTCAAACTTGCGGCCCAAAGCGCGGGCGACGGACTGACCCAGCGACGTTTTGCCGACCCCTGGAGGCCCAACCAGGCAGAGAATGGGCGCCTTCGCGTCCGGATTCCTCTTCAACACGCTTAGGTGCTCGAGAATCCGTTCCTTAATCTCCTTCAGCCCGAAGTGATCTTCGTCGAGGACCGTACGCGCATGGGCGATATCGAGGTTGTCCTCGCTGAGAGTGTCCCATGGCAGATCGAGAATGAACTCAAGATACGTGCGCGTGACGTGATAATCGGGCGCATTGCTGGACAAACGCTCCAGCCGCGCCAGCTCGCGTTCAAATTCTTTCTTGGCCTCTTCCGGAAGCTTCGTCTTTGCAAAGCGCTCGCGGAGCATCTCCACTTCCGCTTTGTCGGAATCCTTTTCGCCGAGTTCCTGCTGAATGGCCCGAAGCTGCTGGCGCAGGTGGTACTCGCGCTGCTCCTTCGACATCTCAGAGTTGACGTTCGACTGAATCTTTTGGCGCAGCTCCAGCACCTGCAGCTCGTGCGACAGGTAGGAGTGGATCAGGCGTAAGGCGTCCAGACGGGTTTCCGCTTCGAGCAGCTGTTGTTCGCGGGAGACATCCAGGCTAAACACGCTGGCGAGAAGGTACGACAGCTTAAGCGGGTCTTCGCTGCCGGCCAGAATACGCGTCAACTCGCTGGCGGACTGAGGTTGCGCCAAAGAGATCGCCTTCGCGGCGAGTTCGAGCAGCGCCCCGGACAGGGCTTCCACTTCCGAGCCGCCGTCTTCCGGCAGCGGCAAGATGCTAAATTTCGCCGTCAGGTACGGGCCGCTGGCATCTACTTTAAAGACGACCACCCGTTCTACCCCGAGAACGAGAATTTCCAGCATGCCCTGCGAGGGCCGTGACGACTTGCGGATCACCGCCTTGGTGCCGATTGTATAGAGGTCATCCTGTTGCGGCGCATCGACTTGCGGGTCGCGCTGCGCAATGAGAATGATTTCCTTTTCTTCTGATTGAAGCGCAGCTTCCACTGCGCGCAAGGAATGTTCGCGTCCTATCGAGAGAGGAAGCACCAAGCCCGGGAACAGGATGGTGTTTTTCAGAGGCAGGACGGGCAAAATCTGAAGATCTTTGTTTTCCATTTCTTCCCAATGAATCTGATGCAACATCACAGCAGAAAGCTGCGATTCTCTGCGTATGTTTGACTCAACTTTTCGAGAAAGACAGCAAACCGACAGAAATGTATGATTGGCTACATTAAATTAGATGGTTTCGGCTCCGAGAAAGACCCTTCCAGAGGCGATTTGGAGACCAGCAGCGTTCAGTCTCGGATCTGTAGACTCATGGGCAGCCCGGGCGGCGCGCTCAAGGTGCTGAGATCAGGCAGGATAGCCGGGAATCGGTTTTTGTGAACGTATTTCCGCGATACGGACATTCCGCAACCAGGGCCAACACGGCTTATGACCTCTCCCCATTCACCCGCGCCGGTACGTTAGCCCCCAAATGCTCAACAGTTGTTCACACGCATTGTCGAAATCCCTGCGGAAGTCGATCCATTCGATGGCAGAAAGGGTCCAAGAAAGGGCATCCTTATCACACGTTCTATAGACAATCGGGACGATCCGCCCCGGTAGCGGTTTTCCTGCAGCGCATAGATCAATTCATGGTTTACCCAGGCGGAGGTCACAGATTGCGGAGACAATATGAGGAGAAACCAGTCGCACCGGCGTAAAGCCGTGCCAATTTCATCGTGCCATTGCTGCGCGCCGCGGATACTCGTTTTGCTCATGAAGCTCTTTAGGCCATGCGCGGCAAGAACTTCCTTCAAGCGATTGACGAAGGATGCGTTTTTGTTCGAATGGGAAATGAAAATTTCAGAAGGTACGGCTTTTCGCTTCCGAGGCATCGTGCGTTTGGCTTAATAGATTGACAATTTGACGGCCTGCTTAGCTTGGGCTCTCATAGGGCACAGATTCGAGCGAATCCAGTATCCACGGAGCCCTTTTCGTCGGCCGGATCAGGACCGGGATGAGGCGCCCGCGAAGGTGCCTGGCGCCTAACGCATATTCAATCTCATAAGACACAGAACGCGAGTCCATCGCCTCCGGAGAAATAAAAACCACTATCGCCGCGGCGGAGTCCAAAGCTGCTTTCAGTTCAGCGGTCCAGTCAGCGCCGGGGAGAATTTCCTCATCGGGATCCCAAACCTCGAAACCGGCCTGTTGCAGCTGACGCCCAACCTTCTTTACGGCCTCGCGGTCGCTCCTAGCGTAGCTGAGGAATACCCTGCTGTCTTTGCCGGCCATAGTAGTTAGTCTAATCCGGCGCCCCCTGCGGAATCTGTTCCTGTGTTCGCTTTCCCATACACCTTTTTGCTAGAGTGGCGTTTAACACACCATGAGTGTCTTTCGCACCAAGCCCATTTCCAAGCTTTTGCAGCAGGCGAGCGACACCAGCCACGGGCTGAAACGCACACTCACCGCCAAAGGCCTGATCGCCCTGGGCATTGGCGCCATCATCGGAGCCGGCCTATTTGTCCGGACGGCGGCGGCCGCAGCCCAGGCCGCAGGGGCAGCAGTGACGCTGTCCTTTGTGGTGGGCGCGATTGGCTGCGCGTTTGCCGGCATGTGTTACGCGGAGTTCGCGGCCATGCTGCCCATCGCCGGCAGCGCCTATACCTATTCCTATGTAACGATGGGCGAATTTGTCGCCTGGATCATCGGCTGGGCTTTGGTATTGGAGTATGCTCTGGGCGCAACCACCGTCGCCATCGCCTGGAGCGAGTACCTGAATAACCTGTTCGGGGGCGGTATTCCCTATCAGTGGTGCCACTCGTTCCTGCAGACCTCCTCGACCGGGGTACAGGGCGTCGTCAACGCGCCGGCGCTGATAATTCTGCTGCTGGTGACACTGGTGCTGATTAAGGGAATCCAGGAATCGGCCATGGTAAACGCAGTCATCGTGCTGATAAAAGTGGCCATCGTGATTGCGTTCATCGCCATCGGCTGGCAGTACATCAATCCGGCCAACCACATCCCGCTGATGATTCCCGCCGGCACACCCGGACATGAAGGCTTCTTCAAGCATGGATGGGGCGGCGTGCTGGGCGGCGCGGGCATCGTCTTTTTCGCATTCATCGGGTTTGATGCCGTTTCAACGGCGGCACAGGAAACGAAAGATCCCGCTCGCGACATGCCCATCGGCATTCTCGGATCCCTGGCTGTCTGTACGGTGCTGTATGTGTTGTTTGGCTATGTACTGACCGGGGTGGGGAAGTGGCAGGAGTTTTTGACGGTCGGCAAAGAAGCGTCCGTCGCTTACACCATCCAGCATCATATGCCTGGCTACGGCTGGCTGGCCACGCTGGTAACAGTGGCGATCCTGTTTGGATTTTCGTCTGTGATTCTCGTCATGCTCCTGGGGCAAAGCCGGGTCTTCTATTCGATGTCGAACGACGGGTTATTGCCGAAGATCTTCTCCGATTTGCATCCCAGGTTCCGGACGCCATATAAGAGCAATGTCATCCTGTTCCTCTTTGTCGGATTGTTAGCAGGGCTATTGCCGGGAGACATTACCGGGGATCTGACGTCCATCGGGACGCTGTTCGCGTTTGTGCTGGTCTCGATTGGCGTGTGGATTTTGCGGCGGAAACGTGCCGATCTGCAGCGGCCTTTCCGCACGCCGCTGGTTCCACTGGTGCCGATTCTCGGCGCGTTAGTCTGCAGCGGGATGATTGTGGCGCTGGACCATAAGACGCAGATCACCGCTTTTCTCTGGATGATTATCGGTTTGTTGATTTACTTCTCCTACGGCCGCATTCACAGCGCGTTGGCCAAGCCCGAACCGGCATCTCAGCCGGTCGCAAAGTAGCCCGGCGCCAGCCGCCTCAAACCGTGAAGGCAGTTTCAAAACGGCGGCGCCAGCGGGACATCGAGGTTCGGCGACCGAAACGAACTCAATTCAGCAATCAACAGCGCATCTAGCGAGCTGATGAGCTGTCGCACTCCGGGGGTCGCGTGCGCCACCATCAACGGATCCCCGGCATCACCCCAACGATTGGAGAGGTGAGGGCCAAACTCAAGGTAGATTGTCAGGCCCGCGAACGGTCTGGGAGCCGTGACCTCTAACGCACAATAGGGCGCAATCCCGCAGATCTGTTGGAATCCAAAATACTCGTCGTTCAGCCCGAGTATGTGGCCGATTTCATGAGTCGCGATTGTGAGAAGGTCGATTCTCCCTTCTGCGTCGCCGGTTGCCTGCGTGAAGATGCGAGCACGATTTAGCACAACTTGGTGCTCTAAATCTAAATACGACGAGTACTGGCTGAACTCGGTGTTGTCGCGGGGAGTTGGATCGGCATAAAACCCCGGTTCGGGCGGGTTGGCTTGGAATACGACGCGACCCCGCGTTATGCGTACTGGATTGCCACCTTCGGAGAGTAGAAACGCGGTTGCGTATTCGTGACGCGCCGCGCCCCATTGGAATTCAATCGTTACGTCCCAGTTTCCGCCCCCACCGCTTTTAAACACCTCCTCCCAGCGTTCGGCAGCAACCTGAAAAATCTCTTGAAGATTTCCACCACCCACCATATTGGCGGGAGGCGGTGCGTCGTCAACGAACACCGGTCGAATTTTCAATGCGGCCTGCACGGGAATCGTGGTGAGACCAAGTAAAAGAACAACGCCGGCAGCGCTGGCGAGGCTACGCCCGATTGCTGATGGAAGGAGTTTGCGATCGATAAGATTCTTCATGTTTGCGGTATTGGGGTACACAGAAATGTGGGGCCCTAATTCTTTCGCATAAGTTGATGGACGTCAACGGAATCGAGTACTAGGACGCGCGCAGTGAGAAGCTATACATCCAATGACGTGCTTCCCTCGTTGCTCGCCGGCTTCGATTGTCAGATCGACAGTAGATTTAGTTGAACGCATACGTGACTACGAACGCGCTCTGCGGCGAAACGGATGTGCATTCCGCGCACATCCGTTTCCATTACCTGCCGGTTCGCTTAATATAAAGAGAGTGGAGCAGTCGTCCAAAACAGGAAGTGGTCACGAGCAGGAGCAGGTCGACCCAAAAGGGCCACTTGTTTTCCTAGATACCAGTGTGATTCTCGCATTCCTGCAGGGCGATTCTTCCGCGGCGGAATTGTTCTCCGCCGAGAGTCAAGGGCGCATACGTTTTGCAGTAAACCCAATTGTGCTTCAGGAACTCCTTCTCACCGCAGATTTGGCAGGAGAGCCTGAGTTTGGGCGTATCAGAGAGCATCTTCGAGTATTGCCGGTCGACTTCTCAAAAGCCGAGGCGTTAATCCCCGCAATTCGAGATCTGAGGAATCGCATTGTGCATTCAAATGACGTCCTCATCCTGAGCAGCGCCTACGAGTGCGACTTCCTTGTCACAAAAGACTCGCTTCTAGAGAAGGTGGCGAGCACCGGAAAGCCCAAAATTCTGACCCCCGAAGAGTTTGCTACCCATCTACGAGCTGCATAGTGCGGGTGTATTTCGACACTGGGGTATTCGTCGATTACCTTAGTGCGCGTGGATCAACGAACGCAATTCTAAGATCAGCGGAGCGACGCCGACGGTTGCCAAGAGATCTGGCGGCGGATGCGGAACGTCTGTTCGAAAACGTCAGTCGCAAGCATGTCGGGGCAACTTCATGCCTAACGTATTACGAGGTAGAGGAGGCGCTGTACCAATTGCTTTTCCAGTCGGCTAAAGAAGTTTCTCAAGCCAGTGCATTGCTTATCCCCGCTGCCCGCTCCATCACCACTCAGATACAGATAGTCATCGACCTCTTCAAATTTTCGGTGCTCGACCTCACACCGGATACGGTACGCCTTCAACTACAGCAGCTTGATTTGCAAACGCGAGGGATTCGTGCAGCTGATGCTCTGCATGCCGCTACTGCGATTGCATTCGATGCGGATTTAGTGGTGTCGACCGATCAAGCGTTGTTAGCTCTCGATGGCGTCCTAGGTAATAGACGAGGGTCTAAGATGATGTGCTGTGATACCGATTTTGCGCTTCCGTTTTTGTAGCGGCCTAGTGGTTTACGCATGATGCGTATCGCGCAAAAAACGCATTGAAGCTCCAATCTACTTACGTAAGTCGCTGAAAATGGAAACGGATAAGATGGCCGACGCCCAACTTTCATTACGATTGAACACATGAGTATCGAACGGATGGAGCACGTCGGCATCGTGGTTGACGACCTCGCAGCCGCGACCGAGTTTTTTGTCGAGCTCGGACTCGTGCTCGGAGGCGAGTGCGCCGTCGAAGGTCGCTGGGTGGATCGCGTCGTGGGGCTCGAGGGCGTACGTGCGGACATTGCCATGTTGGAAACTCCGGACGGCCACAGTCGGCTCGAGCTGACGAAATATCACTCACCAGCAACTCAGGGCGAAAACCGGCTTGCGCCGGCGAACACGTCCGGTATCCGCCACATTGCATTCGCGGTCGACGACATCGACGCCGTCATTGCTCGCCTGCGAGCCCGCGGTGCGGAACTGGTTGGCGAACTGGAGCGCTACCAAGACAAGTACCTGCTCTGCTATGTCCGCGGCCCGGAAGGTATCATTATCGAACTGGCGGAGCAGATCGGCCAACCGGTCGAGAAGGCGACGTAGCTGGGCCAAGTGCAGCTTAACCAGCTGACACCCTCCGAAAGCCCAATCCTCGCCAGACCGCTGTGGCAATACACAACGATTCTCATGCGCTGACGCGACTGAGCATTCGCCGGTAGTGCGGGTCCATCATCGAACATAGTGATTCTGCTTCAAAAACGCATAGCTTTGGCGCAAACTCGCGAGCGGGTCTTTGCTGAAATCCTGTTCAACGAATATATGCCTTGCATCCGTATGCGAAATGGCGTCCAGGATGTCCCGTAGCGGCAAGTCGCCGTAGCCAAGCTCGCGATATGTCTCGTTGGGGACCGTCGCAATGTCATAGTGAGTCGGCGTCCCTTTCGCCCGATCCTTTAAGTGCACCAGTTCCACTCGATCTGCGTGTTCGCGAAGGAATTCAGCGGCATTCACCCCAGCCATGCTTACCCAAAAGGCATCTACTTCCAATCGGATCAGTTTCGGGTCCATGTACTTCAGCAGAGTGTCGATCGGTCTTCCACCTGGCTTCGGCTCGAATTCAAAATCATGATTGTGATAGCAAAACTGCAGGCCTGCGACGTTTGCCTGATACGCGGCCCGATTCAGCTTCTCCGCCAGAGATTGATAGAAATCAAGTCCCAGGCGTTCCTCAGGAGAAAGATAGTTGAAAACGATATAGCGAAATCCGTGATCTCTCGCCAGCGCAAGGCAACTTTCATAGGTCACTCCGGTCTCGACAGGCGGCATGTCGGCATGCTGCCATGCGGTCCAATTTCCGGTCAGGAGCGGTGTTTCGAAATGCAGGCTAACCGGGGTGAGGTTTACGCTTTTCAGCAATGGCGCCAGCAGCTTCACTTGGTCGCGCAACATCTCTACCTCGCGATACCCAATCTCTGCAATTGCCTGCAGCGTTGCCAAAGGTTGCTTCAAGACCTCGCTACGAACCGTATAGAGTTGAACACCCGGGGCCATCGCGTCCTTGCCGAAGCAGGAAGCCGCGGCCAATCCACTGAGCTTCATCAACCATCGCCTGTTCACCGTGCGTGTACTGGTCATCCCGGTAAATCACTCCTATCACAGCCGTAGGCAGGAGTCGCAAAACGTAGGGCGTTGCATTGGATACACCACCAATCTCGCGTTTAAAATTCGTTTGGCTCAGCCAGATCTTACATGTACTCGACCGATCCGCCCGGCTCCAATCGGACATTCCTGCTTCGCTCCCAGCAGGACATATCTACTTCGCCCTGACAGTCCGCCTGATCACGTAGGGAACCAGCAAACCGCCTGAAGCTAGACCGGAGCGTTTGGATACATAATAAGTAAACATCTGCACAGAGCAAGAGAAGGAAGTCCATGAAAACTGGCTCCAGGAAGCCGGCCAGAACCGCCACATTGGCTTTGACGTGTGCCCTTGTAATTTCCGCCCCGCTGCAGGCGGTCGAGATCAAGGTTGTGACGGCCGGAACGTTCAGGGCCGCCTACCTCGAATTGGCCCCCGAATATGAACACGTCACGAGCCACAAACTTCTGACGGAGTTCGGGGCGTCAATGGGAACGACGCACAACGCCATTCCGATGCGTCTCGATCGCGGCGAGGTTATTGACGTGGTAATCATGTTTGCTCCCGCGCTTTCCGATCTGATCAAGCGCGGCAAGGTCCGGACAGGCAGCGCGGTTGACTTGGTCCGATCGGGCATCGGAATGGCGGTCAAGTCCGGAGCGCCAAAGCCTGACATCAGCACCATAGACGCGCTGAAACGCACTTTGCTGGCAGCGAAATCGATCGCCTATTCCGATAGTGACAGCGGCATCTACCTCGCTACTGAGCTGTTCCCGAAGCTGGGGATTGCCGACCAGCTCAAGAGCAAGAGTAGGAAAGTCGAAGGTGAGCCCGTCGGTGGAGTGGTCGCGAAGGGACAGGCAGATATCGGCTTCCAACAGATGAGTGAGCTATTGCCTTTGAATGGTATCGATGTCGTAGGGGAGCTACCGCCCGGGGCACAACGCGTCACGGTGGCAGCGGCCGGCATCCCGGTGACGTCAACGCATCCGGAGGTGGCAAAGGCGCTCATCGAGTGGCTTGCTTCGCCGGCAGCTTACCCAGCCATCCGGAAGAGTGGTCTGGATCCGGTGGGGCCTTAAGGAAGCTAAGCGTACAAACCAAACGCCACGACAAGGAATACGCGCCAACCGGAGATCGCCGGGTCCTCGACAGGATTGGGAAAGAAAAACGCGCATACCAGATGACGTGCGGATTTGCCGGTCCTGATCCCCGCGAATTAGACGAGAACACCGCTGCTATTGATGTGACCATCGACGCCCTCGTTGCCCGCTGCGAACCCGCGGCGCTGAACTGGTCGGAGCTGGAGATGTCTAAGAGCCGTTATAGGCCCGCTGGGAAAACGAGATCAAGTCTATGCACGCTAAGAAGAGATTTGAGTTGAACGCATATAGAACACTGGGCTTCGTGAGTACCGTGTAAACTCAGCACTGATGACTGCCTTCGCGCAAGCACGATCGACTCCGGAAGAGACTCGCGTTGTAGCCCAAGAAGCTTATGTCTATGGCTATCCAATGGTGCAAGCGTATCTCACAATGTATGCCTTTTCTATAAACAAAGAAAATTCACAGTACAAAGGTCCCTTCAACGCCCCGCTCAGTTTTGCTCGCGTTTTTACGCCAGCAGACACCGCCTTCGTCACTCCTAATTCCGATACCCCGTATACTTTTTTGAGTCTCGACCTTCGCACGGAACCGATCGTTCTCACCATTCCTTCCATCGAGAAGAACCGCTACTGGGTCTTTCAAATGATGGATCTTTACACCTTCAACTTTGATTACCTTGGTACGCGCGCCACCGGTAACGAAGGTGGCAGGTATCTCATCTCCGGCCCCCGGTGGAAGGGGACAATTCCTCCGGGTATAACAAAAGTGCTTCGCCCCGAAACCGAGTTCATCAATGTCGTAGGTAGAACGCAGCTCTTCAACTCCGCTGATTTAGATAAGGTCAAAGCGATCCAGGCCGGGTACAAAGCTCAAGTGTTGTCGGCCTTCCTCGGCAATCCAGCTCCGCCGCAAGCTCCCGCTATCGATTGGATAAAGCCCGTTCCTCCGGACCAGATGAAGACTTCACCTCAGTTCTTCAACGTCATGAATTTCCTGCTACAGTTTTGCCCGACTGTCCCAAGCGAAAATTCTCTTCGCACCCGCTTTGCAGCGATCGGGGTGAGTGCCGGTAAGATTTTAGATTTCAAGACGCTCTCTCCCGAGATGAAGACTGCTTACGAGGCGGGCATGGCGGACGGCCAGAAAGAGATCGATACCAGGCGCACCGCGAGCGGCGGTGACATCAGCAACTTTTTCGGCACACGCGCCTTTCTTCGCGACGATTATGTAGCTCGAGCTACCGGAGCCCAGATGGGAATCGGCGCGAATTCTAAAGAGGAGGCGCTCTATCCGCTTTACGAGAAAGATTCTGAAGGACAATCGCTCAACGGAGCCAAAGCGCGCTACACTCTCCGCTTTGCGCCGGCGCATTTTCCCCCGGTAAATGCTTTCTGGTCACTCACCATGTACGATCTGCCGCAGCAACTTTTGGTGAAGAACCCCATTGATCGTTATCTCATCAACTCGCCGATGCTTCCGCAACTCCAACGGGATAGCGATGGTGGGCTCACCCTTTATATTCAGACGGATTCGCCAGGCAAAGAAAAAGAGACCAATTGGCTTCCTGCCCCCAGCGCCCCTTTTATGCTTGCCATGCGGTATTACCTGCCTAAAGCGGAGTTGATCAACGGCACTTGGAAGTCACCCGCTATCATTCGATCGAAATGATCGACCTCAAGGAGGATTGATGTCAAAAGGAAAATCTCGCTCGTTTGGATCAACAAGAGATTGCGAGTCGGCCGTCGCTGCTGCGAGCTGCAGCAAGTCAGACAGCGCGAGTCCGGCTGCGTCCGCTGAGCCCCCTGATGTCCGCGCTATCGCCAAGGAAGCATACATCTATGCGTTCCCGATGGTCGACAACTATCAAACCCTCTACAAACAGGCGGTCGACACTTCCAGTCATGACTACCGTGCTCCTTTCAACGTCCTCTCCAATGCCAGCACGGTGGCGACTCCAGAAGATAAATTCGTGGTTACGCCGAATTCTGACACGCCGTACTCGTATTTATGGATGGATCTGCGCGCCGAACCTATGGTCGTCACCATGCCTAAAATCGAGAACAACCGCTACTACACGGGACAACTCGTCGACCTATACACCTTCAATTTCGCCTACCTCGGCACCCGGAGCTACGGCAATGATGGTGGTAAATTCCTCATCGCAGGCCCGAACTGGAGTGGACCGACGCCCGCGGGCATCAAGGCAGTTCTTCACGCCCAAACACAGTTTGCCTATCTGCTGATTCGAACACAACTCTTCAATGCTGCCGATATAGTTAATGTCCGAAAAATCCAGTCTGGATATCACGCCGAGCCATTGAGCACTTTTCTGCATCAGGCCGGGCCGCAACCTGCTCCTGCCGTTAACTGGCCGAAGCCTTCGCCGCAAATGCTGACCACGACGGCGATCTTTCCCTACCTCAACTTCCTTTTGCAGTTCTGCCCCACTGACCCGACCGAAACTCGCTTGATGAATCGATTCGCCAAACTCAGGCTCGGAGCGGGTAAGACGTTCGACCTCGCCAGCTTCTCCCCTCCCACCCAACAGCTGATCACGGACGGGGTAGCCGATACCAAAGCAGATGTCGAAATAGTCATGAAAAGGATCAACGCCGATCAGGTGCAAAGCTCGGACTTTTTCGGTACTCGCGAGTTTCTCAAGAACAACTATCTTTACCGCTTCATGGGAGCCAAGGTCGGACTGTACGGCAACTCCGGAGCCGACGCCGCTTACTTCGGTTTTTTTGTCGATGCCGACCATCGTCCCCTCGACGCATCATCTAAGAACTACGAACTTCATTTCGCGAAGGGTGCCATCCCCGAGTATCACGCCTTCTGGTCCCTGACCATGTACGACGGAAAATCGCAACTTCTGGTGGCGAATCCGATTCACCGCTATCTACTTAACTCAACGACGCTTGAGTCGTATAAATATGGCTCTGATGGTTCTTTGACGTTCTATGTTCAGAAAGACTCACCCGGTAAGCAGAAGGAGTCCAACTGGCTGCCCGCTCCCGATGGACCCTTCTACGCCGTCTTCCGCGTCTACATGCCAGGGGAAGCCGTCTTAAACGGCACCTGGAAAAAACCACTAATGCAGGCTCGCCCCAAAGACATAAACCGGCGGCCATAAAACAGTCCGCGTCTGCAACTGGAAATCGTTAAAACGGCCCCCTTGACCGCCTCCATTCTGGAAGAATCGAATGCGATTCGGTTCCTGTCTGCGCTATCTCGGGTCAGATACGGTGTGTGCAGCTTCCAACGTTGCTGCGGTTGCACGACGCACGGCAGATCATGCCGAACCAGGACGTGAGTGCGGGTATGTCAAAAACCTGATGCGCGATGAGAGTATCGCAGTTCACTCGTGAATACAGATACCTGCTCGTTATTCGACCTCGGCACGATCTCTGTACGATGCTTTCGCGGGGTAGTTGGTGATCTGTAATGGATGAATAGGTCTCGAAAAGACAGCCTGTATCCGCTTAGTTAGCTCCAACGTCGGCCGCGAGCCAAGGCAGAACTCGTCATTCGGGATCTTCAAATCACGGCTGTCGGTCACAAAGCGAAAAAATAAATATTTCCTCAAACATATCCGCCAACTACGCCCCAATTACTCGCATCCGAACGCCGGTTTCGCCGGCGCGCATGCTACCGTTTGTGCCGTGAAAGAACGATCCACCCGGCGCGCCGCCAATCCAAAAACAAATTCGCCTGATCTCTCAACCGGGCGTTCGCTCTCCGAAGCGCAACTGGCCGCTAACCAAGCCAACGCGCAACTGTCTACTGGGCCACGCTCCGACACAGGCAAGCGCGTCTCCTCGCTGAACGCGGTCAAAACCGGTCTCACCGGGCGCACGGTCTTATTGCCTTCCGATGATGCTGCTTCCTACCAGCAACACGTCGAAAGCTTCTTCCGCGATCACGAGCCCGAAAGTGACCGCGAATACGAAGTCGTGCAAAGCCTGGCCGACACGCAATGGCGCTTGCAGCGCATTCCGGCGCTCGAAATGGCGATCTTTGCCCGTGGCCGTGTTCACTTCGCCGAACAATTTTCGGAACAGGATCCCCATACCGCCGCCGCGCTCATCGACGCCGAAACAGTCATCGTCTATGAACGCCAGCTGCGCAATCTCTGGATCCAGGAAAGGCGTTTGCGCCGTCAATACGAAGACGATTTGCTCGAATTGAGAAGGCTGACGGTCAATCGCGATGTCTTTTCCACAGCGCCGGCCAAACCCGTCCCGCCTCACGTGTCCAAACCGGCGATCCTACCCAAAAATGGGTTCGAATTTTTAAAAAAGGTCGAGGACCTCGGAAAGAGGATCGACAAACTGACTCCGGAGCAGATGGAAACAGAAATGGAGGCGCTCGAGCCTGCTTCAACAACGAAATTAAAGTTGCGTGAAACGGAAACGACCTATTCCTTGCAGCCCAAAGCATCGAAACGGCGCCGTGAGCGTTAGCGAACTTAACGGCCACGCTCTTTTTGTGGATCTCTCCGCGTCGTACGGTCGCCTCTAAGCTTTTGAAGACCCACCACTGCGCCATCCCACCCAGACCTACAAAATTCATAAACAGCATGACGGTTTTCTGACTCCATTTGCGCATTGCTTAGGTGAGCGAAGGAGAGTAGATGCCCGAAAGACAGTTTTGCGTGCAACCAAAACACCGCTGGGTGCTGGCCGCCGCCGCGCTTGTATGCCTCGTACCCACCATAATGCGTGGCCAAACCAACGATACTTTCACCAATGGTGCAGGAACCGGTCTCTGGAGCACTGCAGGTAACTGGTCGGCCGGGCTTCCCGGAACCAGCAGTAACGTCCTGATTATGGGCGCCGGTTCGGCAGCTTCTGTAAGCCAGGATGTGACGGCGACCATCAATAACTTAACGCTCAACTCGGGCAACGCTTGGGCGCTCACGAATGGGCGCGCGTTGACGATCGGTGGCGCCACCATCAGCAACGCCGGGAAAATGAATCTGGGTTCCTCCGGAAACTTTACGGAACTGCTCATCGGCAGCCCGTTGGTAACGCTCAGCGGTGTCGGCACGCTTACCATGTCGAACAATGCGAATAATTACATCTTCGGAGCGACGGCCGTCGACACGTTGAAGAACCAACAGACGATTCAGGGCGCGGGCAATATCGGCAACGGGCGCATGAAGCTGGTGAACTCCGGGACGATCAACGCCAATCAATCGGCCGGAATGACGATTGCGGCCAGCGGAGGCACCACCAATACCGGAACGCTGGAAGCGACCTCCGGCGCCAGCCTGATACTGAGCGGGACCACCGTGACCAATACCGGCGGTAAGATTTTGGCGAACGCAAGCAAGCTGTCGATTGTGAACGCAACGGTCAATGGCGGCGCTGTGACGCTGACCGGCAGTTCTCTTCTGCAGTTGACCAACGGCACCATTCACAGCGGCAGTACGTTGACCAACAGTTCGACCGGCGTGATCGAGTCATTGGCAGGAAACAACACGCTGGGTGGGACGGTCGTTAACCCAGCGGGCGGATTGATCAAAATCGACAACGGATCGGTGCTGAACCTGGAGAACGGAAGTTATCCGACCTTGGGTGCCGTTCAGCTGAATTCAACCGGAAATTTCACAGAGCTGGTGGTGAACGGTGCGGGTGTAACCCTGAGCGGCGGCACCGTCATAATGTCGAACAACGCAAACAATTACATCTTCGGTGCAGCCGCGGCCGACACGTTGACGAACAAGGAGACAATTCAGGGCGCCGGCAACATAGGCAACGGGCGCATGACGCTGGTGAACTCGGGGACGATCAACGCGAATCAATCGGCGGGAATGACGATTTCGGCCAACGGAGGGACAACTAATACCGGGACGCTCGAAGCGACTGCGGGCGCCAGCCTCTCTCTGAGCGGGACCACCGTCACCAACACCGGCGGCAAGGTGTTAGCGAATGCAAGCAAGCTGGCGCTTGTGAACACAACGATCAATGGCGGAGCGGTGACGCTGACCGGCAGTTCTCTTCTGCAGTTGACCAACGGCACCATTCACAGCGGCAGTACGTTGACCAACAGTTCGACCGGCGTGATCGAGTCATTGGCAGGTAACAACACGCTGGGCGGGACGGTGGTGAATCCGGCGGGCGGCCTGATCAAGATCGATAACGGATCGGTGTTGAACCTGGAGAACGGCACTTATCCGACCTTGGGTACGGTTCAGTTGAACTCGACCGGGAACTTCACGGAACTGGTGGTGAACGGCGCGGGTGTGACGTTGAGCGGCGGAACGCTCACCATGTCCAATAACCCGAACAACTTCATCTTCGGCGCAGCCGCAGCCGACACATTGACGAACAAGGAAACGATTCAGGGCGCCGGCAACATTGGCAATGGCCGCATGACCTTGGTGAACTCGGGAACGATCAACGCCAATCAATCGGCGGGTATGACGATCGCGGCCAATGGAGGGACAACCAATACCGGAACGCTCGAAGCGACTGCGGGAGCCAGCCTCTCCCTGAGCGGGACCACCGTCACCAACACCGGTGGCAAGGTTTTGGCCAATGCGAGCAAGCTGGCGCTTGTGAACACGACCATAAATGGCGGGGCCGTG
>DATBDT010000081.1:0-43640 GCA_036269815.1 Bryobacteraceae bacterium
TGCTGGGGATTTGGATGGATTCTTGGACGAACGGACCCGGTACGAAACCGCACTTTTATGAAGCCTGGAAGATTACTCCCGCCATTCGTTCTCTGAAACGGGATGTGGTGGGCAATGTTGGCGATGCTCTGTGGGTAGTGATGGGAACGATCGGCCTGGTGCTGCTGATAGCGTGCGCGAACGTTACGAACCTGCTGCTGGTGCGGGCGGAGGCACGACAGCAGGAATTGGCGATTCGCGCGGCGCTCGGGGCCGGAAGAGGGCGGATCGTCCGGGAACTGCTGGTTGAAAGCACGATTTTGGGAGTGGCTGGCGGAGTTCTTGCGGTGGGCTTTGCGTATCAGGCATTGAAGCTATTGGTCAGGATGGGTCCGGCCAATCTACCGCGACTGACCGAGATCTCATTGGATGCGCGGGATCTGGGATTCACAGTAGCGCTTGTGCTAGGCGCGAGCTTATTTTTAGGTCTGGTTCCGGCATTGAAATACGCCGGCCCGCAAATTTTAATTGCTCTACGCAGCGTTGGACGAACATTCAGCGCGACTAAGGAGCGGCATCGCGCGCGCAACATCTTAGTTGTGGCGCAAGTGGCAATGGCGGTGGTTCTTCTTGTGAGTGCGGGTTTGATGATTCGCACGTTTTCAGCACTGCGAGATGTGGAACCGGGATTTACGGATGCGAAACATCTGCAGACGATGCGAATTGCAATTCCGGAGTCGCTGATTCCGAATGCGGAGCGCGTCACCCGAATGCAGAACGATATCGCCAACCGACTGGCGGCGATCCCGGGTGTGAAATCAGTTGGGTTTGGGAACCAGATGCCGATGGAAGGCTTCGATTCCGATTGGGACGTGATTAGCGACGAGAAGAATGCGGCGAAGGGAGACGACCAGCCGCTGCGGCTGTTCAAGCATATTTCTCCCGGATTTTTCCATGCCGCGGGGACGAGAATTGTCGCCGGGCGCGACCTGACATGGACTGATGTCTATGAGCAAAGGCCGGTGCTGTTGCTTTCCGAGAACCTGGCGCGTGAACTATGGGGCGCGCCTTCAGCCGCGATCGGCAAGCGCATGCGGGAGTTTTCAAGCATGCCTTGGCACGAAGTGATCGGCGTCGTGCAGAAGACGCGGGAAAATGGAGTGGGACAGGAGGCGCCAGCAATCGTCTACTGGCCTCCTTTGATGTCGTATCTCTTCGGATCGAAGAAAGCCGACGCCATACGCACAGTGACTTTCGTCGTGCGAAGCCAGCGTGCGGGAACGCAGAGCTTTATCCAACAGGCGCAGCAGGCGGTTTGGGCAGTGGAAGCCAATCTGCCAGTGGCTAGCGTACGCACCATGCAAGACATTTACGATCGCTCGCTTGCGCGCACTTCTTTCACGCTGGCGATGTTAAGCATTGCAGGTGGGATGGCATTATTGCTCGGCATCATAGGCATTTACGGTGTCATTTCGTATACGGTTTCGCAGCGCAGGCGCGAAATCGGAGTCCGGTTAGCGCTGGGGGCGCCGCAACGCAAGGTGAAGCAGATGTTTGTGCATTCCGCGCTGCTGCTTGCCGTTATTGGCGGGGGAATCGGAATTGTGGCGGCAGCCGCGCTCACGCGCTTGATGAAATCGCTGCTGTTCGGAATCAGTCCGATGGATCCTCTTACTTACGCGATTGTTCCCGCGATTTTGCTGATGGCCACGCTGCTGGCGAGCTACTTGCCCGCACGGCGCGCGGCGATGGCGGACCCGATGACGGCCCTGAAGGCGGAGTAGACCGGCAAAGGTCTCGACTGAACAGCGCTGTCCGCAACAGATAGCCCCACACCAAAAAATTAGATTTGCGGCCTCACGGATTAATCAAATCGGGGACTCCTTGCGTGTGGCTGTATTGCTTCGATGAGGTTGGCCGCAGTTGCCGAGCACAGGTTGGCGGGCCTTCGCTCATTTAAAGTGGTAGGTTACACCGACTGCCGGGCCGCTCATTGCCGCCTTAAAGAGAGCACTCCCAGAAACATAGTTCACATACAGGTAGCGGTAAGCGACACCCGCAGTAAATTTGGGGTTAATTTTGTACGCGATTGCGCCCACAATCTGATAGTCGAGTTGTGAGCCAGCACCCCAGCCGCCGGCATCTCCCCAGACGGTTATCAGCATTTTCGGAGAGAGCAGCACCTGAAAGCGCGCGCCCATAACTGGATCCACCCAATTTACCGACGATGAGAAGGTACGCGCGGCGTATGAGGGTGTAAATTGCAAGCTCGTTCCCAGATGCCAATAGCGGATTCCAAAAGGGATGGCATCGATCTTGATCCTCTCGCCGTTAACAAACCGGTAACCAACTTCGGGATTCACGATCAATTCCCAAGCCTTAAACTGTGCCGATAGCTCAGGCACCCCTGGAAACGGCAACGCTCTCTGATGATCGGCTTGAAGTCTGACCCACATGAGATCGCTTATGACCACCCAGCGATCATGTTCAGCCTCGACCGTTCCCATGAGCCCAAACCTGAAGTGCGAAAGAAGATCACCGGCGCTGGCTCGGAAGTCGATGTCGGGGCCGTTCACAGCACCGGTTGTCCCATGCACGCCGGGAAACCAGAGGTACATTGTGAAACCAACGTGCCACGGGTCGCTCGGATCGGCGACAGCGTTTCCCGGAGCACTAGCCGGACCCGCTTGTTCCGGCGCTCCACCCGCCGCGGGTTCCTCCGCCGCCTGTGCGACCGTACAAAAAAGCAAACCCACTAAGGTGGCAGATAATGCCAAACTGCGGCAGCTCGATTGATAGTTTGCGAACATTCTGTAGCTCCAGATGGGGAAGATACTATTCCCGAATTTAGGCCGATCGATTCTTAGCCAGCGGACTTACCGCATGGCCGAAACTATGATTGGTTTACGAACTCTGCTTCCTACTGCACATGCGCTACGTGGGGTTCTATTCTTCAAGCAGAGTGCGGAAAAAGTAATCAAACAAGTTACAGATAAAATTGCGTGAGCTTCATAGCCGCTATGCAGGGCGAGGATCAGATTCAGAATAAGCCGCGTGCAAACTGCAATTAGTTGACCCCCGCTGTTCCTTTCCAATCGATGATGTCCGCGAGCCGCCACGCATTCTGGTTCAGATCAAGCTGTAACTGGCCTTCCTTGTCAATCACCAACTGAGCGGCGGGGTAAAGCACGCCCGTGCTCTTGCTTTTATCGGAGTCGTTGATTTCAAATTCGCCTGCCGTCAAATTGAACGACTGTGATTGGGTGTCTTCGTAAACTTCCCCGAATCTCAGAAGACGATTGGTCACAAATTTGATCTTCCGCCCGGTCGGAGTTGGCGTCATTTTTATGTAACTGCAATCGTAGCCGAGGGTGCCGGTGATCGATACCCGGCCGACAGCTTTCATCTTGCTCAGAGCGTTGACTAACCCCTGATTCTGGCCTTTCTCAAACGCCTGCACCAAGACCGTGCGGTCTTCCGGAGTCGAATAGCTGTAGATGGTCATGGTTACGCCGACCACCCGGCCCAATTGGGTGCCCGTTCCAAACGATGTCGCTTCGATCGTTTCGTCTTTGTCCCTGGAAAATCCTGGAACGCTGGCCAACAGCAGCGAACCTGCGACGAGCAAAATGCAGAAAGTATTTTGGTAAATTCTGGCAGCCGTGGTTTTCATCGAAAATAAAACTCCTTTCGGGATAAAGAAACCGGAGAATCACGTGCTCTCTTTCCCATGAGTGCCGATGTAACAAAACAGCGGAAGGCGCAAAGAAATTAATTTTGATCGTATAGTGGGCCGAATAGGTTGAACACGAAAACAAATTCGGCAAAGCGCACGCCGTCCCCTGTAGCTCAGATGCAGCGCGTGTGCACTGAGCACATTGATTTGGCCGATGCGCAAAAAAGGCGCCTTGGGTTCCCGGGAAGCGAAACGGGCGGACGCATCAGCGCCCTAAAGTGCCGGACGTGGCAGGCGAGTTTGTTGCGCGCGAGCTAATCAGAAGCTCCTTCGCTACAAGCTTCCGATCCTCACGATGCACCGGAACCCGATGTGGCACATGCTGGTGTCAATCATCTGCGGTTGTCGTGCCGCCGGGCGATAACGAAAGCAATAGTTGGGCGCACACAGATGTGAACCACCTTTGACTACGCGGCGTGGGATGCGGAACTGCGGTTGCCGCGGATCGTAACTCTTTTCCGGCGAGACAATGCGCGGGTTAAGCGAGCCCATACAGCACGACTTGGTGGCCGGGTCTGAGCCGCGGGGTTCGTACCAATCATCAGTCCACTCCCAAACATTGCCAGCCATGTCGAACAGGCCATAGCCATTCGGCGGAAATGAACCTACCGGCGAGGTGCCTTCATAGCCGTCGGTGAGGAGGTTTTGCCATGGGAACTCGCCCTGCCAGGAGTTGGTCATGGCCTTGTTATCGGGAAACTCCTCGTTACCCCAGGGGAAGGTTGCGCCGTCGAGCCCACCACGGGACGCGAATTCCCACTCGGCCTCGGTCGGCAGATCCTTTCCAGCCCAGCGTGCGTAAGCTTCGACATCCTCGTAGGCCAAGTGAACCACCGGGTGCCGGCCCAGCCCATGAAGCGAGCTCTCGGGCCCGTTTGGATGGCGCCAGTTCGCTCCGGGCACCCAAGCCCACCAGTTAGCGTAGTTGCGCAGGTCAACCGGGCCTGTTCGAGGCTGGAAGACCATGGAACCAGGTACCAGATTCTCCGCCGGCGCGCCAGGAAAATCTTCGGCCTTGGGCGGGCGCTCCGCTAAAGTCACATAGCTGGTCTCGGCCACAAAGTGGGCGAAGTCGTCGTTAGTAACTTCGTATAAATCCATCCAAAAGCTATCAACGGTAACTTCACGAACCGGGCCCTCCTCGCGATAGAAGTTTTCCGATCCCATCCGGAATGTTCCGCCCGGTATCCAGGCCATACCGAAATGCGGAGCATCCCGCAATGTGTTCGTTGTCTCTTGTAGCCTCATACGATTTGGACCATTTGCGCTATTTCTTGAGAAACCTTATGAACTTCTGACAAATCAAACACGACCTGATCATAGTGCCATAGCCGCTCAAAGAAATTAGCTGCGACTTCATGCTGCAAGTTTGCTGACGAAGATGGCAACGCTCTTGCGGCTATGCCGGCAATGGACCGGCTTCCATCGATGGCATCAAAGAGGCACTTTTGTTCTAAATCGATTGGCATAAGCAAATCTTTGCAGGTGTGAGTCTGGTTGATCAAGACGGCCGCCGCTCCAGGAGGCAGACGTTCTTGAACGCAGATCGTGTCTGACATTCGGACGGGTACATAGCGAAGCCATGCGTCTCCGGAAAAATCGGCCAGTTGCGGCCTGTTATCGGGATTATCTTTTCGATAAACAACCATGCTATGGCGAACCATTGTGCCGCGAAATAATTCAGCGGCGGCATATTGCTGAGGAGGTGAAAGGTGCTTCAGCCGGGGTATGTTGGCCAAGACTCCACAAGAGGGAGAATAGGGTGCCTGCCTAACCCACCTACCGAAGGTTAGTTCCGCCTTCTCGATGAGATCAAACAATTGCGTTACCGAATAAGCGCGGTCCTGCGGATGCAGAAGCGCATCGGCAAGTGTTGCGGCGTTCTGAAAGTCCGGGGCTTCGCGTAGCAGGTTCTCCAATGGATGTCCCGGCGGCAACCACGACAAGGCACTGATAAGCTCCCGAATTCCTTCATCCGTGGCATGAATACCGATTGCTCTGCAGAATTCCTGCAGCATATAGACACCGCGCCGGCCGTAGGGCGCGTAGACCATAAGATGCATTGCTCCATCCGGCGTCAGCACGCGGCGAAGCGCGGCCAGCCCGGCATCCGGATCCGCCAGGTGATGAAGAACGCCCGTGCAGACAATCTGATCGAAGCTCAGCCCTAACTCGTCTATCCGTTCGATTGGAAGTTGGCGCACCTCTAGATTGTCCAGGCTATATCTTCGTTTGAGCTCCTCCGTGCAGCGCACGCTTGTTGCACTGAGGTCGATGCCGGTAACGTGAGCCGCAGGCCTGCGCAACGCATGCTTTGCTGCCTGCGATGTCCCGCAGCCGGCTACCAGGATGGATTGCTCTTCTTTATACGCTCGGCCAGGCCAACAGAGATGATGATCCGCACGGCGTCTTTGTTGGTCTTGCCAGAGTCGCCGGTATTTTTCGAGACTATCGATCGGCCGGGGATACGGGTAGCGATCGTAGAAGTCGCGGACCTCTCCCTCAATGGGCGATACCGGCGGATGACACTGTTGGTGGCTCATGCTTGTATCAAAAAAGGGGAACCCTTCCGAGTCCCCCCTTGTCTTACGGCAATTACTACTTGGCTAAAACCGGCTCGCGCTTCTGCGCTTCTGCCTTCGCTTCTGCCGCCTTTTCCGCGGCAATCGCCGGTCCGAGTTGCGCCATCACGCCGTCCAGGTTGAACGATGCCGCCTTCTGGCGCGGCGGATATTTGACGAAATTTGCAATCTGATCAGCGACGATTCCTTGCACCAGATATAGCTGCGGCGCGTGATCCACCATCCAATCCCAGTAGGTATTGGAGTTGAAGCTCGCACGCTCGAACGGATCACGGCGCAGGCTGAAGATATGGGGAACCCGCAGCTTGACGAACGGCTCTGCCCAGGCCTGCATCGTTGTTGCACGCTGCTCTTCAAACACCAGTTTCCAGTCGCCGGCTCGAACCGCCATGATACCGCCGTCGTCGCTTACGTAAAAGAAGTGCGTTCTCGGACTCTCCTTTACCTCGCCGGTGAGATAAGGCAGCATGTTGACTCCGTCGATACACACCCTGAACGTCTTGTTGCCTGCCTTGTAGCCGTTCAAGAGCTTTTGATTGATGTCCGGGTCTCCCGCTGCGGCTACCAACGTCGGCAACATATCCTGATGAGACATGATGCCGTTCAGGACCGAGCCGGCCTTGATCTTGCCGGGCCAGCGGAAGAACGCTGGAACACGCCAGCCGCCTTCCCAGTTGGTGTCCTTCTGGCTGCGAAATGGCGTATTGGCGCCATCCGGCCAGGTGTCGTTCTCAGGACCGTTGTCGGTGGAATACATGACGATCGTGTTGTCGGCGATGCCCAACTCGTCCAGCTTATCCAGCATCATGCCGATTTGTTCGTCGTGGGTCACCATCCGGTCGCTGTAATCGTCTTGGCCGCTCTTGCCCCGGTTCTTGTCCGCCAGGTGCGTTCTGAAGTGCATGGCGGTCGAGTTGTACCACAGGAAGAAGGGCTTGTCCGCCTTCGCCTGTTTCTCCATCCAATCCAGAGCTCTTTCGGTGATCTCCTCGTCGACCGTTTCCATGCGTTTTTTCGTCAGGGGCCCGGTGTCTTTAATCGTCTGTCCACCTTTACCGTCGGCAAGGCAGTGCAGCACGCCGCGCGGTCCGAATCTCTTCTTGAATTCGGGGTCCTTCGGGTAGTCCGGAAGTTCCGGTTCTTCTTCCGCGTTCAGGTGATAAAGATTGCCGAAGAATTCGTCGAAACCGTGCATCGTCGGCAGGAATTCATCCCGATCCCCGAGATGGTTTTTCCCAAACTGACCGGTTGCGTAGCCGAGCGGCTTCAGCATTTCGGCGATGGTTGGGTCCTCTGCCTGAAGTCCAATCGTCGCGCCGGGCATTCCGACCTTCGTCAGTCCGGTGCGAAGCGGATTTTGGCCGCAGATGAAGGCTGCACGGCCCGCGGTACAGCTCTGCTGCCCGTAGAAATCGGTGCAAGAGACGCCTTCGTTCGCCACACGGTCAATATTGGGCGTCCGGTAGCCCATCATGCCCTGACTGTGGTAACTGATGTTCCAGATGCCAATGTCATCGCCCCATAAAATGAGGATGTTTGGCTGTTTAGTTGCCATGTTTGCTGCTCCTTTTGCTGCTTGGAAATTGATCCATGATTTGCACTGCTTCTCCCTGGTGCCCATCCTCTTTTGCTGATGGGTTAACGAGTTCCATCATCCGTTTTCAGGATCATGGCCATAGTGTTTCGGTTCGGTAACAATGTCACCGGAACAACAATTGAAACGCTGTGTAAGCATTATTCAGATGTGATTGCCGAAAGCTACACTTACTTAATGCCATCGTCCGGCCAGCGGTTCTTTTTGTTTATGTGATGGGGTTTGAATCCATGGCCAGGCGGCTAAATCGCTGGACTCCAGCCATCCCCCGGGTTGTATTCCGCGAGTGATGCTGCATCCTTGGTCTTCTCGCCCAAGTCCTTTTGGTAAATGACGCCGTCCTGCCCGACCAGAAACGTCATGATTCCTGAATTCCTGTATTCAACCGGATAGGCCAGAACGGCAAACCCGCCCGTCAGGTTTCCGTTTACGATGTAGTCCCTCGCGCCGCCTTTAGCTGTCTCGCCTTGTTTAGTGAGAATGCGGAAGTAGTACCCCTCGAACGGCTGCGGATTACTGCCGGCGTTCGTGTAGCCGACCGCTTTGGCGAAGTCGCGAATTCCTTCGAGCGGGCTGACAGCTTGACCGTCTGCTGCCGTCCAGTACAAGCCATTTTGTTTGCCGTCGTCACTGACGAACTTCTCGGCGTATTGCTTTTTCACGTTGCCGTCGTGCCCTTGCCGGAAATATTGCTGCTGCGCCTCCGAAACGGCCGCGCACGCTGTGATAGCCGCTAATTCATCTTTGCCGATTCGCCGCGCCAGCACTTCGTCCTTTCCTGCTGCCGTGTCGAAGGCCCATTGGCCTGAAGAATTCTTGCCCAGAGGAATCGGGAAAACGTAGTTGTCGGGTCCAACATAAAGCATCTCGCCGCCCGCTTTGATCTCGCGCCAGCGATGCATTTGCTCATAGGCGGCAACGAAGCCTTGCAGATTCTGCCGATCCTTTACTGCATCTGCCGACAACAGAACTTCATCCCCACCGGGACCGAAGATTGCAACCAACGCATCTTTACCACCGGACTTTGCCGCTGCCAGAGCTGCATCGCCGGCCTCGGCCGGAGAAGCGAAAGTCCGTTGGGCCGTTTTTTCAGCAGCGGGCTTCTCCGGACTACTGCAAGACGTCAGTAGACCGATTAGCACCACAAGCGTGCAGATCGCGCACTGCGCAACAAAATCGGTATTGAGAAACCCGCCCAAAACGGTCGCGGTGTCAGGCGGGCCGCCCGAAGACGTAGCGAACTCGTTTGTTGTCTGGCGGCGCGCAGCCGCGCCCTTTGGGCTTCTGTTATAAACCGTATGCACCATACCTACCCCGAATAACTAGCGGCGAAAACCCCCGCCGCCGTGGAAGCCACCGCCGCCGGAACCTCCCCCGCCAAAGCGGCCGCCGCTGAACCCGCTGGATTTCATGCTCCCCCAACCACGGCTGCTGTCGGCTTTCGAAGACCAGCCGCCGGAACCTCCGAATCCACTGGAAGATCCCTTGTCAGCACCTCCGGCATCATGCTGTGCGAAAGAGTTCGAAGCCGAAGAATGCTCGTTACTGAAATTTTGCGCGCTGCTCTTATTGACATTTTGCGCGCTGGTTTTATTGAAATTCTGAGCGTTGTTTGTATTAACGTTCACGGTGTTTCCGCTGACGTTCGTATTGTGGTTGTAACTGTTGTAACTGTTGTGCGCGTATGAGTTGCTGTAACCATAGCTGCCGTGATAGCCGCCGCTATAGGAGCCGCCATGCCAGGCCGAATTGCCGTAATATGCGCCGCCGTGGTACACCACCGCGGTCCCATGCCAGCCGCAGTTCCAACTGCTATAGCCCCAACCGCAACAGCCGCCACTCATCATTGCTCCTACGGCGATCCCCGCGCCGAACCCGATAATCCCCGCGGCAGCCACATCGCCGGCGCTATACCCAGGAGTCACATAGGGTGTCCCATAGATTACTGCTGGGTTGTATTGCGGAACATAGACGATTTGCGGGTTAGCGGGTTGAATCACGATCGTTTGAGGCGCTTGCTGTACAACCGTGATTTGGGAGCTGGATTTTAGATTCCCGGCGGTCTTGGCCTGCGCGCGTAAAGTCTGGATAGCTGTCATCACTTCAGCCTGCTGGTCGTGATAAGCCTCTCCAAGCGAAGAAGTCCAGGTAAGATTCTTCGCGAGATTGTCGAGCACTGACGGAAACTCGGTGAGTGCCTTCACGCTGGCATCCCATGTTTGTTTGTCAACAGCCTGCATCAGGGAGGCTCCGGTCAGGCTTTTGTTTTGCTCCAGCCAATAGCTTGCAACCGCAACCTGATCCGGAAATGTTGCCCCTGTCAGAATCTGTGCTATCAGAGAGTCCGGATACAGCGCGATAGGCGCCACCAATGCCTGAAGCTGCGCCGTACTCATCGGGGCCGCTTGCGTGGGCGGCCCTGTCTCGCCCGGAGGGGCCGCGGCGGTTTGGTTTCCGTACAGCATCTGTGGTGACACGGTGGTCAGAACAACGCTCAGCGCGATCGACAACTGCTTCTTGCCAGCCTTATTGAGGAACCCGCGCAAAACAGACTCGCTTCGCGCGGCCAAGTTCGTCGAGTGCCTCTTTTGTTTGGTACCGTGTACAGCGGCTTGTTTGCTCTTAGTCGCTTTATTACTCAATGTGTATGTCATACGGTAACTCCGTAAAACTGGTTTGACACTTATCTCGGTCCGCCGGCCGTGCCCACGGGTGTTTGCCCATGGTGCGAATTCCTTCGCGCCATACGCGTCACCAACCCGCGGAGAACCAGGTAAGGCACGATCGCCAGAACAAAGGCGACGATTAACGCTTCCCCTGGATAGACAAAGCGTTGCTCGATGATTTGATATACGACGTCCAGAATCAGCGCGAGAATAAACACCTTACCGACACTTTTCCACCCGTTCTTCAGCATTGCGTCGCGGTCAGCGGGATCCGAGAGAAGTCCCCAGAAATAAGGCGTTTTTCCGAGTTTGGCATCGGCCAGCCCAGAGCGAATCGCGAAGATCGTCGCCATGATTGGCTGAAGCACCAATCTGAACTTCATCGGACCGGTCACACGGTCGATTAAATTGTGCCCGACGCGCGCCCACATTTCGTCCATTACTTTCCCCTTTCGTTACTCAATAGTCGGCAAAGGTATACCCGAGACCTTCAGGCGACTGTCGTTGGGCCGGCAGCGGGCGCATCGAGCGGCACAATCTGCGGCCAGTGCTCCCGGACCGCAATTACGCGAAATATGAATGCCACCAGCACGGCGATTAGCGTTACTGGAAAGAACGCTGTGCCCTTCATCCCCACCGCAATCAGTGAATAGACGGTAGCCGCTAGGACTGCCGTAGTAACCAGGTGCTCCGATGGCCTTACGATCTCCGGCGTTATCCCGGAGAAGAGGTCGATAACGACCCCACCGGCCGTGGTGGCGATCAGGCCAATGACGATCGCGCCGACAATCCCAATGCCGTGATCGAGCGCCTTATGCGCCCCGAGTATCGCAAACCAGGGCAGAGTGAAAGACTTGAAGAACGCCAGCAACCTGGTGCGGAACCACTCCTCTCTCGAATCGGCGTATCGATAAATCGCCAATCCCAGAAACCCCATTAAAAGGCACACCACGGGATAGATCGGGTCTTTAACGGGAGAAGGGATGTCATTGAGCAGCAGGTCGCGCGTTACGCCGCCGCCGATACCCCCGAAGAAGGCCATAATCAACAGCCCCACAACTGCGTAACCGCGGTTGTGTGACGGGTTACGGGCGACTAGCACCCCGTTCAGCGCGTTGATTCCGGCCGAGAACAAATCGACATTAGGAAAACTTGGCAGAGTCATTGGGGTTTCTCCTCAGCGGCTAAAACGGACCTTGCCGCAACAGAACACCATAAAACGTGATGCAGCCAACCAGCACGACACAGATTGCGATTACAAACGAGATTGACCACACGCTTCGCACCGGCGATGCACCAATCGTGCCTAAAAGATGCCAGTGCTGCCAAGCCGCGGCAGCTAACGCCAGAGTGCCCAGAGCAATAAGCGTTAATCCGAGATTGCGCGGCGCTTGAGGACGCCGGACGTTGCCGGAGGCTATTTGTTCGGGCATGTATTGGAAGAACTTGTAGATAGTGAAACCGAATCCGATCATCGAGTTCGCGGTTCTGATCCATGCCATCAGCGTTCTTTCGGCACCGAGTACGGTGCGCTGGACGGCGAGATCAGTTCGCTCCTCGGCGAGAACCGTGCCCCTATCTTTCGGCGTTTCTTCCAAATGGCTCATAGGCTCGCCCAGCAGTCATGATGGAGGTATCGGCAGGTGGATCTAAAATATGTGCAGGCTGCCTCTCGGATTCTTTACGGGATTCGCCCGCTGCCTGCCAGGGCCAACGGCCCTCAACCTCAACCGTCACGGTCCATCCCAGCGTTGTCCGCACTACTACAAGGCCGGCCAGCAGTGCGAGATTTTGAAGCGTCAATGCGAACACGACGGTGTTGATGATATCCGCCGCTACCAGGAGTTCAAGACCAATTAACAGCGCTTTCCCCAACACGATGCGATATCTCTCGTACGCCCACTCGGCGTTTTTCGCCGAATGGATGAGCCATCCGACCGTCCCGCGGACGATAAAACAAACCATGATCACCACCGCCAATACCTCGACTGCCTGCGCGGTGAATTCGATCCATTCGCGTACGTGTACCATGCTCCTCGCTGCCGGTTTCCCGTTTCTTTTAGCGATGAATATAGGCCGCGATCAGTGCGCCCGCAGTAATCGCGGCGAAGAGCCATACTGTTGCGATTGCGCAAAGGCCAACCACGGCGAGAGACGAGCGCGTTTTTTCTCGCCCAAGGCCTAGCGAGTTCCCTTCTCTAACGCGCACCACGCCATCGAACGGCTGTGCGCTTTGCTGTCGGGCGGCGCGCATCCGCGCCCTTTTGGCTTCTGCTGCCTCGGCGAGCCGACGGCATTCAACGAACACGTCCGCCGGGATAATTTTTCGAAGCAATTTAACACCCAGCAGTACAACCAGTAAATCGTCCAGGAATCCGATCACCGGAATGAAGCTGGGGATGAGTTGGACAGGACTAAGCAGGTATGCAGCAGTGCCCGCGGCAACCAGCTTTGCGTACCACGGAACGCGGGGATGTTTGAAGGCAAAATAGAAAACTTGTGTCTCTTTGCGCAGTCCTGCTGCCTGTCGCACCAACGTTGTTGCGGAAAGGTTCAAATAGCGACCCACGTTTACCGCCAGCGGCCGGCTACGAAAATGAATCCGTTAGGTCCCTTCCGCCACAACGGCGGCACCCATACCATCCCATAGCGCGGCGGCCTGACCCAAGCGCCCGCGACCCAAACATACCGTCCATTTAGTCCCCGATAATACCCTGGTCTCCAGACGTAGCCTGGGTAGGGCGCGCGACCGACAACCACGACGCTGACCGGCGGTGGAGGCGCACTTTTAATAACAATTACTTCCGCATAGGCAAGCGCTTGTGTTGTGAGCCACACTAATATCAGAAGTCCAACTGCTGTGCGCATTTTCCGTGTCCCCGGCTCGCGTCTACGGCTCATCAGCATGTATCCGGAAAAGCTGATGCTAAAGATGAGCGTTAGATTTTTTTCCTGCGCCTTCTTCAGAAATAAGACTGCCGGTCAATAAGGCTCTATTCGAAAAAGAGTTAGAGTACCGCGGCAGCCATTTACCTGCTTTAGATACAGCCGTAATGGATTGATAACGAAATAATTTGCGACTCGTGGAGTGAGGAGCAATCGAAATCTCCGAGGATTAGTGCCGTTCTCTAGGAAGAAAAGGTTTTAGTGCGTGGTCTCAGGCCATACCAGTGCGAGGTGAATGCTGTGTGTTGGAAGATGGCACGTTTGCGGCTGTTCTTGTCGGTCTCCCCCTTCTTCTTTCCTGCACAGGCTTTTTCATCGGAAAATGTTCTGATTCTGTACAGTGTCACTAAAAGAGATGCGTTTGGCGTACTAATTCGGTCGCGGTTTAGCGCACCCGTGCAGTTTCAGGAGCTTCACAGAGAGCTTATCCTGTTTGGCATTCTTCTAATTGCCTTCCAGGCAATGCTGATTGGCGGACTATTGCTACAGCTCGCAAGAGGACGCAATAGCGAAGCCAGTCTTCGTCAAAGCGAAAAGCGCTTTCGTGAGCTGGCAGACAGGGCGCCTTCGCTGATCTGGATGTGCGATAAGAACGGCCAGATTACTTTTCAGAGTGAAAGGTGGATCGCCTTCACCGGGGGCACTTCGCAGTCCCGGATGGGCGAGGGCTGGACCGGCCATATTCATCCTGACGATGTGAAAAGCGTGCTAGACGCAGTTTCGCAAGCGCTCAAATGCCGAAAAGGCTTTTCGAAGGAATATCGGCTACGGCGCGCGGATGGAGTTTACCGATGGATGCTGGATGTTGCCTCAACGCAATTCGATGCCGACGGCTTGTTTGCCGGTTTTATCGGTTCGGCCATCGATGTTACGGATCAGAAATTGGCGCAGGAAGCACTTGAAAAAATGGGCGGGCGCCTGATTGAAGCGCAAGAAAGGGAGCGCAGCCGAATTGCAAGGGAACTTCACGATGATATTTGCCAGAGACTCGCCCTGCTTTCGCTTGAGCTTGAGCAAGCGGATGGCACTTCAAACGGTTCACGTGCTCAGATGAATACAAACGTTAGCCATATTCGGAAGCAGTGCGCTGAGATTGCTACCGACGTTCAAGCCCTGTCACACGCGCTCCACTCGTCGAAGCTGGATTACCTCGGTGTAGTGGCTGCGATCAGGAGCTTCTGCGAAGAACTCTCGAAACAACAGGGTGTGGACATCCAATTCACCCATGACAACGTTTCAAGCCGATTGCCGAGAGATGTCTCGCTTTGCCTGTTCCGCGTCGCGCAGGAAGCGCTGCACAATGCCATAAAGCACAGCGGAATGAGTCGATTCGCTGTGCACTTACGCGAGACGGCGAGTGATGTCCAGGTCGAAATTGGAGATTCGGGCGCGGGCTTTGACGTCGAAGAAGTGATGAAGAACGCGGGGCTGGGACTCGTCAGCATGAAGGAGCGAACACATCTGGTGAATGGGACTCTCCTAATTGATTCGAAGCCAAACAGAGGCACGAAGATAGTTGCCCGAGTGCCCCTTCCCGGGGACACTGGCTCCACAGCCGTTGTGATCGGGCGCATCTGAGCGGTCGAAGCCGGGAAGGCAATATGGGCCGCATACGGATCTTACTGGCCGACGATCACACGCTGATTTGTGCCGGCTTTCAAAGATTGCTGGAGCCTGAGTACGAGGTCGTGGGCAGCGTGGGCGATGGCCGGGCATTACTGAAAGCCGCCGCCGAACTCAAACCGGATGTCGTGCTGGTGGATGTCGGAATGCCCATATTGAATGGCCTGGATGCAGGAAGAGAGCTGAAACGGCTAATGCCGGACATTAAGCTGATCTTTCTAACTATGAATCCCGATTCCGATCTGGCGGCAGAGGCCTTCTGCATCGGCGCCTCGGGGTACCTGTTGAAAAACTCACAGGCATCGGAGCTGTTGCAGGCGGTTCACGACGCAATCGGAGGGATCTCGTACGTAACGCCGCAGATCAGACACGCCAGGGAGGAAAAGTTCATCCGGGACCCAGGGTCGGTGAATCGCCCTAAGCATCTCACCGGCCGGCAACGCGAAGTCCTGCAAATGCTGGCTGAAGGGCGTTCGATGAAGGAAATCAGCGATGTTTTGCAAATCAAGTTCCGAACGGTCCGATTCCACAAGTCCCGGATCATGGAAGAACTGGAAATCGCGACGAACTCGGAGCTTGTGCAATATGCAATCAAGCACGGAATGATTGCCCTGGTTTAGACATGTAACCGAACGGCCCCCAGTCCCGATCGGTAAAAGCCACAAAACTGCCGCGTGTGACAGTATCCGGCGGCCCGGGTTTTGGAAACAATCTAAGCAACACACGCGAAGTGCGTTAACCAATCCCTTGAGGGGAGCTTTTGTGGCCAAAATTCGAGTGTTGTTGGCAGATGATCACGTCCCGATGATCGCTAGAGTCCGCTGGCAGCTGGGTGAGGAGTTCGATATCGTCGGCACAGCCGGGAATGGACAGGAAGCCATTGACGCCGTTCTTCGGTTGCATCCCGACGTGCTGGTGATCGATTTATCCATGCCAGTTTTAGACGGATTTGAAGCGGCAGCACGAATCAGAGACGCCGGCTGCCAGACAAAGGTAATAATTCTTACTGTCCATGAGGGGGCCGACTTCGTTTCGGCTGCATTCTCATCCGGAGCCTCGGGTTACGTTACTAAATCACGTTTGGCGACTGATCTGGCCCCGGCTATTGAAGGTGCGCTGTTGGGGCGCTCCTTTGTGTCTTCTTGAAGATTTGGAGGCAACTCCGGAATTAACTAACGATCGCGGTTCTTCAATTCATCACTGTCCCTTGTGACAGTTTGGACAAGACTCAGTATCGGTCATACTGAACACTCTCGGTCTTTCCACAACACGACGACCGTGGGGATAGGACACACAAACAATGAGGAGATTCGGACCAACAACAATGTTCAACCACCTATTGGCAGCGCTCACGATAGCTTCCCTGCTGGTCCTGAGCCCCGGCAGCACAGCGGCCGCTCAGGCACCATCCGCGGGCGGAATTGACGACGTCGAGGTCGTTCATGCGACGGCCGTCGTCGAGAAGATTGATATGGAGAAGCGAAAAGTGACTCTCAAAATGGACGACGGAAAGTCTAAAACAGTCAGAGTTGACAAAAGCGTTCAGAACCTCGACCAGGTCAAAGTGGGTGACCGCCTGAATATGACTTATACCGAAGAAACCGTTATCGTGATCGGCAAGACCGGCGAGACTCCCGGCGCAGTGGGTGGCGGGATGGTTAGCGTAGCGCCGAAGGGTGCGAAACCGGGTACCTTCATGGTCGATACTACCGCGACTAGCGCAAAAGTCCTCGCCGTTGATCCAGCCAAGCATCGAGTAACTTTGGAGGAACCGAACGGCAAAAAGAAAACCGTCAAGGTTAGCAAAAAGGTAACAAATCTCAGCCAGCTCCAGCCCGGCGATAGTGTCGACGTCTCGATAACTGATGCGCTCGCGATTGACGTTGTAAAGTAGTTACCGCCAGCAATCCGGCGGTTGGATCGGCACAAAGAGCCGTTCTCGGCCGCCGATTCTGTTCAACGTTCGTCTGGTTCCTTCGCGCGTGTGGACTGGCCAGAAACCGCCTGGCAAACTTTGGAGTACGAGAATCTTTATGCCGGCGTTATATCGAGCCCTCGCACTAGCTCAATGTTTTTGTGCTGTTTTTTTACTTACGGGCTGCGGCAAGAAAGAAGGCACGCCGCCAATAGCTGAAGAGCAGCCAAGAAAACAAGTGGCGTCAGCTCCGGCTGAGACTAACTCCGCCGGAGTATCTTCGCCACAGGAACCTCCTTCGCCATCCAATTCGCCGTTATTGCCAGTAAGTATTGGCCGTAATACGGGAGACCTGGACGAAATGATGAAGAGGCGGACTATCCGGGCGCTGGTACTGCCTAATCCCATCGGGTTCTTCTATGACAATGGTCTGCCCAAAGGCTTGATGTACGAGGCTTTGCAAGACTTTCAGAACTTCACTAACAAGAAATTTAAAACGGGCGCGCTGAAGATAGAGGTTACGTTCCTTCTGGTATCTCCCGCTCAGGTTGAGGCGGCCTTAACGGAAGGTCTTGGAGACATCATTGCAAACGCGATTGTCATCACGCCGGAGCGCGAAAAGCGAGTTGCCTTCTCGACACCGATTCAGACAGATGTGACCCAAATTGTTGTAACCGGAGCGAATTTCGGTACGGTTTCCGGCATCGCGGACCTTGGTGGGAAAGAGATTTACGTCAATCCGCTTACCACTTATTACAAAAACTTGCAGAAGATGAACGAGTCGCTGGAAAAGGACGGAAAGAAGCCGTTCGTCATCAAAGCAGCAGACAAGAACCTGATGGACGACGATCTGGTGCAGATGGTGAATGCCGGGCTAATCCCGGCAACGGTCACGACCAACGAACGAGCAGACCTCTGGTCGAAAGTGTTGGATCACGTCAGCCCGCATCCTGAACTGCCGATCGCCAGCGGCGCGAAACTGGCATGGGTCATGCGAAAGAACAACCCGCAATTGAAGAAACTGGTGGACGAATATTTAGAGTCGCGCGCAGCGGGAACATCCTTCGGCAACACCCTTATTCAGCGCTATTTGCGCAATACCACGTGGGTTAAGAATTCAACGTCGGAAGAGGAAATGAAGAAGTTTCAGGCAGTGGTTGCGCTTTTCCAGAAGTACGCCGGCGAGTACAATTTCGATTACCTGATGCTTGAGGCACAGGGATACCAGGAGTCGCTGCTGAACCAGAGCAAAAGAAACCCGAGCGGCGCGGTTGGGATCATGCAGGTTATCCCGAAGAATGCGGCGGCCTCTCCCATCAACATTTCCGACGTGCACAACACTGAAGGAAACATTCACGCCAGTGCCAAGATGCTGCGCAACATTGCAGATACCTACTTCAATGATCCCAAGATTGATGAATTTAACAAAACGCTGTTTGTCTTTGCCAGTTACAATGCCGGACCGAACCGCATTGCGAAACTGCGCAAGCAGGCGCCAGATATGGGCCTTGATCCGAACGTCTGGTTCGGCAATGTGGAGCTGATTGCCGCCAAAGAAATTGGACAGGAGACGGTTACATATGTCAGCAACATCTACAAGTACTACATCGCTTACAAGCTGGCGCTTGAACAATCGCAAATCCGGCGTAAGGCGGAAACCGCGAGATAACTGAGCGCCCTGTCACCAGCGACAGTTGTGGACCAAGCGTAGCCGCACTAACCTCGTTTTTGAGAAAGATTGGGTTGGCTCATCCGTAGCGGACCCTTTTCGGGGAATTAGAAGACCCGAATAAAACAACATGCGGAGGGCCATGATTGGGAACGTTGTCCGCTTATGTAAGTTGACTTTTGTAACCGTATCATTCGCGTGCCTTCCAATGGCTGCGCAGCAAGATCAACCAACTGCGGCAGCCCAAGCTCCTGTCTCCGGCCAGGATGAGAATAAGTCGACGGAGGCTCTGCAGAAGGCAACGCAGAACCCTGTAGCGAACCTCATCAGCGTTCCCGTGCAGAACAACAGCAACTTCTCCGTCGGACCCTCCGACCGTGTTCAAGACGTCCTGAACATCCAGCCGGTAATTCCGGTCAAGCTCAACGATCATTGGAACCTGATCACGCGCGTTATCCAGCCAATTGTCTGGCAACCTTATCCCAGCCAAAGCACCGGCGGTGAGTATGGTCTCGGGGACATGAACCCAACGTTCTTTCTATCACCAGGTAAGCCGGGAAAAGTGATCTGGGGCGTGGGACCAGCGTTTGTTATCCCCACGGCGACAAGCAGCATCCTTGGACAGGGCAAGTTCAGCATCGGACCGTCTGTCGTTGCTCTGGCCCAGCCGGGGCATTGGACAGTTGGGGCACTGGTCAACAACGTCTGGTCCGTGGCTGGGTCGGGCGGACGTCCCAGTGTCAATCAAATGGTGTTGCAGTACTTCATCAACTACAACATGAAAAAAGGTTGGTTTATAACCATTCAACCTATCCTGACCGCCAACTGGAGGGCGAGCGGCGGTGACGTGTGGACGGTGCCCTTCGGCGGTGGCGTCGGGCGAATCACGAAACTTGGATTCCAGCCGGTCAACATCACCGGACAGTTTTATCGAAACGCGGTCTATCCAACTGGAACTTCGTCCTGGGGAATGCGGTTGCAAATTGCGTTTCTATTTCCCAAGTTAAGCAAGGAACAACAGATCGGGATGATGGAGAAAAAACTGAAGGAAATGAAAGAGCAGCAGCCTCCGAAGAAGTGAATAGCGATGATCGTCGGAAAACCTGAATGGTCGCGGGGATGATCCGTCGAAATTGTACTGATCGAAAGAGCCGCGGAGGTAATGCAATATGTCACTCGTCAACGATCTCCTGGAAAAGGCGCCTAACCTGACCATTGCGTCCAGATACACGGCTATGAACGGAGTCCTCTACTTCGGGACCGGAGCGCTGTTTATTGCCTGGCCGGAGGCGGTTCAGATAATTTTCAGAGATGCGGCCTTCGCTGGGCGCGAGGAATCGCTGATGCGCGTGGTTGGCATGACCCTTTTGGTCCTTGGCTGGCTGTATGTATTCGGCGGTCGTTCCGGCGCGCGACAGACCGTCGCCGCTTCTGTCATCGAGAGATTAGTATTCGTGCCTGCGGTGGCTGTGCCGCTGGCGATGGCTGGCGTGTTCCCTCATCTGCTGGTGACGTTTGCGATTCTCGACCCTTCGCTCGCGATTATTGCCTGGATACTTCTCGGGCGAAAGACGAGTAGGAGCGATTCCCCTGCGTTGCGAGAGAGTCCGCTGTAGCTCGCGCGGGACAGCAAAATATCCTGAGGCCGCGACAGGGTTGATGCACCAATCCTGTGAGCCGGCAATGGCAGTTCTATTTGGCAGCGGCAACGATCCCGTGAGGGCCTTCAGCTAGGCCGCGTGAATCTCGCGAATCGTCCAACGCGGCGGGCTTTCGAGCAAATGTGCGCGGCCGCCGTCGCGGCCGGGAAAGTCGTGAGTGGAAGTCCGATGGAACCGGCATATGATGATGGACCGTAGAACTTTTATCCTGCGCACAACGCTCGTCGCCACTGCGCGGGCCGTTGCCAATCTCTTGTTGCTACCGTCGGCCGCGCAATCGCGTGCGGCTCTGCAACGCCCATCGCCGCCGCAACCCGCTGCGGACGGAAGCGATGTGAACTGCGTGGCATTCAAGATCCACGGATGGGATGAGTGCGACACCATCGCGAAGATATCGTCCTTAAGTCGCGGGACGAACGAGCCGTCTGCCGATCAGGTGTGGATTAGGATCAATCAGTCATGGCGGACCGCCTGGCGATGATCAGCAAATTCGTCCTCAGGCTCTTCCTTCAAATACTCCTGGTTACAATTTTCCGTTCGCTTGCTTCCGCGCAGGTGGAGCCAGCCGGGACAGAGACGAAGGTAGAGCCCGAGATAGATGCCCACGTCAACTTCACGTCGCCTTGGCGCGTGCTCGCATTTACCGGCCTGGAGCAAGGAGCCGGATTTCCGTACCAGCAGTGGTATACCGCAGTGGCGCTCGGCTATCAGTTCAAACCCATTTTGAAGCCCCACTTAGAAAACATCGACCCCGACAAAGAGCACCATCTCGTGTTCGGCGGCGGCTATGAGTTTCTGGGAACGACGCAATCGGGAAAGACTACAGATGAGAACCGCCTCGTTCTCGAGTTGCTGTTTCATTATCGTCTTAGCGCTCGATTCCTGTTGACCGATCGGAACCGGGTCGAGTTTCGATGGGTAGATGGGGTCTACTCGACAACTTATCGCAACAAATTAGCAATCGAACACGATTTCCTTGTTCAAGGCTTCCGCTTTACTCCGTACGGTGCTGCCGAGGTCTTTTATAACGGGTCCAAGAGTTCCTGGAACATGGAATTGTATACGGCCGGCGTCCAGTGGCCGTACAAACGTCTTCTTATGCTGGACACCTATTACCAGCGGCAGAACTGCACCACCTGTAATCCGAAAAACTGGAACGAGGCGGGAGTGACGCTGAATTTCTATTTCGTGAAAAAGAAGAAGAGCAGTTGAGTCGTCTAACGCAGAGCTTTCAGCAGGTCTTGTAGAACGACAGCAAAGGGAACCTCGGCAAGAACTACCGGCAGAGCGGGGATCACTACAGATGCCGCCAACGTGTATAACGCTCCCTTGTCTGCCGGGAATGGCCTTAACTGTTCGATCTTTTCGTAAGTCTTCCCATAGTTGGCAAGCGCTGCGATCTCCGGCGCGTCAAGAAATTCATTTTCGTGCCCGGCACGATGAAGAATCCATTTTTCGTGGAAGTCTGCACTGTGCAACTGCCCGAGAATGCCGTATTCCAGGATTCCCTTGCGACGCAGAACCAGCAGGCGAGGGACAAAAAAAACGAGAGGACCGAGAGCGATCAGTGCGATGATTGCAACCAGAACAATAGCCGGCAGCCTGAAGTTCATGAGGTGCGCTCCATGGTGGAGGATGTCCTGACGCCAGGTGGCTGCGATAACGGTTGTAACAGCGGTAGCTACGGGAGTGAAAGCGGCGGCGGTGAGCCCGAGAAAACCGAGGCCGCCGTGTTCATCCGGATGCGTTGCAACCAGTTTCAATTTGCACGTCGACAGCTTGAACGCCAGGAATGTCCAAAGAAGCCATCTCCAAAGCTCGAGACCGAGTAGGAATTGGAAAATAGGCGCACTCACCCAGACGGCATACAGGCCGGCTGCGGTCAAGTGCAAGTCAGGCGCAGTACCGTACGAAAGCCATGGAGTTGCGTCTATCAGGCCGGCGTACGAAGTTGCGGTATGAACGATCAGGACCAGCAGAATGGCGAGTTCGGGCAAAAACGAATCGCGAACCTGCACTAAGTTCGCAATTGCATCGTCCATGTACGCAAGATCCGCGGATTCCAGCAAGCCTGCTTTACGGATATGCGCCAACACGACACGAAAACGTGCTTCCATAAGAAGCTCGCCCGCCAGCAGGATCGGAACAGCGATCAGCATGCGGGCGTGTACGCGATAATCCCTGAGGAAGGAAACCAGACTTTCGGGATTCACAAGGGCAGTGATCAAGGCCAGCGGAAGCCAGCCGACAGCCACGATGAACGTGATCCGGCGCCCAAGGTTCCACTGGTTCGGGCGGATGAGCCTGAGAGCCTGCTGGGCACGATAAAACGGCCCTCCGCGAACGAGGGAGACTGTCGCGGGATCCGGAGTGAACGGCCGATTCAAGTTGGTGGCCAGGGTTATTCTCGATTCTGGAGCATCGCTCCGAACGCCGTTCCGCTTGCCGCGCGCTTCCTAGGTCCTCGTTCGTTCTGCTGTTGCACTCAGATTATTTCTACTGCCGGGTTGACTGACTGACGTATCAATAACAGCAAACCGGCCCGCCGCCGTTTCTATTTGGGCGGGAAATTCTTCAACAGCTTCTGCATAGCCTTGTCGAGATTCTTCTGCTTCTTCTCCTGGCTGCTGCCGGGATCGAGGCTCTTGGTGGCACGGCCCGTCCATACGAGCTGCTTCGTCGATGGGTCGTACATATCCAGGACGAGAGTCCCCACGTTGATTGCCGATTGGGTGGCTGTCGCCATCCCACCACCCATACCCCAGCGACCACCACCCATGCCGTATGCGTTCCACTGTTTTTCCTGGTCGACGGCGACTTGGTATCCGACGTAAAGGTCGGCCTTCGCGTCATCGGTTTTGGTGAGGCCTTTGCCGGCCAATTGCGAATCGATGGCGCTCTTGATCTGACTATCCACGATTTGATTGGGATGGCTAGCACCTTCGACGGCTATCCATTTATATGTGTGGTATTTGCTGAAGTCCGTTCCAGGCATGGAGTTGCTGGTCACTTCTTGAGCGAACGTTAGCGTGCACGCCAACAGAGCGAAAATCAGTCCTGTTCCGATTTTTGTCCATCCACTTCTTGATTCACGCATTTTTGCCTCCTTTTATACCGACAATTCCATTGACCGACTGCAATCCGGGTCACAGCCGTCAAAGCTCACTGGGCCCCAGATCTGACACCCGCTTGTCGTCGCGATCCAGGTCCTTGCGTTTGTTCCACTTGAGTTAATCAGAAGTCAAGAGCCCGGCCAACTGTCCCTAGCGACAGGTACAAAGGCGTGCGGCTCCCGCCGACGGCTCACTGCATTCCAAGAAATATTAGTCGAAGGTATCCCGCGGCCGCGCGGAACCGCATGGCGTTCGCCCATCTATAAGGTTTAAGAGCAATCGGTTCCTAACGAAACGAGCCGCTTCTGCGGCTTGCTCGCAATCCCGGCGGCTGAGCAGCCAGGGATCACCACACGCGGCCAAGTGGAGTGCATCCGCCGGAAGGCGTCTTGCCGCTCGAGATGAACAACTTCTATGCGCGTGTGTTCAAACCGCTCGTCGTGCGAGCCGGGCTGCGGAGTATTCGTTTTCACGATCTGCGCCACACGTTCGGGAGCTTACCGCATCCAAGCAGGGGCGTCACTGGCGTATGTACGCGATCAGATGGGCTACAAGCTCGATTTAAGTGACGGTCGACGTCTACGGACACCTCATCCCGGGAGCGAACACATCCTTCGTCGACCAGTTCGATACGCCGAGGTGTCCGCAACAATCCGCAACGCCAGCGCAATGCTGCCGATCCGAGCTAACGGCAGATAATCTGCAAATCGTGGAAGATAAATGGCTGGGAGGCAGGGACTTGAACCCCGATACGCAGATCCAGAGTCTGCAGTCTTACCATTAGACGACCTCCCAAAGAGACCGGCGGGAACCTTCAGTATATCAATCGGACCAACATTGAGAGCGTCTTTGGCGGCCTTTGCGCTTTCAGTCGCTCTGCGCTGTCCGGTTGGAAGAAGAGATAAGCTTCGCCTGCACTATGAAGCGCTGAGGCGCGGAGCCGACGTAATAAAAGGGATAACAGGTAATCATCGTCAGCAAATGATTGGGCCGGTCTGCAACTGGAACCAAATGTCCCCTTGCAGAGGAGAACCCGCCGTCAGCACGGAGGACGCTGACCTCCGACGGCTTCACAATACGCGTCGAAAACACCTCGTACGAATATCGCTCCTTCGGCGTTTCGAAGGCCACGACATCTCCGAGACGAATGTCTTTCAGACCCCGGAACAACGTGTCCCGATGCGCCGCAATCGCAAAATTGCCGCGCTGGCCGCCAAGCGAAGTGGAGGGCACGTGCCCCACCGCGCGGCTCAATGTCCCGGCATCGACACCTTCGCGGACCATTGCGGACAGCCTGAGCCTGGGAATTTCGACGCGACCTAAGACCGTGCCAGTGGCGGGCCGTATTGGCGCTGGCTCCGCCTTCGGCCTGACGGCGGACACTGGTTGTGGTGGTGACGGGTGGTTGTGAATAACCACCCCGAGCGGCGTCTGTTCGCGCAGGTAATCAAAAAACGTCACGGGAGGCCGCCCGGCAATTTGCTGATCGAATGCCCAGTTTTCGTACGCCTGGTAGACGTATTCGTTCCCAACCTCATAGCCGTAATGACCGATGCACCCGATCCCCGCAAGCAGAAGCACGGTGCGGAGCAGGGAAACAAAACGGCTAGGCTTTGCTGTGCGTTTTTCTTCGATTCTCACGAGAACGGGACCGGCCGGCTGCATGACTCTATCTCTATTGTGCCGCGATGTACGCGGTACGCGAGTGGACGATCAATTTCTTGCCTTGGTTGTTGCGGGCTACCACTTTCAACGTGTGTACGGCTGGCTTATGGTTTGGCTTATTCAGCGTATTGCGCGGAATGAAGGCAATCGAATAACGGTTGCGAAGGTCTTGAGCGATTTTCTCGAAAATTGCCGGCAGGTCGTCCAACTTATCGGGAGCAAAAAACCCACCACCGCTGAGCGAGGATATCTTGCGCAGCACCTTCGGATTTAAATCTCTATCGTCGGGGTCCAACAGACCGATCGTATAAATGGTGGCTCTTGATGCCTCAATCAGGCGCTTCAATTCAGAGAAATCGATTTGGCTAACGTTGTCCCCTCCATCGCTGACGACGATAAGAGTCCGCGTGTCGTAGTGTCCGCGTTCCAAGTGCCGCAGACCGGTTGCAATTGCGTCGTAGAGCGCAGTTTGTCCGACCGGACTCCCGAAATGAAGCGCCTTCTGCAATGTCTGTAGCCGGTCCGTGAAATCTACGCCTCCCGGCAAGCCGAAGTAGACCGCGTCGTTGAAATTGACCACAAAAAATTCGTCGTTGCGATTGCTTGAGCGGGCGAATTCGAGACCGGACATGACTACTTCCTGACGCTTTCGCAGCATGCTGCCGCTGTTATCGACGATCAGACCGACAGTCGCCGGAGCATCGACCGCTGCAAACTGGGTCATTTGCTGTTTGACGCCATTGTCTTCGACGGTGAAATTATTTCGACTCAGTCCCGTGACATAACCGCCTTCCGGCTTACGAACACTTACATCGAGCAACACAAGGTTTACGTTATCGCGGATAACAAATGGAGCCTGTTCGGTTTTGCCGGTGAATGCTGTTCCGGCCGTGAGCAGCGCGGTTGAGATCGAAATGTAGAACCAGCGAAGCACAAACCTTTGCACCAAGAAAGACGTCCGCCAAGAACAACAAAGACGTCTGAGGAGGAATAACCCCCTCCAGACGTCTGTTACGGTTGCCAGCTAAGTAACTATGCTAAGCCTTACGACTTTTGAGCCACGGGCTTCTTGGTCGCTAACGTAAGAACGCCAGCCAGGCTGAGCGAACCGAATCCAAGCAGGCCGATCAACGGATCGAAGCTGGCCGTGTGCGGCAAAGCTGCCGGTTGTGCGGCGGCAGCAGCAGGAGCCGGTTCAGGAGCGCTTGTCTGCGGCTGTGGTTCAGGGGCCGGTGCCGGAGCCGGTGCTGCTTCCGGAGCAGGGGCAGGTGCAGGCTGTGCTTCCGGCTGTGGTTCAGGTTGCGCGGGTTCACTGTAGTTCGAAGGAACCGGAACCGACGCGGACGACGCTAGTTGAGCAACCAGCTTTTTCGGATAAGCGAATTCCTGTCCAAAGTTATCGCCGGGATAAAACCAGGCGCGTACCGCTTTCGGAACGCCAGCCGGCGTTTCCCAAAATGCGAACTGGGTATGGCCGGTAGGCTGCAGCCGATAATTCGGAATTGCCAGAATTGTCGTCTCCAGATGCTGCTGATCCTTGTCGAAGATTTGAACAACGTGCCGATCCGCTTGCGAATCCATCAACTTCCAAACGTAAGTACCGGGATCGAGCACTTTATTCCCGGCGATGATTGGTTCGTTTACGGTGACAATGGTTTTCTTGTCCCATTGATCAGCTGTGGCATGCGGAATGAACGCACTGCCTACCAGACCAAGGCCGGCGACCGCCAGAGTGCCGATCGCAAACGACCGAAAATGACAACTCATGTAAAATCCTCCAACGCTAAAGTGATTCAGCCACGTCAAATGCGGGCTTTTGCCGAGCGGCCTCATGGGAACGCTTCTGTTCTGTGATTGAGCAGCTAGCATGCCAAACCACACATTAGTTGACGAATGAGTGAGTTACCTGGGGTACCAAAATGTCAGTCGTGAAAAAAATACAGCAAGAACATCCTTAGTGCCAAATTTGGTCCGAATCGAGCAGATAAATAGACGTAAGCCGGACGTGAGCGCGTTCACGGACCAGCGAATACGCGTAGAGTAAAGTTGCTTCAGAGACTATGGCGCGACGGAAACCAACAGTAACCCTGGCGATCGATATTGGCGGAAGCGGAGTTAAAGCAATGTTGTTGGATTCAGAAGGCAAAGCAATCAGCGAACGCGTTCGGGCGCCAACACCGGATCCCGCGTTGCCCGGGGCCGTTTTCACCATCATCAGCGGCTTTGCGAAAGCACTAGGTACTTTTGACCGGGTATCGGTAGGATTCCCGGGTGTGGTGAAAAACGGAACCACTTGGACCGCGCATAATCTTCATCCCAAATGGGTCGGGCTGCATCTTCAAAACGCACTAGAACGCCGCCTGCAGAAGCCGGTGCGCGTGGCAAACGATGCTGCTGTGCAAGGTTACGGCGCAATCCAGGGAACGGGCGTCGAATTGATGATCACGCTGGGCACTGGATTTGGATCTTCGCTCTTTACGGACGGCTATCTGGTCCCCGGCCTTGAGCTGGCGCACCACCCCTGGCGTAAAGGAAAAACATACGAGGACTACTTAGGGCGTAGAGGGCTGCGGATTTGGGGCCGGAAGCGTTGGAACCATCATGTTGAGCAAGCGATCGCGCAGCTAGAGGCGCTGTTTAACTTTGACCATCTGTATATCGGCGGCGGAAACTCATCCAAAATCGACTTTGCTTTGCCTAAGCATGTCACGCGCGTGCCCAACGAAGACGGATTGTTCGGCGGCGTTGCCCTTTGGAGCGGTGTAAAGCCGAGCGCCGATTAATGGACAATGTAAGGCCACTTGGGAGCGAAGTGGTAGTGATAACGATATATGAGCAAGGCGATCGCACCAGCCGCGATCAGCAGCGTTGCGACTGCAGCGGCAATAATTTTCCACCACGGAAAGCGGCGTCCCTCGCGCTTCATGATGAGCAGATAGCTCGCGCCGACGCCCACAAAGAACAGCGCCACCATGGGCACTGCAAACAACATCATGTTGAAAACGTCGGGAGTGGGCGTAACGACGGCGGCGATGACGGTGATCGCAAGAATCGCATAGCGGCTGTGCTTCAGTAAGAAGCGAGGCGACGCCATCCGGAGCAGCGTTAGAAAGAAGATGATGACCGGCATCTCAAACACGAGTCCGACGCCCAGCGTCACGTTGACGAAGAGATCGAAGTACTCATCAATCGAGACAACGGTAGTTATGTTGACGTCGCGTCCGATGCCGAGCAAAAACTCAAGGCCGTATTGAAAGGCAACGAAGTAGGCGAAACAACCGCCGCCGATAAAGAGTCCGGCGGTCGACGTGATAAAGGGAACTGCCCAGCGTTTTTCCTTCTTGTATAACCCGGGTGAAATAAATGCCCAGACCTGATAGAGAACCCAAGGCGAAGCGACGAAAACAGATACCAGCAGCGGCAGCTTTACATAGATGACATTGAACTGCTCGAGTGGTTTGATAGCCGCCAGATTCGGCGGGTTAATTCCGAGATGCTTCAACGCGGTGACGGCCGGCCGCGCGACGATTACCCACAAATACTTGCAAAACGTGAGGCTGAGAAGAAACGCAACGACGAGTCCGGCCAGAGCTTTCAGGAGCCGTGATCTCAGCTCCTCCAGATGCTCCATGAACGACATGCGGAGCATGCCGCTTTCTTCCTCGTCCTCTTCATCTGGGTTTGAAGATGGGAGTGGTGCGAGCGGCTGTATTGCTCGTACGGAGGGAGGTGCTATTGCGGGCTGTGCAGGCTTCTGTATTTGCGCAGCATTCGCGTCGGGGTGCTGCGGCTCGAATTCGTCGGCCATTCTCGATCAGGCTTATGCCCGCTGGTCCTCGTTGTCCTCTGTTCGCACAGCGGCGGCTTCCGGTGGCGGCTCCACTGAATGCTGCGATTCGCCGCCATTCAGGTGTTGCGACTCGCTGCCATTCAAAGGATGTAGAGCATTCGAAACATCTGCCGTTGACCTGGCAACCGTTCCATTGACGGGCGCGGCAGGCACCGGAGGCTCATAGGGCGCCGCGTAATCCGTGCCGCTCGGTTCGGGCGCGGCAGCTATCGCCGGCATACCATCGGAGTGGCTCTCTTCGTAGGGATAACTGTAGCTGCTGGATGAGTAGTCAGGAACGGGTGAGATGGATTTCTGAGACGACTCCATTTCGCTGAGCCTTGCTTCGCGTTCGAGTTCGCGCATGTGCGTCTCAACCGTGCGCGAAAACTCATTCTTGATGCGCCGGAATTCAGTTAATCCTTTGCCCAGCATACGCCCTAATTCGGGCAGCTTCTTGGGCCCGAATAGGAGAAGAGCGAGTAAAACAATCGCCATCATCTCGGGTATGCCAATCGGTCCCATGTTCTTTTTCCGGAAGGTTCGCTTTTATGATATCCCAGCGACGCGCGGCTGAATCCTGTCCGGCCGGGCGATATCTTTGATAAGACGCCGCTTGTGCCTCGATTTTTCATGAGTTTAAAAAGATGTTGCGGGGTGGGATTCCTGCTGTTGCTGAGTTCGTTGCTGGCGCATGCCCAACGCGGCGCGGCCGCCACAACATTGGCTCCTGCGCAGCCCAGTGTTCCGGCGGGCGCCACGGCAGTTGCAGGCTTTCGCGCCGATCTGGCTACCGACGCATGGCTCGCGACGGTTCCGGCTCGAGACAAGGCCCGTTCCGATGCCTATTTTGAGGGCGGTTACTGGCTCTTGTTCTGGGATTTTCTCTGGAATGCCGCTGTCTTGCTTTTGATTGTTCTGTCCGGATTTTCGGCTAAAATGCGCGGCTTCGCGACCAGGTTAAGCCGTTTCCGCCCGCTGCAGGACGCGCTCTATTGGATTCAGTACTGTGTGGTTAGCGCAATCGCAATGTTTCCCGCGCTTTGCTACGAAGCATTTTTCCGCGAGCGCCAATATGGCTTGATGAACCAAAGCTTTTCTTCGTGGATGCGGGATCAAGCAGTCGCTTTCGTCGCCCTCATTGTGCCGGCCGGCCTACTATTTCTGCCCTTGCTGATGGCTCTTGTACGGCGGTTTCCACGCTCCTGGCATATCTGGATGACGGCAGCTGCTACCCTCATCGGCATTTTTGTCACCGCGATCTTTCCCGTTTACGTTGTGCCTTTGTTCAACACCTCGAAGCCGCTCGAAGACCTCCGCTTGAAGGACCAAATTCTAAGCCTGGCGCGCGCCAACGGCATTCCCGCTACGGACGTATATGAAGTGAACGCTTCCCGTCAGAGCAAACGCGTCAGCGCGAACGTGAGTGGTTTCGCGGGCACCGAGCGCATCACCTTAAACGACAATTTGCTGCGTCGGGTATCACCCGCGGGTGTTCTATCGACCATGGGCCATGAAATGGGCCACTACGTCTTGCATCACATTGTGAACGGCATCCTCTTCGGGCTGATCGTATCGGCTGCCGTGCTGACGACGCTTCGCGCCTGTCTCTACTGGCTACTACGCCGATGGGGAGAGCGTTGGGGCATTGCCGGACCCCGCGACGTCGCCGTTTTGCCGGTCGCGCTGCTGGTACTCAGCATCTGGAATTTACTTTTCACGCCCATCGGCAATACCTTCACGCGTACCCAAGAGTATGAAGCCGACCTGTATGGGCTGAATGCTGCGCGCCAGCCGGACGGCGAGGCCGAAGTCGATCTGCTGTTGGGCGAATATCGCAAGTTGTCTCCCACTCGGCTCGAAGAATTTATTTTTTTCGATCATCCGAGCGGACGCACCCGCATTTACGCAGCAATGCGCTGGAAACAGGAAAATCTGTGCTTATTTAACGCGGCGCTTGCTTGCAGCAATCCGCCCGAGGCGCTTACGGGTGCTCCCAGCCCCCCGATTCAGCAGAACGGAAGATAGCCTCGATTACTGCCATGTTTCCGAGCGCGTTCTCCAAAGGCACCGGCACCGTTGAGTCTTCGAGAATCGCCTTGGCGAAGAGATCGCCTTGTATGGTGTACTGATTTGCCGTTGGGAACTCCTCTACGCGCGCGCTGCGGCCGCCGAGCTGTGATCCGCCGTCGATAAAGATGCGGCTTGGCTGATCGGGCGGAATGTTGTATGGGATTTCAATATCGATATGCGCGCGTGTCCCCAGGATCCGCATTCGCTGGAATGGCGCAAGCTGGGTGCTGCACGTGAACACGGCCTGACCGGGCGCAAAATCCAGCATGGCTGAGGAAAGGCGGTCAGTACCCATGCGAGGGTCTCGGTCCAGCAGCCCGATGGCGCTCCGGGGCTCGCGTTCAAACAGGAAGCGGGCCATGGTGATGGGATAACAGCCGATATCCATAAGACCGCCGCCGCCGATATCGGCCATGTTGCGGATATTGCGTGGATCGTCGTTGAAATAACTGAACACACTGACGATCGACCGCAGCTCTCCGATAGCACCGCTGCGAACCAGTTGCCGGGCGCGCAGCCATTGTGGATGCGTCCGCACCATGAAGGCTTCACCGATCTTCACGCCGGTGCGATCTCGAACCGCGATGAGAGTTTTCGTCTCTTCCACCGAAAGCGCGATCGGCTTTTCACAGAGCACGTGCTTGCCGGCCTCGGCCGCCCGAATCGACCAGGGAACGTGCAGATGATTCGGAAGCGGATTGTAGATAGCATCCACTGCGGGATCGGCTAAAAGCTCTTCGTACGTGCCATACGCGTTAGGGATGCCCAGGGTGCCGGCGACTTCGCGAGCACGGGCGCCATCTCGTGAGGCAATCGCGGTAATCTCGCAGAATTCGCCTTGCTGCATGGCGGGTATTACTTTCTTCACGCCGATATTTGCGGTGCTGAGCACACCCCAACGGATTTTTTGAGCCATGCTCTGCAGAATACCGCTACCGGCTATTCGTATTTCAGTGCATCGACAGGTTCGATACGCGTGGCGCGTCTTGCCGGGAGATAGCTTGAGAGAAGCGCAATCGCCAATAGGAATAGAGATGCTGTTATGTACGTGACCGGATCGAACGGCTTTACGTTATAGAGCATCGAGGAGAGTAAGCGGGCGATCAGCAGGATTAGCGGAAGCCCAAGCAGCGCTCCGGCCAGCGCTGCACGCGCGCCGCGGGAAAGAATCCCCGCCAGAATGTCCCGGGAACTGGCGCCCAAAGCCATGCGGACGCCGATCTCCGAGCGCGTTTGCTGCACCATGTACGAGAGAACGCCATAGATGCCGATCCCGGCGAGCAGTACTGCAAGCCACGCAAACAGACCCAGCATTTCCGTTTGGAAACGCTGACGGGAGGTCGACCGCGCAGATAGTTCATCCAAGGTCTCGAACGTCATCGGAACATCCTTGTCGACGGATTGGACGACGTGACGAACTGCGGGAGCAAATCGTTGCGGATCGGCATCGACCTTTACCACCAGATTTGTATCCGAGAGATAAAGCGGGTGCTGCGTGTAGCAGACGTATGCAGCGGGACTCGGCGCTTGGATGAGGCTATCTTCGCGAATATTGTCGACGATCCCAACGATCGTCATAAAGATGCGCTCTGGATCGAAGCTGTCAAACCAGATTCGATGGCCCAGTGCATCGCCCTTGGGAAAAACACTTCGAGCCATGGCGTTGTTAATCACCATCACCGGCATGGCGGTGGGTCCGTCGCTGTCCGAGAAAAAGCGTCCAGAGATGAGGCGCGTACCGACAGCCCGAAAATAGTCCGGACTGACTACACGGAAATTGGCGTCCGATTGAGAACCCGGAAGATCGGGATAGCCTTCGATTAAGAAATGGCCGTCTCTTCTGTCACCGCTTAACGGCAGGGTAGAGCTGTACGCGGCGTAACGAACGCCGGGGATAAGTCGAATGCGAGAGGTAATGGCCTGAAAATGCTGCAATCGGCCGGGCGGCGCATCCCACTTCATCGAAAGCACCGGGAACGACAGCGCGGCTGTGAGCACATTCGATGGATCAAAGCCGGCCGGCTGGCGCCTCATCTGTTCGAAACTGCGGAGCATTAGACCGGTACCGATCAAAAGCACAAACGCAAGCGCAATTTCCGACACAACCAGCAAGTTCCCTATTCGGCGCGTTTTCCCGGCGCCCGTGTGCTGTGCTGAAGTCTGCTTCAACGTTTCATTTACGTCGATGCGCGAAGAGACGAATGCCGGCACAACTCCAAAGAGAAGACTGGCGAGTAGGGAGACCAACGCCGCAAACGCAAGCACTGGGCGGTCTATCGTCACGAGTTCGATACGCGCAATGCTGAGAGGGACGAAAAACTTCAAGATGTGGAGAGTCCACCACGCAAAGATCACGCCAGCAAACCCGCCCGCCACAGCAAGCGCGAAGCTTTCGATCACCAGTTGACGAACTAACCGGCCGCGGCCAGCACCGAGCGCACCACGGATCGCCAGCTCTCTAGCGCGTGCCACACCGCGAGCCAGCAACAGGTTCGCCACATTCACACAAACAATCAGCAGGACGCAGGCAACTGCCGCAAGCAAGGTTAGCAATGAAGGCTTGACAGGGCCGGACAGGTGTTCATGCAATGAGATCACCTGGGCATCCTTTCCCTGATATGTTCCGGGAAAATTGGCCTTGATACGCCGCGCAATAGCCCCGACATCCTCCTGCGCCAGGGCCACCCGAACGCCAGGACCCAGCTTGCCGACAACGTCAAAGTTATGCGCGGTTCGAGACTGCATCCCTTCATCGCTCAATTCGGCAGTCGTCCAAAGCTGGCTAGCCGCTGGAAAATCGAACCCGGGAGGCATGACACCGATGATTGTGCAAGGTATGCCGCCAAACAGCTTGACCTTGCTGCCGACTACGCCCGGAGCGGAGCCGAACATCCCGCGCCACAGCGAATCGCTGATGACCGCAGCGGGCGGTGTTCCGTTTCGATGTTCAGCCGCCGAGAAAGTGCGTCCGATCACCGGAGACGTTCCAAACGTTTTAAAGAAATCCGCGGTAACCATGGCCATGTGCACCCGGGTGGCGGAAACTCCATTGCTGAGGGTGCTGTCGGTATCTCCATAAGCGGCGAGGTATTGAAACGAATGATTCTGAGTGCGCCAATCCTGAAAATCCGGGTAGGACACGGACATGGGATGTCCATTGTCGTTGACTTCAGCCAACCACACCAGACGCTCCGCGTCCGGATACGGCAGTGCGCGGAGAAGCACCGCGTTGACAATGCTGAACAATGCAGTGGTGATGCCGATGCCAAGAGCAAGCGTCGAGGCAAGGACTACAAAAAACCCAGGGCTGCGCCGATAAACGCGTCCCGCATAGCAGACGTCCTGCAGAAGCGTTTCAAAAAACGCCCCTGCTCTTATGTCTCGCGTTTGTTCTTTCACTTGAGTGAGGCCTCCGAGGGCAACCAGCGCTTCTCTTCGGGCGAGGGCTAAAGGTAACCCGCGCCGCTCGTTCTCTTCCGTTAACAAGTCAACGTACGAGCGTAGCTCCGCATCCAGATCGCCCTCGACCTTGCGCTTGCGAAAGAAGTTTCGGCAGAGGCTGCGAAGCCGTGCGACGCTTGAAGTCAACTTGTCGGCGATCATGCGACATCACCCCGCACCCAAGGCGTTGGCAATCGCAAGCGAAATGCGATTCCATTCGGTCGCCTCAGTCTGGAGCTGGCGCTGCCCGGCGCGCGTCAACTTGTAAAACTTGGCACGGCGATTGTTTTCCGATTCGCCCCAGGCGGAAGAGAGCCAGCCGGCCTCCTCCATGCGGTGAAGGGCGGGGAACAGCGATCCGGGCTTCACATCGAATGTGCCGCCGGTAATCTGGCCGATGCGCCGCGAGATTCCCAGCCCATGCATTTCGCCGAGGGCAAGAGATTTCAGAATCAGCAGGTCCAGCGTCCCTTGCAGTAAGTTAGCGTGCGGCATAGTTCCTATAGAGAATCTATATCAGCTTAGGCGCACTCGTATCGTTTGTCAATAGGAGAGGCTAAACCGCCCCGCACTATTGCTGCTGTTGTTGCTGCTGCTGGGCTTCCTGCTCTTGCTGCTGCTGCTGTTGTTGAACCGCGGTCTGGATCTCCGGGTGGTCGCTGCTCTCGAGGAAGCGGGACCATTCCTGGTCCGATGCCAGTTCCTGGTCCGGGGGCAGTACCGCATCCGAGGGCGTCACTCGAACGCGCACCAGCAATTCCGATTTTGCAGAGCCCTTCAGCGTTCCGATGGTGGGAGGCACATCGGCGTAATCGCGTCCAATTGCGGTGCGAATGTGCCGCTCGCCCGCAATCAGATTGTTCGTCGGGTCGAAGCCCACCCAGCCGATCTCGGGAAGTAGCGCCTCGACCCAGGCGTGAGTCGCGCCACCAATCGAGCGGTCGGTGTGCCCTGAGTCATGAAACAAATAACCACTGACATACCGGGTTGGGATCCGCAGGTTTCGCAACAAAGAAATCATGATATGCGCGAAATCCTGGCACACGCCCTTACGCAAGCCGAGCGCATGCTCGATCGGCGAATTCACTTTGGTGCTCTCTTTCACATAAGCGAAGGAGTTGTAGAGCTTCGTGTTCAAATCGACAATAAGTCGAAGCGGATCGCCGGTCCGCTCAGCGACGCCGCACTCTTCAGCAAAGGCCTCGAGTTCCGGCGACGTTCGGACAAACGTACTCGGCATCAACATATCCCAGTAGTCGTCCTGCGCGATCAACTCGTCCAAGTGTTCCCAGGCATCCGGGGCAAGGGATTCCGGCAGAGGCGTGGGTGGATCCACCTCGATCAAAGCGTCGGTGACTACCGTGAGTTGTTTATGCGGTTCCGGGATATCGAAGTGGTGTATCTGATTGCCGTTGTGATCCGTATGCGAAAAGATGCGTGCGCGCGGGCTGACTGAGAGCTGAAACGTGAAACAGCGCTGCATGGCTTCGCTGCGCGGATGCATCCGCACCTCCATCACGCTTTGCCAAATCGGTTTGCTATAGCGATATCGGGTGAAATGTCGAACGGCGTAAAACATCAGACCTCCAAGGTCGAGGCAATCGGGTAATCAATATAAAGCTGATGGATGGCGGAATGAATCTCGCGGCAGCGTTCAATGATGCTGCACAAATAGGCGTGCAGATTGCGCGACATCAAATCCTCTATTTGGGCATAGGCAAGCGACGCGCGGAGTTGCCCGACAGTTCGATCGATGCGAGTGGCCTTCCGCGCTGGCGCTGCCTGTGCAATTCCCTGCAATGCGATCTGCATCGAATCCACTGCATATCGCACGGCGTAAGGAAATTCAGCGTTGAGCAGAAGAAACTCAGCTACGCTCTCGGGCTGCAGATCGGCCGTATAGACTTTGCAATAACCTTCAAAAGCGAGGCAGCTGCTCAGGAGCGCGACCCAGTCGAGATCGTCCGTTTCCATCGCTTCTCCGAAGTAGGCGTCCACCAGCATCGAAATGGTGCAGGTGCGCTCCATGAATTTCCCGAGCTGAATAAAATGCCAGCCCTCGTCATGGCTCAAGGTTGCATCCGTGACACCTTGAAATTTGTACCAGCCTTCGCGCACGGTTGTGACCACGCGCAACGGGTGAAGGTCTGGATCGCGCGCAAACTGCATCCGGCTGACTTCGTGGTAGAGCTGGTTCAAGCGCTCCCACATTTCCGAACTGATCTGCTCGCGAATTTGACTTGCATTCTCACGCGCCGACGTAATCGAGGCCAGCAGCGATCCTCGATCACCGTCATCCGATAGCAGACGCACAATATCTCCCTGCGGATCGGCCGCTGTGGTTGATGCGGCCACACCCAGAGACGAGACAATTCGTTGCCAGCGCTGCTCCGTCGATCCTTTCGACGGGTTCAGCATCAGGTTGTAGTTCGCATCCAGGACCCGAGCGCAATGGTCGGCGCGCTCAAAGTAACGGCTCATCCAGTAAAGGCTATCGGCTACTCGCGAAAGCATGTGTGTCGATCAGGTCTCCCAAATCATGCAGGGCTATGAGCGCTACTCAGAGAGCACCCAAGTGTCCTTCGATCCGCCGCCCTGCGATGAATTCACCACCAGCGAACCCTTGCGCAGCGCCACGCGTGTCAATCCGCCGGGCACAATCGTGACTTTTTCGCCAAACAGCACATACGGACGAAGATCCACATGGCGCGGTTCCACTCTGCCATCGACGAAACAAGGAGCCGTGGAGAGCGAGATGGTGGGCTGGGCGATATAGTTTCGCGGCTCGGCCAGAATGCGCTCTTTGAATTGAGCCTGTTGTTCAAGCGAACTATGCGGGCCGATCAACATCCCATAGCCTCCGGACTCGCCGACGGCTTTGACAACGTATTTGCCGAGGTTCGCGCAGACGTGATCGCGCTGAACCGGATCCGTCATCAGCATTGTTTCTACATTGTCGAGAATGGCGTCTTCGCCGAGATAGTAACGAATGATTTTCGGGACGTACGCATAGATCGCTTTATCGTCGGCCACGCCGGTGCCTAGCGCGTTTGCGAGCACGACGTTTCCTGCACGATAGGCGTTCAGCAAGCCGGGAGCGCCCAAGGTGGAATCTGGACGGAAAGCAAGCGGGTCCAGGAAGTCATCATCGACGCGCCGGTAAATGACATCGATCCGCTCCAGGCCCGCCGTCGTTCTCATGTAGACGATATTGTCGTGAACAACCAGATCGCGGCCCTCGACAAGCTGGATGCCCATCTGCCGAGCCAGATAAGCGTGCTCAAAGTAAGCCGAATTGTAAACACCGGGCGTCAGCAGCACGATGGAAGGATCGCTCCGGCCATCCGGCGCGAGGGACCGCAGTGTCGAGAGCAGCACCTGACTGTACTGCTCAATCGGCCGCACGCCGTAATTCCGGAAGAGCGATGGAAACGTCTGCTTCATAGCCTTCCGGCTTGTCAGCATGTACGAAACGCCGCTCGGAACGCGCAGATTGTCTTCGAGTACTACAAATTTCCCGTCGGGAAGGCGGATGAGATCCGTTCCGCAAACGCTGACATACACGTCGCGCGACACTCTAAAGCCGCGCATCTGGCGACGAAAATGTTTGCAGGTGTAAATAATTTCGCCTGGGATTACATGGTCACGGATAATTTTCCGTTCATGGTACAGGTCCTTCAGAAACAGGTTAAGCGCCGTGATTCGCTGCGTGAGCCCGCGTTCGATTACTTCCCACTCCGGCCCGGTAACGATGCGCGGCAGCAGGTCGTGCGGAAAGATCTGTTCCCGGCCTTCATCCCGCCCGTATACCGTAAACGTGATGCCCTGGTTAAAGAACGAAAGGTCTGCCTCCTGCTTACTACGTTTCAAATCGTCAACGGAAACGCTTAGAAGTCGTTGTTGCAGGGGTTGATATTGACTACGCACCTCGCCCGGAGCAGTGAACATCTCATCAAACGCGCTACCCAGCTCGTACCCGGCAAAAAGTGCCGGCTCGTGCGGGCTGGAAATTGAACGCATCGTCGCCATTGTTCCGAACTCCTCCAGGCACATAACGGCAAGAACGGCCGTGATCGCGGAGCATAGCTGTTTCTGCTCCTAAAACACCCTTTGCGCGATCGGCGCTTCGCCGCCAGTTACCGGTGTCTCTTCGACTCGGAACAGCCCGGCTGTTAACAAACAGTGAATTTACTGAGTATAGCTCCGTACATTTCCGCGATATGTTTGAAATGACCGCAGACGAACAAAAAGCATATAAAGCACGATGATGAGGTTCACCATAAACACGGTCCAGGGGAACCAATGGCCTTGTTTAAGTTTTAGAATTTCGAGCGGCAGGTAAAGCGCACCCGAAAGTAGAGCGAACCACTCCGCCCAGACACGCCGGTTCCATAAGCCCCACGATTCGACGAAACGAACGATTGCATAAGCAATTCCGGCCGCTGCAATGGTCAAAAGCCGCGTGTCGGAAAGCCTTGTCGCGGCATTCATAATCGCTTGCGAAAAGTGCTCGTCGGAATCGATATGCAAATGAAATAACAGGCTTTCCGCAAAGTCTTCGGCGTGCTGATGTACGGACAACAGAATTACCATCAAGACCAGCACCAACGCACCTTTCATTGCTTCGAATGAGGCAACAGCGCGCAGCCCGGCGCGGCTGGTCGCATCGTCTATGGCTGGCGGTTGAAGCGGCTGAGACAGCGTGGGCACCCTTGTCCTAGTGGGATACGGCGGCCGCTACAAGATCATGAAGTTGATCAAGGCCTTTGTCGAGGTCAGGCCCCAGGTGAACGCGCAGCGCTCTGCGCTTCCGCTCTGCCAGAACTTCGAAATCGCCGCGCGCCTGTGCGGCCTTTACAATGCCGAAAGTGTACTTTTGTTGCGGCACCGGTAAATCCTTCGCCTCGTCGCACGTAATTTGCAAAAATACACCGGAGTTCGGTCCGCCTTTATAAGCTTGGCCGGTGCTGTGGAGGAATCTAGGCCCGAATCCCAGGACGGTCGCGACCTGTTTCGATTCGAGCACCTGCTTCCGGATTTCCTGCAGCTTCTCCTCGTAGTGAGGAAACATCGGGATGTAGGCAAGAAGTCCGAAATAATCGCCGGCTTTGATTCGGTCGAGATGCTGCCGTATCACGGCGCCGAGTGTACTGGCTCCATTGCCGAGCGCTTCCGCATTCGCTTTGTCAGTGAAAAGTTTGATGCCCGATTGCTCCAGAATGGGCGTCTCAGCCGGTAGCGATCCGGTCTTCTCAAACTCGGTGGTCAACTGGCGGGTTACTAATTTGCTCGCTTCCACATCGGGCTGATCGAAGGCATCGATCCCGATGACCGATCCGGCGACAGCAGTGGCAATTTCCCATTGGAAGAAGACCTGGGCAAGGTCGTAAACGTCAGGCACGATAATGCGGATCACCGGCATCCCAGCAGCTTCCAAATCCGCGACATGTTGTTCCAGATCTTCGTCCGAATCACCGCTGTATTTGATGTAGGCGATCACGCGATCTTTGCCGTAGTTCTCTACCGATGTGAAAGGCTCACGGTCCACGGGAATGAGTCCGCGACCAGCTTTACCCGTCGATTCAGCGAGCAACTGTTCGAGCCACGCGCCGAGATCATGCACTGTTTGCGAGCAGATGAGGGTAGCTTTGTCGCGCCCGAAATTGGCCGCTGCAGTTCCAAGGATTAAGCCGAGTGAAACTCCCGGATTGCCAGCCACCGAGTCATTCTTGCAGGCCTCCACCATCACCTTGGCACGTTGCAGCAGCTTTTCCGTATCGAGCCCGGCGGCGGCATGGGGCACCAACCCAAAATCCGACAGCGCCGAGTAGCGGCCGCCGATACTCGTCAAGCCGTGATAAACACGCCGGAAACTCAGCTTCGCTGCGACGCCCTCCAGCTTTGAACCCGGATCGGTTACGGCAATGAAATGGTGACCCGCACGCTCTCCGATTGCCTTTCTCGTCTCCTCGAAGAAGTACTGCATATAGATGTTGGGCTCGAGCGTCGTACCTGATTTGCTCGACACGCAAAAAAGAGTACGTGCCGGATCGATCTTTTCCCGGAAGCTTCGGATCTGTACGGGATCAGTAGAATCCAACACCAGCAGTTCGGGCGAGGCGGGCTGCTTGCCGAAGGTAAGACTGAAGACTTCAGGTGCAAGACTGGATCCACCCATTCCCAGCAGCAGCAAATGCTTAAACCCATCCTCCTGCACTTCAGCGGTTAAAGCCTTGAACTTGGAAGCGTCGGCAAGCTGCTGATCGATGATGTCGAGCCAGCCGAGCCATTTGCTCTCATCCTTGCCCGTCCAGAGGGAGGCGTCGTGCTGCCACAGCCGCTGTGTCTTTTTATCTTTTTCCCAATCAGCGCTCGCCTTTTTAACTGCGGTTTGAAGGCTCGCGGGAAGTTTGAAGGAAAATCTCTCGGACGCATCTCCCGGCAGGGTTTTAGCGGAACTCATTTTCTTCGATTCCTTTCACTTTGTTCAAACGGCGGACGTGTCGTTCCTCTCCGCTGAAGGTCGCCTCGAGAAACGCTTGCGCGGCATCTTGAGCCAGCACCTGCCCAATAATTCGCGCCCCAAGAACCAGAACGTTCATATCGTCGTGCTCAACACCCTGGTGCGCCGAGTAATGGTCATGGCACATTGCGGCGCGAATACCCTTGAATTTGTTGGCGGCGATAGATACGCCGACCCCGCTTCCGCAAACGAGAATGCCACGATCGGCTTTGCCGGCACGGAGATATCTTCGGCAACCAGGATGGCGTAATCCGGATAATCGTCGGGTTTTCCAGGCTCAAAGGTTCCGACATCGTGGACAGTGTGGTCAAGCGTCCGAACAAAGTCGATCAACTGAGTCTTCATGTCGTAGCCGGCATGATCTGCCCCGATAGAAACTCTCATTTGCCACCCCTTAGATTATCGCTATGGGCTGGACCAGTCGTTTAGGCGCTACTCTACGCGTTTGAAAACGACCGTGGCATTCAAGCCGCCGAACGCAAACGTGTTGGATATGGCGACGTTGATTTTCGCTGCGCGCGCCTGGTTCGCGATTACCTGGAGCGCGCATTGTGCATCAGGACTGGTGAAATTCGCTGTCGGTGGAACCAGCCCGCACTTGAGCGCCAGAATGGTGGCGATTGCCTCGATGGCTCCGGCCGCCCCGAGCGTGTGACCGTGCATCGATTTGGTGGAACTCACCAAAACTTCGGCGGCCGTTTGACGAAACACGGTTTGAATCGCCTGCGTTTCCGTAATATCGTTGGCCTGCGTGCCAGTGCCATGAGCGTTGATGTAATCCACCTCCTGGGGATTGGTTTGGGCATCGCGAAGTGCCCACTCCATCGAACGCACCGGTCCCGCGACACAGGGCTGCGTTATGTGATGAGCGTCGGAACTCATCCCGAAGCCTGTAATTTCCGCTAAGATGTCCGCGCCGCGCGCAACCGCCGCATCCCAGTTTTCGAGCACCAGCATGCCGCCTCCCTCGCCGAGCGATAATCCCCTTCGATCCGCCGAAAAAGGACGGCACGGTTCGGTGGACACCACCCGCATCGCTTCCCACGCGCGCAGAAGACCCTCGGCGAATACGGCTTCGCTTCCGCCGGCGATCGCCGCCCGGACCTGGCCGCTTCGCACCATCCAGAATGCTTGTCCGATCGCGTGGTTCGAAGAAGAACAGGCGGTGGAGATCGTATATGCCGGCCCACGGATTCCAAATTCGACCGAAATACGACTTGCGCCGGCGTTAGACATCGTTCGTGGAATAGTTAAGGGCGCGACGCGCGGAATGCGGTCTATATAGAGACGCCGATAACCGTCCTCTTCCGAAAACTGCCCGCCCACGCTGCTGCCGGTGACAATTGCCGTTTCCTCCGAAAGCCCGCCTTCGAAACGTAAACCCGATTGATGGACAGCTTGCCGGGCGGCGACCACCGCAAATTGCGCGAAGCGTTCGAGGGTCAGCAGATCTCGTTCGGAGAAGTGGGCCAGCGGCTCGTAATTGCGCGCTTCGGCGCCGATCTGAAACTTGTACGGAGGGGTCCCGCGGTCGAGCAGCGGCAAAATACGACTTTCACCTGCGGCAAGACAGTGCCAAGACTCGTCCACCGTATTGCCGAGCGCGCAGACCAGCCCGAGGCCGGTGACTGCGACACGATTCACGCCGCACCTGGCGGTACCATTTGCTTCTTTGCGGTTAGCAGCTTGTTCACGCCTTCGATCACTTGCCTCACCGAGCGCATGTTCTGCACGCCATCATCGGGAATTTCAATCCCAAACTCGTTTTCCAATGCGAAGATGATATTAATACCATCGAGAGAGTCGATTTTGAGCTCTTCGAAGGTGCTATCGAGGGTTATGGAATCCGGCGGCAGTCGCTGGGTTTGAGTGATAACACGAATAACCCGAGCGCTTAACTCGTCGGTCTCCAGCGTTGCGGCCATATTTGCCGGCGGTTCTGGCATCTTTGAAAGACTTCATCATAACGCGCTCGATTAGTGGGGGAAGCTGAGTTCGCGAAACTGGCACAGACTCTTGTCCCGTAGCCGGAAAGCTGGCTTGAAGCGGGACTGAGATGGCCGCGCCCTTTGGGTTGCGGTGCGAAGTCGAAGTTAGCCGAGGAGCCCGCCATGCCCAAGCGCGGCAATCTCCCAGCCGGAAATCCGATACTTGGCAAGGATGGGCGGAAGCACCAGATCCAGGACATTCGCCTTTGCAGAGCGGAAACAGCAAGGCGCGGAAACGATGGGAATGTCATCCTTGTAGCTGAGCATCAAGAGGTTGCCAGGCTCGACCGGGGCGAGGAAACGCTCCAGGTGTGCGCCTAAACGTTCGAGAGCTCTCCCGACGACATCGTCGGGGCCCGCTGGCGCGGTGGTAGAGGCCACCAGAATCGCGCCGGGCCTGGTCCGCAGGAGGTGCTGCAAAGATCGGGTCACTTGCTCCTCTTCCTCGACCGCTGACAACGCGTATCGGACGCTCGCTCCAAAACGCTCCAGACGGGTTCGCACTACTCCCTCGAACAGGCTGCGCGCCCGATCGCCGTGCACCGGGTCGGTGTAGAGAATTGCGACATTCGGATCGCGCACCGGCCGTGCTTGTAAGATCGGCCCGCGCTCACCTAAAATGTCCAGCACCGTGTCC
>DATBDT010000085.1:0-3046 GCA_036269815.1 Bryobacteraceae bacterium
CCTGGAGCATCAATTTAGTCATGGGCTTAGCTTTCTGACTAACTTCACATGGTCGCGTTGCAGATCGGACGCAGTCGATCAACTCAACAGCACCGCTATTACGTACCGCGCGCCGGGACTGGGTCCGCAGATCGACTACGGCCCGTGCGACTCTGACATCCGGTATGTCTTTCACTACAGCGGCAGTTATGATCTCCCCTTAGGCAAGGGGAAACAATTCCTTTCGACCAGTAATACTTTGGTCAATCAAATCGTGTCCGGATGGCGTATACACGCCATTCTCACTCTTCAGACCGGGCAGCCATTTACCATCCCCTGCGACATTACGACAGCCTCCGGTATGAGTTGCGTGGCGCTGTTCGTGCAAGGGCAGGACCCTATCGGCGGAAAACATAATGTCGACCAGTGGATGAATCCGGCGGCGTTCACGAATCCGCCTGTAGTAGCGGTTAACGGCCAGACGGATCTCACGCCCCTGGGCGGCGCGCGTGGGCAAGTCTATGGTCCTGGATTTCACCGCCTCGATTTTTCGCTTTTCAAGGAATTTCGGCCGACAGAAAGAACCCGCCTGGAATTCAGAGCCGAGTTTTTCAATCTTACGAATCATCCGAACTTCTCGACGCCTCAGGGACCGACGGGCGGCTCGGCGGTGATCAGCGCCCCCGGCGCGCTCGATTTCAAGAGCGCTAATTTTGGAAAGATTACAGCTACGCGCGACGCACCTAATGATCCGAGGCAGATACAATTCGGGTTGAAGTTCTACTGGTAATGCCTGGGGACCGGTAGGGTTCAGCTCCGCGAAGGCGCACCCCGGCTTGATTCGATGCCCTGGATACCGATCCGCGATGAACACTTCAGTGGGTATCCGCGCGAGGCGAGAGAGGTAGTCACCGAGCACATCGAATTGTTACGGACACTCCCGGTCGTGTTCGTCCAGCTTTTATTGCAGCAGATTCAATCGTACGACTGGCGCTTTCCCGCAGAACGGCAGGACATCTTACGGCAGCTCACTTTCCTGGAATCGCTTACGGATGCGCGACGGCGGGAGCTTCTAGCCGGATTTGAGCGTTTAGAACTCCCCTCGCGGCTGAGGGACGCGAAGTGGATTGCGTCGCCCCAAGAATTTTCAGAGCAGTTATCCGGCTATCTTTGGTCGACTCATCAGATCGATGCATTCCGCGACGCATCCTCACGCTATCTTACGAGCTTTGGCGCTGCTTTGCCTGCCAGGCAGCCTCAAATACCAAGGATCGGCGTTGCTGTGATCGGAAACGGTGTCGCGCACAACACCTATCCGATCTTCCGTAAGCTGCGTCCGCATGGCGCGTATTTCACCAGGGTCAATCCGACGAATGGTCTGGAGATTCTGCTCGAGGGCGTAACGGGCAGGGCAGCAGCACATCCCGTGCCCTTTGATCACTGGTATATCGATGGCGGAGATCCGGAATCCATCTCAAGCCCCTTCCTCTCCCAACTTTCTTACGGCGAAATGGAGCCTGTGCGAAGAGCTCTATTGCGCCAGATTGACAAAGCTATCAAGAATGGAATCGCCGGCCCGGAAGCGTTGACATCTTTGCTCCACAAACTGCGGCCGGAGGAACTCGGTGCGTCGTCCGCGCCCGAACATACTGTGTTGAGCCATTTTCAGATCAGCCTTCTTACCGAAGGGGCCGGTACTCAAATCTTCAGCACTACTTTTGTGCAATGGGCGACTCGAGAGCTCTGGCGCCGTGCGCAACCCGAAACCGTGCTGGCCAGATTTGCCCCGCGCCAACGCGAACGTCCCATGAACGAGTTGCTGTCTGGAAAGGAACAGAATCCTGAACTCGATCCCATAGGATCGCTGATCGATGCGGATATGGGCGCGTTTTACATGTGGATCAACCAGCAGCGGCTGCCAGGGGCCAAAGAAGGGTCGTTCCTGGCCTGGTTTGAAAACCAAACGGAAGCTGTTGTGATCTCTCCCGCGTTTCCGCGCAACAGTCAATCGGACAATTCCGTGGACATGAAGTGGCTATTCACGCAGATTTCCTAGGAAGGTCCGCCTCAGAACAGGAGCTCAGGGAAGTTGCTAAATGACATGGCGGAGAGGGTGGGATTCGGAACCTGAAGGCGCCAATGGCTGCCGTAAGTTATAGATGACAGGTTGCTGTAGATGCCAATAATGCCACGGCCGCCGTGGTCATTGCCCGGGATTGCCCGCTGAACCGTAATCATGCGTTTGGTTCCGGCGGCGCCGTGGCGCGAAGGCGATCTGCAAGTCAGCGCGGCGATCGCAAAATCGCAATGCGGTTTGCGAGGCGCTTACCTATTTAGGAATCAAGGCATTTCGCGTCGCCACCCTCGATGGCGCTTTTACCGAGGTTGATCTCAAATGACCCAGCTTCCCCGACGTTGTCGGGCATGAACGAACTCGCCCCATCCAGGTCCATGGTCAACGGAAGGCCGGGTTCGGGCGGTTTGTCAAAATCAGCTAGCAGGCACCGATAGTCCGTGGCGCTGCATCCTCGCATTACTCTACACATGGCCGTTACAGTGGATCTGTCCCGAACTGCTGGCAGACGGGCTGTGCAGGCCTGCCTTCCGGGAACAGCGTCAGAGCGTTGAGAAGTCCGCGATTCAGACGATTATGTAGAAGCGCGCTCGACGTCGGCAGGAAATATCGGCCAGCAGTGATCTCAAGATTGCGCTCGAGACGAACGACGTTTAGAGGTAACAACGTCCCGAGGCATCTCGCTCCTGGGGCATATAACACCTGGATGTCGCCGTTGGTTGCATGCTGCTACGGTAAGCGCGTGTTCCAATGAAAAGCTTGGCCTTGCCCGACCCCTCTACAATTGCGACCATCTTTGCAAGCAAAAATAAGAAGAAACGTACGTGGAAATAACTGCTGAAAGAGGAAGCGCCGGTTCAATTGCCCGCCGCTCATGATGCTTTAACAGCCAAACTGATTCAGCGGGCCGGCTTTGTGGCGTACCAGATTGGCGGCTTTGCGGTTGTGGGTGCACGTCACGGATTGCCAGACATTGATCTTACGCGGTTTGCG
>DATBDT010000090.1:0-99828 GCA_036269815.1 Bryobacteraceae bacterium
CATAGAAAACGGACGAGAACAAGTAGACCGCGATCCCAATGGCCAACCAGTAGTTTCGAATCAGGCGGCCAAAACCGCCACCCAGGTGCTCAGCGCCCAGCTTCAGAAACACCGCTCCAAAAGAGCCAATGAACGAGGAAAACAAAATCAGGATAATGGACCCGAGAGGAGTCGCGTTGGGCTGCATCTTACCTCTTCACGCCCAAAACGGAAACGCCGCCCACGACAAAAGCAATTCCGATCGCTCGGAAAAAGTTCATGTGCTCATCTGGAAAGAAGACGAGAGAAATCAACGTGACCCACACGTATGTCAACGCAATGATGGGATACAACCGCGATAGTTCCCGGCCCTTCAACGCCATGGCCATCAGGAACGTATTCACACCGTATAACGCGTAGCCGAAAAAGAGCTTCAGATTGCGAATCATTCCGAGGCAGAATTGCAGAATGAGAGCCGGATGATGTACAACATTCCCGAGTGTTACGCGCGCACCGAGCGCGACCGTGCCCTGTTTGATGAAGACTTGGGCGAGTGCACCAATGAGAGTGCAGCAAAACACCAGCAGGAAGGATCGCCGGAACGCCGAAGCTTCGGTTGGCATTGAGGGTCGATCGAGCACAGTTGTAGTGTTCACGTACGGATCCGCATGAGGAGGGTAACCTTCATCTTACTAGGAAACCCCAAAGAACCGGAACATTTCGTAACCTAAACAGAATGTGGCAATGGCTACGCCGCCGTACCGCTAGGCCCGGATTGGAAGCGGAAGTCTTGCGGGGTGCACCACTTAGGGCGCGGATCAAGACCTATTCATCTGCGAATGGACACGTGTACCAGTACGTTTACCGGGGCTGGCTTTCCCTAGCAGCAGGCCCGAACGTACTCACCGGACTGGAGTACGTATTCCATATCAACCCAAGCGCCGGGGCTGCCGGTCGCGTCACCGTGCAACTTCTCGACAGCGAGATTGCCGTCTGCGAGAAGCGCATCGGTCGCAAGCTGCTGGATGCGGAACGATATGCCGTTGCCAAGCTGACCTTGTTTGCCGCGTTCGACGATGCCGAAGATTCTTCGGCTCTCGGCCGTCCCATCGTTCCGAGCGCTCAGCGGATACAGGAGTGTCTCGAAACGCTGGGTCGGCTTTAACGTCACATGATTGTGTTGCTCGCGAAGTCTTTCGTAAACTGAAACGAATGTCAGCGCCGCTGGTGCCATCGCCGCTCGACTATGTGGGCCGCCGAAGATTTTCGTTCTATCCGCCCATTCGCGCAGCCGGACCCAACGAGTGGTTTCTACGCAACGGCGACTGGTCTGAAATTCAAATTGTCAACGCGGAAAACGGGAAAAGAATCTGGGTGCCGCGCCAATATGTTTGCGGCGTGTCAGGCAGTGGCGGAACTCAGCTGGTTGTTGAATTGACAAAGGAGCTTGATTATCGCGAGGGCACGGTCTCGCCTTTGGTGAAACAGGTAATCGAAATGCCACGGCCGCCCAAGAGTTCGCCGCGAAAGTTCAAGAAGCGCCGCCGCCGAGCACCCGCCACAGTAGTTGACATTCGGGTAGATACCTCAAAAAGCCGGCGTGTTCGAACATTGGCGAAAATCGGGTTGAGTGCGATTGCCATCTTCGTTTTCTCAGTGGTTGCAGCGCTCATCGGTAGACTGTAAGACATCCTTGTCATGCGTCGATATGCTTCGCGAGTTGTCTGGGCTCTCGTTTGCGTTCTTGCCGCAATAGCCGCCGCCGCTATCGCCACTAGCCGCAACGAGCCTGTTAACAGTATTTGGCTGGTCGCGGCTGCGGTCTGCATTTTTCTGATTGGGTTCCGGTTTTACGCGAAATTTATCGCCACGCGAGTGCTGATGCTGGACGACCGGCGCGCCACACCGGCGGAGCGGCTGCGCGACGGGCGCGATTACGAACCGACTAACAAGTGGATCGTTTTCGGCCATCACTTTGCCGCAATTGCCGGTCCCGGCCCACTCGTTGGTCCTACGTTGGCCGCCCAGTTCGGGTATCTGCCAGGGACGATATGGATCCTGTTTGGGGCAGTGCTCGCAGGCGCCGTACAGGATTTCGTCATTCTGTTTTGTTCCATGCGGCGCGACGGCAAGACACTCGGACAAATGGCGCGCGAAGAGATCGGCAAAGTTGGTGGGCTTGTTTCGCTCATAACCGTGCTGCTGATCATGATCGTTCTGCTGGCGGTGGTTGGACTGGTTGTCGTAAACGCGCTGAAAGGCAGTCCGTGGGGGACTTTCACGATTGCGATGACGATTCCGATTGCACTATTCATGGGAATCTATCTACGGTTCCTACGGCCGGGGAAGGTTCTTGAGTGCTCGGCGATTGGTTTCGTGCTTGTGATTCTCAGTATCGTCGGCGGCAAGTCTGTAGCTGCGTCTTCCTGGGCGCCCTGGTTCACCTGGGGAGGTTTGGCGCTCGCAATATTGATTGCCGTCTATGGTTTCCTTGCCAGCGTGCTTCCGGTCTGGCTGCTTCTCGCGCCGCGCGATTATCTCAGCACATTCATCAAGCTCGGAGTCATCTTTCTACTGGCGGGCGGGATTTTCTTCACTCATCCACAGCTGCAGCTTCCACCGCTGACTCGATTTATCGACGGCACCGGTCCCATCTTCGCTGGAAAAGTGTTTCCGTTCTGCTTTATCACGATTGCCTGCGGTGCCATTTCGGGTTTCCATTCGCTGATTTCTTCCGGAACAACGCCGAAGCTGATCGCACGTGAATGGCATGCGTGGCCGATTGGCTATGGCGCAATGCTGCTGGAAGGCTTCGTCGCGATTATGGCAATGGTCGCGGCCGCTTCTCTGGTGCCTGGAATTTTCTTCGCAGTCAACTCTCCGCCTGGCGTTGTCGGTGCGACTCCCGCCGCTGCGGCGGCCACCATCAGCCAATGGGGATTTCCGGTCACGCCTCAGCAGATGTCGGATTTAGCTCTGCAAGCCGGCGAGAAAACGTTGTTCGGCCGTACCGGTGGAGCGCCTTCGCTTGCCTTGGGTATGGCGCAGATCTTTGGCGGTGTCCTTCGCACGACTGGTTTTGGCGACGGGCTAATCAGCTTCTGGTATCACTTCGCCATTCTTTTTGAAGCTCTTTTTATTCTCACCATCATTGACGCCGGCACACGCGTGGGCCGATTCATGCTGCAGGATCTGTTAGGGCACTTTCATCCCCGGCTGGGCAGCACCGGATGGATGCCCGGGGTAATCTTGACCAGCTTGGCCGTCGTAGCCGCATGGGGCTATTTCTTGTATCAAGGTGTCATTGACCCGCTTGGCGGAATCAATTCGCTTTGGCCGCTGTTTGGAATTTCCAATCAGTTACTGAGCGCCATCGCCCTCTGTGTCGGTACCACGGTGCTGATCAAAATGCATCGCGCACGGTACATGTGGATCACCGCGGGGCCGCTGATCTGGCTGGTCTCGGTGACGTTCACCGCCGGGCTCCAGAAGATCTTTTCACCACAACCAAAGATCGGTTTTCTGGCCCATGTCGCCGTTCTACAGAACGCGCTCGCCACGGGAAAGATTGCCGCTACAAAGATCGGTGAAACGCGAGCTTTAATGTTCAATGAGCGGCTGGATGCTGTGGTCTGTGGAGTGTTTCTTCTTCTTGTCGCGATCGTCGTCCTCGATTCAGTCCGCGTCTGGTGGAGATTGCTGAAAGGGACGCAATCCGCGGCAAGTTCAGAGTCCCCGTTTGTTGCCACGCGTCTGGAGATGGAGGGCGCATGAGATTGCTTGCGGCGTTCTTCCGCTTCGTGCTTACTTTGGCGCGCGAACTGTCAGACGAGAATGCGTATGCGCGCCATTTGGCCGATACCGGCTCTCCGCATTCCGGCGCGGCTTGGCGTGAATTCAGCGACCGGCGGCATCGACAGAAATATCAGAATGCGAAGTGCTGTTGATCCTGGCGGCTATCTTTTCCTGGATCAAAGTCGCAGCGGCATCCCGTTCGCCGTTTCGCAGGAATTCCAGGGCGGCTGAATCGACTAACTCATACCAAAGATCCCGTCGCGCCGCAAAATCGCCAATGCTGCTTGTGATCTCCGGCCGCGCTTCGCGTAGCAATTCCAGCAGCTCTCCATATTCCGGGCCAATCTCTTTTTGCAACCACTGCTTCAGCCGCACTGCCAGCGCAGGCGCCCAGCCATTTGTGGAAACGGCAATAGTCAAATCTGCCTGGCGATGAACAGAGCCGAAGCTGAACCGGCAATTTGTCGGGTCGTCGACCGCATTGCATAGCACGCGCCGCTCCTCTGCCATTTCGAAGATCGCGGCGTTGTTAGGTGTATCGGCAATGATCAGAAAACAACTATCCAGATCGTCCGGCTGCAGATCGCGCCGTTCCCAGCGGACTAGAGCGGTTTCGATTAACTCCTGGATGCGCGGATCGGCAGTCGGGTGGATGTAAGTGGTGTTAGCGCCCGCCTTTACCAGACCCTCCACCTTGGCCGGCACCTCAAACCCCTCGCCGGTCACAATGCAATTCTTTCCACTGACATCCAAAAATACGGGAAAACGAAAGTTCATGGGGTGCTGCTTCTATCCTTAAAGATATTGCCTGTTCCGAAACTCTATCTGATCGATACGTTCGGGTTCATTTTTCGCGCCTATCATGCCCGCGCGCGCTCCGGCGCACCGCCCATGCGAACGAGCAGCGGCATGTCCACCGAGGCAGTGTTCATCTTCCACAACATGCTGCGGAAACTGATCACCGATCGCAAGCCTGACTACATCGCTGCCATCTTCGAAAGCTCGGAGCCTACTGTGCGCAGCGAAACGTATGCCGAATACAAGGCCAACCGTACTGAGATGCCGCCCGACCTTGGGCCGCAGATCGCCTATGTGAGGAAGATCCTCGAAGCTTTGAGTGTCCCTACGCTCGAGTTTCCGGCATATGAAGCGGATGACGTAATCGGCGCAATGGCCTGGAAAAAGCAGCCGAAGCCGCTGGAAGTTGTCATAGTTTCGAGCGACAAGGACATGCTCCAGCTTGTGAACGAACGCGTGTTCATGCTCAATCCCATGAAGGACGACGAATGGTACGACGAAGCCAATGTCGAAAAGTTTATGGGGGTCAAACCATCGCAGGTCGCCGACTTGCTGGCATTGAAGGGCGATTCGATCGACAACATTCCGGGTGCGCCTGGAATTGGCGACAAGGGCGCACGAGACCTCATTGTGCGCTTCGGGTCGGTGGACCACGCGCTCGACCGCGCGGCGGAGGTCGAGCGCAAGATGTATCGCGATAGTCTGTTGAATCATCGCGCCCAAATATTGTTAAGCAAGCAGCTTGCCACGATTCACACCGAATTGCCGCTGGAATGGGATCTTGCTGCGTTGAAGGCAAAAGCCCCTGATTTCAGCAAGCTGAAGTCGTTGTATAAGGAACTGGAATTCTTCAGTTTGCTGAAGGATCTGCCTCCCGAAGACGATAGCGCGACACGGGACTACCAGACGATTCGAGACGAAGACGGCCTTCTTGGCTGGCTGGCGGACAGACCGCAAGATGCTCCATTGGCAGTTGCTCTCGACCAGACAAACGGCTATCTGGGGTTGACCTATCGTGTCGGCAGCGGCCGCGCCATCCCGTTGTCGCTGCTCGAGACCGTGCGTTCAATTCTGGAATCGGAGACAATCCCGAAAGTTGTTCATGACGCGAAAGCGCTGTCGCTTGCATTCATGGATTTGGGAGTCACGCTTCGCGGCGTTGCCGACGATGCGATGTTGTATGCGTTCCTGGCTTGCGCGGATCCGGGCGCTTGCTCGCCCGAAACGCTCGCCGGGCGGATGCTGGACCGCAAGCTGAACGCAGCGGCGGAGCAGCAGGCCGACGCAACGCTCACCGTCAACGAAACTCTTCGGCCGGACGTGGAACGCCAGGAGCTAATGCCCGTGTATCGGCAGATCGATCTGCCGTTGGCCCCCGTGCTCGCACAATTGGAGCGTACCGGCATTCGGATCGATACCGCTGTCCTGAGCAGCCTTTCCGTCAAACTGACAGCGCGGATCGATGCCATTGCGCAACAGGTCTATGATGCCGTCGGCCACCCGTTCAACATCAATTCGCCTCAGCAGTTGGGTAAAGTGCTGTTCGAGGAAATGAATCTGCCCGCGCCGGTGAAGTATGGCAAGGGTAAGACGATCTCAACGGCGGCCGATGTACTTGAGGCACTGGCGCTGAAATATCCGGTCGCGCAGCACGTGCTCGATTACCGCCAATTGACGAAGTTGAAGGGCACTTACATCGATGCGCTTCCCGCGTTGATTCGGCCGGACACCGGGCGCTTGCACACAACTTTCAACCAGGCAGGGGCGGCTACCGGCCGATTATCATCATCCAACCCAAACTTACAGAACATTCCCATCCGGACGGAGGAAGGGCGTGAGATTCGGGCTGCCTTCGTCCCCGAGCCGGAATGGACGTTGGTGGTCGCCGACTATTCGCAGATTGAGCTGCGCCTGCTGGCTCACATGTCGCATGATCCGGTGTTGGTGCAGGCGTTCCGAAACAATGAAGATATTCATACCCGTACCGCCGCGGAAGTGTTCAAAATAGATCCACAATTTGTCACACCGGATATGCGACGTGCCGCCAAGGCAGTGAACTTCGGCATTGTATACGGACAAACTCCGTTCGGTCTCGCGCAGGGGCTTGGCATTGACCGCAAAGAAGCAGAGCTTTACATCCGGCGCTACTTCGAACGCTATGCCGGCGTGCAGGAATTCATCGATCGGACGATCGAAGAAGTTCGTCAAACTGGCGTTGCAAAAACTCTGCTGGGGCGAAAGCGTCCCATCCCCGACATGCAGAGCCGGAATCCCTCCGCACGTTCCTTCGCGGAACGCACCGCCGTGAATACGCCACTGCAGGGTACAGCGGCGGATCTGATTAAATTAGCTATGATCCGCATCGCGCAAGAGCTGCAGCAGCGTAAAATGCAGTCACGTATGCTGTTGCAGGTGCATGACGAGCTGGTGTTTGAAGCGCCCGCCGAGGAAGTGGATGATTTGAAGGAGCTGGTAAAAAATCGAATGGAAGGCGCTGCAGAGCTGGACGTTCCTCTCTCCGTCGAAACCGGGAGCGGCCCAAACTGGCGCGACGCGAAATAGTGAGAACACATGAGTAGACGTTTTTGGATGGCAGCGGCTGCGGCCGGTTTCTGTCTGATTCTCGCCGCGTGCCGGTCAGGGGAAGACGGTGCCGTAATGAAGGAGTCCCCGCCGCAATATAAAGTTCGGATGCAGACTTCGAAGGGCGACATCGTAATTTTGGTTCATCGCGACTGGGCTCCGCATGGGGCTGATCATTTCTATGAGTTGGTGAACCGGAGGTTCTACGACAACGAACGTTTTTTTCGCACCGTGCCGAACTTCGTCGTTCAATGGGGAATGAATGGAAATCCCGATGTCAACAAGCTATGGGAAAACATTCAGATTCCGGACGATCCGCCAAAGGTCAGCAACAAAATCGGAACCGTTGTGTTTGCTAAGACCGGTGAGCCGAACTCCCGCACCACTCAGTTGTTCATCAACCTGGGTGATAACAGCCGCTTAGATCCCCAAGGTTTTTCTCCCTTCGGTGAAGTCATTCAGGGTATGGACAATGTGGTGAACCTCAATATGGAGTACGGCGAACAGCCGCAACAGGGCGCAATCGAACAAATCGGAAACGATTACCTGGAAGAGCACTTCCCGCGGCTGGACTATATCAAGACCGCGCGAGTTGTTCCTTAGGCGCATGTGCGGCGGCTTCATATTTCGGCAAAGCCCAGAAGATACCGGATGCCGCGATTACCATCACAAGCGAACAAACTAAAACCGTACGATACGACCCGGTCTGATCGAAGACCGCGCCCATAACGGCAGGTCCCGTGGCGCCGGCGATGGCATACACGAACCACGTATAACCATACAGTTCACTAAAACGCTGCAACCCAAAATAGCGCGTCAACAGATAAGGCACCGCATCAGACTCCGCGCCCATCCCCGCACCCACAAGTAAGGCGCTCACAATCGAGAGCCACCAATGTCGGCCCGCCAGGATGAAAACAAAACCAAGCGAGCAAAATGCCAGCAAGATAGCCGTGGCCCGATTCGCACGAAAGCGATCCAGCAGATAGCCGGTAGACAATTTCCCCGCCAGAGCTGCGAAGCCGGCTACCGACAACACCAATGCCGCCTGTGATGGCGTCGCGCCGCCGTCGGTCAGCAGTGCCGCCCAATGTGTGTTCAAACCATTGGTCGCAAATGAAAAAAGTAACAATGCCAGGGCGATCCCTACAAATGGCGCCGACCAGATGCTCTTGCCGGCTTTCTCTGTGTGTACCTTATCGACGACAGATCCGCCGGGTTCGTAAAGGAACAGAGTCGCCAACGGAACAGCGACGGCAACGATGGTTGCACCCAGGACCGCATACGTCACGCGCCAGCCATACGCCGAAATTAACGCCTGTGCGATGGGCGGAAACACCATTGAACCAAGTCCCGAACCTGCCATGACTGCCGCCAAAGCCCGCCCACGTTGGCGGTCGAACCACATGCTCACCACTCGCGCGTATCCCAGTTGCGTAGTGCCATTGCCGACAACGCCGAGAATAATGAACACTGCGTAGAGATGGACAAGATGTCCCGTCAGCAGAGAGAGCGAGGCTAAGGTAACCCCAAAAACGATCGTGCAGGGAATGACGACGCGCCGGGCGGGAAATCTGTCCAACAGATTGCCGATGAACGGCGAGCACACTGCAACCGTCAAAGCCGCCAGTGTGAATGCCAGCGAGACCTGTCCCCTGGTCCAGTGGAACGTCGCGCAGAGCGGCTTCAAAAAGACGCTGAACGTGTAAACGACAATCGACGCAAAGCTGACGAACACGCCGCATACCGCGGTGAGAAGTACCGCCGCCCGGTCACTTCTCTGGCGGTTTTGGTGGGGGTTGAGAACTTCGAGAGTAGCCATGGATTGCGGATCGTTTAGCGCCGGCGGCGTGCGCCGCATCGCTCATCGGATGAACGCCGGTGGCATCGATCCAACGGTTGTAGAAATTGAACAATGCGCATACGGTGATCGCGTAATAGACTGCCTCATCGGAGTAGCCAACCGCGTGTAACGCTTGAATATCTGCCGGCTGGATCTTGTAAGACTCATGATTTACCTGGCGTACGAACCGCATCAGAGCCTTCTCTGCATCGGACAACGCAGATGTCTCAAGATCGGCCAATACGCCGTCGACTAATTCCCTACTGCCCAACAATTCCGCCGCGACCGCAGCGTGTGATTTCGTTCAAAACGGGCAATGATTCAGACTCGATGTATACGCCGCAATCAACTCGCGGAACCCGGGCGACAGCGGAGCTGGTTCGCGCAGCATTTCCTGCGTGAATCGCTCCAGATGAACTGTGGCGTTCATCTTGAACGAGAACAGGTGAAGAATCTGCGGATACTCGGGACCCATGCGCTTCATCACTTCGATCGCGCGGGTGTAGTTGTCGTCGCCTTTGTGCTCCTCGACGGCTTTCAGAAACATGGGTTCCATAGTGTTCTCGCTTAAAAGATAAACTTCAATGCTAGCTGAAGCAGGCGTGGAGGGGCAGCCTGCAGAATCTGGCCGAACTCCGGTGATGCCAGATCGTTTTCCGGGAGCATGAAATTTGGATGGTTTAACGCATTAAACGCTTCGGCACGAAATTGGACGTGCGTGGTATCCGTAATCGAAAAGTTCTTGAATAGCGACACATCCACCGTGGCCAGACCGGGTCCGGTCACGGCGTTTCGCCCCTCGTTCCCGAACTCGCCGGGATTTGCTTCGGGGGTCAGTTGTTGAAACGCGCTGCGGCTCACCCATTGATTCGGCGTATGTGGTCCCGTATTTGGATCCGAAAGAGCGTTCGGCCGGCTGGAAAAGAATCCGGTGATCTCCGGGGCGCTACCTTGCATTGACGCATTGTTGCTGTCGTAAACGGTAAACGGAGTGCCCGAAGCCAAAGAAACGATCCCATTGAGTTGCCAACCGTTCACCAGAAGTCCAACTCCCGTGGGCGCCGCATGCCACACCGGGAGAGCATAACTGCCGCTGAACACAAAACGCTGTGCTGCATTGAACAGGGAAGGGCCATGTTCCGCGCGAAGGTCGAAAGGATTCTGCGCCAGATCGTTCTCGCCCGCCACCAGCGTTGGCGCTGAACCTGCGATGTTCAAAGAGGAAACATAGTCGAGACTCTTCGACCACCAGTACGATGCCTGGAACGATAAGTTTTTCGTCCATTGCCGTGAGAGGGAGACCTGGAGGGAATGGTATGTCGAGCTGTTATTACCGGCGATCAGGCCGACCGAAGCGAAGGCGCATGAGCCGCTAGCATCGCAATCTGCATACTGGCGCCGCGCGTCTGCGTTACCGGTCGTCGCTCCGGGGCCATACACGGCCGGATTGGCTTCAATAAATCGCGGCAAATGCGTTCCTTTGTTCCCGACGTACCGGACATCCAGCAGGTAAGATCCGCCAATAACCTGTTCAACCGACAAATCCCAATTCTGCGAGTACGGCGGAAGCATTCCGGATTCAACGGTAAGGATCGTCGCCGGTCGCACAAACTGCTGCGTCACGAACGGGGGCGTGCTGCCGTTGTACGGATTGGCAAAGTTCATGCCGGGACCGGGCAGTTGGTAAGCCTCGGTCCATGGCAGTGCACTCACACCTGCCTGGATCGGACCACCCGTTCCATTTGTGAAGCCGTCATAGAAGATGCCGTACCCGGCCCGGATGGTGGTTTTTGCCGCGCCCGTCGGGTCCCATGCTATGCCGGCCCGCGGCATAAACTGATGGTAGTCAACTGCTGCAATACCCGCCGGTACACCTGGATCTCCGGGAAATAACAACCCTGTGGGAGCATCCGGATTCACCATCGATTGTTTGCCCGGCTGCCAGGCATTGAGCCGGTTGCGAATGTCGGTATATGGCGTATTCACCTCATAGCGCAAGCCGTAACTCAGCGTGAGCCTTCGCGTCACGCGCCATTCGTCCTGCGCATAACCGGCGGTGATCCACTTACGAAGACCGCGGTTGAAATCGCCCCCGCCCTGGAAGAACTGGACTGGTTGGCCGATCAGGAAACTGGCGAAAGAGTCGCTGACCGGGAACGGAGCGAATACAAAGAAGCCATTTGTCGCGATGCCCAGCAAGACATTGATCTGCTGGCGGTCGATGTCGAATCCGAACTTCAAGCTGTGTGCGCCGCGCGTCCAGGCGAGCGAGTAGTAAGCCTGATAGTCGTTCTGATACGTGTTCTGAGGACCCGTGATCGGGTTTCCAACATCCGTATAGCCGCTGATGATCTGGTAAGGAACTCCTTGCGCAGACGTTAACGTGGGCTGGTACGTAAAGCCCAAATCGCTCGCCGGCGTGTGGTTCGTCGCCGCGCCTTCCAGAAAAACGTTCCGGAAAAAAGCAATTCGCGCGGTCTGCACAAGTTGAGGCGTGAACAGATGTACGTGCGAAATCGTTGCCGAATGCGTCCTGATGTCATTTGCCACCGGAAATCCTGGAACGCCGGATCCGTTAATCGGCAGCGGATCGAGTTCATGCAGCGAGGATGTCGCATAGCGGGCGAAGAGTTGATCGCTGTTGCCGAAGTAATGATCAAGACGGAAGCCGCCCTGATCGTAGTTGTTCGTCAATAGTTGCGTGGATGAATAAAGAGATGGCCCGATATTGGGCAATGGAATCAGCGATTCCGTCTTCAACGAAATCGGATTCAGGAGAAAGGGCGGAATCTGCCCCATAACGCCCTTGTAACTGATGGGCTGTCCCGTGAATTCGTTGATGAGCGGCACTGGATTCCCGGCCGCGTCCGTCAGCTCGGAAAAGTCACCGGTCCGTTGGGCTGCTGTCGGCACAATCGCGGTTCGCGTTTCGCCTTGCGTATCGCGCTGCCCTTCATAGTACGCAAAAAAGAAGTCTTTCTCCTTTCGAATCGGGCCGCCGAGGGTGGCCCCGAACTGGTTCTGGTGCAACGGCTCGGTTGAAGTAGCGAAAAAGTTGCGCGCATCAAAGGCATTGTTGCGCAGGAAGTCGTAAAGATCGCCGTGGAAACGGTTGCTGCCCGATCGCGTGACGACAGTGGTTGTTGCGCCGCTTGTGGCGCCATATTCAGCGGTCGCATTGGACGTCAGGATCCGGAATTCGCTCACCGCATCGGGGGGCGTCCGCAACGCGAAACCGCCGTTTACGCTATCTACGTTGGTCACGCCATCCAGAAGATAGTTGTTGGCTTCGGGCGGCTGCCCATTTACCGCGTACGCCTGATTCGCCCGTGCAATTCCGCCGGCCTGTAGAAGACCGAATGTCATTGGCGCGACGCCCGGCTGCAACAAGCCTAACTGCGTGACATTGCGGCCATTCAGCGGCAAGTCAACCGCGTCACGGCCTGAAATGACGTTCCCCAATGTCGAACTGAGGTCTACCGTCGCCGTGTTGGCATTGATTTCCGTCGTCTCCAAGTGTCCGGCGACCCCCAGATTCACCGGAAAGTTAATTACGCGGTTTACGTCCACCCGGACGTTCGCCGCATCAAAATCGGCAAAGCCCTTTGCCGAAATGTGCAGTTTATAAATGCCCACCGGCAGATACGAAAATCGAAAGCCGCCTGTAGCCGAAGACGATTGCGTGACAGCGAACCCCGTTGAAAGGTTCGTAATGGTTACGGTTGCCCGTGGTACCGAGGCTCCGGATGGATCCTCAATCTGGCCCTCCAGCGTACCCGTTGGATCCTGGCACAATGCGGCCGAGGCGCAAAATAAAAGCACGCGCAAGACCCGGAAGACTTGCCTGAGGTTTTTCGAAGACATGAAGCGATTGCCGCAAGCTTAGCCGGAAAGCTCGTGGGTTGTCTTGGATCTCTGGGTAGAGCTTTGCGTACACCCTTTGATCGAGACCGACGCAGTGTCTTCTAAGCTTGCAGCAACTTGTCGCGCTGAAAGTGCCGGCGAAAAAGGCCGAAGTTCGCCAGAAGTAACAATCCGGTCCCAACAAGAAAACCGCCCGATGCTTCGGGTATCAAAGCATCAGTGGATTGTGGCGCTGACCAATGCTGGCCGAAAGGTTCAAAGATCGTGCTCCCCGAATCCATTTCTGAAGTGCCTGAACCGTCCAGACCTCCCGTGCCTCCACCAGGGCAAGTGCTGGTCAGGCAACTCGACGTAAAAAGGAAGGACCCGTCTGCGCCTCGAAGGCTAAGCACCCACCAATCGATATTTCCCGAGCTGTCTGTCGTGACTGCAAGCTGTGACAAGGTCGCATTCGCGTCTGACAGGTGAACCCCGTTGCCGTCTGAGAACATAAAGCCCTTAACGTCAGAGGCCGGCATCGAATAGCTGGTCAGATCTTCCAACTGGCTCAAGGACAGCGTTGTGTAGAAAGAGCCACTAACGTGGTCAGAAGTGCAGTTAGCCACATAAGTTCCTGTGCAATCCCTTGCACTGTAAGTGGGCCCCGTATATGAGTAAATCTCGCCGGAAGATGCAGACGAGCTTCGCAACCCCAGGACGCAGGTAGCGCAGATCACTACAATTCGCAGCACCGAATATCGAATAGGGGGAAACACATTTCACCTCCGAAACTGAATGTCGTGGCGTTGCGCGTCCGTAGTATAAGCTTTGGTTTCGAAATAGTAAAGTAATTCGAGGCCATCAAAACTCAGCGGCGTGAGTCCGGCGTCAAGCCTGGCAATTACCTAACCCCGGGTGCCAGCAGCACCCGTTATCGTGGCACTAATTCGCAGTGACTCCAGAACTGATCGAGATGCCGAAGGAGGTCGAGATTGCCCTCAAGATCCGGAGGCTTGCTGACGTAGGCGTTTGCATACTCTGTGTAGCAGGCGTTAATGTCCCTCAAAGCACGCGAGCTTGACATCATCACCACCGGTATTGAGCGTAATCCCGGATCGGACTTTACCTGACGCAAGACCTCACAGCCATCCATATCCGGCATGTTAAAGTCCAACAGGATCAGATGCGGGCGCGGCGTTCCCTCGAACGGCGCTCGCCGGTGCAGGAAATCAAGTGCTTTTTGGCCGCTGTCGCAATGATGGCATTTATGAAGCAGACCCAGTTCTCGGAGCGAACTCTCCAAGATTCTCAACTGGCCCGGATCGTCATCGACGATTAGCAGATCGAAAACGCGTCCCATATCGACCAGTCCTTTCTAGTCGTTTAATCCCAGAAGCGCACGAACTGCCTTACGCGGCAGCAAAAGGGGAATTCGGCGAACCTGCCCAATGCGGCGAAGTCTGTTTGTGCGCGTCTTGCTCCAAAACGTCCCCTGATCAATTATGGACTCCTACCCGAACAATTAGGCCACAAGATTCTCATCTTTCGTGCAATTTAATTAACATATGGCGCCTATACTGAAGCAGCAGTGGAACGGAGGCGGAGCGTGCCAGTCGATTCCCGGCGAAGACTGCAAGTTGTACGAGTGAGGAGAGGTTATGGAAGAAGCGGGCGCAAACGGGGCGGTTAATGCGTTAGGGCTGGAGACGATTGCCACGGACACCGATACCAGCCCTCCACGCGGGAATCCGTTCCCGATCGTGGGCATCGGTGCATCGGCAGGTGGCCTGGAGGCTTTTTCGGAACTGCTTTCAGCCTTGCCGCCCGACACCGGTATGGCCTTCGTGTTGGTCCAGCATTTGGACCCCGCCCACGAAAGTTTGCTTCCCGAACTCCTGGCTCCCCATTCGAAAATGCCGGTGCTCAGCGTCCGTGACGATTTAAAGGTTGAGCCGAATCATGTTTACGTCATACCTCCGAACACAAGTATCGAGCTGAAAGACGGAACGCTTGGGCTGGTAACCAGAGAACCCGGTCTTCATCTGCCGATCGACATCTTTTTCCGCTCTCTGGCAGCCGTGCAGGGAAGCCGGGCAATCGGCGTGGTGCTGTCAGGCAACGCCTCGGATGGCAGCGTTGGCGTACGGGACATCAAGGCGGAGTGCGGAATCACGTTTGCTCAAAACGAGGCCTCAGCGCGTTTCGGAGGAATGCCGCGGAATGCCGTTGCGACGGGCGCTGTCGATTATGTGCTGAGCCCGACCGAAATTGCGCGGGAACTCGCCACCTTGGCCGCCCATCCTTTCCTGGTACCGAGCCGTCCCGGCGATTCCCGCTCCGAGACCTTGCCTGAAGGCGATGGCGCTCTTCGCCGGATTTTTGCCCTGCTGAACAATGTGACCAAAGTGGATTTTTCGCGCTACAAGCCCACGACGGTTCGTCGCCGCATAGGCCGGCGGATGATGGTCCTGCGTATCGAGGGTATGCAAGAATACGGGCACTACATCGAGCACCATTCCGCCGAGTTGAGGGAGCTCTACCGGGACCTGCTAATCAGTGTTACCAGTTTTTTCCGCGATCCGGAAGGTTTCGACGCGCTGACAAAGCTGCTGGTCACTGCGCTGCTGAAACGCGACAAACCCGAAGATCCTATTCGCGTCTGGGTGCCGGGATGCGCTACCGGCGAGGAAGTCTATTCCTTAGCGATTTGTCTCTACGACTTGCTGAAGGATACCCAGATGTCCCTTCCGATCCAGTTGTTCGGAACAGATATCAGCGACGTTGCGCTCGATCGAGCGAGACACGGAAATTATCCGATCGGAATCGAGGAGGATGTTCCGCCAAACCGGTTGAGGCGCTTTTTCACCAAAACCGACAACGGCTATCAGATCAATAAGGTCATCCGCGAATGCTGTGTGTTCGCGCGTCATGACGTCACCAAAGACCCGCCTTTTTCGAACCTCGACCTGGTTAGCTGCCGCAATCTCCTTATTTACCTGGATCAGACTGCGCAACGGCACGTGCTTCCCGTCTTTCACTATGCGCTGAAACCAAACGGGCTGCTGATGCTCGGCAGCGCCGAAACGACCGCTGCCGCCGCAGATTTGTTCATACCGGCGGACCCGCCTCACAAAATTTATACGCGGCGGGGAATCACACCCCGCCTCCCGCTTGAGATTGCGCTGGGCAGCGCGGGGCACGACGGCACTCCTATGGGCGTTCCGGTCGGATCGAGCGCTCTCGAAGTCCAAAAAAAGCTCGATCGAGTAATTCAGAGTAAATATTCACCCGACGCCGTGCTCATCAATGCGGAGTTTCAGATTGTTCAGTTCCGGGGTCACACCAGCTCTTATCTTGATCCCTCTCCCGGTCAGGCGACTCTGAATGTGCTACGAATGGCAACTGAAGATCTTCTGTTGCCCTTAAGGCGTGCCGTGCAAGCGGTAACGGAAACAAACGCGCCCGTCCGTGAATCCGGCATCGAGCTTACGGTGACTGGGCAAAAGGTGCGCGTCACTCTGGAGGTGACGCCCATACCCGGGTTAGAAGCTGGAGAGCGATACTTCCTAATCGTCTTCGTGCGTGAGAAGTCTCCCACCGAACTAAGCGCCGAGTCTTCGCGCTCTGAGTCAATCTCGATTGACGACGATCTTTTGAGAACTCAGCGCGAACTTACCGATACTCGCGACTACCTGCGGAATTTAACCGAGCAATACGAAGTTCATTCCGAGGAATTGCGGGCGGCCAATGAAGAAGCCCGCAGCGCCAATGAAGAACTGCAGTCCACAAATGAGGAGCTGCGGACCACAAAAGAGGAGTTGCAGTCGGCGAATGAAGAACTGACCACGGTTAACGAAGAGCTGCAGAGCCGAAACCAGGAATTGAACGCAAGCAACAGCGATCTCAAAAACCTGCTGAGCGCCATCACTATTCCAATCTTGATGGTGGATGCCGATCTTCGCGTACGCCGCTTCAATACGGCCGCAGGAAAGTTGCTGGAACTCGGCCCGGTGGACATCGGGCGGCCGGTCGGACATATCCGCGGAAAGATTGAAATACCGCGCCTTGAGCAGCAAGTCAAAACCGTGATCGACTCGCTCCATCCCGTTTCGGAAGAACTGCAGGACGCTGAAGGGCGGTGGCACTCTTTAGCCATCAGGCCCTACCGGACGACAGATGATCGCATCGCAGGCGCCGTCGTCACGTTGCAGGATATCGATCCCCTGAAGCGCGGCTTAAAGGCTGCGGAGGAAGCTCGCGACTATGCCGAGGGCATGATCGGAACGGTCCGGGAGCCATTGGTTGTTCTGGATTCGGATCTGCGCGTACAGAGAGCCACGCAAGCCTTTTATGACACGTTTCTCGTTAAGCGGGAAGAAACGGAAGGACGATTTCTATACGATCTGGGGAACGGCGAATGGAACCGGCCGCGCCTACGCGAACTGATCGGTGCTGCACTGTTTCGATCGGAACCATTCCACGACTTTGAAATAGAACACGATTTTCCTCATATCGGGCGCCGTGTTATGCGCCTGAATGGGCGCCGCATTCCGTTTCCGCAGGCCCAGCGGAAAATGCTGCTGCTGTCCATTGAGGATGTGACGGAACGAAGGGAAATCGCGGAAATCCGTTTCCAGCGCCTATTTGAAACCGCTAAAGACGGCATTGTCGTTGTCGATATCGAAACGCAGACCGTACAGGACATCAATGCCTTCTTTCTTCAACTCACCGGAATGGAGCGCGACGCACTCATAGGAAAGACACTCGAAGACGTCGGCGCAAAGCTCGGAGTTCCTGGAATTGAACGGTCCATTGAGGCAGCACGGGATTCAGAGCTGGTGCGCTACCCGGACCTGGAGTTACTGCGAAGTGACGGCGAGAGGGTCGCGGTGGATATCGTCGCCAACAGTTATCGGGTAGGCAGCCAGCCGGTGATGCAGTTCAACGTGCGCGATGTATCGCTTCGTAAGAAAGCATCGAAGGCCTTGCTTGAAAGTGAGCAGCGATTCCGGTTGTTTGTTGAAAGTGTGAACGATTATGCTCTCTTTCAGGTGGACACGAATGGCGTAATCCTTTCCTGGAATGCCGGCGCGGAGCGGCTGCTCGGATGGAAGGAAACGGAAGCGATCGGAATGCCCGCAAGCACCGTATTCACGCCCGAAGACGTGGCCGCCGGGGAGCATCAGAAAGAGATTGAAACCGCACGTACAAACGGACGAGCGGACGATGAGCGCTGGCACATGCGCAAGGACGGAACCCGATTTTTTGCCAGTGGCGTCCTGACGCAGGTCTGCGACGACCAGGGCAATCTTCTCGGATTCGCGAAGGTGATGCGGGATGTCACCCTGAGGAAAGAGCAGGAAGAACAACTGCATAGATCTTTATCCGAAAAGGACACTCTTGTTCGCGAAATCCATCATCGCGTAAAGAACAATCTGCAAGTAATCGTCAGCCTTCTCGGCATGCAGTCGAGGCATACGAACGATCCTCACGTTCTTGCAGCGTTTCAGGAAGCGGAAAGCCGTTTACGCGCCATTGCGCACATTCACGAGCGCTTGTATGCTTCAGACGATCTCTCAGAAGTGGAATTCGGCGGATACGTCACAGCGTTGGCAGAGGAATTGGTGCAGTTGCACGCCTCAACACCTAATCAGATCCAACTGGAACTCGACCTGGCCGATGTCGTGCTGCACATTGAACGAGCGATTCCTCTGGGTCTGATCGCGAACGAGCTGATCCTGAACGCTCTGAAGCACGGATTGAGGAATAAACCCGGAAAGCTTGTCGTCAGGCTTGCCTACATTCCCGATTCCGAAGGGCGAGCCAGCAATAACGGCGATACCGGCTGGGCGCGGCTGCAGATCATTGACAGCGGGCCGGGTCTTCCGGTTGACTTCGATGCGGCTAAGACGCCGTCGATGGGCTTGCGCCTCGTGAATATGCTCGTTCGGCAGCTGCGGGGGCGACTCGAAATCGGTCCCCCTCCTGGTGCGAATTTCTGCGTGAGCTTTCCGCGTGAATTCGAGAACCGGCCTAAGGAGCTTTGAGATGAAGCGGCGCGTGCTAATCGTGGAAGACGAAATTATTGTCGCGGATGACTTGGAGCATCAGTTGAGCCACCTGGGATATGAAGTGGTGGGCGCAGCCGGTTCGGGAGAGGAGGCGGTGCTGCTGGCGCATGAGGAACGGCCTGATGTCGTACTGATGGATATGCGGCTTCAGGGTGCCATGTCAGGAGCCGAAGCGGCAAAAATCATCCAGAGAAACACCGGGGCGGCCATCATTTTCGTCACCGCCTTTCCCACTGTCTTCCTTCGCGATCCCGCCCAGATGACGGCGCCCGGAATCTGTCTCAGCAAGCCCTTTTCGCCTGTTCAGCTCAAGGTGGCGCTGGATTCTGTTGCGCCCGAAAGCAGGGCGGAAAACCAGTAATGCCGGACCCGGCGGCCCAGCAAAAGTCCGAGTCGGAAGCAGACCCACGAAAGCGGCCGCGAGTTCTCATTTGTGAAGACTCCGTCCTCATTCAAGAAGCCTTACGCGCGGTGCTGGAACACGAATGCGATGTCGTAGGCCTGGTGGAAGACGGCCGTTCGGCAATTGAGATTGTGGCGGCAGAAAAGCCTGACATTCTTCTTGTAGATGTTTCAGTTCCCGGCGCAAACGGGTTTGCCATCACTGAAAAAGCCCATCAGTGCGATCCGGATCTGAAGATCGTTTTTGTGACCGCCCGCGGCGAGCCGGAATATGTCAAAAGAGCGTTTGAAGTCGGCGCAAACGGCTACGTCATGAAAGGTTCGATACGGACGGAGTTGCTGCCGGCAATTCGCACAGTCATAAAGGGAGAGCGATTCCGGTCGGCTTTGCTCCGATAACTCCTCCGCCGTAAGAAATTGTACTTTCGTGTCCACCCTGATCGGGAGCTGAGGCCGTGTGGGTTAGACTGCGATCATCGTGACCCGCTTTTCCGTTCTTCTCGTTTTTTCTGCTCTTCTGCCGCCGATGCATGCCGCCCCCGCTCTTCCCCCCGGCATCACGCAGGGTGCATCCGTTGAAGGTATTACTGAATACCATCTGTCCAATGGTCTTCGCGTTCTTCTGTTTCCGGACCCGACAAAAACCACCACTACGGTGAATATCACTTACCTGGTTGGATCGCGGAATGAAGGTTACGGCGAGACCGGAATGGCGCATCTTTTGGAACACATGCTGTTCAAGGGGACGCCCGCCCATCAAAACATCCCACAAGAGTTGACCGAGCATGGCGCACGGCCAAATGGCACCACGTGGTTCGATCGGACCAACTACTTTGAAACGTTCAATGGCACGGATACGAATCTGGATTGGGCGCTCAACCTGGAAGCGGATCGTATGCTTCATTCCAACGTTCTGAAGAAGGACCTAGACACTGAAATGACCGTCGTGCGGAACGAGTTCGAGATGAACGAAAACAACCCGGCGACCATCCTGGAGGAACGAGTTTTCTCGACTGCCTATCTGTGGCACAACTACGGCAAATCGACAATCGGCGCCAGATCCGATATCGAGCGTGTGCCCATCGAGCGATTGCAGGCTTTCTATCATCTTTACTACCAACCCGACAATGCTGTTCTTACCATTGCCGGTCACGTGGACGAAGCGAGAACGCTGGCCTTGGTGGCCAAATATTTCGGCGCTATTCCGAAACCCGAACGAGTTTTGACGCCGACTTACACGGAAGAACCGGCGCAGGACGGCGAGCGCACAGTCGTGTTGCGGCGCGTTGGCGATGCCAAAGTTGTGATGATTGGGGTTCACGTTCCCGCATTGGCGCATCCCGACGGGCCTATCGCAGGTGTGTTGGGAGACATTCTGACCAATGCTCCGTCGGGCCGTCTGTACCAGTCGTTGGTGGTAACGAAAAAGGCGGGCCATGTCGGAAGCGATGCGACCGATACGCGCGAGCCGGGGATGCTCAACTTCGTCGTTCAAGCGCCGAAAACTGCCGATCTGGATGATATTGAAAAGACCTTCGTCGGCGTTTTGAACGACACCGAAGCACATCCGCCGACGAAAGAAGAAGTGGAGCGAAGCAAGACAAAGCTGGACTCTCGCTTCGATCTCCTGCTGCGAAATTCCGAGCGGCTCGGACTATTTCTCAGTGAATACATAGCCGCCGGAGACTGGCGCCTGGCGTTTCTTACGCGCGACCGCATCAGCCAGGCAACGCAGGAGCAAGTGGATGCCTTTGCCCGAACTTATCTGAAGCCGGATAACCGGACAATCGGCCTTTTCATTCCAACCGATAAGCCGGATCGCGTTGACGTACCTGCCGCGCCGGATATCGCCGCTCTGGTCAAAGACTATAAAGGATCGGCCCTGCTGGCGCAGGGTGAGTCATTCGATCCCAGCCCGCTCAACGTCGATAAGCGTACCGTCCGCGGAAATCTGGAGCCCGGAATCAAGCTCGCTTTGATTTCAAAGAAGACACGCGGTTCAATCGTAAACGCCTCGTTTAATCTGCATTTTGGTGACGAACAGAACCTGCGCGGAAAGGATACTGCGGCTACTCTCGGTGCCGAGATGCTTATGCGCGGCAGTGCCAGGCATTCGCGCCAGCAGATTGCGGATTCATTCGACAAATTGAAGGCACAGGTTCGTATTTCAGGCGGCCCCACGGGTACGAGAGTCGGGATTCAGACGACACGTGTGAATTTGCCTGCCGTTTTGCAGTTGATCGGGGAGGTTCTGCGCGAACCAGCGTTTCCGGCGAGTGAGTTCGAAGCCTTGCGCCAGGAACGCATCACGAGCTTGGATGCTTCGCGCAGCGAACCGCAGGCGGTGGCCATGCGAAACCAGAGCCGCATCACTCACCCGTATCCCAACGGAGATGTTCGCTACGTCCCCACGCTCGAAGAAGAAATGGAGGACCTGAAATCCGTCCAGTTGGACGACATTAAAAAGTTTTACAACGAGTTTTATGGCGCATCTCACTCCGAATTCGCGGCTGTCGGGGACTTTGAGCCGGAGGACGTCGAGAAAAACCTATCCACATTGTTTAAAGGCTGGACGGGCAAACAAACTTACGCGCGCGTAGCTGAGAAATACAAGGAAATCCCTGTCGTGCATCAGAAGTTCGACACCCCGGATAAACCGAATGCGGTTTTGCTTGCGTTTCAGCCGGTCAAAATCAGCGATGACGATCCCGATTATCCGAGCCTGGTGCTCGCGAACTACATGTTTGGCGGCGGCTTCCTGAATTCGCGCCTTGCCGTGCGAATCCGGCAGAAAGATGGTTTGAGCTACGGTATCGGCTCGTATATGAGCGCCCCGCCTGTCGATGACAGCGGTATGTTTTTTTCCTACGCGATTTCAGCGCCGCAGAACAGCCCGAAAGTGCAAAGCGATATTCTCGATGAGCTGAAACGTGCGCGTAGCGACGGCTTCACTCAGCAGGAATTGGATGCTGCCAAATCGGGATGGCTGCAATCCCGGCAGGTCAGCCGCGGTCAGGACGGAGAGCTCAGCTCCCGCTTAGCGACCGAAGCATTCTGGGGCCGGACGATGCAGTGGGACGCAAATTTCGAAGCGCGAGTCTTCGCGCTGACTCCGGATCAGGTAAACGCTGCCATCCGCAAGTACATCGATCCCGCAAAGATCAGCGTCGTGCAGGCTGGGGAGCTGTCCAAAATGAGCTCGGATGCTCCGGCTGGTAGCGGTGCGGGCGCCGGAAAATAGCAATCTTCGCCCCGGTGCGAAACTAAAAGCAGAAGATTGATGACTGGAAACGAGATCCGGGCGAAGTTCCTTGAGTACTTCGCCGGCAATGGACACCGCGTGGTGCGCAGCAGCTCGTTGGTGCCCGCAAATGACCCGACATTGCTTTTTGCGAACGCAGGCATGAATCAGTTCAAGGAGACGTTCCTGGGGCTGGAAAAGCGGGATTACAAGCGTGCCGCAAGCTCGCAAAAGTGTGTCCGTGCGGGCGGCAAGCATAACGATCTGGAAAACGTTGGGTATACCCGGCGTCACCAAACGTTTTTTGAGATGCTGGGGAACTTTTCGTTTGGCGATTACTTCAAAAAGGACGCAATCGCTTTCGCCTGGGAACTGGTGACCAGTCCGAAATGGTTCGGCATCGATAAAGAGAAACTGTACGTCACCGTATTTCGCGAAGATGACGATGCCGAAGCGCTCTGGCAGTCTGTCGCAGGCCTTAGCAAGGAGCGCATTTTTCGGCTGGACGAGAAAGACAACTTCTGGCAAATGGGCGAAACCGGACCCTGCGGGCCGTGTTCCGAAATCCATTATGACCTTGGGCCCGAAGCCGCGGAAAAGGGCAGGGAACACGAGCAGTTCCCCTCCGATGGTGGCGGCCGTTTTGTCGAAATCTGGAATCTGGTTTTCATGCAATTCGATCGCGCCGAAGATGGCAGCATGACGCCCTTGCCTCGCCCGTCGATTGATACCGGCATGGGGCTGGAGCGTGTAACGGCTGTTTTGCAGGGCCATCTATCGAACTACGAAACCGATCTGCTGGAACCGATCGTTCACCGTGCCGCCGACCTGCTGCACGTAAAGTTTGGAGACGACAGCCGCACCGACACGGCCCTGCGCATCAATGCCGATCATGCCCGCGCTACCGCATTCCTAATTCACGATGGTGTGCTGCCCTCAAATGAAGGCCGCGGGTATGTGCTGCGCAAGATTATGCGTCGCGCCATGCGCAACGCGCGCATTGTGGGTGCGAGTGGACCATATCTACATCAATTGACGGGCTTCGTCGCCGGCCTGATGAAGCCGGGCTACCCGGAGTTGCAGGAAAGTGTCGAGCGCGTGGCGCGCATTGTGCGCGACGAAGAACATCGCTATGCGACAACTTTCCAGGTGGCCGAACGCTTCTTTCAGGAAGAGGCCAAAACGGCTGTCGGCAACGTGCTCCCCGGCGCGGCCGCGTTCAAGCTTTACGACACCTATGGACTCGCGCTCGACGAGCAGGAAGAGATGGCGCGCGAATTCGGCCTGACCATCGATCGCGAAAATTTCGTCGCCGAAATGGAAAAGCAGCGCATGCGCGCGCGTGCCAGTTGGAAAGGCGCCGATAAGACCCAAATTGCCGACGTATATAAAAACGTTTCCCCGGTCGAATTTGTCGGCCGCGAAGCATTGGAAACAACCGTCGAGATTGCTGAACTCATCGTCAATCGGACGGCAGTCGACTTGGTTGAAAGCGGCAAAGCCGAGGTTATCTTTCTCAAAACGCCGTTCTATCCCGAATCCGGCGGTCAGGTTGGAGACACCGGACTGCTGCTCGATCCCGAGACGCGGGAGCGTGTCGCGGTAGTGGAAGGGGCGTACAAACCAACCACAACCGCGGCGGTTCAGAGAATACACGTCCTGCGCCCACTGCGTGTAGGTCAGCACCTGATTGCGGCGGTGGATGCTCCGCTGCGCAGCTCGACAATGCGGAACCATACCGCCACGCACCTGCTGCACGCCGCTCTGCGTCAGGTCCTGGGCCCGCATGTAAAACAAGCCGGCAGTGTCGTCGAACCGGGGCGTCTGCGCTTCGATTTCAATCATTACTCGGCGATGACAGACGACGAATTGGCCGAAGTAGAGCGTCTGGTCAATCAGCAAATTCTTGCGAATACTCCCGTTCAGACTGACATCATGGATCTGGACAGCGCACTCTCCACCGGGGCGATGGCGCTCTTCGGCGAGAAATACGGTGAGAGTGTACGCGTCGTCAGTATTCCCGGTTTCAGCCGCGAACTCTGCGGCGGGACTCACGTAAGCCGTACCGGCGATATCGGTCTTTTCAAGATCATCTACGAAGGCAGTATTTCGGCAGGCGTGCGGCGTATCGAAGCGATAACCGGCGAAGGCGCCCTCCAGAAGTTTCAATGGGCCGCGGCTCAACTTACTGAAGCTGCGAAACTGCTTCATACCACCGACACCGGGGTTCTGGAACAGATGGAAAAGTTTCTGGAGAGCCAGCGGCTGTTCGAGAAACAACATGATCAGCTGAGGCAGCGGCTCGCAAATCAGCAGATCGAAAACGTCACCGGCCGCAGGGTAAATGGCGCGACGGTGGTGGCCGAAAAAGTCGACGGCCTCGATCGCGCACAGCTGCGAACGGCCGCCGATTCTCTACGCAACAAATTCGGCAGCTCCGTGATCGTTCTTGCTTCAGTAAACAACTCCGATGTTGCCATCGTCTCGGCGGTCAGCAAAGATCTGACGCAGCGAGTCCAGGCGGGCAAACTGGTTGGCGATGTTGCGAAGGCGATTGGTGGCAAAGGCGGCGGCCGCGCGGATATGGCCGAAGGCGCCGGAAAAGATGCCGGTGCTCTTCCTTCCGCGCTCGAAGGAATCTACGAAAAAATGAGTGCTTTGCTCTGATGCAGCAGCGGGACGTTGCCATCATAGGTGCCGGGCCCACCGGCCTCGCCTGCGGCATCGAAGTGCAGAAGCGCGGCTTCTCGGCGTTGTTATTCGACAAAGGCTGCGTCGTTAATTCGATCTATCACTACCCGATCAACCTTGTCTTCTTCACCACGCCGGAGCTGCTCGAAATTGGCGATATCCCGATGACATCGCTGAATGAAAAGCCCGGACGCACCGAAGCCTTGAAGTACTATCGCCGCGTCGCGGACCACTATCACCTGGATGTACATCAATACGAACGCGTGCTCGGGTTTGAAGGCAACGACGGCGATTTCGTTCTGCGTACCCGGACGATTGACGGCGAACCGAACTGCTACGGTGCGAAGAAGATCATTCTTGCCACCGGCTACTACGACATTCCGAATCGGCTCAACGTTCCTGGCGAGGATCTCGAAAAGGTCATTCATTATTACCGGGAAGCACATCCCTTCTACAATCAGGACGTCCTGATTGTCGGAGCCAAAAACTCGGCGTGCATCGCGGCCCTCGAACTCTTCTGGACCGGCGCTCGGGTCACGATGGTACATCGCGGCACAGGCATCTCCAACAACGTTAAGTATTGGATCAAGCCCAACATTGAAAACCGGATCAAGTCCGGCGAGGTCAAAGCCTACTTTCGAAGTTCCGTAAAAGAAATCCGCCAACATGACGTGGTGATCTCAACGCCCGAAGGGGACGTTACGGTAAAGAATGACTTCGTTTTTGCCATGACCGGCTATCGTCCGGATTTCGAGTTCATGGCCGAACACGGCATCCATCTGGACCCAACAAGTTCAAAGCCTATCACCGATCCTAAGACGCTGGAAAGCGAGCGTAAAGGCGTTTTCCTGGCCGGGGTAATCGTCGCCGGCCGCCATACGAATGAAATTTTCATTGAAAATGGGCGCTTTCACGGCAAGGTAATCGCCGACGCGATTCAATCGACTGTTAAATAAGTTTTAGACAGTAGCGGCTGTGCACGCAGGGTGTCTAATCAAATGGAACGGCTCTCGCTCGTTTTCCATCTCTGTAAGACAGAGTACTGCAGACTCGCATGGCTCAATTACAACCTTTCGCCGGGGTCGCCGACGACCCCCTCTGGTACAAGGACGCCATCATTTATGAGGTCCACGTACGTGCTTTCCAGGACAGCAATGCCGATGGAATGGGAGATTTTCGCGGCTTAGCCCAACGCCTGGATTATCTGGAACAATTGGGCGTAACTGCCATTTGGCTGCTGCCGTTTTTTCCGTCGCCCTGGAAGGACGATGGGTACGACATCTCGGATTTTCGAAGCGTTCACCCGGCCTACGGCACACTTCGCGATTTTCAGTTATTTTTGAAAGAGGCGCATCGCCGCGGGATGCGGGTGATTACCGAGTTGGTCATCAACCACACTTCCGACCAGCACGAGTGGTTTCAGAAATCCCGGCGTGCGGAGAAAGGCTCGAAGTGGCGCGATTTTTACGTATGGAACGATTCGCCCGATAAATACCTCGGCACGCGCATTATTTTCAAAGATTTTGAGCCATCGAACTGGAGTTGGGATCCGGTGGCGAAGGCGTATTTCTGGCACCGTTTCTATTCCCACCAGCCCGATCTGAATTTCGACAATCCGGTCGTGCGGCGCAGTGTGATCCGTTTTCTCGACTTCTGGGCGGAGATGGGCGTCGATGGATTTCGATTGGACGCCATCCCCTACCTGTACGAGCGGGAAGGCACCAGTTGTGAAAATCTTCCGGAGACGCATGGATTTTTGCGTGAACTCCGCCGGCATTTGGATACACATTATCCCAACCGTATGCTCTTGTCCGAAGCCAACATGTGGCCGGAGGATGCGGTTGCCTATATGGGCAACGGTGACGAATGTCACATGAACTTCCACTTCCCGTTGATGCCCCGGCTGTTCATGGCGCTCCGGCTCGAAGACCGGCTCCCGATTGTCGAGATCCTGAATCGCACCCCCGTGATTCCGGAAACCTGCCAATGGGCGATGTTTCTGCGCAATCATGACGAACTCACGCTGGAGATGGTGACGGATGAAGAGCGCGATTACATGTATCGCGTCTACGCTTCCGATCAGCGCGCCCGCATCAATCTGGGCATTCGGCGGCGGCTCGCTCCGCTTCTGCAAAATGACCGGGCCCGCATTGAGGTCATGAATGCGCTGCTGTTTTCCATGCCGGGTACGCCGGTCATCTACTACGGTGATGAGATCGGCATGGGAGACAACGTTTTTCTGGGCGATCGTAATGGAGTCCGTACCCCGATGCAGTGGAGCCCCGACCGCAACGCCGGCTTCTCCCGCACCAACCCGCAGCAGCTCTATCTGCCGGTCAACATTGATCCCGCGTATCACTATGAGGCCATCAATGTTGAGACTCAGCAGGACAATCAGTATTCGCTTTTGAACTGGACAAAGCGGTTGATTTCTTTGCGAAAACAGTTCAAGGCTTTTGGCCGCGGTACGTTCGAATTTCTTCAACCGGCAAATCAAAGCGTGCTTGCGTATTTACGTCGTTATCAGGAAGAGGCCGTACTTGTTGTCGCCAACCTCTCCCGTTTTGCCCAACCAGTTGAACTAAATCTGGAAAAGTTCAGTGGTTATTCTCCTGTCGAATTGTTTGGACGCACTGAATTTCCTGTCATCGGCGATGGACAATACCCGCTGACGCTTGGTCCGAATTCTTTTTATTGGTTTTCGCTGGAGCCGAAGAGCGTGTCTGTGACAGCAGCCGCGCAGCCTGCCGAACGCATCGCTGCTGAGCCGCCGCTGGTCTACGCACACGGCATGAATGTCTGGGATCCGATTAATCTTCCGGCGCTTGCCAGCGTGCTGCCGAATTTCCTCGTCCGGCAAAGGTGGTTCCGAAGCAAGGAGCGGCGATTCCGGGCGGTCGATATTGCCGAAGTCATTCAGGTTGTTCCCAACAAATTCGTGATCGTAATGGTGCGTACCCATTACACCAGCGGCGATCCGGAAACTTATGTCGTGCCAACGGGTATGATCCCTGCCGAAGAAATCGCTGAGAGTCCGGTGGAGCAGCGCGAGCTGGTTTTCGCCAGAGTGAGGCGCGGTGATGGCGCAATGTTTCTGCTGTACGACGCCATTTTCAACGCGGAGTTCACAACCTCTCTCATTGAAGCCTTCGCCCGCCGCCGCAAGTTCAGCGGTGAAGAAGGCGGTCTGTTGGCCCACCGCAATCGAGAATTCCGAACGTTATGGGGAGGAACCCATCCCGATCTGACGCCCACGGTTTTGCCTTCCGAAGTAAACAGCTCGATTAGGTTCGGCGATCGGTTCGTACTCAAGCTACTGCGCGAAGTCGAGCCGGGAATCCATCCCGGGGTCGAGATGGGCCAATTTCTGACCGAGGAGCGCCATTTCCCGTATGCGGTTCCGTTTGCCGGGCATTTAGAATATCAGCCGGCCTCCGGCGAGTGTACAGTGATGGGTTTGCTGCATGGCTATCTTCCGAACGAAGGAGATGGCTGGCACCTCACCAGTCGTGCGCTGATGGACTTTCTGCAAGCCGTTCGCGTCTCAAAGTACAGTCGCGGCGATTTGATGAAGTCAGCGCCCATAGCCATTTACTCGCTTGATTTTGCTTTGTCTGAGCCTCCGTCCATGGCTCAGGAACTGATCGGGTCTTACCTGCCGCTGGCTAGCGACATGGGCCGGCGGGTGGCCGACCTGCACCTTGAGTTGCTCAAAGGCGCGGACGATCCGGCGTTTGCCCCCGAGCCCTTCAACGACTTCTATCGGCAGATGATTTTCCATTCCAATCTGGCCCTGACAAGCCGGCGCTTGGAATTTCTGCGTCAGCGTTATATGGACATGGGCGACGAACAGCGAAAGTGGGCAACCAAAGTCACTGCGCTTGAAAATGAGATCACCGCCCGCTTCCGTCGCCTGTTCGATCAGCGCGTGGCTTCGGTACGTATTCGCTTCCACGAGCGGCTACATCTCGGGCATATGTTGATGCGAGACGGGCAGGCGATCATGTTCGACTTCGATGGCGACCCGCAGCTGCATATTAGTGAACGGCGCCTGAAACGTTGTCCCTTGCGCGACGTCGCGAGCATGCTGTATTCGTTTGGCTACGCAGCGTCTGCCGCCAACCGCCAGTTCCTTTCTGCCGAAGGGCACGAGTCAATTGACCGCGAGTCGGCGCGGGTTTGGGCACGATTCTGGTACTCGCACGTCACCTCGGCTTTCCTCAAGGGGTATTGGAACACCGCGGGAAGCGCTCCATATATGCCGGAATCCCGCGAACACCAGCAAATTCTACTGGACAACTATTTGCTGGAGCGCGCGCTGCTTGACCTTCGCCCTGATATCAGCGCGCGGCCCGAGCTGGCGATGCTTCCCTTACGCGTTATTCTTCATTTGCTGAATGCGGAGGAGCATCCCGCGGCGGAGTAGGGTTCAGAGCCGCGGGATGCCAATACCGCAATCAACAGCGGTCAGAAGGTGATTCGGCCCACCAGTTGGACGTTGCGCGGCTGCGAGACGGTACCGTTCCAAGCTCCAAAGTTCGAATTGGACGGATCGTTGTTGAACGGGATGCAATCGCCAAACGCCTGACCATCGCACGTGAAGTAGTGGTTGTTGAAGATATTAAACGTCTCTGCACGAATTTCGATTCTCAATCGTTCTTGAATTACAAAGGCCTTGGAAATCGAGATGTTGGTGTCGCGATATGGGGAACCGCGGACGGTGCTTACACGCGGACCCGTGCCGAGATAATTACCGCCGGCAAAAGCGGACACTGGTTCAAATGCAGCGGCATTGTACATAGGCTTGTTGACATCGATGCTGCCCCACGATTGCGTCAGCACGTTGCCCGTGATCCCAGGTATGCAAGCTGCCTGAAACTGCGAGGGAACACCGCAGACACTCGAATTCCGGAAATACAGCGGCATCCCGGAGACCAGCTTAATACTGGACGCGAGGGTCCAATTTCCAGCCACCCAGTTCAGCAGGCTCGAATGGTTTAGCCAGCGTTTTCCGGTTCCGAACGGAAGATCGTAGACAGCCATGAGGGCGAACGAATTGGGAATGTCGTCGGTCGAAATCGTCTTGTTCCGTTGGCCTTGAAAGGGGCTGATGACACCACCGCTGCCACTACCGATGCCGCCGTAGCCTGCCGTCGATTGTGTGGTGGAGGAGGCGCTTGTTTCCAGATGCGAATACGTATAATTAGCCCCTAGATACAAACCGGCTGAAAACTGCTTTTCTATTTTGGTCTGGAACGAATTGTAAATTGATGTGCCTTCGTTTTCGTTTTGGCCGAAGAGAGCACCGCAGTACTGCGGAAACTGCACCAGGGCCTGCGCGACCGTGGGTTTGCAGGTGCCCCTGCTGGTCAGGTCGCTTACCCAGTTTGCGTAAGGAACCGTCACGCCATCAATGCTTGTCTGGCCAGGCGCAAATACCGTGTTCAATACCGCCGAGCCCATGGAAGAAAGCAGGGACGGGTTCAGCACGTTCAACGGCTGCAATTGCGAAGGTAAGTGCGTGCCCTTGCTGGCCACGTAGGCAACGCTGGCGACCGCGCTGTTTCCCAGCTTTCTTTCAACGCTGATATTCCACTGTTGCATATAGGAGAGGTGATTGGCATCAGTGGGACGATAGTTGGGCCCGTTCGTACCATTATCAGCGGTGCGGCTGATATCGGGCGTCTTGTTATACGCCGGAAATCCTTTGTCCAGATTGAACGAGGGTTCATAGCCTGCCAGCGAGTCGCTGAAGCTGAGCTGCGGATTGAAGCCATCGAGCGACATACCGCCGCCCCATCCTGGATAAAATGCCTGCGTATAGAACACTCCATACCCGGCTCGCGCCACCATCTTGCTGCCCAGTTGGTACGCCATCCCGATTCTGGGTGAAAATGCGGCGTTAAACGGCTCTTCCGGATAGCGCTTGCCCGCGCTTGCCGAGCCGTACTTATCGCCAGCAAAAACCAGGCTGCCTGGCCGATTGCCCGCGCCTGGATTAGGCGAGAAGCTGAAGAATGACATCAGGTCGCTGCTCTCCCATGTCGGGGTAAATCGATCCCAGCGCAAGCCGTAGTTGAGTGTAAACTTCGGGGTTACTTTCCACGTATCGCCAACGTGAAGTGAATAGGCGCGCTGTTCGGCTCCGTACTTTGCCACGTTGTAGGCCTGCATGTTTCCGTTATCCACGGCACCGATATACATACTCGCAAACGGGTCGCCGCTGGAAACGCCGGGTAGAGCTGTCGAAAGCGCAGAGAAACCCACCGTTCCGGATTGATTGTTATTCGTCCGAAACACTTGCTGCAGGTGCCGGTACTCGCCGCCAAACTTTATGGTGTGGGCTCCATGCACCCAGGTGATTAGTTCGTTAGCGATGTAAGTGGGCCGGGTACTTTTATTCAGATAACCAGGTCCTTGCGTATTGCCCCAACTCGCAAAATTTGAGATACCGTTACCGGAAAAATTCGCTGCCGGCGACGCGTTGTAAGCGACTGCATTCGGAATCTGCGGCAATACTTTCGGATCCTGTCCGGATACCGAACCATACCCCTCGTTGCGGTTCACATAACCAAACGCAAAATGGCTCAGCAGAGTCGGCGTGAAGATGTGGTCATAGTTGAAGCGGCTTACCCAGGCGTCCTCAGGGTTTGCAGGGCTGCTGGTGCAGAGTTCAACCGGGAGAGCACATTGCTCGTTTGGTTGTGTTTTCTGCCGCCACACCGTCGCGAAGAAATGGTTGTTTGCATCCCAGAAGTAGTCGATCTTATACAGAAAGTGATCCACATTGGAAAGAATGCCGTCCGGGACCGGGGTCGAGAGATAATTATTAAACGGACCAGGCGACGTGGGGGTGGGCAGATACTTCATCCATTGCTGAGCCAGAGGACTCATCTGGCTTATGGGAATTTTGTTTCCGGGATAAGGATCGCGGACCAGCACGCCGTTCACGATCCTTTCGGTCGTGGGATCGTAAATCGGGAATCCTAGGTCGGAGAAGTCTCCGCTGCGCTCCTGCACAGAAGGAATAGAAACTACCGGGCGAGTCGTCCCGCCTAAGCTCCGCAGATATTCTTCGTCATGGAAGAAGTAGGTCTTGTGTTTGTCTCCCCAAATAAACGGCAGAAATGGAATCTTCACCGGGCCGCCGATAAAGCCGCCGAATTCGTTCTCGTTGTCCTTCGGCCGCTGATCTCCGGGCCCGCGCTGATTCGTGAACTGCAGCGCATTTAAACTCTTGTTGCGGAAATACTCGAACCCACCGCCATGGAAGGTATCCGTTCCGCTGCGCGTCGTAACAATAATTTCTCCGCCGGTTGTGGTGCCGTACTCAGGTTCGTAACTCGACGTCAGCACGCGGACCTCACTGACCATGTCGGGTGTCGTCGGGAAGTCGAAGAAGGACACCATGCCGCTTTGGGACATTGTGCCTTCCTGCATGCTGACACCGTCCATAACCGCTTCGTCGCCCATCTTGAGCCCGCCGTTGATGCGAGCGTTGAATGCTTGCGGACTCGTGCCGGTGTTCACGCCCGGCAGGAACGAAATAAATTGGACCGCATTGCGTGGTGTACCTGCCGCTACCAACAACGGCAATTGGTTCACAACGGTTGGCGGCACGCCCTCTTGCTGCGCCCCGTTATCGACGTTCAGCTGTGCAGCATCGGCTGTAACTTCGATCTTGGTTGACGCACTCCCAACCTTCAGGCCAACATCGATGCGGGCGGCCTGGTTGGCAAGGAGTTGAATATTCCGTTGCTCGTATGTTTGAAAACCCGCCGCCGTGGCCCTCAACGTATACGTGCCCGGCTGCAGGTTCGGAAATGCATAACGGCCGGCACTGTCGGTGGTCAGTGTTGTGCTCAAGCTTAGTTCAGCTGCTTGAATCTCGATGGTGGCGTTTGGAACCGACGCACCGCTCTCGTCCGTCACTTGACCGTCTAAACTTGCATTCTGGCTTTGCGCCGTAACAAATGAAGCAGTGAAAAGCGCGAGCGCACAACAAACAAAAAGCCTGTGTAGCATTCGTTCCCCTTTCGAACACCAAAAGCGTGCTGTCTTCCCGATAGCTTGAATGGACTAGAAGCTGTTATATGTGAACGTTTACGCAGAGTCAAGGAAATTGTTTGTGTTCCGGCCGGCAAGCGTCTCCCCCTGACAACCGTGATATGGTGTATGCGTTTGTGAAGAGGTGTTTTCGTCTCCGAGCCGCCGGTCAATGTCGGCCAGGGTACCTGTGTGTCCGTGGTTGTCTCCTGGCAGCCGCGATGTTTGTATCCGGCTTGTCCGCTCAGTCGGCCGATGTAGATTCCGGTGTTCTTGCTGTTCAAAAGGCTTTGAATGCCGGGGATTTAGCGGCAGCTTCGAACCTGATTGCTAGCCAATTAGCTGCTCACCCCACGAGCGCTGCCCTGTTGAATTTACGTGGCGTGGTGCATGCGCAGCGCAATGAACTGCCGGATGCACGTAGCGATTTCGAGCGAGCCGTCCAGCTTTCACCCGCACTAACGCCGGGATGGCAAAATCTGGCGCGCGCCTGCCAGATTCAGGCCGACGCGAACGAATCAGCGTTGCCTTGCGCCATTGCCGCGTGGCAACGCGTCTTAACGCAAAAACAGGGCGATGCCGAAGCCCTTCTCTCGCTCGCCACGCTGTTTCACAAGGAAGACAGATATTCGGAATCGCTGGCCCAGGTGGAACGGCTTCCGGCCTCGGAGCGAACCAACATAAATGCGCGCCTGTTACGGTGTGCCGATCTGGCGGCATTGGGCAAGATGCCGGAGGCGAACAAGATTGCCTCGGATCTTGCCGCAGAGCCGAAACTTTCCGAAGAAGACTTCCTGGGATTTCGCACGAGCTGGGAGAAACCGGCAGCCGCGCCGGTTGTCATCACGCTGGTGAAGGCCCTGGATGCCCGCAATGCCGCTACCATCAACAGCCTGCGCCTGCTCGGCGTCGCCTATGAGCGGCAGCAGCAGATCGCGGAGGCGCGCAGCACGCTGGAGCGCGTTGCCATTCTCGATCCCAGCAATCCCGCGCACTTGATTGAGCTCGCGCGCCTCGCCGAGTTGACAAACGATCATGAGGGAGCGCTAGGCTATCTCGGTCACGCCCGTGAAGTTTCGCCCGGTGAGGCCCAGATCCATTTCCTTTTTGCGATGGTTTCGATGAAACTCAATCTGCCGGTGGAAGCGCGCTCGTCCTTGGAAAAAGCGCTCGCTATCGATCCCCGAAACCCCGCCTACAATTACGCGATGGGGTTCGTAATCCTGAGCACCCGTGAAGCGGCCACCGCCGCGGAGTACTTCAAGCATTTTGTCGAAGCGCGCCCCGCCGAACCCAAAGGCCACTACGCACTCGGAATTGCCGATTTTGCCTCGGGAGATTGGGAACACGCCAAAGCGGAGATGGAACTGGTGGAACACAATCCTTCCACATCGGGCGGCGCGGAATACTTTTTGGGCCGCATCGCGCGTCTTCAGGACCAGTTGGACGCTTCGGAACAACATCTGAAGTCCTCCATCCAACTCTTGCCGGGCTTCGCGGAGTCTCACACCGAGCTAGCGAGAGTCTACCTGCGGCAGAACAATCTGGATGCAGCGAACGCCGAGCTGAAGAAGGCGCTTGCACTCGATCCGCAGAGTTTTCCCGCAAACGAGCAACTGCTGGTTATTTACCGGCGAACTCACGACGCGCGCTCGGAGGCACAAGCTGAACTTTTAAAGAAGCTGGACGAAGATCGCTCCAAACGCGCGGAATTGATGTTACGCACCATTGAAGTTAGACCCTGAGTCGATGCGTCGCACAAGCGCACAGACTGCAACCACAATCTGGCTATTGACGGTATCATTCGCCTGGGGCCAGACCCAAACGTTAAACGCGCGGATCCAAAAGTTAGTGCCTTTTGCGGAAAACGAGCGCGTTCAGGCTGCTTTCAATGTGCATGACTACGCGCAGGTTGAGCAGATACTCGCTGCCGTGCCGGCGAATGAAGCGACACGTCCCGAGATCCTCGCGGTTCAAGGAGCGCTAGCATTCGTGGCCGGCGACATGCACGCGGCGGCAGGATACTTCACGGCTGCGAACGATCTGAAGTCGCTCAGCAACGCCGATTCTTTTACCTGGTCGATGGCATTGGTCAAGCTCGGCGACAATGCGGGAAGCCGACGTGTTTTATCGCGTCTGCACACCGCCGAACCAGGTAACGCGCTTTACATCTACTGGCTGGGGAAGATCGATTACGGCGAGAGGCGCTATGCCGATGCCATCGCCAAGCTGCAGCAGGCCCTTCAACTCGATGCGAACTCAACGCGCACGTGGGACAGCCTCGGTCTTGCGTATGACATGCAAGGTGAGATGGACCAAGCGAGGGAAGCGTTCGAAAAAGCGGTAACGCTGAATCGAGCCTCGCAACATCCCTCGCCATGGCCCCCGCATAATCTCGGCTACTTGCTGCTACGCGCCGGCCGCCCTTTAGAAGCCGAGGCCAGCCTTCGCGAGTCTTTGAAATATGACCCTACGTTCGTAGACGCGCATTACCATCTGGGCCGCACTCTGGAAAAGCTACAGCGCAACGCTGAAGCGGTAGTGCAGTACAAATTTGCGGTGGACGGCGATCCGGCGGCGACGGATGCGTGTTATTCGCTGGCGATGTTGTATCGCAAATTGAACCGCGAACAGGATAGCGTGGCCATGTTCGCGGAATACAAAAGGCGCAAAAAGACGAACGACAGCCCGCCAGTGCCCGATCCGGAGAAGTGATGTTATAACATTGGCGCCAATGATCACACGACGGGATCTCCTTGCGACCGCAGCAAGCACCGGCATCGCTCTTGCCGGGGTCGGTTCAAGCGGAACGAAGAAGAAGGTTGTCATTGGCGGCGGCGGGATCGCCGGCCTTTGTTGCGCATATGAGCTGAAGCGGCGCGGCCACGACGTAACCGTGCTCGAGGCCTCGGACCGCGTCGGTGGTCACGTGAAAACACTACGGGAGGGCTTGCCGGACGGACTGTACGTCGACGCCGGAGCGGAGCAATTCACGAAACCGGGTTATGACCTGTATTGGTCCTACGTCCGCGAGTTCAATCTTCCGCATCTCCAGGACCACCGTCGCGATCACATGTTGCGCCTCATCGGCGGTCGCATCTACTCGGAGGAGGATTTGACAACGCCAAGCGTGCTTTCCGGGCTAGGTTTCAACCAGCGCGAGATCGATTTCTTCCGCAGTCACCCTTGGTGGGACGCCCAAAGTCTGTATCTGGATAAATATTCCGCGCAGATTGTAGACGAATACCAGCCCTTCGTGCCCGGCCTGAAGGGGCTCGACCAGATCAGCACAGCGGAGCTGATGAAACGGGACGGGGCGTCGGATGCGTTCCTGAGCCATGCCGGCGGCGACGGCTCAGCTTTGCAATCGGTGTGGCATGCCGGTATTCTCCGGCGCCGCGGTGTTCCCGCGTGGCCGACGCAGGTATTCCGGCTGATCGGCGGCAACAGTCTATTGCCGGACACTTTCGCAAAACACCTTGGCGATGCCGTGAAACTGAATTCGCCGGTTCGCAGCGTTCGGCACAGCAGCAACGGAATAGCGGTGGAGTACGGCGCCGCAGGATCCAAGAACAAAATCGAAGGAGACTATCTGGTGTGCTGCATGTCCGCTGTCATGCTGCGGCAGATCCCGATTACGCCGGCCCTCGACGAGCGCAAGCATTGGGCTATCGCCAATATGCCCTACTATTCGGCAACGCGCCCGATCTTCCTCTCACGCACGAAGTTCTGGCGCGAACAGAAGACCAGCATCAACAGAGAATTCGGCAAACAAACCCTGCAGCATATTTGGTCGATGCCGGAGGATGTTCAGACTGAACGAGGCTTGATTACCGGCACTGCCAATGCCGGTATCGCTCCCGAGAGCGCGCTAAAGACATTCCGCGACTATAACCCGGGGAAGAGCGATACCATAGAGCGCGCGCTGGTAGTCGACTGGTCGCGTGACCCCTGGTGTCTCGCCTGCGAAACGACGGCGTATCGTCCTGGCGACCTGTCAAAGTTTTGGCCGGCGATTATTGAACCCTATGGCCGCATTCACTTCGCGGGTGCGTATTGCGACAACCTGAATTGGGGTCAGGAGGCCGCGACTCGATCGGCAAATCGGGTTGCCAAAGCAATCGATTCGGCGTGAGAGGCCGTCGGCGCGAATCATCATCCTGTGTGAAGCACTTTGTGCTGGCTCACCTTGGCGCCATCCCCGCTTTTCAGGTTTCGAAACACAACAGTAGACACCGCAGTAAAGATCCCGAGGGCAATAAACGCGTCGTGAATGCCGTGGATGAACATCGACCGATTCGAACGGAGTGAATCTGGCACAAAGAAGGCGGTTGCCAATCCGGCGACCGCGACGCCAAAGCTGATCGACATCTGCTGCATCGTGCTGGCAATGGAACTCGCTTTACTTGCCTGGCTGTCGCTGATGTCCGCATAAACCAGTGTGTTCATGCTGGTGTATTGCAGTGACGTAAAGCCGCCATAAAAGAAGGCAAGCACCACGATCACCCAAACCGGAGTGTCGGCTCCGATCGTGGCAAACAGAGTCAGCAGGAAAGCGATAAACAACGTGTTGGAGATCAGCACGCCGCGATAACCAAAGCGAGTCAGGAGGCGCTGCATGATAATCTTCATGCTCATGGAAGCGACTGCCTGCGGCATGATCAGCAGTCCCGATTGCACCGGACTGTACCCGAGTCCGACCTGATACAGCAGCGGCAGCAGAAACGGCACGCCCCCGATTCCCAATCGAGTAAAGAAACCTCCACTTACCGATGCTCGAAAGGTGCGAATCCGAAACAGATTCAAATCCAGCAGAGGAAATTTGCGTTCCAGGCCGTGAAATCCGTATGCAACGATCAACGCCAAGGCAATCGCCAGCAGCCCGATGATCTCCCGAATACTCAGCAAATGGTCGCCGAATACTTCAAGCACGTAGGAAAGAAGCGCAATACCGGAGCCGAAGAGAACCAGCCCGATGAAATCGAGCGGATGTGTTCGCTCTTCTTTGTAATCCGGCAGGTGAAGATACACCAGAACAAGCCCGGTGATGCCAATCGGGATATTTACGAAGAAGATGTAGCGCCAGTGCAGGTACTTGACGATCAGGCCGCCCGCGATCGGCCCCAGCATGGGCCCAATGAGCGCCGGGATAGCGACGAAGCTCATCGTGCGCACAAGTTCGGACTTTGCAAACGTGCGCACCAGCGTCAGGCGTCCTACCGGCACCATCATGGCGCCCCCGAAGCCCTGTAGAACACGGCACAGGACCAGCAAGTGGATATTCGTCGATATTCCGCAAAGGATCGAGCCGAGGGTGAACAGCCCAATGGCGGAAGCGAATACGCGCCGAGTGCCGAAGCGGTCGGCCATCCATCCACTGATGGGAATAAACACGGCGAGGCTTAACGTATAGCTGGCGAGCACGGCCTTCATGCTCAACACCGACACATGCAGCGCTTGTGAAATTGCCGGGACAGCCGTGTTCAGGATGGTGGTGTCCAGCGACTCCATAAAAAATGCAACTGCAACCAGCCAGGGCAGAATTTGCTTGCTGGACGATGAAGGCTCGGGTGGTTTGGCAGTCGTAGCGACTGAATCGATCGGGTTGGCCGGGCTCATTTACGAAAGGTAGGTCTAACGATATGACGATATATCCAAAATCCCATCACACATTTCTTGACAGCTGATGGTCCTTTCGAGGGTACCGAAAATTCGTTGTGGATAGGAAATTTTGCAAGCGGGCCCGCAATCAATATATTGCGGCCCACTTTCGTTACGGCTCCGCGCCCTTTCATCGGTCAAAAAACTGGCGCTATCATCGTCTCGTGCGGGCATTTCTGCTGTTTCTCCTCTGTGCCGCCGTCGCCTTTGGCGAGACATTTCGTCTCTACCTGAAAGACGGCGATTACCAGATCGTACGCGAGTACCAGGTACAAGGCGATCGCGTGCGCTACTTCACCACCGAGCGCGGCGATTGGGAGGAGGTTCCCACCTCCATGGTCGACCTCCAGAAGACCGAGAAGGAGCGTAAGGCCAAAACTGAGGTCGTGAAAGAAGAAGCCAAGCAAGACGCCGAAGAGCAGCAGGCCCTACGCGAACAGCAGCGCGAAATCGATTCCGTCCCCCAGGATGAAGGCGCCTACTTCAACGTCGACGGAAAAATCAAACAGCTGGACGCGGCGCCTTACCAGGTCGTCACGGATAAGAAGCGCGCTGCCTTGAAACTCCTGTCACCGGTTCCCATCATCCCCGGCAAAGCATCCGTCGTCATTGATGCGGAGCACTCAAAATTCATCGTCCATGACGACCGCCCGATCTTCTACTTTCGTCCCCAACGTGAGGAGAGCTTCGGAATTATCCGCGTAGCACCGAAGAAAGGACACCGTATTGTCGAGAACATCTCAATCATCCCGGTGGCCAATCAAGGCATTCAAAATCGCGATCAGCTTCCCGTTTTTCAACAACAGCTTGCCGGAAATTTATACAAAGTCTGGCCCGAGAAATCGCTGGAACCCGGCGAATATGCCGTCGTTGAATATCACGATTCTGACGAAGAGTCGAAGGACCTGGAACTCTTGGTCTGGGACTTTGCCTATCAGCCCGGCGCGCCGGCTGCAAAGTAGCTTTATCTTCTTTCCGAAACGCGCGTAACGATAAAGCTTGGCCAAAACAACCAGCGTTCTTGTCTTCACCGCCTATGCTCTGACGGTCGGCGCGCAGCCCAAACAGAGCATCGACCTTCTGGTGGTGCATGGCGAAGCGGTTACGATGGACGCGCAGCGGCGCATCCTTGAAGACGCCGCGATTGCCGTACAAGGCGACGCGATAGTTGCGATAGGCAGCACTCAATCGCTGCTCGCACGCTATGACGCGAAAAAGACCATTGATGCCCGGGGCGCGCTGCTGCTGCCGGGACTGATCAACGCGCACACTCACGTGCCGATGAGCATGTTCCGCGGCCTCGCCGAAGACATGGCGTTACAGGATTGGCTGAAGAAATACATCTTTCCGGCGGAAGCGAAGAATGTTGATCCCGATTTCGTCGTGGCGGCAACAAAGTTGACGCTGCTTGAAATGCTTGGCGGCGGTACGACGACGGTCGCCGACATGTACTACTTTGAAGACGACATTGCACGTATTCTGAAAGAAGCTGGCATGCGCGGTGTGCTCGGCGAAACGATCATCGGCTTTCCCGCACCTGACAACAAGACTTCAGCCGAGGCTCTTCACTACACCGAACGATTCCTCGATCATTGGACAGGCGATCCTCTGATCACCGCCGCCGTCGCTCCGCACGCCATCTACACCTGTTCGGAGCAACTGCTCAAGGATTCCGCCGCGCTCGCGCGTAAGTATCACGCCCCGATCCTGATTCACCTGGCGGAGGCGCCGTCAGAACTCGAAATCAGCCGCCACGACCACGGCATGTCGCCGGTTCAATATTTGGCGCGCATCGGTTTGCTCGGGCCTGACGTTCTCGGCGCCCACTGCGTAACTCTGGATCAGGCGGACATCCAAACGTTGGCGCATTACGGCGTCGGCTGTTCGCACAACCCATCCAGCAACATGAAATCTGCAGCCGGCCTGAGCCCTGTTCCCGAAATGCTCGCTGCCGGAGTTCCCGTCGGCTTAGGAACCGATGGCGCGGCGAGCAACAACAACCAGGACATATTCGAGGAAATGGATCTCGCGGCGAAACTGCAGAAATTTGCGCGCATGGATCCGACAGTGCTACCCGCCGAGCAAGTCGTGGCCATGGCGACCATCACCGGAGCCCGCGCTCTTCACATGGACAAGCAAATCGGCTCACTCGAACCAGGCAAGAAAGCGGACTTCATCGTTGTCGACACCACAAGTCCGCACTCGACTCCTATGTACAACGCGTATGCGCAGATCGTGTATGCGCTGAAGAACTCGGACGTCCGCACAACCATCATCGGCGGCAGGATCGTCATGGATGACCGGAAGATGCTGACTCTCGATGAGCCAGCGATTCTGAAGAAAGCGGAAGAGCTTAAGAAGCAGGTAGCGGCTTCAAGTCCCCCATTACGGTAGGAATCAATTCCGATACGGTTGGATGAATGTGCATCGCGCGCTGCATCGTCGTGTATGGAGCACCCGCGTACATAAGGTCCAGCACGCAATGAATGGCTTCGTCGCCGCCCGTTCCCAGAATGGCCGCGCCCAGGATTTTCTTGCTCTCGGCGTCCACCAGCATCTTCATGAACCCCTGCGTTTCTCCCTTCTCCACGGCTCGTCCGACTTTGGTCATAGGACGCGTTCCGATAAGGGTCGGCTTGCCGGATTCGCGCACTTCGGTTTCTGTCATGCCGCACCGGCCCAACGGCGGATCCACATACAAGGCATAGCAGGGAATTCGATCGCTTACCCGGCGCGGATCGTTGTCCAACAGGTTCGCCGCGACAATCTCAAAATCGTTGTAGGACGTATGTGTGAATGCCCCTTTGCCGTTGCAGTCGCCCATCGCCCAAATCCCCGGCACGCTGGTGCGAAGCTGGTCGTCCACTTTGATAAAGCCGCGCTCGTCCATCTCGACACCCGTTTTTTCTAATCCCAGATCGCCGGTATTTGGCCGGCGTCCCACCGCCAGCAACACATGCGTGCCCGTCACTTCCGGTTCTCCCGATTCACAATCGACGTGAACCGTCGGACGCCCATTTCGCTCTTCCAGCCGGAGGCACGTCGCATTCAGCCGGACTTCGATGCCTTCGTTTTCAACAATGCCTTTGATCGCATCGGAAATATCGTTGTCCTCGCGCCCAATCAGATGTGTCCCTTTTTCGACGATCGTGACTTTGCTTCCAAAACGCCGGTACATCTGGCCGAATTCGAGACCGATGTAGCTCCCGCCGACAACGATTAAATGTTCCGGCAGGAAATCGACATCCATCATCGTGCTGTTGGTCAGGTATTTCACCTGGTCGCATCCCGCAATGCCGCTAGTGCTTGCACGTCCGCCCACGTTGATGAAGATATGTTCGGCTCTCAGCAAGTCATCGCCGGTTCGCACTTCTTTTGCCGCCTCGAAGTGAGCGTGGCCTTGATAGACCGTGCAGTTCTGCATCCCCCGAAGCCATCCTTCGACGCCGGTTCGCGATTTGCCGGAAATTGCATCTTTCCGCGCCTTCACCGCCTTCATATCAACGTCGATGGGAGCGTTGATCGTTACGCCATACTGCGCAGCCCGCCGCGCCATTTCAGCAGCAAATGCGCTCGCGACCAGAGTCTTTGTTGGAATGCAGCCCGTGTTCACGCACGTACCGCCAAACAGTTTGCGCTCGATCAAAGCGACTTTCCAGCCCGCTGCGGTCAAACGTCCGGCAAGCGGCGGACCCGCCTGGCCTGCACCGATGATGATTGCGTCGAAAGTTTTTGTCATGAGTTTTGAAAAGCAACCAGGAAGGCCCCGATGATCGTGACCGCATCTTCAATCAAAGCCGCCGGCAGATCTCTGCCGAACGCCCTCGCCAAACGGCCGCGAACCTCTGCCCCGCCAAGAGTTCCGATGACCGCTCCCACCGCTCCCAGAAGCAGACCAGCAATCAGATTCTGGTTCGACGCGCCAATCGCTGCGCCGGCCACAGCGCCCATTACCACGCGCGATATAAATTGGGGCGGGCTCTTACGGCTGGGTGTCTTGGGCAGCTTGTCAGTAACGAGTTCTGTCAAGGCAAGAACAGAAAAAATGTACGGACTGATTGCCGCGCCAAGAAACGACAGCCACGTGCCCTCCAAATGAAGCCGTCCGGCGCGGGCCGCCCAGCTTACCGCTGTTATCGGGGTCAGCGTGCGAAATCCGGAAAATATTCCAATCAACAGTGCTAAAAGGTAAAACACGAAAACTCTCCCTTCGTTCTGTGTGCAAGCAGCGGACCAGGAACGAATTGTAAAGGTACTTCAGCATGATAGTTCACCACCGGCCGTTTATGGAACCCATAAATTGAGATCGTGGCCGCCTCAAACGATGCTTATAATCTGCAGCGCTTTGTAATTGCACAAGATCATGTCTACGGCCAGGTACTAACGGAGCTACGTGCCGGCCGAAAACAAAGTCATTGGATCTGGTTCATCTTTCCGCAACTGAAAGGATTGGGCAGCAGTGCGATGGCAAACGAGTACGGCATCGGCTCGCGCGAAGAAGCCGAAGCCTATCTGAAGCACGCAATACTTGGCCCCAGATTGCGCGAATGCACGCAACTCATCAATGCTATTGAAGGACGTCCGCTTAAACTGATTTTGGGCTATCCCGATGACTTAAAGTTTCGATCGTCAATGACTTTATTCGCGCTCGTTGCCGCGGATGACGATCTGTTTCAATCCGCTTTGCAGAAATACTGCGAAGGAGAAATGGACCATTGGACGGTTCAGCGTCTCAAGCCTTAGGCGCCCTCAGGCCAAGCGCTTCGATGTAACCGTGATTCACCCGGCAGTTTCGAAATTGGATGTTGGCGAGCAATCCGGTTAGTGCGGCCTGACAGATATCGTCCGCCGGGCGGCCCGCAATGCGCTTTTCGGCGTTGCCCGTGCCCGCGGTTTGTTCGCCCAGAGCAATAATCTCACTCCAATGATCCGGTTTGACCACAGAAACAACACAAGAAGATTTCTCCATCTTTTTGTACGGCCAGAAGCACCAGCCGATGTCATTCTTTTCCAGCAGTTGGGCAAACTGGCGGACCCAATCGTCGTTGTTCTCTCCTGATTCGCCCAGCCAGATCGGCACATTGTATCGCTCGCGGAAATCGATGTACGGTCTTATCTGCTCTTGCGTAGGCGGCATCCAGTACTTATGAAACTCGTAAAGCAGATTGTTATCGAAGGGCGCTCCAAAAACCGCGAAGTTCGTGTCCCATTGAGCTGCTTCCAGAATAATGATGTGATTGGAATCGACGGCGCGAATCGCCTGCGTCACGCGCTTATAGAGCGGCTCCAGACGGGAGTTGAACTTTTGCAGTTTCGCAAAGTGCGGAATGGGCTCATTCAAAAGATCGTACCCGAGAATGACTGTTTCATCACGGTAGCGTTGTGCAATCCGCATCCAGATGGTAATCAGCAGCTCCTGCTGCTTTCCGTCGTCATAAAGCCACGGATATCCCCAGCTATCGTCGATATTGGTTCCGGTTTGGCCTCCCGGAGCGCAATGCATGTCGAGAACGACCCAAAGCTTTTGAGCGCGGCACTCAGCCAGGATCGGATCCAAGATACGAAAGCCCTGATCGTCTGTAAAGAACTTCCAGTGCAGCGGAATCCGCACGGAGTTGAATCCACATGCGCGCAGGAACTGAATGTCAGCCCCAGTGATGTAGTTCTGCCGGTAATCGCGCCACAATGCTTCTGCGGCATCAGGTCCGATTAGCTCGTTAACAAAGGCTTCGATTTCACGCGGAGACTCGGGTCCTTTGTCAAACAGGAACATGTAGCCTTCCGGCTCAAACCAGTTGCCGAGATTGGTTCCGCGCAGAAGGAGCTTTCTACCATCCGGTGTAATTAAGTCTTTGCCGCTGGCGCGAACGAATCCCCCACCTTGTTCCGCAGCGGAACTCTTCTCCGCAGCAAGCGCAGCAATGGCAACGGCCCCAAACTGTCTCCGCGTGATCTCCATAGCGGCGCCGGCTAGTGAGTCATTGCGTAAACGATGTAGTTTATCCCGAGCCGCATTCCCAAAGCCGAATACTTCTCCGGATACTCCGGCTCATCCGCCCACTCCCAGGAATCGCCGACATCGGAATTGAACGAAATCGCCACCATCACCCGGCCTTTGTCGTCGTAGATGCCGCGCCAATGAGCGACGTAGCCGTCTTTTTTATGGCCCAGGTCCAGGTGTTCAGCGCCCACGATCTGATAGCGGTCGTCCAGGTCGTAAACCGTATGGAAGATGGCGTCTCCTTGCGGAATCTCAACAATGGGCCGATCGGGAAAAACGCGATGCATGCTCTCCTGAAAGACAGACCACTCCACCGTGCCATGAAAATCGTCGGCCATAAAGAAACCGCCGCGCAATAGGTAGTCGCGCAGCTTCTTTGCTTCCGTGTCGGTGATTCCCCATTCGCCGACCTGGACGGCGTAGAGCCAGGGCCAGTTATACACATCGTCCGCATCGTCCAGACTGACGCATTGCTCAACGGAGCGGGCGTCAATACGCGTCAACCGTCGCACGGCAACAGAAAAGTGGCGGTCGGCTCGCGGAAAATCCTGTGTCCAGAGCGATGACCCTTCGCGCCAGTCGCCATTAAAGCGCCCGCGATAACCATCGTTCCAGCCCGGCGGAAACATCAGCCGGGCGAACTCCCACTCAGCCGGAGCAGTCGCATCGGGGGGCACTGGGATCTGGCCAACGCGGTACTCGACGCCATCAAACTCGCGAAATGGACGCGGCATCTGCCGCTGAATCGCGTATAGCGAGCCGATGAACGTTAACGTCGCGACGAACAGGTAAACAAATCCGCGACCACGCCGGTTCTGCACTACTGCTTTCACTTGCTGAGCGTTCGAAAATAAGATGCGACGGCATCACGATAGCCATCGGGGGCGATTTCAGGTGCCACCGTGCGCGCACCTGTGTTCTGCTGACCCAGCCGCCGCTGCAGTTCCAATTCGAGACGGCCCAGGCTCGTGACGGCGTCCTGGTTGATGCGCGCGTCCAGCAGACCTTCCTGCCCGGGACCGTGTCGAAGCGCACCAATCGCCTCGTCGAAGTATTCATTCAACTGGCGATCGCCCCGGCCCAGCTGCGATCGAAGCGTAGACAACTCTCGCGCCAAATCCTGGTCGTTGGAGCCGCCGCCAATAGTCGGACGGCCGCCGCCCGACTGAGAATCGGAGCCGCGTTGCATTGTTTCACCAGATCGCTGTGGCAATCCTTGTAAGTCTCCAGATCGCTGCGGCGATCCTTGTGAATCGCCAGACCGTTGAGACGACCCTTGTGAATTTCCAGCCTGTCGTGATGGTGACGATCCTCGCGCCCGGCGGGATTGAGCTTCCATTTGCTCCCGTAATCCGCGCACTTCAGCGAGAGCCTGCGCCATCTTTTCGTCGTCAGACGAACCATTGCCGGGCTTACCGTTACTCAGCGCCTGCTCCGCTTGCTGTAGCTGACGCATCAACTGTTCCGTACCCGCCGTGATGCTGTCCTCCATCGGCCAGGTCTGGCTTCCATAGCCTTGCCGTAGCCATTCCGAGTTCTTCTTCATGCGTTCAGCAAGCTCCTGCTGCTCGGCATCCGATAGCGCCTTTCGCAGTTGGCGTGTCGCATCCGGCTGCTCGCCCGCCAATGCCTGCGCCTGCTGCTGCATCTGATTTTGCAGTTGCTGCATCTGCTGCGCGAGTCGGTCTCCTTCTGCCGCCAGCGCTTTCTCCTGAGGGGATGCCGGCCGTCCTGGCGTGGGCATCCGGCTGCGGCGAAAGCCCGCGGCATAGCCAGGTCCGGTCATTTCGGGCATTTGTGAACTCGCCTCACCGCCTTCGCCCGGCTGCAGCGTGTTAACCCCTTTCGCACCGTACAGATCTTTCACGCGATCGCCTAGATCTTTTTGATTTGCAGCCAGGTCGCGGGCTTTTCCAGCCAGATCGGAAAGGCTGTTGCCGGCCTGCTGCCGCGCGAGATCGCGCAGAATGCTCTGTGCCTGGTCCAGCTGGCTCGAAGCACGTTGGCGTGCGGTTGAATCGCGATTGCTGACTGCATTGCGCATCTCTTCCTCAGCCTGCCGGAGAGCATTCATCGCCTGCTGCATGCTTTCCGCGTTGCGCCGTGCGTTCTCTCTGTTCATCTGGCGCGATCCCTGTGAACCCGACTGCCGCGATGATTGCGAGCTCTCTCGACCACTTGAAGACGAAGAGCCGCCCGAAGATGACTGCTGCTGTCCGGACTGCGAGCTGCTTTGCGGCGATCCCGATTGCGAGTTTTGCGCGAGCTGCTGCATTTGTTGGCGGAGTTGCTCGGCCTCGCGGCGTAACTGTTCCTGTTCCCAGCGCTGTTGGAACTCCTGCTGCTGCGACGGCCGCTGTTCCGCCAGCTCCTGTTGGCGTTGCGCGAGTTCTTTCAAGCGCTGCATTGCCTTATCGATTTCCTGCTGTTGATTGGCATTCTCCGGCGTGGATTGCGCTGTCTCGTACTGGTTCTTCGATTTATCCAACTCCAGATCGAGCAGCCGCGAGAGTTCGCGCTCCTGTCCATTCGCCCCATTGCCGCCGCCATTGCTCTGACCGAAAGACACCTGGATATCGCGGAAGATCGACTCGGCATGCAGCAGTGATCGAAGCGCCTGCTGCTCCGGGGGCAGCGCGGTATTCCATTTGCCGGGCTGCAGTTCTGCAACTGCCTTAGTCATATCCTCCGATGCCTTAAGCATCGATTTCGAGAACTCTTCAAACTGAGGATTGTTAGCCGTCAACTCGCGATTGCCCATACGCTGCGAGAGTGCGCTAGCCTGCTCCCCGAGCTTCCCCTCCAGGCCGGCAAGAAATCGTGCATTCTGGGTAACGGCGGCTGCATCGATCGCGCCGCTCTTCAGCTGATTCCAAGTCGCCGCAATAATTTCTTTCTGGCGCTGCGAAATATCAGAACCTTGATCGCCGGCTCCTTGCCCGCCGCCTCCGGCCTGCTGTGACTGGCGGAATTTAAAATCGAACGGCTCCGCCTGTGCAAAGATGATGTCGCTTTTAGAATCGTGCGCGCCATCCTTCGCGGTTGCGTACAAACTGATCAGATCGCCGGGCGCCAGCTTGAAATCCTCCAGATAGAATGTGGTCTTTCGTTCCACTTCCTTCGCGTCGCCTTTTGCCAGTGACTTCACTTGCTCCGGACCGCCATTGATCGAGTAATGCAGTGCAACATCCTTGACGCCAAAGTCATCCGCAGCCTCAACCGTCACCGGCATCTCTTCAATCGGACTGACATGCGGATCGCTTCCCGGGCGTAGAATGCGAACGGAAGGAGCTTCATCCTTTTTCGCTTCGATGAAGTAGTCATCGGAGATGCGAACGGTCTGGCCATCATCCACCGCGGCAATGTGATACGTGCCGTCTTTCTTGATGGGCAGAGTGACCTTCGCCCAGTTCTCGCTTCCTGCCGCCAGCGGCATCGTCGATCCGTTCTCAAACACAAGCAGGCCGTGATCCAAATGTTTGTCGGTTAGAACGGAAACACTCGCTTCACTTCCTTCCACGGCGCGAATATCGCCTCCGGGATCTTGCACCACATCTTTCAGTCCCAGCCCGGACGGGAAATGAAGCCCCACGCGCAGATGCTGAATATGCGGAAGATCCTTTACGCGTACCGTAAACCGCTTCGACTGCGCGTCGCCAGCCTGGACATAATAATCCAGAGAATCGGATAACCCGGCGAACAGGAATTGATAGCCATTCCCGTTGCGCTCGCCTTGCATCGGAATTTCTTCCCATTTCAGCGCGTTCTGATATTTGGCGTGAAGGACAACCTTGCCGGAAGAGAACCCGATCAGCTGCGCCGAGATCAGTTGATCGGCTTTACGCCGGATTGTCGTGTTGCCCGGTTGAACTGCGACCTCATAGAGTGGCCGCGTGCCAACGCGTGCCGAACCGGTCCACAACAAGGAAGCGCCATACCCTAGATAGCCCGGTCCGGCGACGATTATCCAGCACAGAACGCACGCTGCAATAACCGCCGCGGCCGCTGAGCCGTAAACAATACCTGTAGAAATAACCGGTGTCGCCGCGTGTTCGCGCGCGACGCGAAGGGTATCTTCCGCCAGCAGCTCATGAAATGGATCGGCTGGATCCGCGCGTTCGGTCAAAGTGATCAGACGTTCGTGAAACGCCGGAATCCGTGACTCGATCACGCGCGACACCCGGCGGCGCGTTAATCGTGCAAAAGGAATGGCCAGCGCAAACGTGATCGTGCTGGCAATCGCCGCAAATAAAAGGATGCGGAGCGGCAGGATGATATTGTCCGCGAACTTGTGCAAATTGGCGAACCAGCTCAGGACGATCGTCAGGAAAAGAGCGCATCCGATGCTCGCGGCCGCCCCGCGCGAGGTAACCGCAAGCCGGAATCGCCGTTCCAGACTTTTCAGATATTTTTCGAACTCTTGCAGGGCCGTCATCGTGTTTGCCTCTCGCGGGCCAGGTACCGCATCCCGAACACTGATTCAACCAACGCCGCCAGAAACGCGAGCGTCAAGAAATATCGCCACAGACTTCGCGGCACGATCTGCTGCTTTGTTCCAGGTACCGGGTCCGCGGAACTATCTCCAGTATTACGCCAAATTTTGAGAGTGTCGACGGGAACCTGGGTCAGATCCGATTCACGGCGATCCGCATGCACCGCAATCAGCACTCGTTGGCGGCCGGCGCGCTGCACATCGTAAAATCCTTCGCGCTCGACGTTATAGCTCATCGCACGCGAAGCATCGCTTAACGACAATAGGTGTCTGCCATCCGGCCCGATCACATCGGCAGCCGTATTTTGCGTATTCGTTTTTCGAAGTTCTACCGGCGTCCCCACCACAACACTGGAGGGATCACTCTGCGTTGCCGCCAGATAAGCCGCGGTTTGCGCGACAAAGGGTAAGAAGGAGGCGTGCAGCGGGAAGTCATTCGTCGAATTATCCAGTGTCGACGCGAAAATCAGAATTCGTCCTTCGCCCACACGTTTTTCAAGCAGTAGGGGAGAGCCATCCGCAAAGCGGGCCAGCACCGGTTCGCCCGGCCTGGCAGTCAGGCGAGCCGTCTGAAGAAACTCGACATTCGCAAATTGTCCGGGGGTCGCTAATACGGGTGCGCCACTGCCTGAGCTGTCCGCCCCCTGCCTCTGTGCAACGGCTGACACGGAGTTTCCGGCAATTGGGACAACGTGCTCGCGAATCGTGTTTGGCCCAACCGCAATAAGAGCCGCACCGCCCTTCGTGATGTAGTCCCGGATCCTGTTTGCCGCTCCATCGTCGAGTGTGCCGGGGTTATTCAGGACGACAAACGCAAATTTGTTCAAATCCTGACCGTTTATCTGCTCGAGCGGCAGCGGTTGAACTGTCAGACCAGTCGTACTCGAGGCTTCCAAAGCAGACTTGTAATAGAAGGCCTCATTAGCGCGCCCTCCGGCATGCAGAAACAGGACACAGCGCGGGTCCGATCTCTCAATCGAGAAGGCAAACGCGTCATCTTGCGGTAATTCATCGTGAGGTTCAAGACTTACATGGCCGCGATGAGGTCCGTGCGGGATGCTGAGCCCGTCGAATTCCACCTGCGCTCGCCCGCCGGCCGTAATCGTGACATCCTTGGACACGATGGTCCTCCCATCGAGTTCCAAAACTGCTTTGCGAGTAACCTGCGCTGTATTCCAGCCGGCAATTACCGCCGTGACTCGTACGTTTGCGGAATCGTAGACATGCGAAGGAATATTCACGCCTTCCAACGCCCAGTTCGCTGCCGTGGAGCCAATCGGTTCGATCGCCAATGAAATGTGCGGTCCGACATCCAAATCGGCAAAAGAAGCAGGCATGGATGACTTCTGCGCATCCGTAATCACATGCGCATCCAGATGCATGTTGCTGGTATCCGCTATCACGCGCAACCCACGGCTCAGCTCCCCGAAAGAGCTGACGTCGTCGCCGGGCTGAAGCGAATCAATCGCCGACTGAACCGCGGCCGCCCCTTTGCTCTGCGGTTGCGTTAGAACGTCGAGATGCGAATCAAACGCCACCACTTGTACCCTCGTCTGTCCCGTCAGACTGTTCAACACCCGGCGGCCCTGCGCTTTGGCTTCGGCCATCCGCTGCCCGAAACGCATGCTGAACGAGCGGTCCAGCGCGATAACGGTTAGCGCTCGCCGCTGCACTGAATTGGCACTTTGATTCACGAACGGATTTGCAAATGCAAGCGCCAGCAGCGCCAGCAGCGCTAGCCGCAGCGCGAGTAAAACCAGATAACGTAAGCGAAGATGCCTGGTGGAGCTCTGGACGCGCCGCTCGAAAAACATCAGCGAACTGAACGGACGCGGTGTCCGCTGAAACTGGCGCAATAAGTGCAACCAGAGCGGAAGCCCGACAGCGACGATACCTGCTAAAAACCAGGGGGAGAAAAAGCCCATCAAATTCTCCGCTGCCGGACCGTGAGATATTCACGCAGACCAGCATCGAGAGGTTGATCGGTTCGAAGCAGAAAATAATCAAGGCCCGCCTTCTGCGACTCGGTGCGCAGTTCGTCAAGATGTTGCGCGATCTTCGCCGGGTACTCCGTGCGCGCATAATCGGGAGACACCTCGAGCGCTTCATTGGTCTCCATATCCAGCAGGAGAACCGGATCGTTTAAACCTGGCCGCAGTTCCTCGCGATCCAGTACGTGAAACAGAATCACCTCTTCTCCGTTGAAGCGCAGCGGCTCTGCGGCGGAAACAACTTTGTCTACCGGCGCCAGAAAATCGGAGATCAGAATCGTTAGACCGCGGCGCCGCCGCAGGTTTTGCAGATGTACAAATGGCCGTGCGAAGTCCGTGCGCTCGCCCGTCTCGGCGCCATCCACCGCATGCAGCAGCCGCATCAATTGTCCTTGCCTGGTGGATGGCGGGACAAATGCATCAACCTCATCATGAAAGCTGACAAACCCGGTTGCGTCGCGCTGCAAGTGTGCCAGGTAGATCAATGCGCTCGCCAGATACTTCGCATAGGTGAACTTGCTCACCGGGCCGGACGCAAAATTCATACTTGCGCTTGCATCCAGCAGGAAAATGATTTGTGCGTTCGTTTCGCCGCGAAACCGCTTCAGATACGCTTTTTCCGTTCTGGCAAATACGTTCCAGTCCACGTGACGCAAGTCGTCGCCCGGCGTGTACGCGCGGTACTCCGCAAACTCCTGGCTAAACCCAAAATCGGGAGAGCGATGAAGGCCGGCGACAAAGCCATCCACCACGGTTCGGGCGATGAGATCCAGGTTAGAAATCTCTGCCAAAACCGCGGGATCGACGAAGCGATTTGGAGCAAGGGCGGGCATCTGACAAACTGCGGATCAGCTGCGCGGCGCCTGCTTCGATTCGAGTACGCGCCTGACTATTTCATCGGAATTCAGGCGATCCGATTCCGCATGAAAATTCAGCAGCACGCGGTGACGCAAAATAGGGATGGCCAACGCGCGGATGTCTTCAAACGCCACATGAAAGCGTCCGTGAACGAGCGCGCGCGCCTTGCCGGCGAGCACCAGAAACTGCGCAGCGCGTACGCTGGCTCCAAAGTTCACGTACTTTTTTATAAAGTCCGGAGCGTCGCTCACATTGGGACGCGTTGCGCGAACAATATCGACGGCATAGCGCGCTACAGATTCCGCAACCGGAGTCATGCGCACCAGATTTTGAAAATCGAGAATCTCTTCCGAATTAGTGACCGTCTCGGCTTGCGGCAACTGAACGGTGGTTGTGAGGTCCACCACTTTCAATTCATCCTCGGCCGCCAGATAATCCAGCACCGTGTTGAATAGAAAACGGTCCAACTGCGCCTCGGGCAGCGGATAAGTGCCTTCGAGTTCGATCGGATTTTGCGTAGCCAGGACAAGAAATGGCGGTGCAATCGAGTAGTGGGCGCCGCGCACTGTGCAGGAGAGTTCCTGCATCGCTTCGAGCAGCGCGGACTGCGTTTTCGGCGGCGTGCGATTGATCTCGTCGGCAAGAAGAATATTCGAAAAAATCGGCCCCGGTATGAACCGCCACATGCGCCGGCCGGAGCTGGAATCTTCCTCGATGATGTCCGTGCCGGTAATGTCGGACGGCATCAGATCCGGAGTGAACTGAATGCGGTTAAATTTCAGGCCCAGTGTTCGCGCCAGCGTGCGCACCAGCAGCGTCTTTGCCGTTCCAGGCAAACCCGTGAGGAGGCAGTGGCCGCCGACGAACAGCGAGATCAGCAAGTTCTCCACTACTTCGTCCTGCCCGACGATCACTTTTCGGATCTCTCGCCGAATGGCCAGCTGGGTTTCAGAAAAACGCGCCAGCCGGGTTTTCAATTCGGCGGAGTCGATGGGAATCGGAGCCACGTTGGGAATAGACATTGTTTTTAGTGACTGAGCTGTAATAAAAGTCTTTGCGCGGGTTTGTAATTCGGTGCTGTTTCGAGAGCCGCCAACAATTCGTCTTTTGCCTCATCTTCTTTATGAGCGGCTGCCAACGCGCGCGCGAGATCGAAATGCGATTCTGCCGCGTCCTGCGGCTTCAATGCCAACACCGCCCGAAATTCGCGCACCGCGATCTGTGAATTGCCAGTATTCAATGCCAGATCACCCATCTTTCGATGAACTTCTTCGTCTTCGGGATAAAGGAAAATCAGCTTTTGAAGCGTATTTTCGGCTTGTTGCCGCATCGATAAATCCAATTCGAGCTGCGCCAGCTTTTTAAGCGTTTCAACGTACCTTCCTCCGTGGTCGCGGTAACGCTCCAACTCCTCAGCCGCTTGTTGCTTCTTCCCGTTCGTCAGATAGACTTCCGCGATCGTCTCGTAGGCGTTTCCAGCACCGATATAGTCAGGGTAATCGTCCCGCACCGCGAGACTCTGTTTCAGCGCATCGTCCGTATTGTGGTTCTTCAGATCGACCTGCGCCGTTTGCATGCCCTTTTGCCACGCGTCGTACTTTTGCAGTGTTTTTTGGTTCTTTCCGTCAAGCCACGCCAGGAAGTTTTTGTCGAAGGATTCCGGGGTCTCGTGCAGAACGTCCTGGATGGCCTCAACGCTCGTCTTGCGGGCTGCGTACGCATGAATGAAGTCCAGAATTGCGGCATCGCCATACTTCTCGACAATGTAATCGCAAATCTTGCTCGCTTCGTAGTAGGACACAAGAACCTGGTTTGGATATTCCGGCCGTACGAACCCGCGATCAAGTTGTTCCACCGGCAATAATTTCTTTTCTTTCAGCGCAGCGATCACATCAGGCGTCAAGCGGTCTCCCCAGCCGGGCGCCACGGTACCTTCTTCGTGCACCGCAAGCCCTTCGGTAAACCAGCGCGGCACCAGTCCGTGCGTAGCGGTGACCACATAGACGTGGCTGAGTTCGTGCCACATCGTGTCTGCCCAATTCAATTCGCCGGGAGGTCGCGCTGAAGGACTATCCATCGCCACCACGCTTCCGAAGGTCACTCCAAGCAGGCCGCCCTGGCCGGGGAGTCCAAGCGTGCGCACAACAAAGTCTTCATGGTTCGGATAGATCTCAAGTCTCACTGGACCCGGCAGCGTCATCTTGTATTTGCGCTGATACGTAGCGATGGCGCGCTCTAACTCCGGCGCAACATACGGATACAGCAGCGCTGCTTCTTTCTTATCTAAAAGGATGTCGCTAGACGCCGTTTGGAAGCGTTGGTAATTCTTTCGTGTATCCAGCAGGCGCAGCGAATTGACGGTTTGCGCATCGCGGAAATGCGCCTCGTAACAGCGCTCCAGTTGTTGCTGGGCTTCGTCTGCAAAACCCAGCCGCATCAGATTCACGCCCAGCTGGGAACGCGCTGACCATAAATTCGGATTCAGCTCGAGAGCTTTGCGATAGAACGCGATTGCATCGTCATACCGGTAGTTGATGACAAAAAAATGGGCCCCGGTTTCATACGCCTCGCCGTAATGCGGATTGATCTTCAGAAGCTGATCCATCGAAGCCGATGTTTGTTTGCCGTTCAACCAATCGATTGAAGCCAGAACCGCAAGACCGTCCAGCGCTTCCGGGCTCAACGTTAGTGCCTCATTTGCCTCGGCCGTGGCGTCTTTCGGCCGCCCGTCTTCAAGCGCAAGATAAGCCATCAATTCATGCGCCTGATACAGCTTGGGGTCAAGTTTCAATGCGTTCTGCGCCAGCTCGACCGCTTTCTTGTCGTAGTTCTCAGATAAAACACCAGCCAGGCCTAAATATGCCGGTGCATAGTTTGGGTCTGCTTCGATCGCTTCTTCAAACAGTTTTGCCGCATCACCCGCCTGAGCATGTTCGCGATAAAGCTCACCCCATTCCGTTTTGACTGCCGCAGAGTTAGGCATCAATTTTTCGGCTTGCTGAAACTCCGTGTTTGATTCCTGGTATTGCTGTAAACCGCGATATCCCAGTGCGCGTTCGAGTGGCTGACTCGAACGGGTAAGACTGCGATAGCAGCCTGCGGCTTCATTCAGCCGTCCGCGTTTTTGCAGCTCACGGCATTGCGTCACGTCCGCCGCCGCAGCGGCGACCGACCCGGCAATCACAACGAGCAGGCAAACCACCGCTCTCATTGGTCGATCTCCGCCTGAGTGCGCGCCAGTTCGAGTAGGAGTGCTGTCAGTTGTTGTTTGTACTCCGGTTCCGGCAGGCTTGCCTTCTGATACTTCAGGCGGTCAATTCTTTCTTCCAGTTGCTGTTTACGAACCAGCAGCTTCTGCTTTTCGGGACTGAGCGTGTTCGCAGTTCCCTCCGGCCGCAGAAGCGGAAATGCCGCCGCCAGCAGCCCCTGTTGGTTCTCCGAGTTTGGGTCCCGCACCGCCGCTTTGGCATCGGATTCCGTGAACAACGCGTGTTCGCTTGCAATCAGCTTTTCGCTTTCAAAATATGCCGCGACCTTTTGCTGCGAATAGTGAAATGCTTCGAGCGCAGTGACGACGCCATTCTTATCCGCATCGGCCGCCGGGTCGCGGAGAGCATCCACCCAGTAGCGGGCAAACACCGGCGCATTTTTCTCTGTACCCGATTTCGTCGCTGTAATGACGATGCGGTCTTTTCGGACCAGCGTGGCCAGCGAAGCGCCGCTGCAACTGGTTGTATTGACTACCAGCTGCCGCTGCGACGGTATCTGGTCCAGAAATCGATTCAGTTCCGCCGCCGTGATATCCGGACCGGGAATATTGAACTTGTAGTCTGTTCCGTCAAACGTTCCATGTCCGATCAGGAACAGCGCGAAAGCATCATCCGGCGCAACCGTGTGTGCCAGCTTTTCAAATAAAACCTTGATGTTTTCTCGCGTAGCCGAAGGACCGGTAAGCGTCTCAACATGCGCATCGGTCCCGTTTTGATGCAATTCCCGGTCGAGGTCCGCAGCCCATTTCTGAAATTGCGTTTCGTACTCCGCAGTCCCGCCGAGCCCGGCAATCGTGACATAGTACGTCGCGGCGTTCAGGCTGAGCGCGCAGGCGAGCAATAGCATCGCTGGCTTCACGTAGATTCTCAACTAAACCAGCCCCCATCTCCGGCGCAGCAGCCATTCGGTCGAGCGTAAGGCGAGCAGCGCGAGAAAAACGATTGGCATGTCCCAAAGGTCTTTCTCCTCGCGGGCGGTTAGCCCCGCTTCCGAAAAAGAGATCTCGCCGGGCAGCCGGGCAGCGTCGCGTGCCGTGTAATAGCGACCTCCCGTATTTTGCGCCAGACGCTCCAGCAGCTCACGGTTTTGCTCTTTATGAAAATTCTCGGCGACGCCGTTTTCGCGCTGAAAGGTTAAGACGTCTCTGCCCAGCTCTTCGGTTCCCCGCCGCCCGATTATTTCCGCCACATAGGAGCCTGCCTGCGCCGCCTCCGTCTCAGCTTCATAAACGCCCGCAGTTGACGGAGTGGCGCGAAATGTAACCGTGCGCGAATCGCCCTGCGGCCCGATGATGTTTGCCTGCACCGCGGCATCGCTCACCAGGCCATAACGCTTATCCCGGACCTCGGCGCGCAGTTTTACGTCGCCCGTATCTTCCAGCCGTGTGTCCTCCACTGAACCGGCCACAGGCGTCGGAGTGTCTCCGCCCGTCCAGCGCAAAAGCTGCCTCCAGAAGGTCTCCTGGCTGGTATCGCCGACCGGCTGTTGCATCCGCCAGCGCCAGCTTCCTCCCGTGGAGAATACGGCCGTTCGGCCGCGTCCATAATTTTCAGTAACCAACAAAGGCACGCGGTTCCCGTCCACATTTGCTCGTGCCAAAACAACCGCGCCCGGCTTCGGGGTTCCCGGATTCTGATGATCGGCGAGATACGGCAGCACATTCCAGTGATTCACGCTGTCCGTCGGATCGTCCTCAATCCGGCAAAGCAGGCTTTTCTCGCCTTGCGCGGTCAGCTCCGCTGCGGCCATCCTCCGCTGAAAGGTGTTTTTGCGCTTGGGCAGCGTAACCGGCAGCAGCTCCGAAAATGGCGGCGCGTTGTAGTCTCCATCCGCGAGCGACGCGCGCCCGCCAAGAAATAAAAGGCCGCCGCCGCGTCTGTCCACGAAATCCTTGATGGCCTGCTGCTGCTCGGCAGTGAAGAAGCCCGACTCCACACTGCCCAGAACCAGGCCCTGATAGGAAAAAAGGTCCTCCGGCTTCCTAGGGAACCCATCGATTAACTCATTTGGATTGGAGATACCCTGCCGGTAAATCTTATTCTGAGTGGTCCGCAGCATCGAAACCACCTGAATCACCGGATCGTCTTCCAGGGCGCGGCGCAGAAACTTGTATTCCCAGCGCGGCTCACCTTCTACATAAAGGATGCGGCGTTTTGTTCCATCGACCGAAAGAATTGTCGTACGGCGATTGTTTTCTAGATTGCTTTCGCCGGGAAGGGGATCCAGGCGCGCTTCCAGCCGGCGAACCCCTGCCTTGCCGGCATTGAACTCAATTGTTTCTCTCTGCTCGGGTTGATCGGCCAAAACGATCTGATGGCTGGCTACCGGATGGCCGTCCGCCGTGACGACAAGGTTGGCGCGCCGCCCCTCAAACGCATTTTGCCGGATCGAAATTGTTGCTTCGACGCGCGAATTGACCAGCGCTTTGGCCGCTACCTCGAAGCGGCTCATCTCGACATCATGCGAGAGCGTTTCGCGGCCGAATCCAACCGTATTCACCGGCAGCCGCCGCCGGCGCAACTCATTTAAAGTGGCCAGTTCTACGCCGCCGGAATTATCGGCCCCATCCGTCAGCAAAACGACCGATCCGATCGGCAGCGTTGCCGCTTCGTCAGCCAGTTGTCGAAGGCCGGTCCCCAGACGGGTCGCTGCTCCGGCAGCATGCAGATCTTTTGGATCGCTGATCCGCGAGAGCGCGCTATCTAAACGATACAGCCGCACTTGGTACTGCTTCTGCAGGTCCGGCAGCAGCTTGGTGCGCAGCACATCGATGGCCTGCTGCTCGCGCGCTGGGCCGGCGTCCGCTGCGGCCATGCTGCGGCTGTCATCCACTACCACAGCGATAATATTCTGCTGATTGCGCAGGGCTGTAACGCTAATCGCCGGCTGCCATAACAGCAATAGCAGCAGAGCCAGTGTCGCCGCTTGCAGCAACCATAGGATGCCCGCGCGCCAACCATTTAACGACCGTAGAAGCCGTTCGCGGCTGCGCCACAGAAGCCATGCCGGCACCGCCGCGGCCAGCAGGATCGCCATCGCAAGCATCCAGCCGGGCAGAGGGCCCAGCAGCACGAACGTGCCTTTGGAGAAGGTAACCGCCGGATATTTGAAAAGGAACTGAAACATCGGGTGCCGGCGTCAATGGGTCATCGCGTAGACCAGATAGTCGATCCCAATCCGGAATCCGAGCGCTGAATATTGCTCCGGATAAACGGGATTGTCCGCGTGCTCCCAGGAATCGCCCAGGTCCATGTTGTGGCAAATGGCAACCATCAATCTGCCTTTATCGTCGTAGATGCCGCGCCACCTTGCCTGAAAGCCGTCTTTCTCGTACGTGCGATGCGAATAGACGAACTGCTCGCCCGGCACCTGATAACGATCGTCCAGATCGTAGACGGTGTGAAAGATGGGATCGCTGTTCGGCAGATCGACGATCGGTCGGTCAGGCAACACCTTTTTCATACTGGCGACGAATGTCTCCCATTCGACGGTGCCGTGAAAATCGTCACACATGAAAAATCCGCCGCGATTTAAAAAATCTCGCAATTTAGCCGCTTGCAGATCGGTGAGGTCCCAATGTCCTACCTCCACCGCATACAGCCAGGGCCAGTTGTAAATATCATCTCCATCTTCAGCCGCCACCGGTTCCTCAACCGAGCGCGCCTGGATGCGTGTCAGACGCCGGACGGCCGCCGAAAGATGGCGGTCGGATCGAGGGTAATCAATCGTCCAGTTCGGCCAGCGCCCCCCGCGCCAGGTCTGCACCGCACGGTACATAAAACGAGCAAAGGTCCATTCGCCCGGCACGTCATAGTCGTCGGGAACCGGATAGTCGCTGTACTCGACGCCATAGTATTGCCGGAACGTGCCTGGCTGCTGCTGTTTCCGCGTCGTCCGCTTACCTACGTTGCCCGGATCGTTCGGAAGCAACTCCTGATCCGGCGGAGGCAGAGTCTCGGAAACGGCAGCAAAGAGCGCCAGACTCGAGAAGGCCGCGAAAAGAACGATGCGCAGACGCATAGTCTCGGGAACTGACTTGCGGCCAGAATAGCATGCAACAAACGAGTCGCCCGGCCTCGCGCGGAAGGTGGTAAAACCACTAGCCGCGAGCATCGGGCGTAACTGATGCAGCAATTCAGCGTCCACCAAACGAGGACGCAAACAAACAATGCCCGTATTGGAAGAAGTATTGGTTGAGGAACTGCAGGATCTGCTTTCGGCGGAAGGCCAACTCGTTCAGGCTTTGCCTAAGATGTCGAAAGCTGCTAACGATCCCAAGCTGAAGGCGGCTTTTGCAAAACACCTGGAGGAGACAAAAGGCCACGTTGATCGGCTGAAGCAGGCCTTTGAACTTCTCGGCGAAAAAGCCAAGGCCAAGCACTGCAAAGGAATGGAAGGCTTGATCTCCGAAGGCCAGGAAAAGATCCAGGAGAGCGGTGAAAAGAACGAATTCGCCACCGATCTCGCCCTGGTCGCTGCCGCCCAGAAAGTCGAACACTACGAAATCTCCGGCTACGGTACCGTACGGACGATCGCCGAACAGCTCGGCAACAAAAAAGTAGCGCGTCTGTTACAGCAAACGCTCAATGAGGAAGAGAAGACCGATGCTCTTCTGACCAAGCTGTCCTCGCCGATTCTGTCGCAGGCAAGCGAAGAGGAGCCGGAAGAAGAGGAAGAAGAGGAACCAGAAGAAGAATAGCTGCCGTGTGTGTGGGGCGGGCGCAAGCCTGCGGCGGCCGCAAGGCCGCCCGGCCTTAATCTGAAAGCCCGTTCTTAATCGCAAACCGGACAAGCTCTCCCGTGCTGTGCAGATTGAGCTTCTCCATGATTTTGCCGCGGTGCGAATCAACTGTGTAGACGCTCAGATTCAAGCGGGTCGCGATCTCTTTGTTGGTCTTGCCTTCAGCGATCAACTGCAGCACTTCGCGTTCCCGCTTCGTCAGCAGATCCGCCGGATCTGTGACATCCTTCCGATAGTCACTCAGCAACGCTCCTGATACCGCCGGACTGATATATCCGTCCCCGCGAGCAACGGAGCGCACCGCGTTCAATAATTCGGAGTCGATCGCATCTTTCAAAATGTAGCCGCGAGCGCCGGCTTTCAGAATCTCGCGAACATACACTGACTCCTTGTGCATACTGAGCACCAGGATCTTCACCCGCGAATTAACCTCCATCATGCGGCGTGTCGCCTCGATCCCGTTAAGCTCCGGCATCGCGACATCCATCAGAACGACATCTGGCTTCAGCTTCTGAACCAGTTCAACTGCCTCGCGTCCATTCGCCGCTTCGCCGACAACCTCCAGGTCCGGTTGCGCCGAAAGGATCAGCTTCAGACCCTGACGAACGATCGTATGGTCATCGGCAAGTAAGATCTTCAGCGACTGGCTGGACACGAAACCTCGATTTCCACTCCCTTACCGGGAGCCGCATGAACTGTCAGCATTCCTCTGCAACCCTCGGCGCGCGTGCGCATGCCGGCCAGCCCTAAACCGGAACTGGTTCGAGCTGCCGTCAAATCGAAACCTTGACCATTGTCGCCAATGTCCAGGCGAATGCCCGCCGCTGTGCGGGTCAGCTTCATCGTTACCTCGGTTGCTTTGGAATGACGCGCCACGTTCGTTAAGGCTTCCTGAGCAATGCGAAATAGATGGGTCTCTGTCTGATCGGCCAGGCGCTGGCTGCCCAGGTTACTCGAATAATTCACCACGATCTGCGTCCGCTCCGAAAAACGTTCACCGAGCGAGCGCAGGGCAGCGTCCAACCCGAAATCGTCCAGAATGGTCGGGCGCAATAATTGCGACATTTCGCGCACGCCCTCAATGGCTCCGTCCACCAGCCTCATGCAGTCGTCGATCCGGCCTTCATCGTTCGCGCCTTGTTTCCGAAGAGCGGAAAGGTTCGCCTTTACCGCTGTCAAAGCTTGTCCAAGTTCATCGTGAAGTTCGTGCGAAAAGCGCCGCGCAACATCTTCCTGGGTCTCTAAAAACTGATACTGCAACTGCGTCAATTTCGCCGTTTGCAACCCGAGCCGCTGAAATAAAACGGTGGATGCGCGCACCGTCCACGAAGCGCAAAGTATCGAGAGCACGACACAGATGCAAAACAACCATAGCGTCCAGCGCAATAACCCATGGCCACGCTGGAAGATGCTTTCGCGCAGGAACTCCGTCTGCTCATACGCCAACTGCAGCGCCGCCCCCATGCGGGACCGCGATTCGGCAAGCTGCGTCAGCACTTCTTCCCGCTTCAAAACGTCGCGCTTCCCGGCCAGCCGAAGCCAGGATGTATTCAGCTGTGACTGCTCCTGCTCGATGTCGTCGATGGCCGCTTTTGTCAGTGCTTGCCGCGCGGCAAAAGTTTCCGTATCGCGATCGATCTGATGAACGGCGCGCGCTGCTACCAGGAGCGCCAGCAGCAGCAACGCGGCCGATATCCCCAAGCCCAGCAACAAAAAACGCTGTAGGCGCGCCTGAGTAATCGAGTTCGTTGCCGCCACGATGACGATTCTTTCATTAATCCGGAACTTGCGATATCCCCTAAAGACGGGATATCGATTCGCCTGACCGAGCGATGGTCCGAAGCGCGCAATCCAGGCAAAGTAGAGTTGTGAGCGGCGAGAGACAAGAGCGAAGCCCGGCAGCCATCAAAAATAAAGAACTAACGAAACGCTTGGCCACGCTTACTTACTCACACGTTCCGCCACATCTTTAAGGAGAAAAATTCAAATGAAAAAGCTTTTCACGTCGTCCGTGCTCGCCGCTGTGGCGGTTCCTTTCCTGATGGCCGCCCCGGCTGCCAAGAAGGCCCAGAACACTGCAACTTCGTCCACCACGGAGACCCACTCAAAGAAGACCCACAAGTCGAAGAAGGGCAAGACTGGCGCAACCACGACCAGCTCTACCACGACTGAGACCAAGTAACTCAGCCGTTAAGCGGTTGTTTCTAGTTTTCTAAACGCCAGGAAGCAAAAAGAAGTAAACAACACTTCTGGCGTAGTTCGTAAATTCAATTCATTTTCGCTGTCGGGCCCGGATCTTTTTGATCCGGGCTTTTTTTTGATCCACACTCTACAGTTGCTTCTGAAGCTTCGCCCAGGTGTCGCGCAACTCGACAGTCCGGTTGAACACAAGCCGTTCCTCACTGGACGACTTATCCGCGCAGAAGTACCCAACGCGCTCGAATTGATAACGGTCGCCAGGACGGGCACTCGCCAGCGACGGCTCAGCTTTGCCGTGCACGATCTCAAGCGATTTGGGATTCAGAAACACGGTGAAATCCGAGCCCTCCGGCGTCTGGTTCGGATTTTCGACCGTAAACAGCTTTTCGTACAGACGAGCCTCCACTGGGATTGCGTGCGCTGCCGAAATCCAGTGAATCGTGGATTTCACTTTCCGCGTCTGGTGACCGCTGCGTGTCTCTGGATCATATGTGCAATGAATCTCGATAATCTCGCCTGTGGCGGGATCTTTCACCACATCTTGACATTTGATTATGTAGCCATAGCGTAGCCGGACTTCATTCCCGGGATACAGCCGGTGGTACCCTTTCGGCGGCGTCTCGCGGAAGTCGTCCTGCTCGATCCAAAGCTCGCGGGTGAAGGGCACGGATCGCGTTCCCGCGCTCCCATCCTCGGGATTGTTCACGGCTTCCATCGACTCCACTTCGCCTTCGGGATAGTCCGTCAGCACCAGTTTGACTGGCCGCAACACGGTCATAACGCGTAACGCCGTCTTATTCAGGTCCTCCCGGATGTAATACTCCAGCTTCTCGAGTTCCGTGATGCCGTTCGTCTTCGATACTCCCAGACTCCGCGCGAAATTCCGCAACCCTTGCGGCGAGTAGCCGCGCCGCCGCATTCCACTGATCGTGGGCATCCGCGGATCGTCCCAGCCTTCCACCACGCCCTGCTGAACAAGTTGAAGCAGCTTACGCTTGCTCATGACGGTATACGTCAAATTCAACCGGTCGAACTCGACTTGCTGCGGGTGAAAGATCCCGAGCTGCTCCAGAAACCAGTCGTATAGCGGCCGATGGCTCTCAAACTCCAGCGTGCAAATCGAGTGGGTGATGCCTTCAATCGAATCGGATTGACCGTGCGCCCAGTCGTACATCGGATAAATGCACCACTCATTTCCGGTTCGATGATGCTCGGCATGCAGGACGCGATACATCACCGGATCTCTCAGGTTCAGGTTCGGTGACGCCATGTCGATCTTGGCGCGCAGCGTGCGCGAGCCGTCGGGGAACTCGCCGTTCTTCATGCGAACGAAGAGATCCAGGTTCTCCGCAACACTCCTGTCGCGATACGGGCTATTCTGTCCGGCTTCGGTTAGCGTCCCGCGCGTCTCGCGCACTTGTTCGCTGCTTAAGTCGCAAACAAAAGCCTTCCCTTTCTTGATCAGTTCGATCGCCCAAGCATAAAGTTGCTGGAAGTAGTCCGATGCGTAGAAGATCCGGTCGCCGAAATCCCCTCCCAGCCACCTCACATCGTTAATAATGCCCTCGACATACTCCGTCTCTTCCTTCGTGGGGTTCGTATCATCGAAGCGCAGGTTGCACTCTCCACGGAACTCTTCCGCAAGGCCGAAATTGAGCATGATGCTCTTGGCATGGCCAACGTGCAGATACCCGTTGGGCTCGGGTGGAAAGCGCGTGTGCACACGTCCACCGTATCTGTTCGTTGCGTTGTCGGAGAGGATCAGATCGCGAATAAAGTTGGAAGAAGTTGAATCGCCTTCGTTCATGAAATAATGCTCAATGCGTAATTGATACGGGTCAGTACGATGTCCCGTCCCAGCACCTCAAGCGTCTCGAAAAGCGGAGGCGCGTTCTTACGCCCGCACACCGCGACGCGAATCGGCTGAAACATCTGTCCCGCCTTCAGCTTGATTTCATTGGCAGCGGCGCGAAGAGCTGATTCCAGTATCTGATGATCGAAGGCAGGCACATCCGCGACCACTTCCTTCGCCTTTTCGAGCGCTCGCGCAGCCATGGCGCGGTCGCCTTTCTGCGGGACCAATTCGGCGGGATCGTATGGCCGCAACTCCGAGAAGAAGAAATCTGCGACCGTGCTGACGTCCCCCAATAAACGCATCCGTTCGTGGATCAGGGGAGCGATCGCGCGAAGTTTTTCGGGCGTCGCATTGGTAAATCCTGCTCGTTGGGCGTAAGGCATCAATCGTTGTGCAAATTCATCAAGATCGAGCGCGCGCAGATGCTCCGCATTCAACCACAGGGCCTTGGGATCGAATGGATCTTCCGCTGTGAAGTTGATCGTTGCATTACTGCGGTTGATCCCTTCGAGTGAGAAGAACTCGATAAGCTCCTCGCGCGACATCTTCTCGCGATCGTTCTTCGGCGACCAGCCGAGCAGCGAAAGGAAGTTTATGAACGCATGCGGAAGGAAACCGGCATCGCGATACGTGGTGACGCTGACCACAGGCCCATGAATGCGTTTCGAGAGCTTAGCCCCATCCGGCGCCATCAGGAGCGGCAAGTGAGCCGTCTGCGGCACATCCACACCCAGCGCTTCGAAAATAAGCACGTGCTTGAACGTGTTGGCGAGATGTTCCTGTCCGCGCAGGATATGCGTAATACGGAGATCGGCATCGTCCGCGCACGATGCCATATGATAAGTCGGCATGCCGGTCGAGCGCAGCAGCGCGAAATCCTCAAGGTCGCTGGTCGCCTTCGTCACCGTCCCGTAGACGAGATCCGGCACGACGACTTCGGCGCGCGATTCGCGAGGTACCCGGAAGCGCAGTACGAACGGCTTACCGGCATTCGCGCGCCGGTCGCTCTCTTCGCGGCTTAGTTCGCGCATGCCCGGATTGCAAAGCCATCCCCCGATAGGATTTTCAGCGGCGGTGGACGCAGGCGTGAAGTCACGATACGCAAGGTCCTTTTCGAAGATCGCCCACGCGGTCTGCCGATGGAGATCCAGGCGGTCGGATTGACGATAGAACTCATCCCAACCCAGCTCGAGCCATTCGAGCCCTTCGTAAATCGAATCAAGAGAAGTCTGCGTGTTTCGTTCGACGTCGGTGTCATCGATGCGCAGAATGACGCTACCGCCGTTGCGGCGTGCATACAGCCAATTGAAAATAAAGGTGCGCGCGCCGCCGATGTGGAGATAACCTGTGGGCGAAGGCGCAAAGCGGACGCGGATCATGCGTAAATTTCAAGGTTAGCTTACCGGTAATCCCAAGCCGGCCCGCACCATTTCTCGCGAATTCAGAGGCAGGTCTCAGTGGATTATCGATGGGTCAGTTGCTGCATTAGCCCGGATGGATTAAGACCGGAGGACAGCTGCAAAAAGCATTCAAAATCGGCTAGAGTTGCTTTAACTAAGGTGCCTTTGTGGACGAACAGGTTTGCGAAATAGCTCATCAACTCCAGACGAAGCTGGAAACGATTGATTCTCGGCTAGACGGCGAAACCTTGATATGGATGCACGGTTTTCTTACCGGACTCGTCAACCGGATTCAAGCCCGAATTCCGGAGATCAAAACGCGGCGCAGAAAGGAGCTATCGTCGAAAGATGCCTTAGCCGAGTTAAAGCGGCTCACAGACGATCTCGAGTCCCGGAGTATGCGTCTGTCAAATGACAATCCGGACAGCCTCGAACGAATCGAACGAGAACTAGGCGGTCCAGGCACTACTCCCGTGCCGGCAAGACGAAAACCCGGCCCAAAGGGCCTGACCGGCGGAGTTGCCCTACCGCTTCCGGTAAGCGATCTTACAATGTGAATCGGTCTTTTCCAAAGCAGACCCCACCTCTTGGGAACCCCATTGTCGTTTCAAAGTGTGCAGGACAGTCGCCGTGAATAGCGAAGCCAACAGCATGTCAGGGTTGCCGGCCAGCTCTGCAGAGGATCTATTTGTCGAGATATTTCAGGAAGCTGTCGGTTTTCTTGGCGCGCAGTGGCTCCAATTCCAGGTCCCGTTTACCGATATCGATCAGAGCCGCCGTCGCATTGATTATGCTCTAGAGTCTCCGTTGAGTAGGTATGCCTTTGAGATTGACGGAGAATTCTGGCATGATCCTGCCTCGCCGCACGTGAAGCCGGCCGATTTCCGGAGCGCGTTAACACGTCAGAACAGTCTCGTTCATCAAGGTTGGAAAGTATACCGCTGGACGGATCAGCAACTCGCACTCGAGCGCAGACGCGTCGTGGAACAACTGCGGCTGTTTTTGGAACGCGAGATCGCGGCCGGAACGCTTGGGGATCTTCTTCCGCTGCAAGAGGCAGGAGAATTCTCCTTGCGCGAGCACCAGTCTAAAGCACTTAAGTCGCTGGATGCAATGCGTGGGGAAGGCAAAACGATCGCGCTACTCACTCATGCCACCGGCACGGGTAAAACGCACGTAGCAGTGACTGACGCCCGCCGATTGGGTTTGAGAACGCTCTACCTGGCGCACCGCGGGAAGTTGCCGAAGCAAACCCAAGAACGATTTATCGAACTCTGGCCGCAAGCTACAACAGCTCTTTTTCGCAGTGGTGCAATGAAGCTCGATGCGCATGTAGTATTGAGCACGTTTCAGGCGATGAGCCGAAACCTGAGCCGGTTCGATCCGCGAGAATTCGGATATCTCATCGTGGATGAAGCGCATCACGCAGTCGCAGAGACCTTCCGCGAAGTGATTGGATATTTTCAACCGCGGTTCACGCTGGGATTGACGGCAACTCCGGAACGGCCGGACGAATGCTCACTGCTGGAAATTTTTCGTGAAACAGCTCACCGCTTGGAACTGGAGGAGGCGATCCGGCGAAATATTCTGGTTCCCATTCGATGCCTGCGAGTAGAGACCAACATTGATCTGAGCCAGGTCCGGTACAACTCCGTGGATTACCGTGCGAGAGATCTGGAAGAAGCCATCCAGGTTCCCGGCCGGGATGAACTCGTCGTGGGTGTGTATGTCAGGCACGTGTCCGGCAAGCGTGCCGTTTGTTTCTGTGTAAATGTGGACCACGCCGAACGAATGGCGAGTGAGTTCAAGAACGCCGGTATTCCCGCGGCCAGCGTGTCTGGCCGGATCGCTGCTAATCAAAGAGAAGATGTGCTGAGGGCCTACGAAGCCGGCGACATACAGGTGCTCTGCGCATGCGACATCCTTAACGAAGGTTGGGATTCGCCCCGTACGGAGGTGCTTCTGATGGCGAGGCCGACACTCAGCAAAATCGTTTATGTGCAGCAACTCGGCAGGGGAACGCGCAAGGCTCCGGGCAAGGACCATTTACTGGTATTCGACTTTATCGACAACTCGACTCGGTACGCACAGGCGCTTAGCGTTCATCGGCTGTTCAAGAAGAGTGACTATCGTCCGGGAGCTCTCGTGGCAGCTCCGGACGAGCAATTGGCGCATGAAAAGCAGACGGTGGAAGCTGGCGAAGTGCCACCGCTGATCCTCGGAATTGGGATCTACGATACGAGTCTTCGACTCATTGATGTATTTCGTTGGCAGGACGAAGCGGAAGGTATGATCGCTACCAACGAACTCGCTATAGAACTTCGAGTCGATGATTCGACCGTTCGCGACCGTGTCCGACGCGGTGAATTTCCGCCAGACTTGACTGTGCGGGTCGGTGACCGCGAGTACTACTACTTCCGTCACGAGCGCTTGGCCGAACTGCAGCAACAATACGGAGTAGCACCGCTTAGCGAAGAAAATATTCGTCATCTGTTTTTGAAATACGTCGAGGACGCCGAGATGTCAGCGTCGTACAAGCCTGTTCTATTAATTGCTATGTTGCAATGCTCGGATCGGAGCGGGCGCGTACGGGTCTCGCAGTTGGTAGCGTTCTTCCGCGACTTTTATCTTCAACGACAGGAGAAGGGCTTGTTAACGGAAGCACCTACAAAGAAGATGGCGCGCGTTGCGGAATTAACGGACTTGGACATTGAGCGGACCATGCTCACCATGCCCTTCGAGAAATTCGAGCGGAAGCGTTTCTTTCGTAGACTAAAGGACGTTGCGATGGTTCGATTTGCCGAGCCACTATGGCGGCGACTGACCGAGGCGGACCGGGAGCAGTTGGCGAAACAGGCCAATGAGCAGATCGCCGCATACTATCGCCGGTTAGAACCCGTGCAATGAACGCGCAGCCACGACTTATTGACCCTAATTTCGGTTTCCGTTGACAATCACGGACGAGAGCACGCTTCGATTCTCGATATGCGATCAGATCCCGACTCGTGGCTGTTCGAAATCGTCCCGTGGAACTAAAAACCGACAATTCCTCATCTACCTTGATCTCATAACAAGCCCAATACTCAGCCTTTGTGGGCATGCCTTCTTGGGCATCAACACGGATATGCGCTGAAGAAATGTGCGACGGTGCTTGCATCCCCAATAAACGGATCCGCTGATGAATCAGGGGATCCATGCCGCGAACTTTTCGGGAATCGGATTGATAAATCCAGCCTGTCGCCCAAGGCGCAAAGCGGACGCGGATCATGCGTAAATTTCAAGGTTAGCTTAGTAGCGCACAAGCCGCCCCGGCGCGGCCCTTCAATATGGGGCAATCGGGCGCTCTACAGCCCGAAGCAAAGAATATTCGGCCCCGCCGCAACCGCGATGTACTGCTTGCCCCCGGTGGTGAATGTCATCGGTGAGGCCTTCATTCGAATATTGGTTGGGAACTGCCAAAGCGTTTTGCCGTTCCGTTCATCCACTGCTGCAAAGCCGCTATTGGGCTGCCCATAGAACACCAGACCTCCGGCCGTCCCAAGAACGCCGGTCCAGGTTTTAGCGCGCGCCGGTCCGGGCTGAGGAACTTCCCAGACAATCTCGCCCGTATCGATGTTGAGGGCTCGCAAGAACCGTTGCCCGGCCTCATTCGGATACCGGCCTCGGCTACCGGTACACTGCTCCAGCGCCAATAAATAATAAAGGTGGGTTTTCGGGCTAAAGGCTGTCGAATCCCAATTCGCTGCATCGTCCGGACATCCGCGCGGCTCCACCACAACGGGCCGTCCGTCGGGCCCTATCCCCGATGCCCAATCCACTCGGCGCAAAAACGGTTTCGCCAGCAGAAGCTTCCCATTTGTGCGATCCAACACATAAAAGAAGCCATTGCGATCGGCATGCAGCAACAGCTTGCGCGGCTTCCCCTGAAATTCGGTGTCCACCAACACAGGCGGCTCCGTCGCATCCCGGTCGGCCAAATCATGCGGCGTAAATTGGTAGTACCACTTCAGCTCTCCCGTATGAGCATTCAAAGCGAGAATGCAGTCGGTGTACAGATTGTCGCCCGGGCGGTCGCGATCGTCTCCATCCGGAAACGGATTGCCGGTTGGCCAATACAGCGTGTCGGAAGAGGGATCATAAGACCCGGTCAGCCACGTCGATCCGCCTCCGATCACCGGCTCGTTTGCTCCCCAGGTTTCTATGCCGGGGTTCCCCTTCTGGGGAACGCTCCAGTGCCGCCAGATCAGCGCGCCATCGTCCGGCTTGAATGCCGCGACAAACCCGCGAATTCCCTCGTCCGCTCCTGCTACGCCCGTGATCACCATGTTGTCCACAATCAGCGGCGCTGTGGTGCCGCCGTAGGCCTGCGACTTCGGAAATAGCGGCTTTTCCCAGATGAGCTGCCCCGTCCCTCGATCTAACGCCAGCAGGTGAGCGTTGTCTGTCACAAAAAACACTTTGTTATCCAGAATTGCCACGCCACGGTTCGTCCCGAGCTTTGCATCTCCCACCATACCTGCGCTTGCCGGACGCGACCAATGCCAGAGCGCTTCTCCGGTCACGGCGTTCAGCGCGAATACCTGGTTCGGACCGGTCACGTAAAGCACCCCGTCCGCAGCCAGCGGCGTCAGTTCCAAACCGAAAGCCTGGATGGGAAAAATCCATTTCAACTTTAAGGAACCGGCATTCCCCGTGTTGATCTGTTTCAGCGAGCTATATCGGTTTGCCGAATCGCTGCCGTTGTATGTCACCCAATCGCCGGGCTGCGGTTTGGGCCAACTCTTTTTTCCCACTGGTGCTGTCGCCGCGGGGGGACCGGAAACAGTGGTCATGTTCAGCACTTGCAGGTGGTTGGATAACGCCAACCGCTCCTGTAACGAAAGATCGGGAAACGCCGGCATACCGGCCGCCACGTTCCCGTGAGCAAGGAAGTCGCTTAGCTGCTCCAGCGTTTGTTCCACGATATGCGGGTCGGGCTCCAACGCGGGTGCTTTCGCCGTTCCATGAGCGTCGGCTCCGTGGCAACCGGCGCAATTCTTCGTGAACAGGTCCGATCCGGAGATGAATAAGAGCAAAGCAAATGCGATCATGCGAAACTTTGCACGGATGTCGCGGATGCGAGCCCGCCTTGTGGGGCGGCCAATCCTAGCCGCGGACGGCTTTCAGCCGTCCCTTCCTCCCGTATAGAGCTCAACGGCATGTCATTCATCGAAATATCTCCGCCGCCTCAGCCAGACCTTCACGCGGATCCCGTGTCGGAATAAACTCATGGCCGATGAATCCGTCGTACCCGATTTCTTCGAGAGCGCGGCGTATTGCCGGATAGTAAAGCTCCTGCGATCCATCAATCTCGTTTCTACCCGGGTTACCGGCCGTATGAATGTGCCCGATCACATCCCGATTCTGCCGGATTCTTCGGATCACGTCGCCATGCATCACTTGCACGTGATAAGCATCGAACAGCAAACGCACAAACGGCGAATTCACTTCGCGAACAATGCCGGCGCAAAAATCCACATCGTCCCCGTGATATCCAGGGTGTCCTTTCATCGGGTGCGTGTCGTCGCGCGTGTTCAGATGTTCCAGGCAGACCGTCACCCGTTTGCCCGCCGCATACTCCGCAAGCGTTCGCAGCGCCGCCACAGAATTCTCGAAGGCTTCACGCCGCGGGATCTCTTCGCTCTCCGGATTCTCCGGATCGCGCCACTTGTACCCCGTGAAAGCGATGACATTCGGTGTCTGAAACTCGACGCAACTGTCGATGGCAGCCTTTGTGCTGGCTATCACCTCTTCGTGATGCCGGCGGTTGTTCACTCCTCGCATGAATGGCGGATCGGGCATTCCATTCACGCCCAGCGTGCAGATCAAATTGTGCTTCCTTACTTCCGGCAGAAGCTCCGAAGGGACCAGCTCGATGCCGGCAAAGCCTAGTTCATTGGCGAGCTGGCAAACCTGTTCCATGCTCCACTGCCATTCCGAAGAATTCAGGCACCAATATGCTACGGATTGTTTCAATGAGTTCCTTTCCTCGCGTCGAAAACCGCGCTTCTGACGAGAATACTAATGTGCCCGCAGCCAGGCGAGTACTCGCTCATTGAAATCGTTCAGATGTTCCCAATGAAATGCATGTCCGGCCGATTCGTACAGATGCAGGTCGCAGCCCGGAATTGCCGCAGCGATTTCCTTTGCCATCCAGGTCGGCGTAAAAATGTCCCCGCTGCCCCCAATTACCAGACAGGGACATTTCACATTCCGCAGCCTACTGAGCGTGTCGTGGGTCATGCACGCCGCGGCCTGCGCTTCCAGCGCAAACAGAGGTTGCGGGTTCGGGTTCAGCCCCGCTGCCTGCCTGTCATCGAGCATCATCTTGTACAAGGCCGTGTCATCCCACCCGGCTTTTGAAAAGATCAATAGTTGGATAAAGGTCGCAAACTCCTCGGGCGTCAATCGCGCCTTCGAGTGCACCATGTGGCTGAATATTCCGCTCGCATAACGGTCAACTCTCGCCCATGGACACATCAAGACCGCACTGTGAACGCGTTCCGGATAGGCGAGCATCATCTCCTGCGCGATAATGCTTCCCATCGAACAACCCACCACTCTCGCTTTCGGAATCGAGAGCGCGTCCAGCAGTCCCACACAATCCTTCGCCATCATCGCGCTCGTGTAAGGCCCTGGCGGTTTGTCTGTTTCACCGACTCCCCGGTTGTCCGGAAAAATACATCGGAATTCCTTCTGCCAATAGTCGGCGTGCTTCTCCCATACCGCTCCCGTGGCCGTGATCCCCATAATCAGGAGCAGCGGCTCTCCGCCGCCGCGCTCGGCGTAGGACATACGAATTCCGTTTGTTTCGATGACAGGCACTTTGGAAGCTCAGATTGAATTTAAGAGGGAATTTCGGATCCAACTGCCATCGTGCAGTGTCACCCCGTCGGGATCTTCCAAAGCCGCCGCGCCTTCGTCCTCGCAGATGATCCATCCCGCGTAACCCCGGTCGTTGAGGAAGCGAATAATGCCACGGAAATCCACCACCCCGTTTCCCATCAGAACGAATTCGGGTTTTCCATCCCAATCTTTGAAGTGCACGTGGTTGATCAGCTCCGCATACTCATTCATTATTTCGAGCGGATCCATTCCGGCATTGATGATATGTCCAACATCCGGTGTCCAGCCGATAATGTCGCGATCGAGCCCGGAAAGCAGGACCTCGTAGTCTTCACGCGTGCGAGCGATGGAAGAATGCGGTGAATTCGGGTGAAACGAGCAAACGATGCCGCGCCGGACGGCTCGTCTTGCGACGCTATGCAAATTCTGCAGCAGGAACCGTCGCCTCTCCGTCAGGTTGTGACGGCCGGTCGGCTTTTGCACAACGCAGAGTATCGCCCCCGGAAACTGAACTAACAAGTCCATCGCGGCATCGGCTGTACGTTGTTCCTCTACCGTCTCCTCGGGACCATTCCAATCAAGAACCAGCGAAAGCGCCGCAAGTTGGATCCCGTTCTTCCGCAGGCAATCGGCGAACCGGTTCGGATCCGCCAGATCTCCCATCCAGCCGAAGATGGGCTGCACGCCCGCGAACCCGGCCTTCGCGATCACCTCGATCATATGATCTAGCCGGTTCGCATACGCTCGCCCGTCCTCTTTCATGAACCACGTGTAGACTTCGGAGCCAAACTTGAATCCCGGCACGCCATGCCCTGCCGCCTGCTTTTCCTGCTCCATAACCTAGGCCTGCAACATATCCCTCTGCATCCGTTACTTCCTCAGGTCTTCCGGCCGTAGTCCGTGCGTGTACGTCTCGTCAAGAAACGAGCGCGGCCGGTACGTGCCGACCAGATCGACCTTTGAAGATGCCGATATCTGTTTCTCTAGCCCGGCGGCCCAATACGCCGCATTCACTAGCAGACGCCGCAGCGATTCGTTTTCCAAATCGTCGGCACTGCCCATCGTCGTCGCAAAAATCCGCGACGGCTTGCCCGAAGTTCCGGTGTACGAGTTCGTCCATGCCACCGGGAGCATCGGATCGTTCTGTTTACCGTTTACCGGCGGGCTGTCCGGCTGCATCCCGGAAAGAACCTCGCCGAGCAATAAGGGCGTGCACGACGGGGGCTGTGGAAGACGAATTTCATACACATCTGTCGGCACCCATATCGCACCGCTCTGGATACCTTGCAGAATCGGATTCCCGGCCTCGGCTGGAACAACGATTGCCTTTGTGCTCTGTTTTCCGTGGTGGCCGTGATGTGCGATCCATGTTTCCCCTAGTACGCGCCTGCCGAATCCGCCTTCCCATCCCGGCGTCGTACTGTTCCAAGAATACTGTGCGTATGTCGGGCTGCTCTTCAACTCGAATGCATGCGTCGCCGTTCTTATTCCGATGATCGGCTTGCCCGAGTTGACGTAATCGACGAAATACTTCATCTGGTCATCCGGCAGGTCGCGAAAGCGGGTAAACAAGATGACCAGATCGGCGCTCCCGAGAGCTTCCATCCCAGGAATATTGCGCTGCTCGTGCGGATCGATCGTCCCCGTCTTCGGGTCAATGGAGAAGAGAACCGTACAGGTGAACCCATGCTCGACGGCAAGGATCTTTGCCAGTTGCGGCAGCATTTCCTCGGAGTGGTACTCGTCGTCGCCCGCAATCAGCACAACCCGTTTTCCTTTGCCGGGCCCTGTCGATCCGGTAAACGTAATGCCGGCACTCCGCAGCGGTATGCCCACCGCCAAAAGTGTCGCTAGAAGAAGGCAAACGTGCCGCAAACGCGTTCGCCTCTTAAGCATCGATTCGCAAAGTCTGCATCATCCCCTGTTGCAGTCGGCCGATTCAAAAATAAAGCTTCAAGGCAAACTGAATCTCGCGCTCTGTCTGTGCGGTAGAAGTAATCTGCCCGAACTTGGGATCCGTCACCGTTGAATCCGGCACTCCCAGCGAAGATTGGTTCAGTGCATTGAAGAATTCGGACCGGAACTCCAGCCGTGTGTCCTCGTGTATCGGGAAGATTTTGAAAAGCGATAAATCTAGGTTAGTGACATGCGGCGACCGAACGTCGTTCCTGCCGGCTGTTCCAAATGTAAACGGAGCCGGAGTAGAGAAACACGCCGTATTGAGGTAGGCGTTGCGATTCGGATGAGGCGCATACGGGTCCGTGCAGTTCAGGTCTGCCCGTTCGACGACGTTCCCTGTATTTGCAATATCGCCGCTTGCATTCACGGTGAACGGTTGTCCGGATCGGGCCGTGAAAATTCCATTCAGCGTCCACCCGCCCAGCGCGGCGTTTACAAAACCGTTAGAGAAATCGACTCGTTTGCCATGTCCTACCGGCAATTCGTACACCCAGCTGACGCTCAGGTTTTGCGGGATGTCATATCCGGCAACGCTACGGTCGGCATTCAGATTATAGGCGTTCTGGATGCTGCATCCCTCCGAACCGAAGAACCCGTCGCATCCGAGATTAATCGTCTTCGACCAGGTATACGAAACCAAAAGAGTCAGCCCGTTTGACGTGGACTCCCGGCCTTTGAATTGAAATGACTCATAGCTCGCCTTGCCGACGCTCTTGTCAAAGTAAGTGGGAGTGATATACGGAAACGGTTGCCGGTCCGAAATAGGTCCTGGGCCCGGGACAACCGCGGTATTGCGGTACGCTCCGGAATCAAGACGGCTGTCTTGCGATCCGACATAGTTCGCTTCGATGGTCGCGTTTTTGCCGATTTGCTGCTGCAATCCGAAATTCCACTGAATCGAGTACGCGTTCTTGTAATACGGATCGATCATCCAGTTCACTTGGTTAAACGGAGTGGGTGCGGGCAAGATCTGGGATCCATTTCCAAGCCCCAGCGGATTTTGAGCAGTGGCATTCGGAATATTGCTGTTAAGATTATTCGCCAACAGGAATGTCGTATCGGGCCAGTTCCCCTGATAGTTCGTCGCCAGCTGCTGAATCGCCGCCCAGTTATCGAAGAATCGTCCGACGGACGCGCGAATAACTGTATTGGGCGCCACGCGATAGGCAAGACCCATGCGCGGTTGCCAGTTATCGAAGGTATTGTGAATGATCGAGCCGTTGCCGGAATTCGTCACCGTGACATGAGGCGGCAGCAGACCGCCGGGTGTCGGAATACACGGTGACACGCCGGTCGAGCAAGCTGGTGGAACTCGCGCCAGGATGTAGTTTCCCGTATCCAGGTCTGTATCGCCCACATATTGGTTGTTATCCTGCGGGCTGCCGTAAATCGGCCAGAGAGTCAGGTCGTAACGGAGACCCAGATTCAGCTGTAACTTGTCGCTGACCTTCCACTGATCTTGAAAATAAAATCCGTCTACCCACCCGCCGTGAGTCGTGATGTTCACATTGCGTCGATTCACAGAGGTCGGTAACCCCAACAACGCCGACGCGAGAGCGTTTCCCGTGCTGCTGGTGCTTTCAAGGTCGGCGGTCTGAAACGAGCTGTACGACTGGTTCACAAACAAGATCGGCTGATTGCCGCCGTTCGTGTTGATGTCCCCGCCCATCTGAAGCGTATGCTTGCCTTTCACCCAGCTGAAGTCTGCGGCGCCCTCCCAAATGTCTGCAATCGCGTTCCCTTGATAGTTGCCTTCGGGGATGCCGGTATAACCAGGGATGCCAAACCCGGGATTGAAGGATCGTCCGCCCAGGAATCCCGTCGTATAGAGCGTGTTGAACTCGCCCACCTGGTAAGCGTTGCCCAGGTCGCCCGGAAACTGATTCGCTACCACCGCAAATGCGCTCGTTCGCCCGAAACGCGCGCTCAGCACCTTATTCCCGGAACCGGACGTCCACGTCGCGGATCCGCCAGTTTGATATCCGTCCACATTGTTCCCGTTCAGCACGCCCGGCGTGTTGCCATTCACGCTTGTAATTTCCTGCGCGAACTTAGTCAGCCGGAACCACGAGGAAAGCCGGTCACTGATCTGGTGGTCGATGCGCATTGTCCCGGTATCGCTGTTCGTCGTGTTTGGTGTTGTGTCGATATAGTTGACGTTCGGAATCCCGGTATTCACTGGTTGCGGGTAAAACTTCTGCATGTATGCAATCGTCGGCGCATTCAGCAGCGACACCGGGATTTGGTTATTCACAAATGGCGCTCTCAGATACTGGCCCGGATGATTCGGATCGGGTGTCGTCGAAAACGGATTGTACAGTTGGGCGGAAATGCCGCTGAAGTCTCCCGCGTACTCCGCCGGCGTGGGCACGGTGTCCAATTGTTGTGCTCCCCGGATCGCTCGGAACCCTTCATACCCCACGAAAAAGAAGGTTTTTGGCGGCCGGTGGCCACGCAGGCGCGAGAGAAAAACCGGCCCTCCGGCAGTCGCGCCGAACTGATTTTGCCTGTATACCGTAACCGCCGGACTGAATGTATTCCTCGCGTCCAGACTGCTGTTTCGCAGGAACTCCCAAAGGCTGCCATGATACTGGCTGGTCCCGCCTTTCGAGACGATGTTGATAATGCCGCCCATCGAGCCGCCGTAGGAAGTGATGTCGTTATGCGACTGAACTTTGAACTCATCCACCGCGTCAATGATCGGCGAAACGGCGTAGTTCCCGACAAACGCATAATCCGTAAAGCCGTCCAGCAGGAACATGTTGCTGCGATTCGTCTGTCCGTTCACGGATGGGAATGTGAAGGATCCAATGGCAGCTCCGGCGAATCCGCCGCCGCCTCCGCTATTCTGACCCGTGCTGATGGGTGACGTTCCCGGCGTCAACGTCAGCAGCTGAGTGAAATTCCGCCCGTTTAGCGGCAGATTGTTCACCTCCTGCGTTTGGATGGCTGTGCCCAGTTCCGCCGTCGAAGCTTCAATAGCCGTGGCGGTCGCTTCCACCGTTAATTCCTGCGTGGTAGCCCCGACCTGCAATGTGAAATCATGTGTGGCCGTTTGATTAACCGCGGTTTGAAACCGTGGTTCATTGATGGTCGTGAAGCCTTGCTTCGTAAGAGTCAGCGTGTAGTAACCAGGTTGGACGGTTGGAAAGACATAGCGCCCATCGGCGTTCGTAGTTGCCACTTGCTCGGCGGCCGTAGCCGTGTTTTTGAGTACTACGCTTACTCCGGGTACTACCGATCCAGAAGGATCGGTCACCGTGCCGTTGATGGCGCCGGTGCTTCCCTGGCCATAAACGGACGCGGCAAATGCGAGCAGCAGAGCCGGCAGAATGAGTCCGGCCTGAAAAATACGCCAAACCACTCGGTCTGACATGTGAGAGTTGCAGGACAGCGACATAGATTCCCCTAAACAGCAACTTGGCGGCTGCTCCAAAAAACAGCAGGAATTGCCTTGGAATGAGCCTATCCGAGGGAAGAGTAAGCTGTCAACACGTTTTTTGAACTCTGCATCTCCAAATCGCACACCGAAGTGCAAAAATGAAATACAAGTATGTTTTCTGGGTTCTGGTACCCGCCCCTGGCATCCCGTTGCGGAAATCGGGTCTCTTTCCCTATATTTCGCTATTCTGGAGTTCGACATGGCCGTAACGATTGACCACTCGGAGCTTGATAGCTCCCCGGCGAGAGAAAAAGAGCGTGCCGGTGAATCGAAGGCGGATCAGGTTCTCTCGCGCGCTGCCGCGAAAACCCTTGAGATACTCGCATTTCTGCGAGACCAGGAAGCGCCGCTCAGCCTCAACGACATCGCCCGCCACATTGGACTGACAAAAGCCTCGACATTCCGCCTCCTGCAAACCTTGGAGGTTTCCGGGTACTTATCTACTCCCGTGGCCGGCATGTACAAATTCGTTCCCGAATTCGGCTCCGCCATACCGTCACGGCTGCCCATGCAGATCGTCAAAGCCGCAACGCCGTTCATGCGCGACCTCAGCAGCGAATTACGGGAAACAGTCAGCCTCGCCATGCTCTTCGAAAATCGGGGTGAGGTCGTCGCCGTGGCAGAGAGCAACGAAATCATCCGAATGAGCAACGTTGTCGGACACATCCTGCCGCCGAACGCCAGCTCGCTCGGCAAGGTCATCACGGCATTTCAATCTTCGCTGCGGCGCGAAAAGCTTCTTCGGAGCTTCGGCGTGTATCGCTTCACCGAACACACAATTACCGATCCCGCAGGCCTCGAGCGCGAATATCAGGAAATCCGCGAACGCGGCTTTGCGCGCGATGCAGAAGAAACGGTCTACGGTGGAATCTGTTATGGAGTTCCGATCGCCTCGGCTCGCGGTCACGTCGTGGCGGCGCTCAGCACATCGATGCCGAAGATGCGTCTGCGTGATGCCACACAGGAAAACTCGGTTATTGCCAGGCTCACCGCTGTCGGAAAGAGCGTAGCCGCAAACCTGAGCTAACGCATTCGATTCGCCTGCTCGGCTTTCTCGAGCAGCGAGCGCATAAAGTCATCCTCCGGGAACAGCTTCACTGTGTCCCTCATCACCTTCAACGCGTTGTCGTAGTCGTGGATCGACATGTAAGCGAGCGAAATGCTCTTGTAAAAGCGCTCGTCGTACGGCGCAATCTTCGCGCCGCGTTCCAACACTGCAATCGCTTTCTCAACCTGGCCCGCTTTTGTTAACAAATTTGCCAGCGCCTGATAATCCTCTACTCGTTGCGTCCCGCTGTCAATCGCCCGCTCCAGATACTCGATCGCTTGTGGCGCGTCCTTCTCCTGCCCTGAGCCCATCTTCAGCCAGCCCAAACCCGAAAGCACCTCCGGTGCCTGAGGAAATTCGTTTTCAACTTTATGCAGCAGCGACACGTACTCGCTAAGGTACTCCGCTTTACTGCTTGCCAGCTCTGTATAAGCTCGAAACAGCGTTAGATCGGAGAGATTCGCCGCTTGGCCCGGCTCGGCATTCAGATAAATCAAACCTCCAACACGCGGCTTGCTCGAATTGAATAGCGCCGTCGGAAACGGCTCCGCGTCATTCCTGACAATTCGATGATTTGTCAAAACGCTGTGCGCGATTCCGTTCACTGGTGTCCGCGGCATGTGGCATTCAACACAGTTGTCGCCGCCCACCCGCGCCCGTCTGCTGGTTAGAGAAAGCGCGCAACTGCTTTCCTGATGGCACGAAAGACACTTGGCCCGGAAGTAGTTAACCGGTTCTGCTTCGGGCTGCACGTGCGGATCGTGGCAGGTGATGCAACTCAAACGGCCCCCGCTGCTCGTATAGCATTTGCTCATCGTCATCAGCGAGTAATGCTCCAGCAAAGGTGTGAACGAAGCGCCGGCCTCTGCCTCGGTAAGCGGCGTCGCAAAGATCGCGACAGAATTGTGCAGCGGAGTTCCTGGCCGAAAGTCCTGGAACGTCTTGCCGGGCTGCAGAATACGAAGCGTGCGGCCCTGATGGCAATTCATGCAGATGTTGTCCGCGAGCCATGGAGAAAGCTTTGCTGGGTTAACAATCGTGCTTTGGCCTGCGCTCCCCGCCTTGACGGAAGGGGTGGGACGAATACGGCCCTCGCGTTCTGCAATGTGCAAACCACCCGGCCCGTGACAGTTCTCGCACCCGATGTTCAGTTCTTGAAATGGAGGCGTGGCATATTGGCCGGCTCCGGGTGCTTGCGGCTTTGGAGATCCCGCGTGGCAGCTTAAACATGCGGGCAGCGCGGGCCGGTTAAACGCAATATCTAAACCTTCGAACCCGGGCGATATTCCCCAGCTGCGCGTTTGCGAATAGTAGGAAAGTGGCGTCTGAAGCAGAAACCCGCCACGATCTACCAGAAAGCTGATTCCGTTTCGCCCGGCGCCAATGGAATACGCAATCTTCTGCTCGTTGCGAAACACCTCTGCGCCGTCCGCCGTCGCGTACTCGCTTTGATACACTCCATCCGGTTTTTGGCTAACCGCAAAATAGCGATTCAGTTTTTCGTCGTGAACAATGCCTTGCCGCGGAATATCGTTCGGGACGCCCGCCGACATCGATCGCCCCATGTCGGTCTTCGCATAATCCAGGTAAATCTGCCGGTGGCATCGCGCGCATGCCAACGAGCCCACGTACTCGTCCGCGGCGCGTAGCGGCAGGCCGGCCAACGCCACGAGCGCAATCAACGTCATTGTGCGCGCTCTTCGCATTCTTGCGATACAGTGTGTCAGATGAGAGGTCAGCGTGGCCGCGGGCGCCACCGTTTGCTCAGTGTAGTAGTTTTATGTGTTGTTTCGTCGCTCGCCCGTGCCCAAGAAACAAGAGCCCAAGAAACGAAAAATGCTCTGCCCTCGAACTGCACTCTCCCCCAGCAGCTTCAAAACGCGCTAACAATCGGCCAGGCAGCCGATGCCTATGGTGCCGCCGGCGCTTGGTTTGCACAGCGTAATCAGCGCGCCTGTGCATTGCAGGCATTCGAAAAATCATTTCAGCTGAATCCCGCCCTATGGCAATCCGAGTACAACCTCGCATTGATACAAATCGACCTGGGCAGATTGGCAGAGGCGGCGCAGCACCTTAGACATGTTCTTACTTCGCAGCCTGGATTTGCGCCTGCCAGAAATGCCCTTGGAATCGCAGAACAGAAACGCGGTCGCCCGAAAGAAGCGGAAACCGAACTGCGCGCCGGACTCGCAATCGATCCGAACTCGACAACATTGCTGAAGACACTAGCCGAGCTTCTGTCGTCCGAGCAGCGCTACTCCGCCGCCGTCTCTCTTTGGAGAAAGGCCGCTACCCTTGAGCCGGACAACCTGGATCTTCAGCTCTCACTCGCCGAAGCGCTCAGCGCCACGCAGCAGCCACAGGCGGCGATTGAGGTCTTGCAACAGACCATAGCCCACAAGCCGCAGTTCGAAGCCGCTCACTTCAATTTGGGAACCCTGTACGCTCGGCAATCGAACTATCGCTCCGCCGCCGATGAATATCAGGCCGCGCTAAAGCTGGATCCGTCCGACGATGCTGCTCGTCTCTCGCTTGCCAAAGCCCTGATCCTTCTCAGCGATAACCAGTCGGTCGTGCCATTGGTTTCTCCCTATGTCGCTCGCCACCCGCAGGATTTCGAAGGCCACTATTTGTTAGGCTCGGCTTACCGCGGCCTCGGCGACTATCCACATGCTGAACCGGAGCTCCGCGAAGCCCTTCGCATCAACCCGAATCACGCTGACTTGAATTACAATCTCGCCTTTGTTCTTGCACACACCGGAAGAGAAAAAGAAGCGGTCCCTTACTTTCAAAGGGCCATCGAACTGGATCCGAAAGCTGAGCCTGCGCGTTTTGGTCTCGCCACCGCGCTGAAAAGCCTTGGACAGAATGATCAATCCCGGCAAGCCTTCGCGAATTTCGAATCTCTAAAGAAAAACGATATGACTACGAATCAACTTGCTGCCAAAGGCAACGAGGCGAATTCGCTGCTCAGCGAGAACAAGCCGCAACAAGCCGCGGAGGTCTATCAGGAGATGATCAGGATGGACCCCGCGAACGCTCGCACCTACTACAATCTTGCTCTCGCGTTAGACCGCACCGGAGACCACTCCGCGGAGCGCAAGGCTCTGGAGCGTTCGATCCAGCTCGATCCGACTCTTACAAAAGCACTAAATCAGCTCGCTGTCCTGGATATGTCGGAGGGCCGCCTGGATCAGGCCGAGGCGGGCTTTCGAAAGGCCATCGCGCTCTCCCCAGGGTTCGCCGAGGCGCAGGCCAACCTGGGAGTTCTCGAAGGAAAAAAGGGCCGGCTTAGCCAGGCGGAACAATCGCTGCGAGCGGCTGTTGAAAGTGACCCGAACTTCGCGCAAGCTCATCTAAACCTGGCGTTAATCCTTGCACAACAGGGTCATCTGCAACAGGCGGAAATAGAAGCGCAAAAAGCTGTGGCGCTCGATAGTACGAATCCGAATGCGTTGACTGCCCTCGGTATGATCCAGAGCCGCCTCGGGAAAGGCAAAGAGGAAATCGCCTCCTTCGAAAAAGCAATTCAACTGCAGCCCGACCGGTCCGATCTTCATATCAGCTTGGGTGTTGCCCTGGCCGACAGTTACGACCTGGATCGTGCGAAAGCCGAATTCTCGATGGCCATTCAACTGGACCCGTCGTCCGCAAGCGCAAGCTACTATCGCGGTCGGGTTCTCCTCGATGAGCGCCGTTTCAGTGAAGCGCAGGCCGATCTCGAAGCTGCGCTTCAAAAGCGCGATGTCCCGCCGGATTGTTTTTATCTCTTGTCCGTCGCACTGAGGGAACAGGGTGAAACGGAGCGTTCCCTGAAGATGGCGCAAAAGGCCGTCGAACTCGATCCTAAAAACGCCCGAGCTTACTACGTCATCGGTCAGAATTTGATGGCGTTGCGTCGGGCGCCAGAGGCGATTGAAGCGTGGAAACGGGCCTACGCTCTCGATCCCAGCCGCACCGAAACGCTTTATCAACTTTCGCAAGCCCTGCGCAAAACCGATCCGCGCCAGGCCGAGCTCTATACGCAGCAGTTGAAGAACAAATTAGCGCAGTCGCAGACTGTAAATGAGGTCGAGACGCTCGCCAATTTCGGCATGTCCGCCGCCCAGAGTCATGACTTCGTGCAGGCCATCTCGCAGCTGCAGCAAGCCATCGCAAAATGTGGCGACTGCGTCGATAAGGCGCTCCTGCACAAAGATCTCGGCCTCATTTACTGCCAATCCGGAGACATTGCCAAAGGAAAAGAACAGCTCGCGCAAGCACAAGCTCTCAGGCCGGATGATCAGGAGATCTCGAACGCCCTGCAGATCGTATCCAACAGGCAGCCGCGCTAGATGCAGCGGCTTGAACATCAATTATTGCGACGCCTCCATCCATTTTTCTGCGCATCCTTAGGCATACTTATCCCTTTGGTTTTTCTCCTCGCGCAAGCGACCCGAGGTCCGATAACGTTCACGGATATAACCAAGACTTCCGGCATCACGTTTACCAATCAAGCGAGTCACACCTCTCGCAAGTACCTTCCCGAAACCATGGGTGCGGGCGTTGCCATGCTGGATGAGGATCAGGATGGGCGCTTGGATCTGTACTTCGTCAACGGCGCCGCGCTCTCCGATCCCATGTCTCCCGGGCGCACTCCCGATAAAACAGACCCGAAGTATTGGAATCGGCTCTTTCACAACGACGGCAACGGCAAGTTTCGTGACATTACCGACCAATCGGGATTGAAGGGCAACGGCTATGGCATCGGCGTGGCCGTTGGTGATTACGACAACGATGGGTATCCCGATCTGTATGTGACCGCGCTCGATCACAACGCGCTCTATCACAACGATCGGAACGGTACGTTCACCGACGTCACCGCCGCCGCCGGAGTGGCGGGCTCCGGATGGTCTACTGGAGCTGTCTTTCTCGACTACGATCGCGATGGCCTCCTGGATCTTTTCGTCTCGCGTTACCTCGCGTGGGCTGGATGGCAGGACGTCTTTTGCGGCATGTCGCAGCCCGGAGGACGCGCCTACTGCCACCCCGATCAGTTCGGCCCCGCTACTCACTTGCTCTTCCACAACGAAGGGCATGGCCATTTTCGCGATGTCTCGGTCGAGAGTGGCATCGCCACATTCCCCGGCAAAGGACTAGGCGTCGCCATAAACGACTACGATCGCGATGGCTGGCCCGATATCCTGGTCGCCAACGACTCCTTTCCTCAGCAGCTTTTTCACAACCTCAAGAACGGAAAGTTCCAGGAAATAGCGGCGGAGAGCGGCCTAGCCTACGACGAAGACGGGAACACCTTTGCCGGCATGGGAACGGATTTCGCCGACTACGACAACGACGGCTGGCCCGACGTGTTTATCGATGCGCTCGCGAAACAAAAATATGCGTTGTTCCACAATGAGCGCGGCCGCTTCAACTATGTCTCGGGAGCTTCCGGCATGTCCGCAAGCAGCATTGCTCACTCAGGCTGGGGTGTCAAATTCGTGGACTACGATAACGACGGCTTCAAAGACCTTTTCATTGGTCAGGGGCACGTCATGGACAATATTCAACTGAGTCAACCCGACGTTCGCTATTTAGAGCCTCCGCTGCTTCTTCGCAATACAGGCCGAAACTTTGTGAACGTTTCGGCGCAAACCGGCTCCGTCTTTGATCGGCCGATTGCGGCGCGCGGTGTTGCATTCGGTGACATCGACAATGACGGCTTTGTGGATGTGCTGCTGAACTCGAACGACGGACCGGCCGTTATGCTGCGAAATACCGGCAACAGCAATCACTGGCTGATCGTCGAAACCGTCGGCGCCAAAAGTAATCGCGACGGCATTGGTGCGCAGTTGCATTTGACTGCCCAAGATGGGCGAGAGCAATATGCCATGGTGACAACCGCCTCGAGTTATCTTTCATCGAGTGATAAGCGCGTCTACTTCGGCCTGGGATCGTCGGCATCCGTGAAACGGCTTGATATTTCCTGGCCAAGTGGAATTTCGCAACACTGCGCCGATATCAAGGCAGACCAGATCTATATCGCGAGAGAATCCAGCCCTTAACAGCCGAATACATCAACCGGAGAAAGCAGACTCTTCGAATTTGTCGGCCAACTCCGCCACGTCTTTGTAAACTTCTATCGCCCCCGCCTGTAGTAAGTCCTGCTCGCTCCATCCTCCGCTCGTTACCGCAACCGTCCTTACCTGCGCTTTGGCCGCCGCCTGAACGTCCCAGGGCGTATCGCCCAAAGCTAGAACCTGATCGGCTGGAAGCCCCAACCGGTCTAGAGTTGCTTGAAAAATATCGGGAGCCGGCTTTGAGCGTTCCGCATCATCGGCAGAAGTTTCTTCGTCCACAAGATCTGTGATGGATGCGATCTCTTCGAACTTCTTCAAATCTTCTTTGTTAGATGACGAGGCGATCGCAATTCGAATACCGGCGGCCTTCATCTTCAGGAGAAGGTCGCGCGCCTTCGGAAACGGTTTTACCAGCGGAAGATACTCTGACCGGAACAAACGTTTTCGATACTCTTGAAGCGGCTTTGATAAGCGCTCACGGTCCGCTTCTGGTACAAACACCGGGATGAGATGATCTCCACCTTTGCCAATTTGGTGTATTACTTCATCGAAGCTCGTAGAGATCCCAAAATGCTCAAAGGTCTTTTGCCAGGCCTTTGCATGAAGCGCATTGCTGTCAAGCAGCGTTCCATCCATGTCGCAGAGGACTGCTTTCGGTCGAGACGAGTTTGCGGATTTAGATTGAGCTGGCATCAAGTTGTTCTATCGAGAATGCTAAATGAGTCCTTCACTCTGACGCGAGTGGGCCGGTCTTTGTTACTAACAGCACAGTGCGCGAGTTAGACGCTGTAATTGGCGACTACCCGGACTATCTGTCCGTCGTCGCCGAACTCCATATACTCCGCCGTCCTTTTGCCTTCCTGATTCCGGTAACAGAGCACAATGCTCGACAGACCGCACATCAAATCCAGCAGTTCAAAGCGCAAGTTAGGATATACTTCCAGCCCGCGCTTGAAATAGTTGCGTAACGCCGTCTTCCCTTCGATCGTGCCGGCAGGATCAGCCAATAACTTGGCTGCAATCGGGGAGATCAGAACGACGCCGGAATCATAGTGGGACAGTATTGCGTCCAGGTCATGCGAGTTCCACGCTTCAATCCATTCCTGTGCAAATGTCTTTGCTTCCGACGCCGTCTTCATGCAGCTCATTATATGGACCCACCTGCCGGAAGCCATCACTAACCGCAATAGAAGATGTGTTTAGCTCGTGGGGCGGGCGCAAGCCTGCGGCGGCCGCACAGGCCGCCCATGTACGACATTGCCAAGCAACGTCGCCCGGGCGCTCGGTCGCAGAAGACTGCCAGTGCTACGACCGCTAACCTGCTGCTCCGGAGAACTAGGAAGTGCTTTGGTCAGGATGAAAGCTATGACCACCCGGTTAGCAACAATGAACAGTTCGGACGGATGGTGCGGGCCGCAGCTTGTCACGAAATCTTCACCGTCGCCCCCCCGAGCCCCGAAAACGTGCATAAACAACCACGCTGGTGATCGCAACCACTACAGCACTAACCGCAGCCGTAAACGGAGCCCCAATCGCAGCGATCAAACTGCCCGCAGGAAAGTCGCCAAGTGGACGGACGCCCATCAGAAGCAATGTATTCAGGCTCATGACTCTTCCGCGCTGCTCACCGGAAACGCGAGTCTGCAAAAGTGCAGACGTGGTTGCGCCGACAATACTTTGCGACGCACCCAGCAAAATCAGTGCGCAAAACGTAACCCAAACCTCGATTCCTGTTCCGGCAATGGCCAAAGCCGCGCACCAGCATGCGATCGCGACTTGCGCGAACCTGGTGTTCGCGGCCGGCAAACTGCCCAGGATCAATGCGCCGAGCACCGCGCCAACACCTGCCGCGGAGAACAGAACACCCAGCGTCGCCGGTCCCACATGCAGCCGGTTCAGCGCCAGGACCGGAAGCAGCAACTGCAACGAAGGGCCCGCGAACAGCAGAATGCCGTAGGTGGAAAGAGCCGAAACCAAAACTGGATCGCCGTGAACGGAGCGTAGCGCCTCCCGCACCTGACTCAGTAGTTTCTCACGCGCGCGCGCCGGCCGCGGTCTGCCGGGCAGCAATGTCAGGGCAGCCAGCATCCCACTGAAACTGAGTGCATTCAAAAAGAAATCCGCCGAGAGTCCAATCCAGTTAACGATTAAGCCCGCCAGCGCGGGCCCAACAATCGCTGCGCCATTGAAGACCGCAGACTGCAAGGAAATCGCGTTAAGCAGATCCTCCTGCGGCACAAGCGTTGAGATAAGCGCGGCGCGTGCAGGCTGATCGAAGCTGAGAACTGTTCCGGAAACGAAAGCCACCGCCGCGATAATCGGTACCGTGATGATGCCCACCGCGGTCAAGCATCCGAGCGTCGCAGCAACCAGCATCAGCGTGGCCTGCGTTGCAATCAGCAGACGCCGGCGATCCACGCGATCTGCCAAACCCCCGCCGATTAGCGCGAAGAGGAAAAAAGCAGATGCCTGCGCGAGCGACACGCAGCCAAGCGCGAACGCCGAACCATGAGACAGCCGCAGGACCAGCCAGCTTTGGGCGACGATCTGCATCCAGGTGCCGATCGACGACAGTAGGAATCCGATCCAAAGCCTCCGGAACTCGCGATGTCGAAGCGCGCGGAGACCGGCTTGTGTCATCCACAGCACATCCAGGTACTAGACATTTAGCTAGGGATTAGCATCTTGGCGAGCTTCGGTTTAAAATGACCACAAGGAGCTATATACATATGGAATGGTCTACACCGCAATTTGAAGAAGTCTGCCTCAGTTGTGAGATCGCAAGCTACGCCAGCCCAGAAATCTAATAGCGGATGCACATCCGGGTTCTTGGTGCAGCCGCAGGGGGAGGTTTTCCACAATGGAATTGCTCCTGCTCAAATTGCCGGCGGCTGCGTCAGGGCCGGTTTAAAGGCAAGTCCAGAACCCAAGCTCAACTTGCCATCTCGGCAGAAGAAACCCATTGGTTCCTTCTGAATGCGAGTCCCGATCTTCGCTGCCAGATTGAAGCTTTCCCGCCGCTGCATCCCAATCCATCTCATCTTAGGCATTCTCCCATCGCCGGCTTAATTCTGCTTTCTGCAGAAGTGGATGCCGCGTTAGGCCTTCTGCTTTTGCGCGAGTCGCAACCCCTGACGGTTTATGCGACTGATGCCGTCCGGCAGATCTTGACCGCCGACAATACTCTATTTCAAGTCTTACGGCGGCAGTCGGACCAGGTAACCTGGGTCCGCATGTCGCCTGGTGCGCCCTTTATGCTCTCTGACAGCAGCATTCAATGTCTTCCCATATCGGCCGAAGGAGGTTTCCCGGGCTTTGTATCCGAAGCGCGCGCCGCCCAGTTCGACCCCGCAGAGGCAGTGTTCGGATTAGTGCTTGAACACGCAGGCAGGCGCGTGGCTCTAGTCCCCGGCGCCCCCCGCATACAGCCGGATCTTCTCGCGATCCTCAGAACCTGCGATCTGGTGTTCTTCGATGGAACGTTCTGGTCCGACGATGAATTGATCCGTTTGCAGGGAACCGGTAAAACGGCGCGGCAGATGGGGCATCAACCTGTCGAGGACACTTTGCGCGACCTCGCAGACATTCCGGGCCGGAAAATCTTCCTTCACATCAACAACACAAATCCGATTCTGGATGAGGACAGCGAGGAGTATCGGCGTGTCCGCGATGCCGGGTGGGAGATCGCCTTCGACGGCATGGACCTGATGTTATGAGCGATGCCGAGCTGTTACCGCCCGATGAATTGAAGCAGCGGCTTCTCGCTATCGGCCCCGAACGATACCACCACAAGCACCCGTTTCATCTGCTCATGCATCAGGGCAGGTTAACTCGCGAACAGTTGCAGTCATGGGCTCTGAACCGCTACTATTACCAGAGCCGCATCCCGGTAAAGGACGCGGCCATTCTCTCTCGCAGCCTCGACACGACGTTTCGCAGGGCGTGGTTGAAGCGCATTCTCGATCACGACGGAATGGGCGGCCAGCCCGGCGGCATTGAAAAATGGATCCGGCTAGCCGAAGCAACCGGCCTCGAGCGGGAACAAGTCATCTCGGAATGTAGAGTTCTGCCCGGCGTGCGCTATGCGGTGGACGCGTACCTGGATTTAGTTTCAAAGCGAACTTTTCTGGAAGCAGTCGCGTCGTCCCTTACCGAGTTATTCTCGCGAGATCTGATATCGCTCCGCATTGACGCTCTTCGGCAGCACTATCCATGGCTGGAATCCGGACTGGCGTACTTCACGGCGCGCCTGACGCAAGCTCCCGAAGATGCCGCGTTCGCGCTGGACTACGTCCTCCGGAATGCCGTCACCCGCAAGCAGCAGGACTTGGCTGTCGCGGCCCTGCGTTCGAAGTGCGATATCCTCTGGGCACAATTGGATGCTATTTACTTTGCGTATGTGGCGCCCGCATGGCCGCCTCCGGCTGTGCTGACGAATGACGCATGACGGGATTGGAACGACGGCCGCTGCTGAAACCTGGGTGCCGGCTCTCGCCCGCCGGTGACGTCCTGCTAATTCCAGAAGGAGTGCTTCGGCTGCAAGGGCCGGCAACGCGCATTGTACAGTCCTGCGATGGCTCAAAAACTGTCGCGGAGATCGTCGCCACTCTGCTGGATCAATTCCCCGCCGCGGATCAGGCGAGAGTGTCTGAAGAAACCTCCGCGTTCCTGACGAAACTTGCCGGCCGCGGAGCCATCGAGTTTGTATGAAGGCTGCCCCACAGGCTCTGATAGCGGAGATTACGCATCGCTGTCCTCTGCATTGCGTCTACTGTTCCAATCCAATTCAGATGCAGGGGGCGGCTCATGAACTCACAACCGGACAGTGGACCGGCATTATCCGGCAGAGCGCGCAGCTTGGCTGCTGGCATCTCCATCTGACAGGCGGAGAGCCATTGCTGCGCCGGGATGCCGAAGATCTGGTGCGTGCCGGGCGTGAATCTGGGCTGTACGTCAACCTCATCACTTCGGGCCTGGGACTCACCAGCGCGCGCTTAGCTGCCCTGGTCGCGGCCGGTCTCGATCACATTCAGCTCAGTTTTCAGGACAGCCAGGAAACGCCCGCGAATACCTTCGCAGGTACCAGGGCGCATTCGCAAAAGCTGCGCGTTGCCGAATGGATTCGCAACCACCGCATCGCGTTTACCGTCAATCTGGTGATTCACCGGCAGAACATCGACCGGCTCGAAGAGCTGATCGGCTTCGCCGAACAATTGAACGCGGACAAGCTGGAGATCGCGAATGTCCAATACTACGGCTGGGCGCTTCGCAATCAAGCCGCTCTTCTGCCCTCTCGCGAGCAGTTCCGGGCCTCGCTGCCCGTGATCGAAGCTGCGCGCGAACGTCTATCGGGCAAAATGCGCATCGACTACGTTCTGCCGGATTACTACGCAAAATATCCAAAGGCTTGCATGGGAGGCTGGGGACGAGGCCTCCTGCTGATCGACCCCGCCGGCCGCGCCATGCCCTGTCACTCCGCCGGCGTGATACCTGGGTTGGAGTTTCCCAATGCCGCCACCGAATCGCTTCGCACCATCTGGGAGGACTCTCCGGTTTTTGAGCGCTTTCGCGGCGAACAGTGGATGCAGGAGCCATGCCGTTCGTGTGAACGCAAGACAATCGATTTTGGCGGATGCCGCTGTCAGGCGATGCTTCTCGCCGGTGACGCCGCCGCGACCGATCCCGTCTGTTCGCTTTCTCCGAAACGCTCCGTCGTCGACGGTTTGGCGCAGCCGATCCCTCCGCAACAGAACGAGACTCCTCGCTGGGTGTACCGGATCGATCCGGTTGCGTGAACGTACGGTCATGCTTTCAATTACCCACAAGCCGGGTGGGACGGCCCGCTGGATTGAGTGGCCGAGCGGCTAATACAACGACCGCAAATGGACACGGCCATCTTTCGCAAACAATGAAGGCTGAAGTTATCAACTCAGCAGCAGCATCGAATCGGAAACCCGGACTGTCATAACAGGACAAGGAGCGGCTCGACCTGGTCGGAAAGCCGATACGCGGGCTGACAATTCGCTTGTGCCGCGATGTTACCTGCTAGCGAAAAAGGCCCCGCGCTGTCGGGGCCTTTTCTATTTCCCACCAAGGATCAGTGAACCATCGCATCCGCCAAACAAATTGCCGCCAATCGCGCCAACGGGATAGGAGATAGAGAGATTTAAAAACTGCACTACCCCATCCCCACCCTTCGCTTTCCGACATGAATTGAGCGGCAGAATGCAAACGCCACTGTTGAGAGGGCGAAAGGCCGCTTCGAATTGCCCTGATCGAAATAGGATCACCCCGGCCACGTCAGCAGCCGGGGTGATTGATCGTGTTTCGGTATTGCTGGCTTTAGTGAATGAACAGCTTCGTGTACGGCACGACATGAGTCCAGCCGGGCGCGAATCCTCCCGTCACGTCTTGCTGATAGGTGCCGATTGCAGTTACCGACACCCACTGAGACGGGTTCACCAAGTGCCCTAGTTCGCCCGCTCCGGTCAGCGAATTATAGAACATGATCTCGCTGCCGTTTAGCAGGGCGACAGAAGTATAGGAAGGCTGCAAATGCGTGATACTGGTCACGCGATCGCCAGGGTTCAGTTGATTGTCGAAATCTTCCATCACGAACAGGCCATCGGTGGACCGGTAAAACATAATCCCCATGTTGGTGTCAATGATATGAGTCCAGCCTGGGGCAAAGCTGTAACCTTTTTTTTCGAAGTACTGCTCTACGTCGATCGGCACCGGGCAGAAACCGGTACAGCCGGCCAGGTATTTATATTTCCAGTCGCCCAATGCTCCGGCGCCGGTGCTGGCGTTGTAGAACAGCAGGCCATAGCTAGTGCTGACAATGTGAGTCCAGCCCGGCGCGAAAAAGCCACTGAATGATTGATGGAAACCGTTCGCGCCGATCGATCCGACGGCAACAAGACCGCTGTCCTTGTTGTAGAACAACAAATAACCCTGGTGTTCCACAATGGTTGACCAACCGGGCGAAAAGTGCTGGACGAGAACATCTGGCATCGTTCCGTCATCGTTCTCATTGGTCAATACGGCAGTCCCGCTGGCCTTGTTATAGAACAGCATGCTTCCTCCGGTATCGACCACGGAGGTCCAACCGGAGGCGGCTGTCCCTGCCTCCAAGTCGGTCAGTGTGGTGTTGTTCGAGACCACGTCGACGACTGCCGCGCCCGAATTCTGGTTGTAAAAGAAGGCCCGATATTGAGTCTGGGCATGAAGCGCCGATGCAAACACTGCATTTGTAAGCAGGGCACCGATTGCAATTTGATTGTGTAGCATGTAGAATTCCTCCTGATTGCTTGTTGAAGGTTTCGAGTGGTTGTTCTGACGGCTCTTCCTTCATTCATGACAGGCGCAGAACGCGGGTCGAAACTATAGCCCGGGCAAGATATTTGGGGAAAGAACATGCCGGCCAGCAGGAAGCAGCTTTCGGAAACCAATGAAGTGACGCGGTTGCTGCACGCCTGGAGCAACGGCGATCAGGGTGCATTTGAGCGTCTGACGCCCATCGTGTACAAAACTCTTCTGCGGCTGGCGCAGCGCTATATGAAGGGCGAACGGCTCGGCCATAGTCTTGAGGCCACTGCTTTAGTCAACGAGGCGTACATCCGCCTACTCGATGTTGACCGTATGCAATGGAACGACCGTGCGCATTTCTTTGCAGTCTCGGCCCAGTTCATGCGGCGCATTCTGGTGGAGCGCGCCCGACGCCGCAATTTAAAGCGCGGCGGCAACGTTGAGCGTATATCCCTGGATAAAGCGCTGCTGGTGGACGAACGGGCCGCGAGCCTGGTGGCGCTCGATGATGCGCTTAATGCCCTATCGCAACTCGACGCGCGTAAGGCAATCGTAGTAGAATTGCGCTTCTTTGGCGGGCTCAGCGTAGCTGAAACAGCCGAGGTGCTGAAGATTTCCGAAGGTACTGTGATGCGCGATTGGACTATGGCCCGCGCGTGGCTCTACAGCGAGCTGAAGCAATAACCGCGAGACTCGCTCCATATGACTCCTGATCGCTGGCGTGAGATCGAGGGACTCTAGCTTGGTGCCCGGGAATACTGCAAAATACATCGGTGCAAAAGCCGTCCACCCGCGTTCGGCTTAACTTGCTTAATAACCTGAACTCATAACTCACACTGTTGGATTGACTTTGTCCGCCGGGGGCGTGGGTCGCCGTGTCACCCAACGTCCCATTGCTTCTGCCAGAGCGGACGTCCTGCGAGCGTCATGCGAAACGCATAAATAGCGAGCGCCAACACGCCCAGCGCTGTCAGTAGACCATGCTGAAAATACCAGACCGAAGCATCGGTCGTTATGGGAAAGACAATCAGGAGTAGCAGAATGCAGAACCACGTCACCGTGCACAACACTCCGAACCTTGTTAAGCAGTAGAAGGCCATGATGATCAGTAGGGTCCGAGCCGATAAGATAATCGCTAGACCCGGCCCGGATGACGGTGAATAGAGTAGCGAGACGAGAACGATGAAAGTTAGTCCCGCCAGCCAAGCCGGTCTGACTAGCCTTCGAAGCAGAACCAGAAAGAACATGAAACTCAAGCCGCTTGCTACCCCGGAGAGCAGCAGGTAGGACCACAGCGAGAAAACGGAACCTGTGCTGGCCGCCAGCCAAGGGAGGTAACTGGAGAATGGCGCCGCCAACATGGCCCCTGCCAGGATCAGATTGCCAGCAACGCCAAGAACGGTGCCGCATAGCACGTCACTGCCTAGCATTGGGTCCCGCAGCTCTCCCCCGAGCAAACGACTCCACGAGACGAGAGCCGTCGGCCATCGTCGCCTTGCGTAAGGCTCAAATCCCAGGTACAACACCCAGAAAAGCGCCGCATTGGCGAGAGACTCGCGAAGCGCACGATAAAGTAAGTCGGCCTCGGCGAGTGAGGGTACGTGGTGGGTTTCAGAAAGATGCCTGATCAGCGTACATGCAAACGCGAAGCAGGCTAGGCGGAAAGCACCTCTCTGGTCGTGTTTCCCGAAGCGGACATTCCGCCATGCCAACAGGGACGCCAGGACCACCAGGCCGACGAAGAAGTCCGAAAATGACATTCGGGTTCTCCTTGGTCCGTCCGTCGTGGGAATCCAAGACGCAGCACGTCGAAAAAAGACGGGCCGACTCTGGTAGGCAGCCGCTTCGAGACGATACTGCCCTTGCGGTGTCGCAAAGACCCAAGCTGCCTGGGAGTCAAAAACGACGGGCGCTATCAACCGTGGCTGGACAACTGTGAGATGGGCGGTGGCGTCAACGCCCGCACTCACCAACAAACGGTTCCAGCCATCAGCCTGTGTCTGATCCCTATCTCGTCCCTGCGCTGGAGGGCGTGCGTCGAACTGGATTAAAGTTCCGTCAGAGTCCAGCAGCATGCGGAGCATGCCGGAGTCCAACGGAGGCTCGGTGCGAGTGATGCTGGAGCCGCCGAGGGGAATCAGGTTGTCAGGGCTTTCACGGTACCAGAAGCGAATGGCAGGAGGCTGGTTAATTTTCAGTAGAGCCATCTGCGCGGAGGGATTATTTTGCTTCCGCGCATAATCCAGATAATCCCAATCGTATTCCCAACCGAAGGCTTTATCACCCGGCCGTGTGACATAGCCAAGCGATCTTGCGATCTCCCGTGCTTTTGCGGCCAGCGCCGGCGGACCGTTTTCCATTGGCATCTGATTGATAAGATCGGCTTTTTGCCGGAGGAGAAAGAGGCCTATCAGGCCGACGACGATTGCCCCGAGAAGGGTTATCGCCACCGGTATGCTGAGACCCTCCACCGGTCCGGAACGGGCCACCATATCTGGAGAGGGCGTTTTGCCTGCTGCCAGAGCCGTGATCAAAGGGTTGCAGCCGGGAAGCGCCGCCGCTACGGCGAGGGCGCTGGGAGGACGTTTTCTGGGGTCTTCCTCCAGGCAAGCTTGAATGATACGCGCTGCTACCGGATCCAAATCCGCTTGGCTGGTTTCTCCTCCCGGCCGCGTACCCGTGAACAGCTCATAGAGGACAACTCCCAAAGTATAGATGTCGCTGCGGTGTGTTACTTCTTGGCCCGCTCGCTGCTCCGGAGCCATATACCCCGGCGTACCACTGCGCACATCGCGAACTGGCTCGGCCAGTCTGGCGAGCCCAAAATCGGTGATGCGCACGTGACCACGAGTGTCCAGCATGATATTCGCGGGTTTCAAATCTCTATGCACGATGCCCTTGTCGTGAGCCGCGGTCAGCCCGGCGCATAGCTCCCAGGCAATCTCCAGCACCTTGTCCCGGGGCAACCAGCCAATTCGGCGCAGCAGTGCGGCCAAATCCTCGCCATCCACAAATTCCATGGTCAAGTACGTTAGCCCTTCCGTCTCGCCGATATCATGCATACGACATACGTTCGGATGCGATACCTGCCGGGCCATTTTTACCTCGTTTCGGAAGCGGCTGAGGGCGGCCTCGTCGGCGCTGGCCGCAGCCGGCAAAAACTTGAGCGCCACGGTTTGCCCAAGCAGGAGGTCGTTCGCCCGGTAGACCTCGCCCATGCCGCCGCGCCCGAGAAGACTAATGATCCGGTAGCGGTTGGCCAACAGCGCGCCGGTCACGAATCGCCCTTCATCGGGATTGCTGGCGCTTCCGCAAGGAGCCAGACGCGAGCGCAGGTTCGGCTGTGTTCCTTGCCCTTGTCGGAAGAGGCCGACCTCCTCCCATAAGCTCGTCGCGCCTATTCGCGTTGGATGATCTAACAGGCCTGTATCAGCGAGATCCTGCGCCAGAAGCAGTTCTAGTTCACTACGAAGTTCGTCATCGCCTTGACACACCTCCAGTAAGAACCCGCTGCGCTCTTCCGGTGCCCGCGCTAATGCTGCGTGATAGAGTCGCTCGAGTTGCGCCCATCGCTTGGCATCCATAGCTAAATCAGAGCATAGCGGAGGCCGTACAGGCAGGAGGTGAAAAGCGCCGTCCGTGTCTGTTACCGACCAATCGTGTCCGCATCGTCGCTAAACTTGATCGGAAATGAGGCGGCGCTTTCGCGGTGACTCCCACTTGATCGCCAACCAGGAAGTTGAGCAACAAGTCATTCTAAATCGCCCTACTCCCATCGCCGCGCGGCGAATAGATCGTTGCGTTCCCGGCATTGAGATACGATGCGCCCAGGGCGAGATCGCTTCACATCCCACAAACGACATTGAAATACATGCCCCCAATTCGAGATCGCCTGATAGAGCGCTGGCGATGCAAACAGACCGGGCATTCCAAAATGACGCCAAAAATTGGGTTTCTTTTTCAACGTGTTTAGGCCACCGACCACCAACCGAAAACGCGTTCTGGATGAATTCGGAATGTTGGTTCGCTTGAAAAGCACTTCAGGTCGGGAGAAGCCAAGGGGGGTAGTACAGTTTTAAATCTCTCTATCTCCTATCCCCCAATCGCGCCGACGGGATAGGAGATAGGGAGCTTCAAAACTGCCCTCCCCTTTCCGACACCAATCAAAGTTCCCAATTCGTTTCAGAACGCGTCGTTTTTCGGATTTACGAAAGCAAAATGGCTGCTGCTTTTCGCGCACCTCATCGGTGACCGAAAAGCTTTCGAAAACAACCAAATTTTTGACTCTATTTTGGAATGATCGTTCTGTTTGGCTTCAGGACTATGGATCGGTTGGCCCAATCCGTTTTTAGGGATTGGGCCAACTAGGCGGGAAGATCCACATTGCCATGACCGCAACAGCAAACGCGCTGATGCGATTCTGCCCATCCTGTTGCGTCGCTGGGAACAGGCAATCTCGCGAAAGCGAGTCCCGGGACTGCGACCGTTTAATTCCTCCTGCGCTCTCGCATTCCGGCGAGGACAAATGAAATCTTGAGGCTAGTCATAGTGACTCCTGCGAACGCGTAAGAAAGGGCGGCAGAGCTTTACCGAGGGCTGGCACTAAACTCGTCTGCGCAGCCCCTATCATCATTCGGGCAGCGGCATCCGTTCATTCGAGATCTTCAGCGATGATTCTCTTGGCAGTGACTCTGAAGTCTAATTGTGGAAGTCTCTGGCAGTTCTCGCCATCCACATCACAGCTCCAAAATTCGCCAAAGCCTTGCAGTTCGTTACGATTCTTCAACTCAAATGCCTGAACGACATGATTCATCCCAATCGGCTTACCGCTGGAATCAAAAGCGAAGAAGTCGGCGGTCGCGTTGAAGCGGTTTACCCTCCTGTGCTTCCAACTGCCATAGAGCGGTGAGACTGGAATCACACGATCACCCGACCCCGTCGCCAGGAACACCCCACCAGCAGTAAATGAGGCAACTGCAGTAAAGTGGTACGAATTGTCGATCGCCTCGACGTCAAAGATCCAGGATCCTTCAATCGGCGCGGCGAGTGTTGACCTTTCGGATCGTTCGTCTTGAGCTTTGGCGGTCGAGCTCATGCCCGCAACCAGAGCAAACATTGTTGAAGCGATAGCCAGGCCGCGCAATTTACGCGCAATGGTTTTCCCGTTATTACGAATCGTCATAACCTCTATCTCCGTTCGAAATTGAATGTCGGTGGCAGAACGCCCGCGTTGGTTTACCGGGAGTAACAGTCCGACTCCACCGCGATGTCCTCACATCTGGATAGGCGGAAACGGGAAATCGGAACTATCATGGAAAAAGAGTATTTCGCAAAAGCCCAAAGGGCGCGGCTGCGCGCCGCCAGACAGTAAAGGAACTCGCCAGTTATTTGGGTGGCGCGCTCGCGACCGTTTTGGGCGGGTTCCTCAAAAGCGCACAAGCCGCCCCGGCGGCTCGCTAGATTCAACAAACGCGGGCGTGGATTCCGCCGGGGCGAGTCTGTTGTGCGCGTTTACTGAGAAGCTCGGGACCGCACGTATTGGCATGACAACGACAACAGCGGATGCCGCCGAAAACGAGGATGTTACTGCACTGCTTATGTCGTGGAGCGAGGGCGATCGAGATGCCCTCGACAAGCTGACGCCGATTGTTTATCGGGAACTACATCAACTTGCTCACCGATTCATGAGGCGTGAGCGAACTGGCCATAGCCTGCAAACGACCGGGCTTGTAAATGAGGCCTACCTGCGGCTGCTAGATTGTTCACGGATACGCTGGCAGGATCGCGCCCACTTTTTCGCAGTTTCCGCCCAGCTGATGCGACGCATTCTTGTAGATGAGGCGCGACGGCAAAACCTGAAGCGTGGAGGTGGTATCGAGCGTGTCCCTTTGGAGAATGCAGAAATTGGCGGAACGCCACAGACCAATCTGGTGGCCCTTGATGACGCAATGACCGCGCTCGGGCAGATCGACCCGCGCAAGGTGCAAGTAGTTGAGATGCGCTATTTCGGTGGATTAAGTGTCGAAGAGACCGCCCAGGTGCTGAAAATTTCGACTATTACCGTCATACGAGATTGGAACAGCGCCAAAGCCTGGCTTTACCGCCAGATGACTTAGCGCGACCGATGGACCCTCAACGGTGGAAACAGGTCGATAGGCTGCTACAGTCCGCATTGGATGTTGCGGTGTGTGAGCGGGATACGTTTCTGCGCCGAGAGTGCGAGGGTGACGAGTCACTTGAGACGGAAATCAAGTCGCTGCTGAGCTCTCATCGGGAGGCCGAAAACTTCCTGGAAACGCCCGCTGCCGCGGAGGCCGCACGCGCATTCCTGTTTGAAGATCAGCCGCAACTGCGCGCTTCGCGGTCGCCTTCCGCCGGTCAGAGTATTTCGCATTACCGTATTCTCGAGAGACTGGGCGCCGGTGGAATGGGCGTGGTTCACAAGGCTGAGGACACCCGCTTGCACCGGTTTGTTGCCCTTAAATTTCTGCCCGAAACACTGGCCGGGCAACCACGGGCCTTGGAGCAATTGCGACGTGAGGCGCAGTCCGCCTCTGCCTTGAATCATCCGCATATCTGCACCGTGCACGACATTGCCGAGGAAAATGAGCAGGTGTTCATTGTCATGGAACATCTGGAAGGTGAGACGCTTCGGCAAAGAATTAAGGGCCGGCCCCTTCCGATCGGCCAGGTCGTCCATGTGGCGTTGCAGATAGTTGACGCTCTCGAAGCAGCGCACGAGAAAGGCATCATCCATCGCGACATCAAGCCAGCGAACATCTTCGTCACGCTGCGGGGAGACGTCAAGGTTCTTGACTTTGGATTAGCCAAACTGACCGAAGCTGGCGCGGGATCCATAAACATCCGCGCAACCGATTCAATTACGGATGAAACATTTAAGGATGGCAACGTCATCAGGTTGGCAGCTGGCAAACACCTGACGCGGAGCAGTATCGCGATGGGGACCATCGCCTATATGGCGCCGGAGCAGGCGCGGGGTGAGTTGCCGGATGCACGCGCGGACCTATTCAGCTTCGGCGCTGTGTTGTACGAAATGGCGACTGGGCAGATGGCTTTTGGAGAGAGCACAAACTTCACCATCCTTCAGGCAATGGTGGATTATGAGCCTATACCACCGTCGCAGCTGAATCCCACACTGCCGGCGGGCCTAATACGCGTCATCGGCAAAGCCCTGTTGCAAGACCGCGAATGCCGGTATCAGCGAGTTGGAGACATCTTAACCGATCTGAAGGCTGTTGAACACCATCTGAAATCGGGCGATGCTACCAATCCAAGTAAGAAGAGGCGACGGAAGTTTAGCCAGCTCGCGATAGGTACAACAGTTGGAGTATCAATTTTGTGGCTGA
>DATBDT010000109.1:0-3506 GCA_036269815.1 Bryobacteraceae bacterium
ACTGCTTTAGGAGACGAAACTCCCGCCCCTTTGCAAAAAATCTCTCACCCTTCAGCCTCGCCGTGCTGCCTCGATGGCGGCGATGTTGATCTTCTTCATCGTCATCATCGCCTCGAAGGCACGCTTGGCCTCACCGCCACCAACCGCAAGCGCATCCATTAGTGTCCGTGGGGTGACCTGCCAGGAGAGGCCCCAGCGATCCTTGCACCAACCGCACTGGCTTTCGGCTCCGCCATTGCCGACGATCGCGTTCCAGTATCGGTCCGTCTCTTCCTGATTCTCCGTCGCTATCTGAAAAGAAAAGGCCTCACTATGCCTGAAGGCCGGGCCGCCGTTGAGACCGAGACAGGGAATGCCCATGACAGTGAACTCCACCGTCAGCACATCGTCCTTCTTGCCGCCCGGAAAATCAGCGGGGGCCTTGCGGACAGCGGTTACTTCACTGTCCGGAAATATGGCGGCGTAGAAGCGCGCCGCCTCATGCGCGTCTTTGTCGAACCAGAGGCAGATCGTGTTCTTTGGCTTCATGTTCGTGTGCTCCGTTTGCTTGAATCAGGGGCGAACGCCGCGGTCTTTGCGTCGGTCCGTACCAGTTGACCCGAGTTCATCTGCTGATCTACTGCGACCGACGCCTCAAATTGGTCGCCACCCATCCTGGGCTAGATCACGCAAAATCGGCGTAGCCTTTACCGATAATGCCAGATCGTCGGCAAATTCGGAAACCGTGAGCCAGATACGGAACGGCGAGCCGGCCTCGATCCTTCTAATTTTCGGATGGCGCGTGATCCAAATCGAGCGGCATTGTTCTATTGTGTCCGCGCAGTCGAAGAGCAGGTTCCGTAGGGCAGAGGCATGACGAACCATTCGCTAGCATGAAACGTGCGCGATGCCTCGGTGATCGGCCTCATCTCTGATACGCACGGTCTATTACGCCCGGAAGCTCTTGCGGCATTGCGAGGATCCGATCTGATTATTCATGCTGGCGACATCGGTGAGTCCACGATTCTCGAAAAGCTAGGCACGATTGCGCATGTTGTAGCCGTGCGAGGAAACATCGATAAGGCGCCGTGGGCGGCTCGGCTACAACTTACAGCAGTCGTAGAAGCCGGTCCGGCTATTATTTATGTCCTGCACGATATTCACGATTTGGATCTCGACCCGGCGATCGCTCAATTCAATATCGTCGTGAGCGGCCACTCACATAAACCAGAAAAGAATGTCCAATCGGGCGTGCTGTACGTCAATCCTGGTAGCGCTGGCCCGCACCGCTTCAGATTACCCGTGACGGTTGCACGTCTTAACTTGAACCGCGCGCCATGGACAGTCGATTTCATTGATTTGCTCACTACTGAAACTCGTTCGGCATAGGCGCCGGATGACAACGCTGGCCTGCGTTACGCGACGAACCGGTCAACTCTTGAGCTCGCGGAGTTGAAACGGATTAGGAACGTAAGTCGGCCTCGATCCGGTAATGCCCGTTAGCGCGTGATCCGGGCACGAAGAAGCCTGGATGATTTTGCGCAGCGCCGCTTCGGCGCCGGACATAACGTTCACAACCTTCTTACAATTCGTTTACCTACTCATTGTGGATTTCGACCCGTAAATCGCGCAGGTGGGAGTGAGGCGGAAAAAGAACGCCCCGATTGAACAGCGAAACAGCGTAGAAGCTTGGCTGCGAACAAGACCACTGCGCTTCCAAAGAGGAGAATCCACGATGTTACGAGTTGGTGTCCTGACATGTCTGATCGCCGGAACCTTACTATCAGCGGCGCCCCAGCCGCAACAACCGTTTCACCGGCCTTTGACGTTTGAAAAGAACCAGGGTCAATTTCCGGCCGAAGTGAAATGGACTGCACGCAGTTCCGGCTATGAGGTGGTGTTCGATGACGAAAGTGCCACAATCGTAATCCCGGACAAAACGGCCTTGCACGCAGCCTCGACGCGGCTGCCCGGAACTCCGGCCCTTCTCCACATCCCATACAGCGCCGTCCGCATGAAGCTTGCGGGGAGCCATCCCTGGAAGGACATATCCGGCGCCGAGCCCACTGGCGGTGTCAGCAACTATCTCAACCGGAAAGACCTTAAGCGCTCTGTTAATCACATTCCGCAGTACGGCCGCATGAAAGTTGCCAACGTATACAAGGGCATCGACCTTATCTTTTACACCAGCGGCGGAGACTTGGAATATGACTTCGCGGTTGCACCAGGCGCCGATCCCCGGCAGATTCAGGTGGTCTTCGATGGCACTAAGGAAATGCGCATGGATGCGCAATCAGGCGATCTGGTAGTGAAGCTGCCGGTCGTCGAGGTTGCTCCCGATGGCACGAAGCTCGTTCAGCGCATATTCAGCAGCACTAGCGGCGGCAACGATATTGGGATGGGCGTGGCTGTTGCCGACCGTCGGCCCTGGATCACTGGAAAGACTTGCCGAGATGGTTTTCCCACGACAGATGGAATGGTGCACCAGCTGAATCACTGTGCTGTGTTCGTGGTCCAGATGGATGAAGCGGGGAACAGAACGATGGCATGATTTTTGGCGGAACCGACGCCGATGACGCCGGAGTCGCCATCGTTACGAACGGCAGCAACGATGCCTACGTCACAAGGTATGTGAACTCGACAAATTTCCCGACGACGCCTAGCGTGCTTGAACCCTCGAAAATTCTGTTTCCGGGGACGCAAGGCTTCATCGCCGAGGTGACTCCGATCTTTACTTCCGGGCTTTTTGTTGGCAAGATTGTCCGCTCTACCTTGCATGCCGCTGAGGGGGGGACCGTGATTCCCTACGCGATCGCAAATGACAATCGTGGAGGAATCTACGTCGCCGGTTCTACGACATCGCGGGCCTTACCGGGTTCTCACAACGATAAAACCGTTCCTGCCGGATTTGTCTCGAAATTTAATCCCGACCTGACTAACATTAGCTACAGCACCTTGTTGGGCGATGCACTCACCGGAGTCGCTTTGCGAGGGCCGTTGCCGGTCTTTGCACCGGAGGCCCCGTGCGGCCAGTGCTTTCAGGAAGTCTATGTAGCGGGATGGCAGGATGGCACCTTCGGCGATCCTAATTCTCCTCATGACGCCTTTATGGTGAAGATGGTCGAGGATACCCCTACGAGCTTCGTGACCAGCACGGCGACGCAGGTGAGCACGAACCCCTTCACGGTAAGCTGGGGCGGATCAAGCCCTGTATCCAGCGTTGTAAGTTTCGATGTGTTCGTTTCTGACAACGGCGGGCCGTTCACTCCTTTCGTGACTGAAACGACGGCTACGTCGGCGCCGTTCACCGGTGTGCCCGGACATACGTACGGTTTCTTCAGCATTGCGAGCGACGCGGCTGGAAATAAGGAACCGATGAAGACCAAAGCCGATGTCGTCGTGAAGATCGCCGATATTACACCTCCTGTAATCAGCCCGCAGATCACCGGCACACTCGGCAACAATGGTTGGTATCGAAGTGCGGTCACCGTAAACTGGACCGTAACCGATCCCGAGTCCGGAATTGC
>DATBDT010000010.1:0-52796 GCA_036269815.1 Bryobacteraceae bacterium
TCGACATCTTCCCTTCTATCAACATCCCCGTAGTCAGCGTCGTTTGGACCTACACGGGGCTGGTGCCTGCCGAGATGGCAAACAGGATCGTTTCCATCTTCGAGCGCTCCCTCACCACGAGCGTCAACAACATCGAGCACATCGAATCACAGTCGCTCAACGGGGTATCAGTCGTCAAGGTTTTTCTTCAACCGAACGCAAACGTAGACGGAGCAATCTCGGAGATCATCGCCGAAGCACAAACCGGTATCAAGCAATTTCCTCCCGGCATCACGCCACCGCTCGTCTTGAGCTACAACGCGGCGACAGTCCCGATTCTGCAGTTGGGCTTGGGTGGCCAAGGTCTTTCTGAACAGGAGCTCAACGATCTCGGTAACAACCAGATCCGTCCCCAACTGGCAACGGTGCAAGGGGCTTCGCTGCCGATCCCGTACGGCGGTAAAGTTCGTCAGGTGATGGTCGACATCGATTCGAATCGGCTGCTGTCCCGAGGACTGACAGCGAGCGAGATCGTGAATGCAGTCAACGTTCAAAACGTCATTCTTCCCTCGGGTACGGCGAAGATCGGCCGGACCGAATACAACATTGAACTGAATGCGACCCCGGAAGCAATTAGTGCGCTAAACAATATCCCGATCAAAACAGTAAACGGCGGCACGATCTTTGTGCGCGACGTTGCCAACGTGAGAGACGGCTATGCAGTGCAGCAAAACATTGTTCGTCAAGACGGACAGCGCGGGGTACTCATGACCGTCCAGAAATCAGGCAATGCCTCCACGTTGACCATTGTTTCGAAGATCCGGGCCATGCTGCCGAAAATCGCCGCCGCGCTGCCGTCGCAACTGGTCATCCGCCCACTCTTCGATCAGTCCATTTTCGTAAAGGCTTCGTTGCAGGGAGTCCTCCGCGAGAGCGCTATTGCCGGTGTGCTGACTGCCCTGATGATCCTACTCTTTCTGGGAAGCTGGCGCAGCACCCTGATCATTGCCACTTCCATTCCCCTGTCGATCCTGACCTCGCTGCTCATTTTGAGTGCGCTCGGCGAAACCATCAACATCATGACGCTTGGCGGACTGGCACTGGCGGTGGGAATCCTGGTGGACGACGCCACTGTCGAAATCGAAAACGTTGAGCGCCACATCGGCATGGGCGAGGAACTGGAAGCGGCCATCCTCGCCGGAGCGCAGGAAATTGCAACCCCGGCCTTTGTTGCCACCATTTCGATCTGCATTGTGTTCGTGCCGATGTTCTTCCTCACCGGCGTAGCACGTTATCTGTTCGTACCCTTCGCCGAATCGGTGATCTTTGCACTGCTCGCGTCCTATTTCTTCTCGCGAACACTAGTGCCGACGATGGTCAAGTATCTGCTGCCGGCCGAAGCGAAAGCGCATCGTGAGGGCAAGAAAAAGCGCGGCCTGCCAGTGATCGGCACTCTGCATGACTTAGCCGAGCGCGGCTTCGAACGCTTGCGCCAGACCTACGAGCGGCAACTAGCGGTGTGCCTGGCGCACAGGAAACTTTTCGGGATTAGCTTTTTGCTGTTCTGCATCTGCAGCGTGGCCCTGCTGGCTACCAGATTAGGCCAGGATTTCTTTCCCACGGTAGACGCGGGGCAGTTCCGGTTGCATCTCCGGGCTAGCACCGGGACCAGAATTGAGAACACCGCCCGGGTGACGGACGAAGTGGAAACCGTGATCCGCCAAACGGTGCCGAAACAGGAGCTTCTCGGAATCCTCGACAACATCGGCCTGCCCACTAGCGGAATCAACCTTTCATACAGCAATGGCGGCACCATCGGTTCTTTCGATGCGGAGATCCTTGTTTCCCTCCAGCCCAACCACCATGCGACAGCGGACTATGTCGATTCACTGCGACAGAAGCTGCCCGCGCTGTTCCCGGCGACCACGTTCTACTTTCAGCCTGCCGATATCGTTACCCAGATTCTCAATTTCGGTCTGCCTTCAGCGATCGATGTACAGATCGTGGGGAACAATATGCAGGCGAACTTTTCGCTCGCAACGCAGCTTGCAGAACGTATCCGCAGCATCCCTGGTTCGGTGGATACCTATGTCTACCAACTGATGAATCAGCCTCGCTTCCTGTTCGCCGTAGATCGGAATAAGAGCAATCAGATGGGGCTAATGGAGCGCGATGTGGCCACGAACCTGCTGACATCCTTGAGCTCCAGCTTTCAAACCGCTCCGAACTTCTGGCTCAGTCCGCAAAACGGCGTAAGCTACCCGATCGCGGTGCAGACGCCGCAGTACAAGATGAATTCCCTCGATGCGATCGGTACCATTCCGGTCAGCACTGGCTACGCGCAGCCGAATCAGTTGCTGGAGAACATCGCCACGCCGGCGCGGGGCGTCGAGCCTGCTGTGGTCAGTCACTACAACGTAAGACCCGTCATCGACATTTATTCCAGCGTGAACGGACGTGACTTGGGCAGCATCGCGCGTGCGGTGGACAAATTGACCGCTGCCGTAAAGCTGCCACGCGGATCGAGCATCGTCACCCGAGGGCAGGTAGCAACCATGCGGTCTTCCTTCATCGGACTCTTTGCGGGACTTGGCTTCGCGATCGCCCTGGTCTACCTGCTCATCGTGGTCAACTTTCAATCGTGGCTGGATGCCTTGATCATCATCGCGGCCTTGCCGGGCGCGCTGGCCGGCATCTGCTGGTGTCTGTTCCTGAGCCAGACGACTCTCAGCGTTCCAGCTTTGATGGGAGCCATCATGAGTATCGGCGTCGCGACCTCCAACAGCGTTTTGGTCATCACCTTTGCCAACGAACGGCTCGCCGAAAGCAAAGATGCGATGAAAGCTGCCCTCGAAGCAGGTGCTACTCGGTTGAGGCCCGTCGTCATGACCGCTACAGCCATGATGATTGGCATGATCCCCATGTCACTCGGGCTGGGTGAAGGCGGTGAGCAGAATGCGCCTCTCGGCAGAGCGGTTGTGGGAGGACTTCTCTTCGCAACCGTAGCAACTCTATTTTTCGTACCGGTGGTTTTCAGCCTTGTCCATTCTCGGAAGGCTTCTGCCAATGAATTGCTTGACGTTTAACAAAAGGAAGAGAACGCAATGAGTAACGAACTAGATCAAAATGAGCCAAGAGGCGCAGCCAGGCTTCTCTGGTTCTTGGTGCCGGTAGCGGTTCTCGCGATCGGAGCCCTGTTCACCGTGCACTCGAAAGCTGCCAGTGAAACAAAGGTGGCGGCAACTACGAATAAGGTCGCTGTTCAGCATGTCGCTGTTGTTCATCCACAGCTCGGCAACCCAATCACGGAGTTGAGCCTGCCCGGAACAACGGAGGCATTTGTCGAATCGCCCATCTTTGCCCGCACCAACGGCTACGTGAAACTCTGGACCAAAGATATCGGGGCGCGGGTGCAGTCGGGTGAACTGCTGGCCGAAATCGAAACTCCTGAGTTGGATCAGCAGGTTCAACAGTCCCGAGCGGTGCTGGCGCAAAGTGAAGCAAACTTGAAATTGGCTAATATCACGAGCAGCCGTTATCGGGATCTGATCGGCTCCCATTCCGTTTCGCAGCAGGACGTCGATCAAGCCGACCAAAACGTGGCCATGCTGACCGCCAACGCAAAAGCCGCCTCTGCCGATGTGCAGCGGTTGGAACAATTGCAGCAATTCGAAAGAGTGTTGGCGCCCTTTGATGGAATTGTTACCGCCCGGAATGTCAACATCGGGGACTTGATTAACGCAGGCAGCGCGACCGCCGGCAAGGAGATGTTCCGCATCGCCAAAATCGATACCCTGCGCGTGTTCGTCAATGTTCCCGAGGATTATGGCAGCAGCATCCGACCGGGTGTAGCAGCAAAGCTCTCGATTGCCGGTTTTCCCGGTAAGGAGTTTCCAGCCAGAGTCGCGCGTTACACTCACGCCGTTGATCCAACCTCGCGCACGATGCGAACCGAAATCGATGTACCCAATCCGAGCGGAGTGTTGATTCCGGGCGCGTATGCCGGCGCCACCTTCAGTTTGCGATCGGCAGTGGCGCCGCTGATCCTGCCATCCAACACGGAACTCTTTCAGGCAAACGGCTTGCAGGTGGCCGTGGTCGATCAGAAAAGCGCTGTTCAGCTTCGCAATATCACCGTTGGCCGCGACTTCGGGACGTTCGTGGAAGTGATTTCAGGACTGCAGCCGAAAGATTCGGTGATCACAAATCCTTCTGACTCGCTTAACTCCGGTCAACAGGTTGCGGTCTCCAATACCAACAGTTCGGTCTCAGGGAGCTAACCATGAGTTCTTGCCTTCTACCTGATCGCAAATTCCTCGGCGCTGCTGTAGCAACTGCGTGCATGTTGCTGGCCAGCTGCACGGTAGGTCCCAAGTATCAGCGCCCCGTGACGCCCGCACCGCCGCAGTACAAAGAAGGGGCGACCTCTGCCACAGGCGTCGCGAACCCGATCGCCTACAGCAACTGGTGGCTGATCTTTCACGATGATCAACTGAATCGCCTGGAACAGCAGGTGGATGCCTCCGATCAGGATATAAAGGCGGCAATGGCGCGAGTAGAACAGGCGCAGGCTTATGCCAGGGTGTCGCGTTCCTACCTGTTTCCCTCGATCACCGCGGGGGCATCGGCCAGTCGCAGCCGCGAAGCCCAGGACCGGCCGAACAACGGCAATACTGGGGGATCAGCGGCCACTTACAATGACTTCCAGCTGTCCATGTTGCTCGGCTACGAAGTGGACCTCTGGGGCAAAATCCGGCATTCGGTGGAAGCGGCCTCCGCCAGCGAACAGAGCAATGAAGCAAACCTTCATTTCGTTCGTCTTGTTGCGGAAACTGACCTTGCCATGGACTACTTCGGCGTGCGTGAGTTGGATGCTGAACAACAGGTTCTCTCGGCCACTGTGCAGGCACTGCAGGACGCCGAACAGCTGACTGAATTCCGCAGGAAAGGCGGCCTGGCGAGTGACTACGACGTCTATCAGGCCAAGACATTGCTCGATCAGACCGACGCACAGGCACAACACATCGAAATACAGCGTGCCCAGTTTGAGCACGTCATCGCTGTCCTGAGCGGTCAGCCTGCGTCGACATTCTCGCTCCCTCGAACTCCCCTGACCGGTGCCGCACCCGTGATCCCGGCAGGCATTCCTTCTGAAGTAGTCGAACACCGGCCGGATATTCAGACGGTCGAGCGAACACTCGCATCGGCCAATGCGCAAATCGGCGTCGCCCGCGCACTGCAGTTCCCGCAGGTGACGCTCTCCGCCGCGGCCGGCTTTGAAAGTGTTAGTCCTGCCTCGATTTTTGCCTGGCAGAACTCGCTGGCATCACTCGGGTCGGGCATCCTGGCCCCTGTATTTACGGGAGGCAGGCTTAAGGCCCAGGTGGACGAAACTAAAGCGGCCTATCGGCAAACGCTCGCACAATATCAGGGCTCAGTATTGAAGGCGTTCCAGGAGGTTGAGGACCAACTTGCAGCCATCCGAATCCTCAGCGGTGAAGCAACCGCCACGAGGAATGCCGTTGACGACGCAGAGCACACGGAGCAGATCGCGCTCAATCAGTATAAGAGCGGCCTGGTGAATTACCTCAACGTGGTGAATGCCCAAGCCACACTCCTCTACAATCAGCGCACACAGACACAGATCTTGGGTGAGCAGATGGTTGCCTCCGTTGGGCTCATCAAGGCCTTGGGCGGCGGTTGGACAGGTCTAACCAATCCGGCTACCAACTAGCTGTCCCGTTTTGATGAGTACACGGAAGATGCAAATGGTCAAAGCGTCCGGCGAAGCGCGCAGAACGGTGGAAAGGTTGGCAGTTCTGTTCGCGCTTGCCTTCGCCTGCTCGAGTCCAGCAGTCGCAGTGGAACGTTACGTCGTGACGGCGTGGGGGCATCGCGACGGCCTGCCCTCCACTCTGATCTACGCCATCACCCAAACGCGCGACGGATACCTTTGGCTTGGTACATCAGATGGATTAGTACGTTTCGACGGCATCACCTTCGATCATCAGAACCTGATTGTGAATTCCGAGCTGATGCTCGGTGCTGTCACGGCTTTGCACGGTACACATGATGGCGCGTTGTGGATAGGTTCCGCTTCCGGATTGGTTACGAAGATGAGCGGCACGCAGTTGAGCAAATACCGCTTAGGATCGGAGATCGAGGCAATCTCGGAAACATTGTCCGGCGATATCTGGATTTTCGCGAAGGCCGGGCTCTATTGCTTCACAAGCGACGGTGCTCGTCAATTCGCACCGATCGAAACCGTCGCCGCACCGCAGTTGATCCACATGTCTGAAACCGGAACGGGCGGGATCTTGGTGGGGCGTCCGCGAAGCGGTCTCGTGGTTGAGAACGACGTTACCAAGCTCTTGCCCACTCGCTGGCGGAGTGTAACGATAGGCAATCGCCCGTTCTCATTGAACGAAGGCCAGGGTGGCAGGGTTTGGCTCGCCTCCGACACGAACCGGCGCATGCAAGTTGCTCCTATCTTTTGGCGTGATCACCGGGGATACGCTTGGGCCGGAAGTTCCGCTGCCGGGCTCGTACGAACCGCGCCCGACGGTTCCACCGACGATTCGGATATCGCGGCGCGGCAGGTCGAGTCTTTCTTTGAAGATCGCGAAGGAAACATTTGGGTCGGCACCAACAACGGCCTGTACCGGTTTCGATACGGTAGCGTTCTTTCGCTCACAACGCGGGATGGACTGAGTAGCGACCACGTATCCGCCGTGGTAGTGGAAGGAAACCGTGTTTGGATCGGCACCGAGAGCGGCTTGAACGTCGTCGAAAACTATCGTGTCCGTCAGTGTCTCCGCGGCATCAGGGTCTTCGTTTTGAAGGTGTCCGGCGATCACACCGTGTGGGCGGGTACCAACAAGGGCGTTTTCAGACTTCAGGTCGTCGGAAGCTCTCCGCAGCCTGAGCTGATGGTCAGGGAACTCTCATCGGTCACCGCGATCGAAGAGGACAGCGCCGGTTGCATCTGGCTGCTCGACTCTGACAAAGGTCTCTATCGATGGCGCGATCGCGTTCTGGTTCCTGTTGGCACGGATCCCAATTTTGGAAGTGAACGCATCTCGTTAATGCGCGCACAGATCAATGACTCTGTCTGGATTGGCTTTTCCGGTGGAGGAATAAGTGTCTATCGGAACGATGCCTTTCATGAATGGCTTCAATCGGCAGCCCTGAACACCGGCACTATTTACGATGTATACGTTGAAGATCCGAACCTCATCTGGCTCGCAGCCGACAACGGTCTGTACGCGTTGCGCGGAAGATCGGTGAAGTCTTGGAGGGCGAAGAATGGCCTCCCCGGCAATCACGTCCTCTGGCTACAGCCGGACGGCAACGGCTGGTTCTGGTTGGGCTTCAGCACCGGGATCGCTCGGGTACGCCGTTCCGATCTAAACGAGAGCGAACGCACAGGCCGGAAGGTCGCGTGCGACTTCTTCGATTTCGAGGATGGCCTGTTGGCCAATCCTATCCGACGATCCCAAGCCGCGGCAAGTCAGGATCCGGAACACAGACTGTGGGTGACAACATCTGCAGGAATGGCGATCATCGATCCGCGCCACACAGAAAGAAATAGCGTCCCACCAAACGTCTTGATCCAACAAGTCTTTGCGAACAATCGAGAGATGCGCGTCGCCTCCAACATGCAGTTTCCTCCCGGAACCAGAAACTTGGAAATCGATTATGCGGGCCTAAGTCTGGCCGTACCACAGAAGGTGCGGTTCCGCTACCTCTTAAAGGGATACGACAAGAATTGGCAGGACGCCGATACTCGTAGGCAAGCGTTCTATACGAATCTGCAGCCTGGACCGTATCGCTTTCAGGTTCTTGCTGCGAATAACGATGGCGTCTGGAATGAGACCGGCTCCAGCCTCGATTTCACCATCCAGCCAACCTTCCGGCAAACTGCTTTGTTCAACGTTCTCTGCCTCGCTGCCTTTACGCTGCTGGCGTTTCTTCTTTACCGTTTTCGTGTGCGAAGCTTGCAATCTGCCTTGAGCACCAGGTTCGAAGCACGTCTGGCTGAGCGGACGCGAATCGCTCAGGAACTGCACGACGATCTACTGCAGAGTGCCATGGGCGTCAGCCTTCAGATCGAGTTGGTGGACAACCTTGTGGACAAGCCCGCCGAGGCAAAAGCGCACTTACAGAAAGCGCTCGCTCTGTCGCGCGCTCTCATGCAAAAAGGTCGGGACGTGCTGCGCGAGTTGCGTGAAACCACCCGCGAGGCAAGTGATCTTGTAAAGGTCCTGTCCGCCGCCATTGAGGACGCAAGATACGAGGGAGGACCTGCGGCCATTCTGCTTCTGGGAGGGACGCCGCGCCCGGTGAATCCTCCTGTAGCGGATGATCTTGGACAAATCGGTTGTCAGGCCATCGTGAATGCCTTCCAGCACTCAGGAGCAAAAAATATCGAGGTACATCTGGATTACAAAACAAGCGAGCTTCGGTTGCAGGTCATAGACAATGGCTGCGGCATAGATCCGCAGATCGCTGAATCAGGCAAAACCGGGCATTATGGAGTTATCGGCATGCGCGAGCGCGCCAGCCGAATTGGGGGCACATTGAACATTGCAAGCCTCGGACTGCAGGGGACGCAAATCACGGCGTCTATTCCCGGCAGGAACGCTTATCGGGAGTTCAGGGCCCATGATTAAGATCCTGTGCGTCGATGACCATCCCGTGGTGCTTGACGGCTTGTCCGCAATCATCGCTATGCAGCCTGACATGGAGCTTGCCGCAACTGCCTCCAACGGGGAAACAGCCCTGAAAGCATTTCGAGAGCACAGGCCGGATGTGGCCCTGGTCGATCTGAGGCTGCCGGATATGAGCGGCTTCGAACTCATCAAAGCATTTCGGAAAATAGATAACCGCGCAAAAGCCATTGTCCTCAGTTCCTATGACGGCGACGCTGACATTCAGCGTGCGTTGGATGCTGGCGCACAAGGCTACGTCGCTAAAGGGTTAGTGCGCGACGAACTTCTGACTGCGATTCGAACTGTTTCCGCCGGCGGGAAACATATCCCCGCAAGTATCGCCCAGCGCTTAGTCGGTCACATGCAAAGCGATGCTATTAGCGAACGCGAAATGCAAGTCTTGTCCCTTGTGGCCGCCGGAAAGCGCAATAAGGAGATCGCCGCCGACCTGTCCATTGCGGAAGACACCGTAAAAATGCATGTTCGGAATATCTTTTCCAAACTCGACGTCAACGATCGAACCGAAGCGGTGACCGTAGCGCTCCGGCGCGGCATCATTCATCTATAGGAGCTGTTTAAACTGACGATCAGTACTCAGGCATCGCTCATGGTCCTGCTTAAGAATGAGTAGTCAGGAAGTAGCGGGTAATCCCGGAGACCCAGCCGTTCGCTTTTTCAGATCGTCACTAGGCCATTAGCGCGGATTATTCGGTTGTAACTGGGTGATGAAAGATCCGTGTAGAACTGCATCGGGCCGCATCCAAAAGCTTGTACACAGGCGCGGATCGTTCTGAAGAATCGCTTCTTTGTGGTCTGTCGGTGTCTAGTCCGCGATATGCACCAAGGCGGCTCTTAACAGAGCGACCATATATCTAAATCCTGCAGACGGCTTCAAACGATCTTAATTCGGTCGCGATTTCACGTCGACAACTTTAGGTATGAGGATCAGTTTCGGTTTCCGCTTTGGGTGATCTCGCAATCGCAGTCAGCTTGCTCGGCCTCAGTATCCATAAGATTTGACCGATGCCTTGCTCCGACGCATTGATTGCCACCAGGCCAACCGGGGCGCCATCACGTGATATGAGCATGGATGCCTGACCGTTTGTTTGAACTACTTGCACGGTCACACTAGTCCAGAAGTGCCAAGCGAATGTGCCAATAAACTTGGCCACGCGTTCAGAGCCACTGATGGGAGCCCGTGCCGCGGTCCGCACAACCCCACCGCCATCCGAGTAGGAAACCACATCTGATGCAAACAGGCTCTCAAGTGTAGCGAGGTCTCCCTTCTGGGCTGCGATGATGAACGCTTCGAGAAGTCGCCGGTGCTCTTCCGAGCTGACAGCTTTATTTCGTCCCGCCGCTATATGCTGGCGTGCCCGGGTGACCAATTGACGGGTATTCGTTTCCTCAACCTGCAGGATATCCGCAATCTGTCGATACGGGTAGTCGAACGCTTCACGAAGCACGTACGCAGCTCGCTCCGTAGGCGAAAGCTTCTCAAGCAATAACAAGATCGCGAAATTCAGCGCTTCGCCTCGTTCCGCTCCCAATCGGGGATCGCTGCTGGTGTCCACCGGTTCCGGTAGCCACGGGCCCACGTACGTTTCGTGGCGCACACGTGCGGATTGAGACACGTTGATCGCCAAGCGGGTTGTCGTCGTCGCTAAGAATGCCGGCGGGTCTAGCACTGCGCTGCGATCAGCAGCCTGCCATCGGAGCCAAACATCCTGGACGATGTCCTCCGCTTCAGAAGCGCTGCCTAACATCCGATAGGCAATGCCAAAGAGGCGAGGCCGCATCTTTAAGAATTCCGCTAGAGGATCATCCTGCGCTTTGGATTCCACTGGCACATTTTACTGTCTCCAGCGTAACTGCCGTGCATCTCTCCTCACGAACACTACACGCTCGCCGAGAGATGTTCACATGCAGTGCCCGGCTCCCCTGCGCTCACAAACGCCGCACGTGGGTGCTCTTCCGATTCCAGTGAGGCAACGTCGCGCCCGAACATGAACGCTGTGAGCCAAACCAGCGCAACACGGACTTTGCGTTCCCATGTCGGAATGGCAAGTACGTGGTAACCGCGGTTAGATTTAGCCCGAAGTTTTTTTGCCGCGCGGTGTCACGAATGCATCGGCTGTCCGGTCGTAGCAAATGACGGCAACTGAGAACGTGCCTCAATCAAAACGTAAAAGGACAAGTTATGAAAATCGTTGTAATCGGTGGTACCGGACTGATTGGCTCCAAGCTCGTGAGCAAACTCCGTGAGCATGGCCATGAAGCAATCGCAGCGTCACCCTCATCGGGCGTCAACACTCTGACAGGAGAGGACTCGCGGATGTGCTGAAAGGCGCTTCCGTTGTCGTGGATGTCACAAACTCTCCTTCATGGGAAGACAGCGCAGTCCTAGACTTCTTTGAACGATCAACCCGCAACCTTCTCACGTACGAGAAGGCCGCAGGGGTAGGACATCACGTGGCACTCTCGGTGGTGGGAACGGAACGTCTGCTGGAAAGCGGCTTCTTCCGGGCCAAAATCGCGCAGGAAAACTTGATCAAGGCCTCGCCGGTTCCTTATTCGATCCTTCGAGCCACGCAGTTCTTTGAATTCGCCAAAAACATCGCGGACTTCTCCACAGCTGGCAACAAGGTACATTTGCCACCTGTGCTCATTCAACCTATGTCGGCGGACGACGTCGCCGGCGCTGTTGGTAGGGTCGCAACTGGTTCGCCGGTGAACGGAATAATCGAAGTAGGTGGACCGGAACAGTTTCCTTTAGACGAGTTCATTCGTCGAACGCTCGCTGCACGTAGCGATCCGCGCGAGGTGATCACGGATCCGAACGCATCCTACTTCGGCATCAAGGTCAGCGAGAAAACCTTGATCCCCAATGACGATCCGCGCCTTGCTGAAACGCGCTTGGACCAGTGGCTTGCTCAGTCCGCGAAGCACGACTTGAAAGCGCACCTGCAACCGGCATAAATGTAACCAAAGGCGAATTAATCATGAAGAACTCACCAAACTTGCTGCTTTTAACCGCCCTCGTTGCCGGGTGCGCGATGGCTCAGGACGCTCAAGTCACCCCGCTGATGTCGAAAGATCTTCCCGAGTCTCCCGGTAAAGAGGCCGTCATGATTTCAGTGCTGTATCCGCCCGGTGCAAAGGATCCAGTCCATCGCCATCAGGCGCACGCTCTTCTTTACGTGATTGAAGGCTCGATTGTGATGCAGGTTAAGGGTGGCAAAGAAGTCACACTGACACCAGGCCAAACGTTCTATGAAGGTCCGAATGACATTCATACAGTCGGTCGCAACGCAAGCGGCACGCAACCCGCTAAGTTCATCGTGGTTCTAGTCAAAGACAAGGGTACGCCGGTATTAGAGCCGATAACCCCCGCCACGGCGAGCCTATCTGCTTCGCCAAAGAATCCTTCAGAAGAAAAGTAATGAGCACGATCACAGTTACAGAGGGCGAGCCGGAGGGATCTGTGACTGAGGCGAAATTGGGACCCTCCGGCGTCTGTAGGCGAAGCCGCAGGACTCCGGTCGTATTCCGAAAGATAAGTTCTAGCCCGGAAATTTCACAAATAAATAGCAAAGGGCCGCATCTTCTGGCATAACTGAGTTTCTACACAACAATTTGCGTGGAAGGAAACGGCCCGAATGCCTGCTACAGAGTGTACCCAATCGAGTTTCGAGTTTGGGGGTGTGTGGTCGCGCTCGGTGGTGGCGCGATTTGACGGGGGCAAGATCACATCGAATGGCGGCGGCTTGCTATTGCAGCAGGTGGATAAACGCCTGGGTCTGTTGAACCGTTTGAGTAAGTGCTTTCGAGACGGGCGCGAGCAGCGGCGAGTCAGGCACGGTGTGCGCGAGATGCTGGCGCAGCGCGTCTACGGTCTGGCCCTCGGGTACGAAGACCTGAACGATCACGAGCAATTGCGGGAAGATCCGTTATTGATGCTGCTGGCGGGAAGCGCGCAGCCAGACCAGCCGCTGGCCGGCAAGAGCACGCTGAACCGATTGGAACTCGGCGATGGTGAGCTTGCGGCGGAGGATCGCTATAAGAAAGTGCAGTACGATGCGGTGGCCATCGACGAGTTGCTGGTAAACATCTTCCTGGAAGCGCACCGCGAAGCACCGCCTGAGATTGTTATTGATCTGGATGCGACCGATCTGCCGCTGCATGGCCATTAGGAGCAGCGCTTTTTTCACGGCTTCTACAACCATTACTGTTACTTGCCGCTCTACATTGTGTGCGGCGAACATCTGCTAGGAGTGCGTTTGCGGCCTGCCAACATGGATGCCGGCGCGGGCGCTCTGGAAGAGATCGAAGGCATCGTAGGGCAGATTCGGCAAGCCTGGCCGCACACCCGGATCATTCTGCGTGCCGATTCCGGGTTCTGCCGGGAAGCGCTGCTGTCCTGGTGCGAAGCCAACCAGGTGGACTATGCCTTTGGCTTCGCGCGCAATGAGCGCTTACGGCGCATCATCGATGCCGAGATGCAGCAAGCCGCTGCGCTGCGTCAGCGCACCGGACAGGCAGCGCGGGTGTTTACCGAGTTCACCTATCAGACCAACGACAGTTGGAGCCGGCCGCGGCGCGTGATAGCCAAAGCCGAGCAGATCGAAGGCAAAGAGAATCCGCGTTACGTGGTCACCTCGCTGGCCGCCAATGTCTGGCCACCACAGAAGCTCTATGAAGAACTGTACTGCGCACGCGGTGACATGGAGAACCGGATCAAGGAACAGTATTCGTTGTTCGCCGGACGAGTCAGCGCCGCCACGCTGCGCGCCAACCAACTGCGTCTGTATCTGTCGGCGGCTGCTTATATCCTGATGTGCGGCTTCCGCGGTTAGCGCTTGCCGGCACCGCATGGGCGCGATCTCAGTGCCAAACCATTCGCCTACAACTGCTGCGGGTCGGCGCTCAGGTGCGCATTACCACGCGTAAAGTGTGGGTATCGATGGCCAGCAGTTATCCACACTGGCGCACGTTCGAACACGCCTTCCTGCAACTTCGTTCCTGATTACTCAGCAGTACCGTTCTTTGACAAATCGGCGAGGCGAAACACCAATACAATGGCGGAGCTTGCTCTCAAAGCAACAAATCTTTGCCCGCACTCCCAGAATTGATCGCGATCTGCCTGGCTCTCAGCTATGAAGCCGCCGGTGAGAAATCCGCGCTAGTCCGGAAGGGTTGATTTATTTCGATGGTCAACCGGGGACAGAGGCTGATTGAAGCTCCGCCATGCGCCGCGCGATCTCTGAGGCCGTGACGGGATCTTCCTCGAACGTAATCATCGTTCTCTCGACGTAGTGGTTGTAAAGTTCCGCGATTGCAGGCCTCCGGGTCGGATGGCTGTCTGTCCATGCGCATTCACTACGTTTTCCAAGGTCTCATTGATAACCCTAGCGGGCCCAAAGGAGGCGCGTTCTGGCGCTATTTCATCGCGATTCCGTGCGGACGGGCCGGACCCGTTGAGAACGCCGTGTTGAAGTCGAGATTGAACCGTTTGTCCTCGCTGAGACCGTCGTGGGTGACCTTTAGAACGTGAACCTTGTGGTCGCCCTCGAAATGGATGATGCCGGCGTCATCTTCATTCAGAAAGTAGTCGGTGACTACCAGACGACTGTCATCTTCGCTCAGCACAATGTTGTGCGGCCCAGCATTGGCCCCGAAATTGACAACGGATATTTGCTTCGGCCTAAAGACGTCGCTGGTATCGAACATGACGATCTGTCCCGCCATGAAGGTACCCAAAATCAGGCGGTCGCCACTTTGCGGTGTCGCCAAAATCTGGCCCATGCCCCCGGACACCGGTGTGTCGACATGCGGCTTGATCGTGGCGAGATCAAACACAGGAGTGCCGGTGCCTGCCTCGGGATCGATCAGATAGATGTGTCCATCGAACATTCCCGATGTGTAACCGTACCCAGAGGGATTCTTCGGAAGCATCTTCACATCCATGGTGCCCTGTGCGGGTGTTCCGTCCGGGGCGATGAGATCGATTGTCTTTGTGATCCTGCGTTCCCGGTAATCCCAAATGCGGACCGAGCCCCGCAATACCGGTCCCATTGAGCCCATCAATGTGCTGCTGGGCATCAGGAAATCCGAAGTCATCATCAAATTTAGATCCGGACGCGCCGAAATGCCATGCGGGTTGAACCCATCAAGTGGCGGTTTCTTGGGCCATTCTTCAAACAATGAGAAGGTACCGAAATGATTCGCCACAAAGTGCATCTTGCCGTCAAATTCCGCGATGCGACCGGGCGCCATACCAGTAGAGGAACCCATCTGGGTGATCAGGAACCCGCCGTTCTCGAGCGGGAGGAAATCGTCTGTCATGCTCGATTCCACTGCTTTGGTCGAAAACAGAAAACCCGGCTTCTTCGCATCACGCACGTCGAAGAAGAAAATGCCGTTCTGATTTTTCAGCAGACTCAACAAGCCCCCGCAACCGAGGACCGTCTTGGTCGAGTTCAAGTGACAATGGTGCGGTTCATTGCCGATGTTGCCTGGCGCTGGAAGCGGCACAGTGTTGATGACGTGACCGTATTCCGGCGAGTCCTCGTCGAAGTCGATAACGGCCAAGAAGTCCGGCGCACGATGTGCCTGATCGGCTGCCCAAACGTAGAGGATTTTGGGTTTTTCGGGTCGCTCTTTCTCTTCTTTGGGATGTCTCCCGAACTGGCCGAAGCTGGTTCCCAGAGTGAAAACCAGCAGCGTGGCAAGCAGTCTTATGTTCAATTGCTTACTTTCTTGATCAATGAAGGAGCAAAGTTATGGTTCATAGGGGCATACGGATTGTACATGTAAGTCTTCCAGACCATGTGTCCGCGATGTGAAACCGGGACCTCCGTGGCGCATAACTGAACAGCTTTGGGAGTGGTTCGGGAGAATTCCGGAGCAAAGAGCGACAAGGCAGCGTCCGAGAGTGAAGGACCTGCTCACCCGCTTGCGGAGAGCGGTGCTTGTGCAGCGGCGCGGAAGCTTGGGTCGCAGACCGGGGTTGGACTGCTGCCCAGTCGGCAACGAGGCGGATTACGAATGTGTTTACCCGTTATTAGAGGGAATTTCCGGACAGACCCTGGGCGGCGCGCCCGTAGATCGTGCGAGAGGCATTCCTGCCGCATACGGCTGTCCAGCCGGATCACTTCTTCGTCCCAACGGTCACAAAAATCAAAATAAAATTATCCGCCTCATTCGAGAACGCTTTACCGTCACTTCTGTCCGCCGCCGATCCCGGTTTTAGCCGTCTCCATGCTACCGTCCAAACCGTGAAGAAGAAGAAAACATCAACTGAGGCGGGGCAGGCATCCATTTCCGCCGCTCAGCTAACCGCCAACCACGCGAATTCCCAACTTTCTACCGGGCCTCGCAGTGAAGAAGGAAAGCGAATCTCTTCTCTGAACGCCGTCAAAACCGGCCTCACCGGCCAGACCGTTCTGCTACCTTCTGACGATGCCGCGGTGTACGAACGCCATATCCAGCGCTTCATAGACGACCACCAGCCCGAAGGCGACCGCGAATCCGAACTCGTCCAGAGCCTGGCGGACGCGCAATGGCGCTTGAACCGCATCCCCGGTCTCGAGATGACGATCTTCGCCCGAGGGCGTGTGCAGTTCGCTGAGAAATTTGCTGAGTACGACCACGCGATGGCCGCCGCGCTCACCGACGCCGAAACCCTCGTCGTCTACCAGCGCGAGATCCGCAGTCTGCAGACACAGGAAAGCCGCATCCGCCGCCACTATCGGAACGATCTGGCCGAGTTGCAGCAGTTGCAGAAGCAGCGGACCGTAACCGGCCAGCTCTCACTCCCGTCGCCCGCCGCTTTCCTCGCTCCGCCACAGCTGTCGCCCTCCGTCTTGGCCAAAATGGAAGAATTCGAGCGGCAAAATGGCTTCGAATTTTCAACGATGGTCGAAGAGATCGACGCAATGAGCCCGGAGCAGCGGCAAGCGGAGATTTTGAGGCTCGAAGCCGAGCTTGCAGCTAATCACGAATCGCTGCCAGTCGAAAAGGCCGCGTGACTATATACTAAACCGGAAGCTGGCTTGATCCCATCAGATATTTATCGATGTGGTGCGCCGCTTTACGCCCTTCCGCAATCGCCCACACCACCAGCGATTGGCCTCGTCGCGCGTCGCCTGCCGAAAATACGCCAGGTACCGACGTCATGTACGATGCGTCGGCTTGGATATTCCCGCGCGTGTCGAGCGCGACTGGAAGCTGCTCCAGCACCCCTTTGCGTACCGGTCCTGAAAATCCGATCGCAATCAGAACCAGGTCTGCTTCAAGATAAAACTCGCTGTTCGGAAAACGCTGGAGCGCTGGCTTCGGGCCCACTCGCACACAATGCAGTTTGTTTACGTTGCCGTCAGCATCGCCGCTGAAGTGTGTGGTCAGCACGCTCCACTCGCGAATGCCTCCTTCTTCGTGCGCTGGTTCCATGCGCAATTGCAGCGGCCACAAAGGCCACGGCGTCGAATTGTGCCGTTCCATCGGCGGGCTTGGGTGAATCTGCAACTGATGAACCGATCTCGCCTTCTGGCGGTGTGCGGTGCCCAGGCAATCCGCGCCGGTATCGCCTCCGCCGATGATAATGATGCGTTTCCCGGTCGCCATGATCTCTTCCTCGGGGGAGAAAGAGTCTCCGGCGCCTCGCTTGTTCTGCTGCGTCAGGTAATCCATCGCGAAGTGAATGCCCTTGAGGTCTCGGCCGGGGATATCCACTTCCCGCGGGTGCTCAGCGCCGACCGCAAGCAGCACCGCATCAAAATCTCCCAGCAGTTCATCGCCTTTGATGTCGACTCCCACCGTGACGTTCGTTCGGAACTCCACCCCTTCCGCGACGATTTGCTCCAGCCGCCGGTCGACGACATGCTTTTCCATCTTGAAGTCGGGAATGCCGTAACGAAGCAATCCGCCGATGCGGTCGTGCTTTTCGAGAACGACAACCTTATGGCCGGCGCGGTTAAGTTGCTGTGCTGCCGCCAAACCTGCCGGTCCTGAACCGACAATCGCCACTCGTTTGCCGGTCCGGTTCAGCGGCGACTCCGGCGTAACCCATCCTTCCGCAAAACCCCGGTCGATGATCTTTTGCTCGATCACCTTGATCGTCACCGGATCGTCGTTGATACCGAGCACGCACGCGGCTTCGCAGGGAGCCGGGCAAATCCGTCCCGTAAATTCGGGAAAGTTATTCGTGGCATGCAACTGCCGCAGTGCCTGGGGCCAGCGATCGCGCCACACCAGATCGTTCCAATCCGGAATTAAGTTGTTTACCGGACACCCCGTATGGCAAAAAGGAATCCCGCAATCCATACAGCGCGCAGCTTGATCCTGCAAGCTCTGCGTGGGGAAATCCTGATAGACCTCGAACCAGTCATTCACCCGCTCAACGATAGGCCGTCGAGGCGGAGTCTCGCGCTCGTACTCCAGAAAACCCGTCGCTTTAGCCATGTCCCCTACCGCGCTCCTTCGCGAATGGCGCTGATGGGTTCACTCGGTAGTGCTGCTGCGGCAGCCTTCTTATGTTCGCCCGCTTTCGGAATTCCCAACACCCGCTTGTACTCGTGCGGGAACACCTTAATGAAATGAGCGATCGAATGCCCCCAGTTATCCAGAATCCGCTTACCGAGCGGGCTTCCCGTGTAGGCCACGTGCTTGCGGATCAACATTTCCAATCGCATCAGATCTTCGGAATCAAACAGCGGCTCCAGGTCGATGCCGGTTTTATTGCAGCGCACCCGTACGAAATCGCCGCTCGGATCGTACACGTATGCGATGCCGCCGCTCATGCCGGCGCCGAAATTCCGCCCCGTACGGCCCAGCACCACCACCGTTCCATTCGTCATGTATTCGCAGCCGTGGTCGCCAACGCCCTCCACAACTGCCGTCGCTCCCGAGTTGCGAACCGCGAAACGCTCGCCGGCCACTCCGCTGAAGTATGCTTCTCCGCTTGTCGCGCCGTACAGCACCGTATTGCCGATGACGATGTTCTCTTCCGGTGCAAAATGGGCGCTCTGTGGCGGACGCACGATGATCTTGCCGCCGGATAGACCTTTGCCCACGTAGTCGTTCGCGTCGCCCTCGAGAAACAGCGAGACACCCTTGGCGAGAAACGCTCCGAAACTCTGACCTGCAGAGCCTGTAAACGAAATCCGGATGGTGTCGTCCGGCAGGCCCTTCGATCCGTGGCGCCGCGCAATGGCGCCGCTCAACATCGCGCCCGTTGTGCGATGCACGTTTCGGATCGGCATGTGGAATTCAGTCGCCCTGCCTTCTTCAATCGAGATCCGCGCCTGATCCATCAGGCTGTGGTCCAGCACTTCGTTCAACCCATGGTCCTGCGCGATCACGCAGCGTCTGGCAATGCGGCTCGGAACTTCAGGATTGTGAAGGATACTCGTGAAATCGAGCCCCCGGGCTTTCCAATGTTCGACCGCCTTGCGCATCTCGATCATATCGACGCGCCCGATCATCTCATCCATCCTGCGGAAACCAAGTTGTGCCATCAACTCGCGTACTTCTTCCGCCACAAAGAAGAAGTAATTGATTACGTGTTCCGGCGTGCCCTCGAACTTGCTGCGAAGCACCGGATTCTGTGTCGCGATTCCCACCGGGCAAGTATTCAGGTGGCATTTGCGCATCATAATGCAGCCGAGCGCCACCAGCGGCGCCGACGAGAAACCGAACTCCTCGGCGCCTAAGAGCGCGCCAATCACGACGTCGCGGCCGGTTTGCAGTTTGCCATCCACCTGCACGCGAATGCGGCTTCGCAAATCGTTCATCACCAGAACTTGTTGTGTCTCCGCTAACCCAAGCTCCCAGGGAGTGCCCGCGTGCTTGATCGAAGTCAGCGGGGAAGCGCCCGTTCCCCCTTCATATCCGCTGATCAAGACCGCATCGGCATGCGATTTCGAAACACCGGCCGCGACCGTTCCCACACCGACCTCCGATACCAGCTTCACCGAAATACGCGCCGCGGGATTGACGTTCTTCAAATCGAAGATCAACTGCGCCAGGTCTTCAATCGAGTAGATGTCGTGGTGTGGCGGTGGCGAAATCAAACCGACGCCCGGAATCGAATGCCGCACCCGAGCAATCGTTTCATCGACCTTATGTCCCGGAAGCTGTCCGCCCTCGCCCGGTTTTGCGCCCTGCGCAATTTTGATTTGTAGATCGTCGGCGTTTACCAGGTAATTCGTCGTGACGCCAAAACGTCCCGATGCCACCTGTTTGATCGCGCTTCTCTTCGAATCACCGTTGCCTAAGGGTGCAAATCGAGCTTCGTCCTCGCCGCCTTCTCCCGTATTCGATCGTGCGCCAATCCGGTTCGTTGCTATTGCCAGCGTCTCGTGTGCTTCGGCGCTGATCGACCCAAACGACATTGCGCCCGTTGCAAAGCGCTTCACAATCTCGCTCGCCGGCTCCACTTCATCTAACGGCACGGGGTGCGGCGCCGTCTTCAGTTCCATCAAGCCCCGAAGCGTGGCAAGCTGCTCGTTCTGCTCATTAACCAGCTTGCTGAATTGGTGAAATGTCTCGAAGCTTTTCTGCCGCACAGCATGCTGCAGCTTGCTGATCGTGTCCGGATTCAGGATGTGGTGCTCGCCCCGGATCCGGTACTGATATTCGCCGCCGACCGCCAATTCACTCTCCGAATCCGTAATCGGTCGAAAACCGAAACTATGCCTGTCAATGGCTTCTTTGGCAAGTATGTCCAGACCCACGCCTTCAATGCGGGATGGCGTACCGGTAAAGTAAACATCCACCAGTTCGCTGTTCAATCCAATTGCCTCGAACATCTGCGCGCCGCGATAGCTCTGCAGCGTCGATACGCCCATCTTCGAGAAAACCTTCAACAGTCCCTTGTTTACAGCCTTGATGTAGTTCGCGATCGCTTTCTCGGCGCTGACCGCCGGCGGAAGTTCACCGGCTTTGGCCAGATGCTCAATAGTTTCAATGGCGAGATAAGGATTGATTGCGCTCGCCCCGAAGCCGATCAACAAACAGAAATGCATCACTTCGCGCGGTTCGCCGGATTCGAGGATCAGCGCCACGCCCGTCCGTGTGCCTTCCCGTACCAGATGATTGTGTACGGCCGTCAGTGCCAGCAGGGATGGTATCGGAGCAAATTCCTCGTCGATGAAGCGGTCGGAAAGGATCAGCAGCGTATAACCGGATTTCACCTGCGCCGATGCGCGCCGGCAAAGTCCGTCCAGCGCCCGCTTCAATCCAGTCTCTCCGTCGTTTGCGCGAAACGTCGTGTACAACGTCGTTGCCAGCAGGTCCCCACGCGAGACACGCCGCAGTTTTTCCAGGTCCCGATTCGTCAGAAACGGGTGCGGCATCTTCAGCGTGTGGCAGTTCTCTGGCGTTTCATCCAGAATGTTGCGCTCCGTGCCGATGTAGCTGGTCAGCGACATGACCATGTCCTCGCGAATCGGATCAATCGGAGGATTCGTGACCTGCGCAAACAACTGCTTGAAGTAGTTGAATAACAACTGCGACCGGTTCGATAAACAAGCCAGCGGAGTGTCGGTTCCCATCGACCCGATTGCTTCCTCTCCATTCGCCGCCATCGGATGAATCAGCATCCGCACATCTTCATCGGTGTACCCGAAGCAGCGCTGCCGCTGAACAATTGTCTCCAGATCGGCATCCTGCACCCGAGGCGGCTCCGGCAGCGACTCAAGCGTCATCTGATTATTCTTCAGCCACTCGCTATAAGGCTTCATGGAAGCGAGCTGATGCTTTATCTCTTCATCCGGAACAATTCGCCCTTGCTCCAGATCCACCAGCAGCATCCTGCCGGGCTGCAGTCTCCCCTTGTACTCGATCTCAGCCGGATCAAAAGACAGCACTCCGCTTTCGGAAGCCATCACCAGCAGGCCATCTTTGGTGACCAGATAGCGCGCCGGCCGCAGCCCGTTTCGGTCGAGTGTTGCGCCAATCACGCGGCCATCCGTAAAGGCGACCGCCGCCGGTCCATCCCATGGCTCCATCAGCGAAGCATGATACTCGTAAAACGCCCGCTTATCCGCAGGCATCGTGGTATCCGCATCCCACGCTTCCGGCATCAGCATGGCCATCACGTGGGGCAGGGAACGGCCCGACATCGTCAGAAGTTCAATTGCATTGTCCAGTGCCGCCGAATCGCTCACGCCTGCCTGAATCACTGGATGGAGCTTTTTGATGTCATCGAAGCACGGGGAATCCATTACGGCCTGCCGCGCATTCATCCAGTTCACGTTGCCGCGAACGGTGTTGATCTCGCCGTTATGGCAGATATAGCGGAACGGATGCGCCAGCTGCCAGGTGGGAAACGTGTTCGTAGAAAACCGTTGATGCACCAGGCACAGCGCGCTCTTGGTGTCCGGATCCAGCAGTTCGTTATAAAACTCGCCGATCTGATTCGCTAGCAGCAGCCCCTTATAAACGATTGTGCGCGACGAAAAGGACGGGATGTAGAAGAAGCTCTTGTCCCGCATATCGGAAGCGGCCACCTCGGCCTCCACCCGCTTGCGCACCACGAACAGTTTGCGTTCGAATTCGGCGTCGCCCAGTCCGTGAGGCCGCGAGACGAAGAATTGTTCGATGTAGGGCTGCGACGCACGCGCCACGCGTCCAATCGCATCCACATTCACCGGAGCGTCGCGCCAGCCCAAAATCCCAAGCCCTTCCTGGCGCGAAATCTTTTCTACTAATCCTTCGCAAGCGAGCCGCTGTTGCGGCTCCACGGGCAGAAAGCACATCGCAATGGCATACTCCCCGCGCGGCGGCAGCACGAAATTCGATTTTGGAGCCTCCTTGGCAAAAAATTCGTGCGGAATCTGAATCAACACACCGGCGCCGTCGCCGGTTTCCGCATCGCACCCGCAGGCGCCACGATGAGCCAGATTGACCAGGATTTGCAGGCCCTGCAAGACGATCTCGTGCGAAGGCTCGCCGTTGATATTGACGACGAACCCGATACCGCAGGCGTCGTGCTCGTTTGCCGGATCGTACAACCCTTGCTTCTCAGGACCGGCAAAAACGGTCCCTTTGCGCGGTGTCGGCAACTGGTTCAGAGTATCGACTGGGTACACTGCGCTCTCCTTAATGGACAAAGGGGGATAAGCGCAGTATAGCGACCGGAGTACTATTCGTCAAATTGAAACTAGTTCTGTTTACAATTAGGAATTCTTATGTTACTCTGCGACTTTGTGACACCTGCCAATCTCCGTCTGATTCGCGACGTCGCACAGCACCGCAGCATCAGTAAAGCCGCCCGTTTGAACGGTATCAGCCAATCGGCGGTCAGCCAGCAGATTCAGGAACTGGAGCGCGATTTGGGCACTTTGTTGTTCGATCGATCGACGCGACCCCTGTCCGTGACCTCCGCCGGCAAGCTGTACGTCGAGTACTGCCGCGATGTCCTGCGCCGCCGCGAGGAATTCGAAACATCGCTCGACCGCTTGAAGAAAAACGTTGACGGCACTGTTCGCCTCGCCGCCATCTACTCCGTCGGTCTTTCCGAAATGTCGGAGATCGAAAGCCGCTTCGCGTTTCGATTTCCCGACGCCGTCCTTCAAATTTCGTATCTTCGGCCAGAGCGCGTTTACGAATCCGTTGCCCGTGACGAAGCCGATCTCGGCCTCGTCAGCTATGCGGAATCTTCCCGCGAGGTGGTGGCCCTGCCCTGGCGTGAAGAGGAAATGGTCGTTGCCGTTCCTCCTACCCATCGACTGGCATCGTTTAAGTCCATCGCTGCTTACGTTCTCGAAAACGAGCCTTTTGTTGGCTTCGATGACGATTTGCCCATCCAAGCTCATATCGCCCGGTATTTCCGCGAGTCCCGCGTCACGGTGAACACCGTCTTGCACTTCGATAACTTGCAGATGATCAAAGAAGCGGTAGCCCACGATGCCGGGTTCAGCATCATGCCGCGTCGTGTGATGACTAAAGATATCGAGCAGGGCCGGTTGCTCGCGCTTCCTCTTGAGCCTCCAGAACTCTACCGGCCGGTAAACATCATCCACCGGCGCCGCAAGGCTTTTAACCAGGCGGCAAACGGCCTGCTCAATCTATTACAGGAACAGACGTCGCACGTGGCAGCGTAGCCGACGACTCATTGGGGACCTATAACTGATCCTGGTACTGCTCCAGAGCAATCTTCACCAGCTGGCTGCGCGTCCGGACATTTAACTTCTCAAACAGGTGATGAAGCGATGCCTTCACCGCTCCCTCCGAGATATTCAGCTCCACCCCGATCTCCCGATTGGTCAAACCTTCGAGCACATACCGCAATAGTGCGCGATCCCTCTCCGTCAGCTTCGGATAATTGGTGTTGCGGGTTCGGTCTAGCGATCGAACAAGCGAAGTGATGTACTTTTCGTCGATGCATGGCTCGCCCGCAACGACCCTGCGGATGGACTCGCACAAGGTCCGTCCGGAATTGCGCTTGTCTAAAATTCCATTGACACCTGCCTGGATCAAGCGCACCGCTTCATGTCCGCCGATCCCCGCCGTCACGACGAGAATTCGTCCTGCAAACGAGATCTTTTTAGCCTCTTCGACAAAGGCAAGCCCGCGCTCGTGATTCAGATCGACGTCCAGAAGAACCACGTCGATGTTGGTCAGACATTGCAAAGCCTCGCCCGATGATCCACATTGAGCGACTACGCGAAGATCCGCCTCCCGTTCGAGCGTTCGCGCCAAGCCTTCCCGAAACATCGCGTGATCGTCCAGGAGCAAAAGATTTATGCGTACTTGTTCGGTTGTCATCGCTGGTTGTTATGCTCCATCTAATTCCACAACAAAGCAGGTCTCGCGTGCTTGCGCGTCGAAGCGCAATTCGCCCCCGTAGCCGCGCAGGATAAAGCGTGACACATACAAACCAAGTCCGGACCCTGAGGCCGAATCTTGAAAAGGTCGAAACAGGTGCTGCGGATGTTCCACTCCGGGACCTGAATCTTGAAATCTGATAAACACTTTGCTGTCGCTTGCGTCGACGGAGATCTGCAGTATTTTTGTATCCTTCATCTGTACCGCCCGATGGCTATTCTTCGCGAGATTCATAAACGCCTGCAGCAGACCGTGAGGTTCCGCCATCACCTGTGGGGAGGGCGACGGAAGGTTCCATTCTACTTTCCCGTCTATCTCGCGCCATTCCGGCTCGATCACAATCCGAAGATTGTCGAGCACCTCCTTCAGGTTTACCGGGCCAACTCGTTCTTCGCCGTTTGCATGAAGCTCGAGCGAAGCAATTCTTTCAAGCCCATTTACCAGATGGTCGAGGCCGCAGAGTGTTTCATCGTGCGCAAGGGAATGCCGCTGGCGTAAGTCCTCCGACAACATCGCCATTGCCTCGCAGAAATTACGCACCTCGTGCGCAATTGCGGCCGCTGCAATCCGATTGCCTGTGTGTATCTGCCGCAGGCCCTGCTCCTCGCGATCGCGCATCTCATCCGATGAATCCACCACAATCGCGGCCAGCCGCTTTCCCTCGGACGACATATAGGAGGAGAACCATAAATCAGCCAGAAAGGGCTCGCCATTCGCACGTATTCCCTGGCATGTCGCCGCAGTCCTTAATCCGCGCGATGTAGGATCCAAGCGAAGCGCATCGGCAAAGAAGGGAAAGTATCCAAAAACCTTCTCACCAACGAAAGAGCAGTCCCCGAGAATCAATAACAGACGATCGGTGGCGGTGTTGGAGCTCAGAACTGTTCCATCGCCATTCAATGTGAAGATGGCGGCCGGGCTGCTCTCAACCAATATCCGGAGCTGTTCCTCCGCATCTTTCCTGCGGTTCTGCTCTAGCCGCATCTCCTCCAGATGTGCCACCGTTTGCTGGTGATTGCGAACCAATGCCGCTACAAACAAACCCGCTACCAGATAGGCGCTTGACGCGAACACGAACCGCTGAATTACTTCAAGCCCCGGACCGGGAACATCAAACCAGGAACGCAGCAGAGCGCAAATAATTGCAAGGGCAACCGTCTCCCCTTTTCTCAGCACCACGGCCGCCAACATCATCGGGAGCATATACAGCGCGGCGAGAGATACGTCGTCGCCCGTGACCCAATCGAGAATAGAAATAAGCGCCAAGCCGCCGAACGTATACGCAAGCAGCTTTGGCTTGCCTGCCCGAAGAAGAGCGGGTATCACTAGCAAAAGATAAACCGGGGCGCCGCTGGTTGGCAAGAAGTCTGCCGCTGCGAGTGTCGAACGAATAGCAACCCGCGATCGAAAGTTAGAATCTACATCTTTCTTTGCGCCTTATCTGAATATTTGATTGGCGCGTTCCGCAGCCAGACCCGTACACTGCGATCGTCGGCAATTCGTTGGTTTTGCTTGTCGATATCGTAAGCTCTTCCGAGGATGCCCCTGCGCGCCAAACGTGCTGCAGGGCCGCATCACGGAAAAGGAACGGGAATGATTATTCGCGAAAAGTTGATGGCCCTGCTGCTTATTGCAGCATCTTCCCTGTCCGCGGCGCCCACGCCGGAACAGAGACTGTCTGACCTGGAGAAATCGGTCGCAAGCGCGCGTCTCGCCGGTGACAATGCGTGGATGCTTGTCAGTGCGGCGCTCGTGTTGATGATGACGGGCCCCGGCCTGGCGCTTTTTTATGGCGGTCTCGTGCGGCGCAAGAACGTCTTGAGCACGATGATGCACAGCTTTATTCTGATGGCCGTGGTTACCATCATTTGGGCGGTAATTGGTTATAGCCTCGCGTTTGGTGAGGGCAATCCTTTTATCGGCGGATTTCAATTCGCGGGGTTGAGCGGCGTCGGCGGAGATCCCAACCCGGACTACGCGGCCACTATTCCGCACCAGACCTTCATGGTGTACCAGCTCATGTTCGCCATCATCACTCCGGCGCTCATCTCCGGAGCTTTCGCCGAGCGCATGAAGTTTTCCGGCATGCTTCTCTTCACCACGTTATGGCTTTTGGTTGTCTACCTGCCGATGGCCCACATGGTGTGGGGAAAAGGCGGACTGCTGGGCGCCGTAACCGGGACTTTCAAATGCTTTGATTTTGCGGGAGGCACAGTTGTTCACATCACCTCCGGCGTCTCGGCTCTGGTCTGCGCGCTTTATCTGGGTAAACGGAAAGGCTACCCTCACGAACCAATACCGCCGCATAGCGTCGTTCTAAGTACCGTCGGAGCCTGCTTGTTGTGGGTCGGCTGGTTCGGATTCAACGCCGGGAGTGCGCTGGCTGCCGGCCCGCTGGCAACTAGCGCCTTCGTAGCAACTCATTTCGGCGCCGCTGCCGCCGCTCTCGGCTGGTTAATCGCCGAATGGATCGTGATGGGAAAACCAAGCATGCTTGGCGCTATCTCCGGTTGCGTCGCCGGACTTGTCGCCATCACACCGGCTTCCGGATTTGTAAAACCATTTCCCGCAATCGTTATCGGACTCGCTGCTGGGGTTGTCTGCTTTCTCATGGTGACCAAAGTAAAACAGAAGTTCGGCTATGACGATTCGCTCGATGCCTTTGGTGTACACGGCATCGGCGGAACGTTGGGAGCGATTCTGACTGGCGTCTTTGCTACCCGAAGTGTAAATGACCTCTGGGGCGGGAAGCCGATGGGATTGGTCGATGGCAACCCCGGTCAGATCCTCAATCAGGTGGTTGGCGTCTTGATCTCCTGGGCCCTGGCCCTCGTCGGCACGTTCGTGCTGCTCAAAATTTGCGACCGTCTCACCGGCGTTCGTGTGAAGACCAACGAAGAGATCCAAGGCCTTGACTTGAGCATGCACGGAGAGGAGGGCTATCACCTGGAAGCCTGACCGGCCTTTCACGTGACGTCGAGACCTATATGAAGAAAATCGAAGCCATCATTCAGCCACACAAGCTAGACGACGTTAAGGACGCTCTGAAGGCGATAGGCATTGACGGAATGACCGTCACGGAAGTGCGAGGCCACGGCCGGCAGAAAGGCCACAAAGAGGTTTACCGCGGACAAGAGTACATGGTCGACTTGCTCCCGAAGGTCAAATTTGAAGTCATTGTTTCGGCCGGTCGCGAATCCGAAGTCGTCCAGGCAATCACCGGCGCGGCCCGAACCGGCGCGATCGGCGACGGCAAGATCTTCATCTACGATGTCGCCGATGTGATTCGAATTCGCAACGATGATCGCGGAGAGATGGCGATCTGATCTACGCTCTGTCCGGACGGGGGCGAGCCGGAACGATATCATCGTGTTCGCAAGGAACAGGTGAGTATGGAGATAACGCGCCGCGCCTTCACTGCCGGAGCCGTAGCCGCTTCATTGACGCAACCCGGCAACGCCACGCCGCTCGAACCGCTGTCGCCCGGTATCAAAATTTCCATGCAGGTCGACGAAACCGTGAGCGATGACGATCTGACGTGGATCAAACAGATGGGCGTGGAGTACCTGAATGTGCAAACCGGAAACGGCCACGCGACGCTCGAAAACTTCATCGCGATCAAAAAGCGAGTGGAGGCTGCCGGCCTGAAGGTTTGGAATATCCCCAACAATGAGAACCGAAACATAGAGGACGTCACCCTCGGACTACCCAGCCGCGACAGCAAAATCGAGTGGCTGAAGCAATACATTCGCGACACCGGCAAAGCCGGTATCGGCTACATCACTTACGCGCACATGGCCAACGGCATCTGGTCCAGCAAGCCGGAGACGACGCGCGGCGGCGGTGAGTCGCGCGCCTTTCATCTTGCAACCGCCAAAGGTTACTGGAACGGAAAGGTGTATGAGGGGCCGCTTACGCACGGGCGAAGGTATTCAAAAGAGGAACTCTGGGAGAATTACACCTACTTCATCCGGCAAATCGCGCCCGTCGCCGAGCAGGCCGGCGTACGAATCGGAATTCATCCCGATGATCCGCCTGTACCCGAATTAGGCGGAATTCCCCGGCATATCTTCGGCACCTTTGATGGTTACGTCCGCGCCCTTGAGATTGCGAATTCGCCGAACATCGGTGTTTGCCTGTGCTGCGGTACATGGGCCGAAGGCGGCAACAACACGGGAAAAAATGTGTATGAAGCGGCCCGAGCTTTCGCGGAGATGGGCAAGCTTTGGAAGATTCATTTCCGAAACGTGACCTCTCCGATTCCGGACTTCGTCGAAACCTACATCGATAACGGCTACACTGACATGCCCAAGCTGATGAAGACTCTTGTCGATATCGACTTCGGCGGCAACCTCATCGCCGATCATGTGCCTGCGATGTCAGGTGGCCGCCAGGCCGCCTGGTCCTACAGCATGGGCTACATCCGCGCGCTCTATCAATCCGCCCGGGAAGAGAAATATGGTTAGCCATTCTCTCCTACGCACGTAGGCGGAATTTGTCGAGACGGCCGGGCAGCCATGGGCTGCAGCTCCGGTGCGGCGGCGGCAATGGCGATGGCCTTGTATCGGCCGGACCTCTATCACCGCGTGTTGGTTATCCAATTCGTGTTTGCCAAAAACGCGAAGCATTGCGATCACGGTGTAAAAGCGCAGGCCTTGCCGCTGGGCGCTGGAGTACGTATGGCACGGATATAAAGCTTAATAGACTTCCATCGCTTGGAATTCAATGCACGTAAAATAAGCTTCCAGACGAAATGTAGAACAACCCGGGAGCAGCCATGAGCACCAACGAAGCCGGAGCTAGCGATGCCGCAGTAACGAAAGTCGACATGAGGTTTGAAACAGCCGCCATCCTGGGCGCACGGTTTGAACAAGCACCCGGTTTTAGTAACAGACCTCCGGTCATCGCGTAGAGAGCACACCTATCAGCATGAGAGCGTTTCACTCACAGCAAAGACTAGCTTTGATGATCCTCGGGCTGAGTTGCTTCGAACAAGCAGCTGCACAGAATGCCGAAATTGCGGCAGTTCACCGTTGGGCCGCAGCCAAATTCGTGGGAAAGTCTGAATCCTTGCCGCCGGAAGCGAACCTGATTCTGCAGCTAAAACCGAATGCGTTCGCCCGCAAAAACATTCAGGGTCACCCGTTCCTGATCGCCGGCCGAACCTTTACCGACGGTGTCGCCATGCGTTCCACAGGCGAGATCCAGGTGCAGGTTCCGGCCGGGGCAAGCCGGTTTCAAGCGGTCGTCGGTGTGGATAGCAACGATGTGGGCTACTATTCGAACGCCGGACGCGGCAGCGTTATTGCGTCGATCATAGCTGGCGGCACGGAACTGTATCGTTCGCCTGTGCTGCACGAGGGCCTCACGGGCATTCCGCTGGATGTGGACTTAAAGGGCGTCAAGCAGTTCTCAATCCGGTTGGAAGCTACGGGCAGCAGGCCACCGACGTATCAGACCGAATGGGATCAGGCGGACTGGGCGGATGGCGTGCTCACATTGACGGATGGTCGCGTTCGGCCCCTTTCCGAGTTGCCAATCGGTCCGCTTCCGCAAACGGATTCCACGGATGCTCCTTTTTCTTTTGAGTTCGCAGGTAAACCGTCATCCGCGCTGCTTCCATCATGGAACGTGACGCGTGCGCAGCAGCGGCTCGATCGGGACCGGATGGAATACACCTTTACTTACGCAGATCCTTCCACTGCTCTCAGCGTTCGAGGTGTTGCCATCGTCTATGACGATTTTCCAGTTGCAGAGTGGACGCTGTATTTAAAAAACAACTCATCCGCTCCCTCCGGCATACTCGAGAAGATCAAGCCTCTGGATATCGAATTTGAGCGCGGAAGCGAGACTAGTATCGCTCTCCATCATTCGAAGGGAAGTATGAGCAAGGCCACCGACTTTCAGCCTCTCACCGATATGCTAGCCGCTGGCGACCGGCAACACTTCTCTTCCATCGGAGGTCGCCCGACGGACGGCGACATGCCGTATTTCAATCTTGCATGGCTGCAGCGCGGCATCATCCTCGCCCTTGGCTGGCCCGGTCAGTGGGACGTCGGCATCTCCCGGGATCGCCCGCAGATCGTTCACGTGGAAGGAGGTCAGAGTCTCACGCATTTCCGGTTGATGCCCGGTGAAGAAGTAAGGACGCCATTGGCGGTTGTCCTGTTTTGGGCCGGCGATTGGATAGACGGACAGAACGTGTGGCGCCAATGGATGATCAGGCATAATTTGCCGCGGCCGGGCGGCAAACTTCCGCCTCCTCAGATCGCCGCGGGAAGCGCTCACTTCACGGTTGAAATGCAGGAGGCGAACGAGGAGAACCAGAAACAGTTTCTTTCCGGAATGCTCAAGGAGGGCCTGCCGATCGATCATTGGTGGATGGATGCCGGATGGTATCGGTATCGAACAAACTGGTCGAAGGTGGGCACGTGGGAGATAGATAGCGATCGCTTTCCGCATGGACTGAAGCCGATTACCGGCTTCGGTCACGAGCATGGGGTTAAGTCGATCCTCTGGTTTGAACCGGAGCGCGTTTCGGACGGAACGTGGCTCGCTACGCAACATCCCGAATGGCTGATCGGTATCCCCGGAAAGGACAAACTTCTTTTCCTTGGAAACAAAGACGCCTGGAACTGGCTCGTCCAGCATATAAGCACGTTGATATCGGAGCAGGGCATTGACGTTTACCGGCAGGACTTTAACTTCGAACCCTTAGCGCGCTGGCAGGCCAACGACACTCCGGACCGCCAGGGCATTTCGGAGATCAAACACGTCGAGGGTTATCTGGCGTACTTCGATGAACTGAGGAAGCGTTTTCCAAATCTGCTGATCGATACGTGTGCCTCGGGCGGCAGAAGACTTGACCTTGAGACGTTACGCCGCGCAGTACCGCTTTGGCGCAGCGATTATCCGTATGGCGCGGCGCCCATGCAGATGCAAACCTTTGGCCTTTCACTGTGGGTTCCGTACTTCGGCACTGCCGGCGGCTCGCTTGATCCCTACACCTTTCGCAGCCAAATGACCCCAGCCACCAGCGTCGGCCCTGATCCGAGGCTTCAGGGCAATTTTCTACAGCTGCAAAAGAAACTGCTTTCGCAATGGCGGCAAGTTGAAGAGTTCTACTACGATGAGTTCGTTCCGCTTACCGAATACAGCGGCGAGGAGAGCACGTGGATGGCTTGGCAACTCGCGCGTTCGGATGGACGAGCCGGGGTAGTACAAGCCTTTCGTCGTGAGAAAAGCTCTTTCGTTGTAGCGAGCTTTCGGCTTCGCGGTCTGAACGAAAAGAGCATGTATACGTTTGAGGACTTGGATTCTCATAAAACATTGCAAATGTCTGGGAAGGAGCTGACTGAGAAAGGACTGCCTATCTCAATCGCCGGTGCTCCGGGCGCCGTGATCCTGAAGTACCACGAGAATACTTCGCTTTCAAGGAACGATGCCCAGTTGCATTAATCTTCGTGGCGTATTAACCCAACCAAAACTCTTTCCTTTGCACAACGCGCTGCGATAAATTGTTACTCAACTCGGTACACCTTTATTCCAAATTCCGGGATTGCGGAACTTGGGCTACGTGATGGGGGCATATCGGGAGTAATCGAATGTCCCTTCGTCCAGTGGGTGAGCCTATGCAGGCCGGTGTACGTTAATATGGCATGCGCATGCATCCGTGCTTTGACATTCCTCTTCCGAACCGGCCCATAGTACTGGGAACGGAGCTGGCGCGCATCCGCCTCGGCCGGAAGACCTTGAATGGCACCCTGACTGGGCGCGTCACCATGGTCCCGCGCCCGAAGGTGACACTTGACGTGGAGGTCCCGCCATACTTCGCCCTCAACCTTGCCGAGGAGGCGCAGGTCACCATGCTGTCCAGCGGCACCGAGATTCCCTGCCAGATTGTAAAAGGGCAGATGATTTCTCAGACGCCCTCTACCATTGGCCTGCGTCCTTTTCAGGATGTCGCACAAGGCGCGCTCGATACCCCGGTAGCCAAAGTAGTGTTCGCGCTTCCAAACTTCCCGGATTTTCTGGCGCACAGCGTTGTCCGGGAATTGCCTAATGGTGGAGGCATCCGCGAGGACGAGATGCGGTTATCGTTTGAAGGCTGGAAGGTGACCATTCGCAACACGACCGATATCAAGGAACGCAAGGAACTGCTCGACGAGGACGGCGGATCCGGCATCACGGCCATCGGCATCCTCGAAAGCACCGATGGCCGGCCATTTACCTGGCAGAATGCCGAACCTCACATCGAGGCGCTGCGGGTCTTTCTGTCTTTTGTGTGCGGCAGGTGGACCGGCCCCATGCTGCCTGCGGGTCTTGACCCGGCGGGAGAGCGCGTCTGGTTCCGGTGGAGCGTTCCCCTCGTCGGTCAGGGATGTACTGTGTTCACGTGGTTCGACACGCATCACGGCATGACGCTCTCCGACATCGCACCCGCCTTTATGGCCAAATGGCACGACCCAGTCTGGAAAGAAACGCTCTCCTATGCGATCTACTGGTTCGTCCGCGCAAACTCGGCAGCAGCGGGCAGCGACGGCTCCCTGATCCTGAGTCAGGCAGCGCTTGAAATCCTCAGCTGGACCTATCTCGTAACATGCTCCGGCATGAGTCGCAGGGCCTTCAAGGAGATGCCGGCCGCAAAAACAATTGGCCAGCTACTGACCGCCATAGGAATCCCATCAGAAGTTCCTGTGTCATTGAAGGCGTTGCAGAGTATTTCGTCGGACGGCGCGGCGGCAATTGTGATCGTCCGTAACGACCTCGTGCATCCCGAAAAGCGCGCCGGTGTCTTGCCAGCTACCGAAGCATGGACGCTCGCCCAGCGCTTCATAGAGCTCGTCATTCTTAAGCTTTGTGAATTTGACGGCGAGCACGCCAACAGAACGATATCGCCCAGATGGGTGGGCCAGGTTGAACCGGTTCCGCGGGAGTTATAGGCGGTTAGTCTCGTCATCTGGAGGCCATGGACCGCCTCCATCGCAGCCGCGCCATAGGTGAATAGCGCAAGAAAATGCGGGATCAGCGGATGCTTGGCATTTCTACAAATCCAGTCACGATGCCGACCTCCGAGTACTGATCCGGCTCGACGCACCAAATGCGTATAGCGCGCCGGACAGCTACAGTACAGGGTGCCAAATGCACAAAAGGCGAACTGTTTCCCGGATGGCGGACTCTTGCGCAAACTGAGTCACCGCAGCACGCATCGCTACGAGCAACGTTTGATTAGGTCAGCGAGTGTCGACGGTTCCATCCCGGGCATCCTTCGAAATGTCCCCGTTTTCCGCTGAAATGCTTCATATCGATTCGATTTCGTGGGCCGCAGTTCAATCACCTTGTCGAGAGTGGCGAGTTGAGCTGTCGGGCCGATGAAACGCCAGTCGTCATGCGTTGTACGCAGCTTGGACATTGCCGCTGCAACATCTGCTACGGACGCGAGCCGATTCCCGGAATTCGGGTGTGTCATCTGCCGCAACGCCCGTCTGGCACCGCCTGAAATCCACGGGGGCAATGAGCCGAAATCCATAAGTTTGCCCGTTTCTGCTCTTTGTCTTATCACGTTATCCACGAATAGCGATTGATCAATCGGGTCTTCGATGGCTTCATACTCCTTCCGCTCGCGGGTGGATAGATATTGGGTACCATCGTACGGCAGCGCCCCGCCGAACAACTGGTAAGCCACCAAGCCAATTTGATATACGTCGCCGGATCGGCTATATCGGTTGCTGGCGAAGGACTCCGGCGGACGGTAAAGAACGCTGTGCTGCGATGCGCTGGTCTCGTTCGACCCGCTGTCGAGAGTTCGAACGCTGCCGAAATCGGCGATGCGAGGCGTACCTTCGTCCATCACGATATTGGCGGGCTTTAGGTCGCGATGAACCATTCCCGCCGCATGAATTGCACTTACTCCGCAACTGATCCCCAATACAACATCGATGGCCTCATGGACTGATGGGTAGTTGGTGATCAGGTCGTCGATATCGCCGCCACAGCATCGCGGCGTGACGAAATAGGCCCATTCGTCTGATACATTCCGGGCATCGAGGATCGGCAGTACATTGGGCGATTCGATGGCCGAGAGTAATTTCGGCTCATCATGACGGCGGTCACCCGGTTCACCGGTGTAAAATTTGATCGCCACTTCGGCTTGCGAGATTCGATTCTTCGCAAACCATACATATCCGTTCGCCCCACGACCATTTTCCTGATAGTTGGAATAGTGCGCCTCCAACTCTTTGAGGCACGCAACGATTTCCGCCGGCACGAACATATCTACTGATCGCTGGCCCCGCACACGGCGGCTTTGAAGGCGGGACGGTGGTAAGCCTTAATCGGAGGCTCGGGAGCGTCGCATTTATTAATTCGCGCGCCCGAAATAAATCGCACGTCACAGCGAGCGTCAGCAAGGACAATTGCTTCCATTTTCAAGGCGGCAGCACCAGCCTGCATCGCACCTTTCTCCGGTTTCTCCTTAATTGCGATTAGCGCAGGAGAGGTATCTTTCAGGAGCGTCTGCACTGCTCGCTGAAACGCTCGAAGCGCATCGCAGGATCGAGTATCATCTAACGAGATCCGATTTGCCGCTAACATCTCCAGTTTGCCGGGATTGTTTCGCTCCAAGATGACATAGTTCATGTCACTCGATGCGAATTCAATTCCAACGACTTTCATGACCGTCTGATGATCATACCTGATATTGGCGGCGTCGGCCTGAAATCGTTGCGTCTCTTACGGTCAATGATCCTAGCGGCGTCACCAGATTGCGCCCAATATGAGCACGCGTGTTGGAGTGGGTCTTTCCTGGATGACCGAGCGCATGCGGAAACAACTCCCCTCGACAGAGCAACGATCCGATCCGCCGGGCTAGAAGCCCGATTGCAGGAAGTTCGTGGATTAATCCCGCAAACGCGCTACCGTTCCTTCTGGTTCTTCGGAAACCCCGCAAGCTCGTTTCGAAGCCGCAAGCACATCCGACATCTTCGGGCGGATAAGGAACGAAAAACCCGTTCAGGTCCGGAATCAAGCGTGGCCTCTGAAACTCTTCAGTAAGCCGTCATTCGTGTTTAATCGTTAGGAGAAAATTACGGGCATCTCCGAGAAAGCGATTGTCAGCGGGAAGGCCTACTTTGCAGGACAGATGCCTACATCGGATTGGTGGCTTTAACGCTGTCAGCCTCTGAACCGCGGCCCGACTACCAAGCGAACCCGCCAAAAAAGCACAGAGAGCTGAGAGGACAGCAGCATTAGAGCGAGCGCGTCACCGGCAAACCTCTCATGATGAGCTACATCGAAATTTACGGGATACACACCGGTGGTTCGTGTTCCTCTGATAGACGGTGATCACATCCCTCTCAACGGACTTGAATTGCATTTAGAATGGGCATTCCGACCAACGAGCTAAACTCCAGCGAGAGCTGGCCGTTCGTCACGTTGACCGGGAACGACTCATCCAAGACGTTGTTCGCCCCAGCGAGCTTTACGATATCGAGCCCATTCAACACGGTATTGCCATTGGTGGTGACGCTGAAGATCCGGGCGCCCGGCTGGGTAGCGATCATGTCGGCGAATTTGAGGGTTACCGTGTATGCGCCGTTCGGAAGCATCCATTGATATGAAAATGAGCCCCCGCGCAGATTGCGATACAACGCGTCGTCAGAAGTGTTGCCCACGGCCGCGGAAGAGGTGAACGTTCCCCCTCCGAAGAAGCATGTATCTCCCTGCCAGAAGTTCGATTGGGTATCGGTGTACCCGCCGCTGCTTCCGCCAACATCAATACGCATCGGTTCTTTGGTCAGCGTGCCGTCAGGCGTGATGAGGGCTGTCGCGGTCAGGCGCTCGCTTCCGGCACCGGCAGCGGCAAGCACCGTGAAGGGAAAAGCCCCAAGCGGCGTTCCCGCAGGAGGCGTAACGGTCAACGTGACCGGGCCAGCCGTAGAAGGATTGGGCGGATTGAACGAGTATGTCCATGTCGATGGCAATCCGGAAAGGCCAAGAGAAGGGCTGGTAGACGGCGCGCCGGTCAACGTGAGGTGGTAAGTGAGAGCGTGGTTGGGCGGCGCCGCGACTACGGCATTTGTCGAGGTCAGGTCAAAGCTGCTGACGGCGACGTAGACAGTCTGAGTAAGTGACTCGGTGCCGGCGCTAGCCTCAACAACAATGGGATAAACGCCCGGCGCCAGAGTGGATGCGGCGGATACCAGCATGGCCGCCGTGCCAGGAGCCTTGACGGACGCCGGAGTAATGGTTGCCGTCGTGCCGGCGGGGACTTTCAGCGAAACCGGTCCGGTGAAGCCTGACGTCTGGTCCACCTTCAGCATGACGATGCCGGTAGTCCCGGGTTGTAGATGCATGTAGGACGGTCGCGCTGAAAAATTAAAGCCATTGACCATCAGGCTCAGAACCACCTGCCGCGTGATCCCGCCCGAGGACGCTGAAACAGTGATGGAGTAAGACCCCGGAGCAATATTGGAAGATGCACTAACTTCTAGACTCGCCACGCCGGCCCCGGGCAGCGTAGATGGAGCGATAGCGACAGATAGATTTGTCGATGAGGTCGATGCGGCCAGCGAAATGGGCCCTGTAAATCCGGATACAGTTCCGACCGTGAGCGGGAAAGTCGCGCTGCCTGCGCCGTTCAGGCTCTGCGACGGCGCGGCTGATGTAAGCCAGAATGTGGGCAGAAGGCCATAAATACAAAGCTGATTTGAGAACGTGGCAGTGTAGACCTTGCCGTTTGCGATTGTAGGCGGAACAAACTTTGCAAAATTGCCCAGGCCATCGCGCGATTGATTCATGTTTGAGTTCCACAATTCGCGGCTGACGTCGGCGGCATCGAAGGCGCGAAGAATGCCGGGGACGGTCTGGGACTCGGCGTCGCCCTCGTAAGGCGTGGTGGCCCAAACGACCCCTGTTCCCTCATTGATTCCGTTCGAAGATACAGAGATGAAGCCGCCGGGCATGCCGGTGGGGGGTGCTACGGCTGGAGAGGTAGCAACGCTGATGGAGGAGGGCGTCGTGTCGAACAAGCCATTCGCAAAAGAGAAAGCTCGCATGTGATCGTTCTCGCCCCAAAGGTACAGAAAGGTGCCGGCGGGACTCGCCCAAAACGCCGGCGTACCGTGAAGGTGGCCAGTGCCGCTACCAAAAACTGCCTTGAATTCCTGAACGACGACATTGGCGTTGGGATTAAATTTTCCCATGTCGTCCATATCCAGTAAGTAGAGCTTGCCTTCTTTGCCTCCTCCCACGAGATAGTTAGTGCCCGGGATATGAAGCGGACCGCTTGATCCGAGATCGATGTCTCCGGCGTTCAACCGGGCGTAATTGAAAGGAGTGAAGTAATCAGTAACCGTAAGTCCGGCATTAGATGATAGCTTGACAAAGCTTTGTCCGAAGTTCGTCTTGCCATCGAAGTCACCATTTCCGGTGATCAGATAGATATTTCCGGCCTGGTCGGCCACAAACCCGTTACCGGATTCCCAGGGACTGGCGCCATTGCCATTCGGAGTGGATACCCATACGCTTTTTAAATGCAAAGTTGCAGCATCGTAAGAGAAGACCCAGCCGTGATACGGACCCCAGTCGTCGTAGGAGCCGGTCCCGACGATTACCTGTCCATTAACCAGGCAGAGAGCGGGCCGCAGGCGCTGGTGGATCTCGGAGTAAGTAATGGTGGCTCCGCCTTCCCCTCTGCCCGGAACCGTAGCGGTGATTCTTACCGGCGCGCCCAACTTTTCGGCTCCCGTTGCCAAATCAAGAGCGTGCAACATGTGCTTTTGGGCCAGCGGGGTGGGGGCATCTAGCGCAGCCACGTACAAGGTGCCACTCGCAGCGTCGATGACCGGAGTTGCGGTGATGCCGGTCAACGGATACAGATTACCGCTGGCGCACCCGTAGACACAGTTAGCAGGCGTTCCCAATGATCGCTTCCAAAAGGGAGGTCCACCGGTATCCGCATCGAAGGCGTAAACAGAGTCGTTTTCGGTAGCGACATAAACAACGTTGCGGATTCCCTTTCCGGGAATATTGACGCCGCTCATCACCAGAGGCTGAGCGTATATCTGTCCATCCACCGCAACGGTGAATAACTTTCCGAACTGATCAACGTTTACGTTCTTCGTCGTAAGCAGTGTTTCCTGGCTGTTCCAGCCGGTCCGATCGTTATTGTTTCGCTGCGTAAGAACGCTCACCTGGGCCACGCAACAAGCAGAGAGAAAAAAGGTTGAGTAAGCGTATTTATAAAGTAACTTGCTCATTGCAAGATAACTCCTGAGTATTTAGAGAAGGGCGGCGCGGGGCGACGCAGCGAGCACCAACCAGTTCGTCGAGACAGTTATCCAGGCGATCGCAGAATACCTGCCAATCGAAGTTTTGCGCGTGGCTTCGCGCAGCCGCACCCAAGGTCCTGACCAGAGCGGGGTCATCCGCAAAGGCCTCCATGGCACGAGCGAAGTCAGCGGGTACCGGTTCTACCAACAGCCCGGTGCGTTCGTGGAGGATGGTTTCACACGGGCCGCCCCGATTGGTGGCGATGACAGGTTTCGACCGAAGCATTGCTTCTAAAGGAACGAGCCCCCAGTCTTCGTTAAACGGCGGGTAGACTACCGCGTAGCAGTGCTCGTAATGATGGGCCAGTTCGGAATCCGACGGTCCTTCGATGATTTCGATTTGCGGAGTCCGCGCGGCTCGCTCACGCAACATTTCCACATAGGGACGGCTTTTGACGTCCACAAAACCGGTGATCACAAGCCGGAAGCGGCGCAGGTCGGGACGACGCACAAGGAGCTGCTGGAAAGCGTCTATCGCGAGCTCCAGATTTTTAGTCCACATGATTCGTCCCGGGATCAGGAAATACGGCTGATACTGGCATGAGGCTATGGGTACGTTGGGATCAATGCCCGGATGAAGAACTTCCACCTTCTCGGCTCTCGCGAGACCACCGCGCACGATTCTCGCTTTTACTTCCGAGCTGATGGCGAAGATGTGAGCATATTTCTTCCAGACAACGCGATCGGCGAACCGGAATGCCGCGGCGAGCCCCTTAACCAATAGCTCGCTTAACTTTTTGTTGCGTTTTCTGGAGAACAGCGCCTTCTGGTAGTGAGGATCGAAGGCGGCTCGCAACGGCGTGAAACAGAGGCATACCAAAGGAAGCCGGCTGTTTCTAAACGTGGCAAAATCTCCGACACCTTCGCAAAAAACCACGAGAGCCTGATGATCGCTCAGAGGCAGCTTCTGACGGCCGATCTTCCAGCCGGCAGCGAGGACTTTGTGAGTGGAGCGGTCAACTGATACGCGCGGCATCTCGATTACGCGTGCCGGATTGATCTCAGGAAAGGTGGACTCCGGTTCGAAGCGATTGGTGAGAACGGTCCATTCATGTCGGCTGCGTGCGAGTACTTCGGCGATGGTGCGTTCACAGCCGCTGCGAAGATACACCCATGGATAGTAAAGAGCGACTTTCATACTGCTGCCGCCAAGCGTGATTGCGCTGAATGGGAGCCGAGTAAGTTGTTGTAAGCTGCCAGAACGATCTCGGCAGTTTTTCGCCAGGAGTAACGTCTAGAATGCGCGCGTCCTTGTCGCGCAAGGCCGGCGCGCAGTGCTGGATCACAGAGCAGGCTTTGAATCTGGTCAGCCATGCCATCGACGTTGTAGGGATCGCAATACGCCGCGGAATCCGCATAGATTTCCGGGAAGCACGTCGTGTTCGAGACGAGCACCGGTGTACCCAGCGCCTGGGCCTCCAGGGGAGGAATGCCGAAGCTTTCATACAAGGAAGGGAACACAAACAATTCAGCGTCCTGCATCAAGGCCCGCACCTCCGGCGGATTCACGTATCCGGTGAAGTGAATGTGGTCGCGATGTCGAAGCTTCTCGACTGTTTCACTCAGTTCGGCATTGTGCCAGCCCCAGGGCCCCGCGAGGACGAGATGATGCGGCACACTGGTTCGGGACTTGACACGGTCGAAAGCTGCTACCAGCCGGGCGAGATTCTTTTTGGGCTGTATTGTTCCGACAAAAAGCACAAAGGGCTTCGGCAGGTGGAAATCGCGAACACTCTGACTGCCTGGAAGCCGGGTGCGGTCTCTGAAGTGGCTTGCAGCGTTGTATGTGACGACGATTTTGTCGGCCGGGATGCCGTAGGTGTCGACGAGCTCGCGTTTCGTGAATTCGGAAACGGTAAAGATCAGATCGGCGCGGCGGCAGCTCGGCGGAATGAGCATCTTCATCCGGATCCGCTCGAGAGCGCGAAAGTCCCGCGGATAGAATTCGTAATTTGCGTCGTGAACGGTGATGACGGTTTTCGCACCGCTAAATGCCGGTCTTATGAACGGCACATGGATGAGATCCAACCGGTGGCGGCGTGCATACAGGGGCAGGCTGACCGGCCGCTGCAGCCATTGACTATGCGGCTTCAAGGAAACGAGGTGAACGTTAGGATGGTGTCCCACGACACTCGCCAGCGCCTCAGGATGGTTTACGAAGACGTGATATTCGTGTTCCGCATCGAGGTCTAGCAGTTCCGCTACGATATTTCCAAAATAGGTTTCGTTGCCGGCGCCGAGGCTGTGGCCACCAACGCCGTGCGCATCAATACCGATTTTCATGCCGCTCTCCCCTTGAGCAATGTTGTGGCGGGACGCTCCGCAAGATGATGAGAGAAGTTCATTTTGTCGGTGCGACTCCAGCGCAGGAGGCTTTTCGCCAAGTGGAGCTGGTGAACCAGCGAAAGCTTGCGCATGCTTAGAACATCGAGCAAATACAATGCGGCAAGCGACAGGCTCGCCCATAGAAACACGGCCGCGCTGAGCCGCGCCGCCGAGAACGCACCGAAGTGCTTGCGCCGATAGATCCAAAACGACTGGAACCCGATCTGTCTCTGCCGGGCGTAGCTTTCCGGCGACTTCGGACTGCTGCCACCGCCGTAATGAGTGATGGCGACCGACGCAAGATAGAAGATGGAATAGCCTTGGTTGCGCAAACGAAGGCACAGGTCCATGTCCTCGACGTAGAACATGGACGGATCGAAGGCGCCGCACACCGAGAGAGCGCTTCGCCGCACTAGCATGGCCGCGCCGCAAACAGCCGGCACTTCTCTGGGTTGCTCGTGATCCCAATAGCCCAATTTCCTGCTGGCAAAGAAGCGACTGGCGGGAAACAGCTTGGATAAGAAAAGAAAGTCGCAGAAGACATTCCAGATCGTCGGAAGGTTTACCGCGGCTTCATACTGAACCTCGCCGCCAGCACCATATAGCTTGGGGGAAAGGGCACCAACAGACGGATGCGATTCGGCATACTGAACCATCCTGCGGATGGTGCCCGGGTACACAACCGTGTCGGGATTCAGGAAAAGGATGAATCGGCCTGTCGCCAATTGCAGGCCATAATTATTCCCGCGCGCATACCCGAGATTCTGATTACTTACATGCAAGCGAACCCACGGAAACTTTCGCCGGACCATGTCGGCAGAATCATCGTCGGAGCGATTGTCAATCACGATCACTTCCGCCCAGTCGAAGATGGAATCTGCCGCCAGAGATCGAAGGCACTCGCGCAGGAACGCGGACGAATTCCAGTTCACGATCACGATCGATAAGAGCGGTTCAATGTCAAAAGAGGAAGGGGCGATAGTTGAGTTCATAAGTACAAGCCTCCGGATTCCTTTCCCGGATCTTTTTTGCTGGCACGCCGACGACCACAGCGAAAGGTGGCACATCGCGCGTGACAACCGCTCCGGTTCCGACAACAGCGCCCTTACCGATGCGTACGCCGCCTGCAATGGTTGCGCGTGTGGCAATCCAGGCATAATCTTCGATCACGATGGGCTTAAGTTGGTTGTGAAATGTTGCTTGATCGAGGTTGTGATCGCCACCAAGCAAAACGCAGAAGCTGGATATGTTCACGTTGTTGCCAATCGTGATCCCGGCCTCTCCACCCAGGAAGCAGTCGAACCCGATAATGCAGTTGTTCCCGATCTGAATCTGGTCGGGACGCATGACGCGCGTGCCGCGCAGCAATCCTACCTTTCGGCCGATCTTCATACCAGCGAGGCGCAAGAAGCCTATGCGAAGACAGTGAGATGGAAACCCATTGAGTCCGAGATTGAAGAACGCCGCGCCGAGATATGCTCGAAGCCGTTGTGTGAAGCCGACGTTGGGTTCGGAAATGGTGCGATCGGCGGATAACGCCCGCGGTTGACTAGTTGAACTCATATTTATTGGTCCTTTTCTTACGGCTGCCGACAGTCCGTTACGGCTGCCCCGCCGGCTTCCAGTGAATTATGGTTATGGAGTGCGGGGCAAAGGTCACCGGGTGCGTGTCGCCGGTCTGCAAATCTGCTGCGACGGGTGCGATATTTGCCGGTTGAGTGCTGGAACTCAGCGCATTGCCATTGATGGTGTTCGCTGAGGCGGCAGTAAGTGTAAGCGCAGCGGCGGTCGCACCATCCGGAATACCATCTATGTTGATAATGGCCGGAACACTCTTAGATAACGCACGATTGATAACCGCGAGATACAGCTGCCCAGCCTGATCGGTAGAAGCAATGACATCCAGATAGCCGATGTTTTTGCCTGCGGGAACACTGCCGATCTGGGATGAAGTGAACGTTGGACCATCGACCGCGCTACCAACCAGCTGCGAACCGAAGTGATTCCGATACAAATCGAATACCCAATAGGTGGGCGTTCGTACAAGCGTAGGACCCTCGGTCAGCAGGGCGCCAAACCACTTACTGACGGTAAGGTTGTAATTAGCCATCCAGACCCCTTGCCGCATGTAAGTGTGAAACAGGCTGGCGGTAAACAGGGCAGAGGCGAGCGTGCGCGATTGATCGAGGATGCGCGCGAGCTGTGACTTGCTCCCACCAAATCCAAAAAGCGGAAAGTGCTCCGTAATGGCAATTTGAATATTTGGATTAACCTGTCTTGCGTCCCGCTGAACGTTTTGGATATCGACGCCGGTAAATTTGGACTGTGCAAACATGCCGCGATATGCTTCGTGCCGATGCTCGCGGTCGCCAAAGTCGTACTCGCCGCGAATTAATGGGGCGAAAGAATTGTGGAGCGCTATGAAATCAGCGTTGGATACGGCGTTTTGAGTAAGTGCCTGCATCCAATCACGGTGTTCTCTGTTTGCGTTGCTCGCTCCAGCGATTGCGCCTACACGAGCTTGCGGATCAGCAGACCGGATCGCGTTGGCCCATTCCGGAAAGTGAGCCGTGTAGTCGGCTGAAGACTTGTAGATGCGGGCGTCGTTGCCGGCGATTGAGGCGTGGGCGGTCGGCTCCGTCAGGTAAATCTCATTGCCAATCTCCCAAAAACGAGCCGGCAGGCCGTGATCCAGAAAGTACTTTTGCCACGTCAGCGCTTCGTCCAGGTTTCCGGTGCCGAAGTTTGCCGTGACGAGAGGTTGTGCATTTAAAGCTCGACAAAGTTCAATGAACTCATCCGTCCCAAACGTGTTTTCATATTCGGACCCGTCCATTGGGTTGTGGCGGCGCGGACGGCTGGCGCGAGGTCCAATGCCATCGCGCCAATGGTAATAGTCAGAAAGAATACCGCCCGGAAAGCGAAACACCGGGACGCGCAGGGGGCGGAGCGCTTCGACGATCTCAGGCCGGATGACGCCGCGCACAGGGTCGAAGATGCCATTGCCGTTATCGACCCATTCGATGGATGAGCCGAACAAGAATGGGCTAATCTCGCCGCGCGCGTCCTTTGGCGAGACACGTATCTGCGCCTGGGTCACTTCTTCGTCGCGCGAACCCTGCCCACGGAGGTGCCCCCAGACAATTGCGCCGGCGCATATCGCTGCGATAGAAAGAAGTGTTTTTTGCATCTGCTCAGTTCTCACAGTGAGTTATGGTAAGCGCGCTGCGGGATGCGCTGTGACTCCGGCGCGCGGATGAGAAGCCCGCTATGGTGTTTCGACGGAAGATCAGGTAGTAGTAAGCGTCGGATACGCGGCTGCGGGTGGAACGCTCAGCGCCGAGCATTCGCAAAATGCGGAGAGTGAGTGGATTGTCGACGACCCGGAAAGCTGCACGGCGCAAAGATCGCAGGATCAGCTTCGATAGGGGCAGATCGGGGCTAAGGATACCGAACCTCTGGACCAGCCCGCTATGCGGGACTTTGTTCATCAGGGCGAACTGTGCGCGGCCGGTTCGCTGCCCTTTGTGAGCCACGCGATCCGCACTCATCTGGTGCAGATGAGCGCCGGAAGCGGACGGGAGATATTTCAACTGCATGCCGGCCATCCATAAACGGTAGCCGCATTCCATGTCTTCAACGGGATGAAGGTCAGAGTCTTCGTCGAACATCCCATGCTGGAGCATGAAATCACGTTTTACCGAAACGTTGCAGGTCCAGAAGAACAGGTAATTCAATTCACCGAGCGATGCTGCTTCGTCGTAGGGGAAGGAGTGAAACAAGGACATCGGCGAACGGCGCACGTCATCGGGAACGGTCAGAGTGCCTAGCGCGGCGCACTCCCATTCTGGATGTTCTTCGTGAAATTTGGCGTGCTGCGCAACCAGGTCCGGCGCGGGGACGACGTCATCATCAATCAGGAGAACAACGGGAGCACGCGCCAGGCGAATGCCCAAATTGCGCGGATGCGATGGGCTGCCGGTATGGGGCGCATAGATGTAGCGCAGCGTCTCGTTCGACGCGAGTGCAGCTGCCTCAATGAGTTCGCGTGAGTTGTCGGTCGAGCCATCGTCGACAAACAGGACCTCATACGGAACGCTTCCAGTCTGCTGCAATAGGGCGGGAATACTGCGCGGCAGCAGTTCCGAACGGTTGTAAGTTGGAATTACGATTGAGATACGAGGCGTCATTTTGCGGACTCCAGATTGAGCGGAGGTAAAGCGGACAGACGCAGTATGCGCCTGTTCTGCCTCAGCTTCCATTCATTCAGAAGCTGATTGGCCACTAAACATCCGGCAAGCGTGAACAATGTGACAGAGGCTATACGGCCTCCGCTGCGATAGGCGAGCGTCGCAGTCAGACCAAGCAAGGACGGGGCGAGACCTCGCCAGAAAACGGCCGGCGGAAGCAGGCGATCTTTCACCACAACTTGCCATGCCGTGAGGGAACAGAGCGTAATCGTCGAAAGCAAAAAGGCCCAGGCTGCGCCGGCGTCTCCGGCGTATCGGATCAGCACGACGTAACACACGGCACTGAGCCCCATCGCAATCAGGATGATGCGCGCCAGAATGGACTGGCGATTTGCGGCAATGAGAGTGTCTCCAAATGTGCGGCATAGCGCATAGGGCACGATGGTCCAACTGAGTACATCCAACAAAGGCAGTGAGCTCTGAAGTCTGTCGCCGAAAACGGCATGCGAAATCACTCGCCCGAGGAGTGCGGTTGCGGCGGCAATAGGAAGCATGACGATGTTCAGAAAACGGACGGTGCGGTCAACGAGAAGACGAAACTGCTCCGCTTTATCTTCCACGTGGAAGCGCGCGAGCCGTACCAACGTGGCTGTCATGAGGCCGTCCGGAACGACAAACCAAATGGCGGCTAACCGCATCGCGGCACTGTAGACACCGACGGCGGTATCGCCGCGGAAAACCCCGACGAGAACCACGTCAAGTTTGAAGAGCAGCAACGGAGCGGCGAAGACTACGAAGAACGGCCCGGCCTGCTTCAAAAGGCGCAGGGTGAGCTCGCGGTTATGACACGGTACGGCTACAAGCCGCCTGACCATCATTGACTGAGCACATGCTGCGATCAGCCGGCCGCTTGCATAAATGACAGCGAGTCCAATCAGACCGCCATGGAACAGAAGCACCCAGACGCACGACGTAACGAGCCGCGCCAGATTTTCCCCGATGGCAAGGAACATGGACCAGGGCGCGCGGCCGATTCCGAGGAGCAAAGCGTCCCCTGCGAGCACGAAAGACGACGGGATGAGTGCCAGCGACAGCACACAGCCGGACAACATCACAGATTCAGACGCTCTCGAAATGGCAAGTACACCCAGCAAGAAGGCGGTGGCAGGCACCGAGCCAAGTAGTCCGATTCGAACGATGCTGGGATAACAACTCAAGCCGGCCTCCGTCGATGCGGCCACCTCCCGAGTGAGCAGCGTTGTCAATCCACAGGATTTGAGGTTTTCACACAGGATGAAAAGCGTCACCAGCAACGTGTACTGGCCGAGCGATTCGGCACCGCCCATTCGTGCTACCGCGGCTACGAGTAGCACGTTCAAGCACGGAACGGCGAGGCGCGACCCGATTACTGAAAGTGCGCTGATGGATAGCGAGAAGTTCATATGCTGCCTGTGCATTTCACAGCGCGGCTCTGCCGGGGCGTCATCTGCAGCGGCAAATCGCAGGCGCTGAGAGCAGCGAAAACGGGAGCTCCGATCAGAGCTTCGAGATGCTGGCTGCTTCTCACGCGATTTGAGTATGCGTCTGCGACGAATGCGAATAATAAGCTTGCGAGCAGACCGGCAGCCAGTGCAACCTTGACAGTTACTTTTATATTTGGCTTAACCGGCCCTGGCTCGACATAAACAGGTTCAAGCGTGCTGACGTTGACCACCTGACTCTGATTTAACTGATCCTCTACGCGGGATTCTTCGTATCGCTTGCGGTACAACTGGTAAGCCTCTTCCAGGCTGCGGCGTTCGCGATCGAGCGCCTGCAACTCCGAGACCGCACGATTGACGTTATCGAGTCGATCACTCAGTTGGCGATAGGAGAGAAACATCGACTTCTCCAGAGCGGAAGAGCCGTTTGACGCGGCACGATCCATCAACAGATTTTGCTGAACCGTTCCGAAGGTCTGGTTCAAAGCCTTCGTTTCCTCGTGCAGCGGATGTTCCGTTTCTGCTCGCAGCATGTTTTGCGCACGCTCGCGCTGGGCATCGGCCTGCTTCACCAGACGGGATTCCGGTAAGTATTTGTCGGACAGTTCACTCGCGCGTAACTGAAGGGAAAGCAGTTGTGTACTCAGGTTGCCGATCGCCAACTGGTTGGGAATTGTGCGCTCTTCGCTAACGAGGTGTTCCGGCAGTTGGGTCAGTTCAGTCTCTTCGGTGCCGACTTTGGCTTGATTTTGTTGACTTAACGCCGCCGCTTTCCGCCACTCACTCTCGAAATCCGAGACCTGCTTGAGCACGGCGTCTCTTTCCAGGGAAAGGCTGCCGGTGGTTCCACCTGGACTGACGTCCTCCATTCGCCGCTCGACATCTTGGAGCTGGTGGCGTGCGCGCTCAGCTTCGGCGGCAAAAACAGTTCCGGCATTGGCTCGGCGATGAACCGCGAGATCTTGTGCGATGTAGTTACGCACGAGAGTTTCCAGCAGTGTTTTGGCCTGTTGCGGGCTGCTTGCCCGAAGTGTGACGAAGAGGATGGACGACTTCTTCTCCGCGAGCACATTTAGTTTTGCCGATAAACGGGCGATGGCAGCTTCGCGTGAAGTAGCGTGCGGTTGATGATGGTACGAGTCGTAGAACTCGGCGAAACTTACGACGGGTACATTCAGCAGATGCAGGAGCCAGTGTTCAGGTATTTTGTCGAACGCCGTATCGGCGACGGTACGCTCCAGGACGGCGCGGCTTTTGATAATGTCCTGCTCCGAATTCAGATCTTCTTCGGTGACGGCAGGTTTGACGAGAGGTCGGATGCTGTTCTGATCCGACGAGACGACGGGGTCTTCACGGTCGTGCTTTAGCAGTAAGTGAACGTCTGCCTGATAGGACGGGGGCCAGAAAAAGCAATAGGCGGATGTCAGTAACAGAACCCCTAGATAAGATCCAGCAATAAGCCACTTACGCCTGCGCAGGAGGGCCAGCGCGTCGCGCATTGTGAATGGAGAGGACGGTAACTCTATCTCGACCATTCAATACGCCCCTTGGCCGGTGAGAACGGCTGGAATGGTTCTCGCTAGTATGTTGAGATCCAGCCAGAAGGACCAGCGGTCGATATATTCCATGTCCAACTCCATCCATTGCTGAAAGGCTATGGTGCTTCGACCGCTGACTTGCCATAGACAGCTGATACCCGGGCGGACGCTGAAGCGGCGGCGCTGCCAATCTTCGCTGAACTTTTCGCAATCGCGTACGGGAAGCGGCCGCGGTCCCACCAGGCTCATCTGGCCTGCCAGCACGTTGATGAGTTGTGGGAGTTCATCGATGCTCAGCTTGCGAAGGATAGCGCCGACTCGCGTGATGCGCGGATCATTGCGCAGCTTGAAGGCAGGGCCGCCGGTTTCATTGAGCTGTTCGATCTCCTTTTGACGCGCCTCGGCATCCGGCTGCATGGTGCGGAACTTGATCATGCGAAAGGGCCGTTTGTTTAAGCCGAGCCGTTCTTGTTTGAAGAACACCGGGCCCTTCGACGTGAGGCGGATTGCCAGCGCAGTTAGTGCGAACACCGGTGCGATGACAATAAGCAATAAGAGCGATACGGTGAAATCAAAGACACGTTTTACCGAAACACCCATGTGCGGAGTGCGGGGAGCGGGGGCGATGGTTATCAACTCGGGGCTGTCGAAGAACTCGCGTTTTGTCACGCGCGTGCCCAGATCGAATACATTCCCGAGGATTCTGGTCGCGATGCCTTGCTCGGCTGAGATGGCTGCCACCTCCAAGGCGCGGGCGTATTGAGATTGCAAGGGCAAACAGATGATGACTTCATCGACGACATTGCGGCGGAGGTAATCGAGAAAGCTGTCGAGATCGGTAACGACGCGGAAACCGGCTGCCTGGACGGCGTGGGATCCGGCCCATCCCTGATCGACGAACCCGACTACATTGAAGCCCAGTTCAGGCCGGTTCCGCAGCAAGTGGGCGTAGGCGAGCGCGCGTTGATTTGTGCCGACAACGAGTACATTGCGGCGGGCGCCGGCGCCCGTACCGAACCGGTGCAGTACCGGAAACAGCAGGATGCGGGAGGCCAAGATGATGAGGCTTGCGAGCAACCAGCTTCGTAAGTTCCAGATAGCGGAAATGTGGGACAGCCGCAAAGGAATAGCCAGCAGGTTGACGGCAGCAAAAGCAACGATGACCGACGCCGTCACGCGAATGCTATAGAGGAGTGGCGAACGCTGCGTCGCGAGCCGGTACAATCCGGTGCCGAGTAGTGAAATGTGCCACAACGCGAAGAACGACACATAAACGACAAGCGGGGCGGATTGCGCCGTTCGGCCGGCTGCAAACCACAACAGGAAGGCCGGCGCCAAGACATCAAATAGTTTGCAAACTGTGACAAAAAACGAATGTGAGTTTGTATTGTTTTGCATTTCAGGACTCCTTCTGCCAGTTGTTTGCCGCTGCGATGGCCAGGCCGAACTGCGCCCAAACGAGTGAAGTAAGAATGGGTGTGCGGTAAAGGGGATTGCTGAGATCCCCGAGGAAGAATCCGCCAACTCCGCACCCTGTGAAGATTGATATCAATCGCCCGGCTACAGAAGAAGCTGTGCGTGCGCTCCGGTAGAGGGTGACGAAGGCCGCACCGAGCAGGATTAAAAATGATGTGCCTCCGAATAAACCCAGCTCACTGAATTCGAGTAACACGCAGTTGTGAACCGGATAAACTTTGATGCGGCTGGTGGTGCTGGCATCGTAGTCGCTAGCAACGACGTCGAAAGAATTTAAACCGATGCCTAAAAACGGGTGCTCGGATAGCATGCGCAAGGCCGTCCACGACAACTGGGTGCGAAAATCCACGGCTTCGGAGGCGGTGTCAGTCAGGCGAGCCACTATTTTGTCCGCTTTCACTGCCGCAACGGTAAGGGTTGCGACCGCAACAAATGCAATGGCAAGTTTCTCCCGAAGACCGATGCGAAGGAGACGCCACTTCTTCGCCGCAAAGCTCGCGCAAACCATTGCCGCAAACAGTGCAAGCCACCCGCTACGAGAGAGCGTGAAGTAAATGGCGCCAAACCCAGCCGCCAGCGCTAGTGCAGCGAGCAGACGAAAGCGCCAATTGAAATGCCCGAGCCACACTCCGGCCGCAACAGGGATCAGCATGGCGAGATAGAGCGCCAGCGCGTTGGGATGTATCAGCAGTCCGCTGGGCCGCTCCTGCACTTCGCCAGCGATGAAGGTTGTTCCGTGATCGGTGTGAGGGAGGTTTGTTTTGCCCCTGACAACCAGATCTTCTTCTTCTGTTACCGCGCCTAACGAAGCGAGGTGCAGGTATCCGGGCCGCACCACTTCAATGAATGTGGCGCCGCACTGGAGCAACAGGCCGAACAGAGAGCCTGCGATGAAGGTCCCGATAAGGCGCCGGTTGGAAAGGTAATTGGTTAAGAAAGCGAATAGCAGATAGGCCTGAACCAGGGCAACTAATTCAAAGACACCGAGTTCGATATCGGCGCCGAACGTCGTGGAAAGCGCGGCAATCGCCAGATACAGCAGAAAGGCTTTCGTAACCGGTCCGTTTAGCCGGACACGGAAATTAGCATTGGATGTCGCGCGAACCAGCAACGCAACCAGCAGGGCGATGACGAAAGCGTCCGTGATCGAAAAACGCAGACCGATGGAGCCGCCGATATGATTGTCGCGGAACAGAAAGTGCTTCTTTATGCTGAGCGACAAGGTCGCCGCCAGTCCGAAGAGAAGGGTAAGATCGAGCCGTTTGGGAATCGACAATTTATTTTGACAAAACATGGTAATCAGCTGAGCTCCGTAACCAGGGGGCGCTCGAGGCGAGCCGTCTCCTTCTGTGAAACCAGTTCTTTGCCGATTTTTCGGCGGACGTCCTGAACGGGTATGGCGCCGAGGATCACTCCGCCACTGAGCCGAAGCGCTTTGATATTGCGCTCGAGAACGTCTGCGCGCTGCCGGCCGATTTCGACGATCAATATAAATCCTTCGACAGATCGGGCGATTTCGAGAGCTAGCGAACTTTCGTCCAAGGGTGGGCAATGCAGGAACGTTTTTCCAGTAAACTGATCGGCGCGAGTAAGAATGCCGTTGAGCGTTGAGCGATCGGAGAGCTCCACAGATGTGCAGTGTTCGCCTGACTCCGTGAAAGCGGATGCGAGGAGATTAGCGATGGCCGATGCTGCCGGATTGTTGGTGGCCGCACAGACTGCGATGAGACGCGCGGCGGCAATACTGCCGGATAACATCGCCCGGGTGCGGCGCAGGCTTTCTTCCCATGAATTGGTTGTCTGCTGCATGGCTATGGGATGGTCATCATGCCGATGGAACCGGGTATGTTCTTGCGAATGTAGGCGTCTACCCAGTAGTTGACATTCGCGATATGAGAGCGCGGAACATAAACGATGTCCGAAGCTTCAAGCACGTGATCTTCGGCATTTGCCTTGCCCTTCAGCGTTGAGCTGACGTCGAGTTTGAGAGTCACGATTTGACCATTCGCGTTCTGCCGGATCAGCAGAACCTCGTTGAGCCGTGCGGAGTCTTTGAAACCACCGGCTTCGGAGACGGCCTGCAGAAGAGTTTTCACCCCGCTTAAGTCAACCGCGCCTGGGCGCAGAACTTCGCCACTGATGAAGACCTTTTGAGGACTGTACGATCGGACAAGAACACTGACGTCCGGATCCTTAAGCTCATGAAGATAATGTGCGCGCAGCGATGAGGCCAGTTCCCCGGGTGTCAAACCCTCGGCCTGTATGTCAGGTGCTAAAGGAAGCGAAATTCTTCCGTCCGGGCGAACGCAAACCTGCTGATCGAGTTCCGGGTCGTAGAAAAACTTTATGTCCAACGTGTCGCCGACATGGAGGTGGTAGGTGCGGCCACTCTCGGGAGAAAGCGCAGGGATTTTGGAGAGATCAGCGGCATTGCCTGCTCTGCAGATCAGGAGAGTTAGCAGCACGCAGAGCGTGAAACCGGGCCTCAGGAAAGTAGTCGTCGCGATTTGAGAGATCGTCATGAGTTTCTCTTCCAGGAATTCAAGTCCGTCGGATGCCCGTGCCTCGCGCTTTCGTCTGGAGCGACGCGATTGACAGATACTGACGATCGGGCCATAAGCGTTACAACGAAATGTTGCCGCTTGATGATTCCGAAGGCTCCAGCCGAAGTCGATCGATTTTTGAACCACATGTATAGAAGCGAAAAAGAGAAGGAAAACCCGACAGACTCATCGCTTTTGTGAACAACGCTCGGTAGTAAGGAACCCGAACTCGCTTCGTAGCTTGTTTCGGTTACTAGCGCGGATTTCTCACCAGCGGCTTCATAGCTGAGACCCGGGGCAGATCGCGATCGATTCGGGGCGTGCTGGCAAGAGGTTGTTGCTTTGAGAGCAAGCTCCGCCACTGTATTGGTGTTTCGCCTCGCCGGTTGTCA
>DATBDT010000019.1:0-29608 GCA_036269815.1 Bryobacteraceae bacterium
AATACATTCTCTAACAACGTGAAGCGCGGAATTCGCTCTACAAAGATCGTCACTCCCCGGGAAGTACGTCCAGGCGTCATATTGTACGAAGACGGCAGGATACTCGAGCTTGCTGCCGACACCGTCGATGCCGCGGAGATCCTCGATGTAGGCGATCGGTTCGTCTTCCCCGGCTTTTTCGACGTTCACACGCACATCAACGAACCCGGGCGAACTCACTGGGAAGGCTTTGAAACCGCGACGCGGGCCGCAGCTGCTGGCGGTTTCACCTGCGTCATCGACATGCCGCTGAACTCGATACCGAGCACGACCGATGTCGCGGCGCTCACGGCAAAACGCGCCGCGGCTCGCGATAAAGCAATGGTGGATTATGCGTTCTGGGGCGGCGCACTTCCTGGCAATGCAGCCCAGTTCCAGCCATTAGCCGAAGCTGGTGTCCGCGGCTTCAAATGCTTCCTGATCCATCCCGGAACCGAAGAGTTCGCCATGGTAACCGAACCGGATCTACGCCGCGCCATGCCGGAAATCGCAAAGCTCGGTCTTCCGTTACTGGCACACGCCGAAGTGCCGGAGCCTGTGTCCCAGGCCAGCGCAAAGCTGCAAAGCAGCGACTGGCGAAGTTATGCCACCTATCTCGCTTCACGTCCGGAGACCGCCGAAACAGAAGCCATCCGGTTGCTGATTGCTCTGTCCGAAGAAACAGGCTGCCGCGTCCACATCGTGCATCTTTCGGCCGCCAGCGCTATTCCGATGCTCGCGCGTGCCCGATCCGCGGGGCTGCCCATCACGGTTGAGACTTGTTCCCACTATCTGTTCTTCGACGCAGAATCAATTCCCGATGGCGCCACGCAGTTTAAGTGCGCTCCTCCAATTCGCAGCCGCAAGAATCAGGACGCGCTCTGGCAGGCGCTGCGCGATGGCACGATCGATATGATCGCGACGGATCATTCACCGTGTCCGCCCGAGCTGAAGTGTCTGGAAACCGGCAATTTCTCGCAAGCCTGGGGCGGCATCAGTTCGCTTTCCGTGAGCGTGCCCGCGATGTGGACAGCACTGCGGTCAAGAGGTTTCGGAGCACTTCATCTCGCGCGTTGGATGTCGGAACGGCCTGCTTCACTAGCCGGTATAAGCCATCGAAAAGGCCGCATCGCACCCGGTCTCGACGCCGACTTCGCGGTGCTCGATCCGCAATCCACTTTTCATGTCACACCGGAGCGTTTGTATTTTCGCCACCCATGCTCACCCTATGTGGGAGAGCAGCTCTCAGGCGAAATCGTCACTACGATACTACGTGGCGAAACGGTCTTCGCAAGCGGTCGATTTGCAGCCCACAATCACGGTCGTGAAGTCCCCGCCTGACCGGTTACAGTAAAACATGGAGCCTCGTGTAGTCGGCGCGCCCGTACGAAGGAAGGAAGTGCAGGGCAAGCTTACCGGGACCGCACAATACGTTGCGGATCTGGTCATGCCAGGCATGCTGCACGGCGCCACCATCCGCAGTACGCAGCCGCGAGCGCGGATTCGCAACATAACGTACCAGCCGGGCGTACCGTGGGATGAGTTTGTCGTCGTTACCAGCGCCGACATCCCCGGCACAAATCGTGTCGCCGCGATCATGGACGATCAGCCATCTCTCGCTGATGATCACGTGAATCATCTGCACGAACCGATTCTGCTGATTGCGCACGAGAATCAGGATCTAGTACGCAAAGCCCGTACTCTGATCACCATCGAGTACGAACCGATGACGCCGGTCTTTGACGTCGATGCGTCTTTGTCGGCTGAGACGTTGATCTGGGGCAGCGATAACGTCTTCAAACGCTACTTGATGAACAAGGGCGACGTGGACAACGTCTGGGAGAAGGCGGCGTTCATCGTGGACGGCGAGTACTCCACCGGCGCTCAGGAGCAGCTCTATATTGAGCCAAACGGGATGATCGCCGTCGCCAATCCTTCAGAAGGCGTCACGGTTTGGGGATCGTTGCAGTGTCCCTACTACGTTCACCGCGCGCTGATGCATCTTTTCGCACTGCCGGCAGACAAAGTGCGTGTTGTGCAGCAGGAAACGGGCGGCGCATTCGGCGGCAAAGAAGAATTTCCTTCGGTGATTGCCGGCCACGCTGCGCTGCTGGCCTGGAAAGCCGGCAAACCGGTCAAGCTGATCTACGATCGCGAAGAAGATATGGCGGCTACAACGAAGCGCCATCCGTCGCGAACACGCCACCGGACCGCAATCGATGCTGACGGCAAGCTGCTTGGCATGGACATTGAATTTACCATCGACGGCGGCGCCTACGCCACGCTTTCCGGTGTTGTGCTTCCGCGCGGCACAATTCATGCACCCGGGCCATACCTCTGTGAAAACATTCGCGTGCGCAGCATCGCTGTCGCAACAAATTCACCCCCGCATGGCGCATTCCGCGGCTTCGGAGCGCCGCAAAGCATCTTTGCCCTCGAGCGGCACATGAATAAAGTGGCGCGCGCCGCCGGCCTGACGCCGGAAGAATTTCGCCGGCGCAACTTTCTGCGGACCGGCGATGCAACGGCCACAGGGCAGGTCATCACACAGCCTCTCGACATGGCCGGATTGCTGGAGCGAGCGCTGCGCGAAGCAGACTACTACGCCAAAATCGAGCAATTCCGAAAGAGCAATGCAACATCGGTTCTCCGGAAGGGCATCGGCTTCTCAACTTTCTTTCACGGCGCCGGCTTTACAGGTTCGGGGGAGCGCTATCTTCAGTCTGTCTTGGAACTGGAGACAACGGCCGATGGCGGCGTGTGCATTCTCTCTTCCATGACGGAGATGGGACAGGGAACAAACACCGTTCTGACACAGGTTGCTGCTGAGACGCTCGGCATTCCTTGCGATCAGGTCCATATTTTGCGCCCCGATACCGCAAAGGTGCCGAATAGTGGCCCGACCGTAGCTTCGCGAACATCAATGATTGTCGGCAAGCTCGTCGAGCGCGCCTGCATTGAGTTGCGGGATCGTCTAATTACCGCGGGACATCTGCGAACGCCCTATACTCCTGAAGAATTTGCCACCGCCGTGCGATTATGCGGAGCCTTTCGTTCACGCGTTCGATACCAGGAGCCCCCCGGCATCCACTGGAATGACGAGACCTACCAGGGAGAGGCTTACGGTGCGTACTCCTGGGCTGCCTACGTTGCCGAGGTCACGGTAGACACGCTGACCGGTGAAACGCAGGTTGACGATTTCCTCGCGTTGCAGGAAGTAGGGCGCGTCTTGAATCCGGTACTGGCTGCCGGCCAGATCGAGGGTGGCGTCGTGCAGGGGTTGGGGTTTGCGCTCCTCGAAAACGTGGAGTGGCGCGACGGCGCAATGGCAAACAGCCAGCTGACGAATTACATCATCCCAACCACGATGGATGTGCCGCCAATCCGGGTTCTGTTCGAGGAAGTTCCGTACGAGCATGGCGCTTTAGGCGCAAAAGGAATCGGCGAGCTGCCCATGGATGGTCCTGCTCCCGCGATTCTGAATGCGATTGAAAATGCTACCGGCATATCGTTTCATCATGTGCCCCTGACTCCCGAAGACATTCTTCGCGGCCTGGAGCAAAACACCAAGACACTGGAAATCCTTGAGGAAGAGATGGTCCGATGAGCTGTCAACCCATCTCTCTTGTCGTGAACGGTGTTGAACGAAGCATCGAGAGGCACCCGATGAAAAGGCTCCTCGATGTCTTGCGAGAAGATCTGCACCTTACCGGAACCAAGGAGGGGTGCGGGGAAGGCGAATGTGGAGCTTGCTCCGTTCTGGTGAATGGCGAACTCGTGAATAGCTGTCTGATACCAGTCGCGCAGGTGGCCGGCGCGGAGATCTTAAGCATTGAAGGCGTGACCGGAAACGGTGCCGCGAATCGCGTACAGCAAGCCTTTGCCGAATGTGGCGGCGCGCAGTGCGGTATTTGTACTCCGGGCATGGTGATGGCGTCCGTGTATTTGTTGAGCCGAATAGAGCATCCTTCACGCGAACAAATCCGCGAAGGGCTGGCGGGTAATCTCTGCCGCTGCACTGGCTATCAAAAGATCGTGGATGCCGTCTTTTCCGCAGCATGAGAGCGTACCTCCCGGACTACGAACTCCGCATCGCCAATCATCTGCACGACGCACTTAGCTTGCTGGCTTGCAACGACGGATGGAGACCGATCGCCGGTGGAACCGATCTTATGGTGCTGCTGAACGCAGGCAAACTATTTTGTCATCGGCTGGTCGGCATCAAAAATATTCCCGATCTGCGCACCATCGAAGTGAATGACGAGGTCGTCTCAATCGGTGCGGCGGTAACCTACCGTCACATTCGTGAACATCCGGTCCTTCAAGCGGAATTCCCTCTGCTGTGCCAGGCTGCGAGTTGGACTGGCGGGATTGCTAATCAGAATCAAGGTACGCTCGGTGGCAACATTATCAACGCATCGCCGGCAGCCGATTCGGCTCCGCCGCTGCTCGTGCAGGATGCCCGGTTGCGCCTGGTTTCAGCAGCGGGAGAAAGGATCGTCAGCTACGCTGATTTCCATCTCGGTTACAAGAAACTCGAAATGAACGCGAGCGAACTCCTCTGGAAAATCGAACTGCCGCGCCGCGGATTTGGCTGGCAGTACTTCGGCAGAAAGGTCGGTACCCGGCGAGCGCAGGCGATATCGAAATGCTCCATCGCTCTTGCCGTAAAACTTGATTCTGGTGTCATCGCGGAGGCCAGGCTTGCTTTGGGGAGCGTGGCGCCCGTCCCGATGAGATGCGTCAAAACGGAGGTTGTACTTCGCGGCAGGCGTCTAAGTGCCGCCGCGATCGAACACGCATGCGAAACCCTCCACACCGAAATCGCCCCAATTGATGATCTCCGCAGCACGGCCGCCTACCGGGCGCGCGTCGCTGCAAATCTATTGGCCTATTTTCTGACGAACTTGCATGACGCTCGATGAATTCAATCGTGCCGCGCCGCAAGCGGTTCAGCAGATTCTTTTCGAATGCTGCGCATCGGGTAGTTGGGTAAATGCAATGTCGGCTTCCAAACCGTTTCGAAGTCCGGACGAGCTGTATGAAACTGCAGAGAAGTTGTGGTGGTCTCTGGAGTCTTCAGATTGGCTGGAGGCATTCGCGAAGCATCCGAAAATCGGCGAGAGAAAGGGATTATCCGCATGGTCGTCCGATGAACAGCGGGGAATGGACAGCGCTGCCGATGTCGTCGTCTCGCGCCTGGCCCGCAAGAACGTCGAATACTTCGAGAAATTCGGTTGGATTTTTCTGATCTGCGCAACCGGCAAGAAGGCGAACGAAATGTTGAATGAACTCGAGCGGCGATTGTTATGCGATCGCGATTCCGAGCTGCGCACTGCCGCCGCCGAACAAGCGAAAATCACCCGGTTGCGCCTGGCGAAGGCGTTAAACCTATGAGCGGAATATCCACGCATATTCTCGACACGGCGGAAGGCCGGCCCGCCCCGGGTATCCAGGTCAAGCTCTTTCAGGGTGATCGTCAGATTGGCGCCGGCGTGACTGATGCGAATGGCCGTTGTCCGGACCTGCTGACAGAACCACTGCAGTCCGGTACATACCGGATGGTTTTCGATATCTTGCCGCGTTTTCCAAACGGCTTTTACCCGGAAATCAGTATCACCTTTCTCGTGCGTGATCCCTCGACGCATTACCACCTGCCATTGCTGATCAGTCCATTCGGCTTCACGACCTATAGGGGGAGCTAACTTGGCAAAGCTGGAGTTCGACACCTACGGTAAGACGAAGATCCGCCTGACTCAGGTCCGCCGCTACCGGCGCGGCCATGACATACACGAAATCTCTGTCAACATTTTGTTTGAAGGTGATTTCGAAGCAGCATTTTCCGAAGGGGACAACAGCGCGGTGTTGCCTACAGACACGATGAAGAACACGGTTTACGTCGTCGCCCACGAGACCCGCTGGACTTCGATTGATGAGCTGGCGCGCGCCCTGTCGCGGCACTTCCTGAATCGTCTGGAACACCTGGAAAAGGTCATCATCGAGATAGAAGAGGTGCCGTGGGAACGCATTGGCGACCACGGCACAGCCTTTGTGCAGAGCGGATCGGAGCGCCGCTACGCAAAGCTTACGGCAACGCGACTGAACGAAACGTTTATTGCCGGAATCACAGGTTTACAAATCCTGAAGACCGCGGACTCTGCCTTCGCCGGATTTTTGAAGGACGAGTTTACGACTCTGCCCGAAACCCACGACCGCTTGCTTGGAACAGTTCTGGAAGCAGACTGGACGTATGCTGCCGATGCCATCACCGATGAGTTTGCATTCAACGAAGGGCACGAAGAAATCCGTAGAATCCTGCTGGACACTTTTGCCTACCATCAGAGCCAATCCGTGCAGCAGACCTTGTTCGCGATGGGTCAAGCGGTACTCGATCAGGTGGACACCGTGCTCGACATTCATCTGGTGATGCCGAACAAGCACTGTCTGTTGGTCGATCTGGAGCGCTTCGGCTTGGATAATCCGAACGAGGTGTTCGTGCCGACTGACGAACCATCCGGTTACATCGAGGCGAGGATGACGCGATGAGCCAGGCGGCCGTGTCCGCATCCGGCGGATTGCGTGCGCGGCTTGAAGGTTACTTCGAATTCGAAAAGCTGGGAACCACCTGGAAGACCGAAATATACGCCGGTTTCACAACTTTCGTGACCATGGCGTACATCGTACTCGTAAACCCCGCGATTCTGCACGACGCGGGAATGCCGTTGGCCGCCGTGATTTGCGCAACCTGTATCGCGGCCGCCTATGGCAGCATCGCGATGGGACTATTCGCGCGGTATCCGATCGCGCTCGCGCCCGGCATGGGTTTGAACGCCTACTTTACGTACACGGTCGTGAAAGGAATCGGCGTGCCGTGGCAGACGGCATTGGGGGCAGTCTTTGTTTCCGGCATCGCATTCTTGCTACTGACCGCTCTCGGCGTCAGAAAGCTGGTTCTCGCTACCATCCCGAAGGAACTCTATGCGGGCGTATCGGCGGGCGTCGGGTTGTTTATCGCGTTTATCGGCCTGCGCAACTCCCGCATCATCGTGCCGCATCCGGCCACTGTGCTGGCCATCGGCAATCTTCGCGATCCGTCCGTGGCAGTCGCCTTCGCGGGATTAGTGATTATCGGCGTGCTCCTGGCGCGGCGCATCCAGGCCGCGATGTTGATCGGCGTTCTTTTGACCACCGTCATCGCCGGGTTCGCGGGATTGACGCATTGGGATCCGCAGAAATACAGCTTGGCCGATCTGTCGGCCACAGCTTTTCATTTGAACATTGGCGCCAGTCTCAAGCTCGGCTTACTTGAAATCGTGTTCGTGTTTTTATTTGTCGATTTCTTTGACAATCTCGGCACCTTGGTCACGGTCGGCAAGAAGGCCGGTCTGGTTACCAGATCAGTCGATCGCATTCCCCGGCTGACTCGAATTTTCGTGGCGGATTCAACCGCCACCATCGTGAGCGCGCTCTCCGGCACATCCACAGTAGTCAGCTATGTCGAGAGCGCTGCCGGAGTAGCGGCAGGCGGTCGTTCCGGAGTCACCGCGATTATCGTCGGGTTGCTCTTCCTTGCCTCGCTTGCTGCAGTGCCGGTGCTAGGCATGATTCCATCTGCGGCGACGGCGCCCGCCCTCATCGTCGTAGGCAGCCTCATGATGTCCAGCCTGATAGAAGTGGATTGGCAGGATGCGGCGATTGCCATTCCCACGTTTTTGACCATGATCATGATCCCGCTGACCTACAGCATCGCCAACGGGCTCGCGTTCGGATTTATCGCGTTTGCTTCGATCAAGGTGCTTCTTGGCCGCTGGCGCGAGGCTCATTGGCTGGTGTACTTGCTTGCAGGTCTATTCCTGCTCCGGTTTCTTTATCTTGGGGGTCTCGGCTAGTGTTCGATTTGAGGTTTTTTGAAAACTTCCAGCAAATTGTTATAACTGTCGGTCCAGGGTCGCATTCCGGCTCTGGAGGCAATCGGGATCGCATGCGTGCGCACGCTGGGATTTTCGAGTACTGTCCGATTGTTCGTGATTAAGACCCAGTCCGCAGCATCAACCAAAGCTTCGACATCCTGATGATTGCGGACCAGCACTGCGCGGAAGCCGTTGAGTTCCGCGAGCTGCCGGACGATCACCGCGAGATCCAGATATTGATTTGAGACGTGGAATGCCAGCGTTCCTCCGTCGCGCAAGCGTCGCCGATAGAGTTGAAACGCCTCTTCCGTAAGCAGATGAACAGGAATTGCGTCGCCGGAGAATGCGTCCAATGCCAGGACGTCGAAAGATGCGCCGGTTTCGCGTTGTAATGCAAGGCGGCCGTCACCAACGGCGATGTCGATGTGCGCTCCCGGCTGCCGTAAGAAGTAAAACAATCCTTGCGCGATGTTTACCACCTGCTGATTGATTTCGTAAAAGCGATAGTTATCTCCCGACTGCGCATAGGCCGCGATTGTGCCGGCGCCCAGACCGACGATACCCACATTTTTTGGACCCGGATAGCACTCGCGGAGCAGAATGCCAATTCCTGAGTCCGGTCCATAGTAAGTCGTAGGACGTTTGCGCCGTGCCGGCCACAGAAACTCTTCGCCATGCTTGATCGTGCCGTGGAACAGCGTTCGCGTCTGGTTCTCCGAGATGATGGGCGTTTGAACGACGCGCAGCGATCCATAGAAACTTCGTTCCAGCAGCAGCGAATTTTCCCGGAACCCGCGAACGTCCGAAACAAAGACGGCGCCCATCGTTGCCGTGATGCCTGCCCAAAACAATCGGCTCGGCCAGGAATCGTCTTTCCAGATCACGACGGCTGCGACGGCCGCAGTCATGACTAGCGAAAGCGGCAGTTCGTAGATGCCATTGAAAATATGAGGCGTGATCAAGCCGACGAAGATTGCGCCGGCTGCTCCACCCGCGGCAATGAATAAATAAAATTCGGTAAGACGCTCCGGCGGCGGACGAAGCGCGCTCAGCTCGCCATGACAGAAGAAGCAGCCGGCGAACAGTCCAAACAGGAAGATCGGCAGGCTGATCTGGACGGCCTCTACAACCTGGATATCGTATATTGCATAGCCGAGCAGGCCGAGACTCATTGCCAGCACGCGGAGCCAGATCCTACGCCGGTATAGCGGGCGGCGCGCAAAGCTCAGCATGAACGTCAGCAAATAGAGTGCAAGTGGCAGCACCCACAGCAGTGGGACCGCGGCGACATTCTGCGTGATGTGGTTCGTGATGGAGAGCAGCAGGATGGAGCCGCACGCCGGCAAACTGAACCAAAGGAGTCGATGTGTGCTGCTCGTTCGGCTAACTGCATGCTCATGAGCCGCCGGACAATTGCGTGCGTCCCAAGCCGACAAAGCGGACAGACCCGCGAAACACATAAAGAGCCAGGACCAGATCCTGCGCTGCGCCGGCAGATCGTAACGCGGTTCCACGAATAACGGATAAGCGAGCAGCGCCAGCAGAGAAGCTGTGTTCGAGACGGCAAACAACCAGTAGGGCGTTTTAAAGCCCTGCAGCGAGAGCCACTGTTGCAGGAGCGGACTGGTCGCCGAGAGCAGCGCAAACGGCACGCCAATCGCCATGGTGAGCAGGGCAAAGATGGTCACCGCTGGTGTATCTCCGGGCGTCGTGATCACGCCCGGCCCGATGGGCAGGAGAAAGAGCGATGTACCCAGCAAGCTAATGTGAACGAGGGCTTGCAGGCGTGGCGTTGCGTAGCGCGTGAGGATTCGGGCGTAGCAGTATCCGGCGAGCAGCGCAACTTGATAGAAGACGAGGCAAGTAGTCCATACCGCCGCCGTCCCGCCGAACCAGGGCAGGATCTGCTTGGTGACCATCGGCTCCAGCGCAAAAAGCAGGAACGCGCTCGTGAAGATGGCAGCCGCAGAGATCCAGACGGTGGTACGCGCTCGCAGCTTAACGATACTCTGCCTGCACTTCTCTTAGCCAGTCAGGCCGCTTCAGTACTTCACGAGGTTTGCTGCCGTCGGGCGGTCCGATGATGCCTTCGCGATGCATCATGTCGAGAATACGTGCTGCGCGTCCATAGCCCAGACGCAATCTTCGTTGCAGAGTCGAAGTAGAGGCTTTGCCCATTTCGAGAACGACGCGGACAGCATCCTCGTACATCGGATCCTGTGTTCCGTCGAACGCTTCGGCTTCCTCGTCGTCCTCTTCGCTGGGAGGCGTGAGCAGGAAGCTCTGATCGTATTCCGGTGTGGCTTGCTCTTTCCAGAAATCGACAACGCGGGAGGTCTCCACTTCCGTTACATATGCACCGTGCACGCGCGTCAAACGTGACGACCCCGGCGGCAGATACAACATGTCGCCTTTACCTAAAAGATGCTCGGCGCCCATGCTGTCGAGAACGGTTCGGGAATCAACGCGCGTGGCGACACGGAAGCTGATACGGGACGGGAAGTTCGCTTTGATTAAGCCGGTGATGACATCGACGCTCGGGCGTTGGGTCGCCAGCACCAGGTGCATGCCGACCGCGCGCGCCATCTGGGCGAGGCGAGTGATGCATTCTTCCACATTGGCACGTTCCAGCATCATCAAGTCGGCCAACTCGTCGATCAGAATCAGAATGTAGGGAAGCGGCTGCAGCGGATCTTCTTCCGGGATGGACTCGTCGAACAAGCTTCGAGGCGCCTGCTGCAGCTGGCTTACCTTGCGATTGTATTGATCGATGTTGCGGACGCCCTGTGCAGCCAATAGTTTCAGCCGCCGCTCCATTTCAAGAACGGCATTGCGCAGCGCATTGGTTGCTTTCTTGGGCTCGGTGATAACCGGCGTCAGCAGATGCGGAATGCCTTCATAGATACCCAACTCGACGCGCTTGGGATCGACCATGATCATGCGCACTTCATCCGGCGTCGCTTTGTACAGGAACGACATGATCATCGCGTTGAGCATGACGCTTTTACCCGAGCCGGTGGACCCGGCAATCAGCAAATGCGGCATGGTTTCAAGCGGGGCCACTTTAATCCGCCCGTTGATATCTTTGCCAAGCGCAATGGTCATCCTCGAATGGGCATCACAAAACTCCGACGACTCGAGAATGGCGCGCAGGCTGATCACTTCGCGCCGCGTATTGGGAACCTCGATGCCAACGGTGGGCTTGCCGGGCAAGCGCTCAATCAGAATGGATTCGGCTTGCAGACCAAGGCAGAGATCTTCGGAGAGCGTCGTAATGCGGCTGTATTTCACCCCAGCTTCGGGCTTGTATTCGAAGGTGGTCACGACGGGCCCGGGGTTGATCTGGACAACCGAACCGCGAACATTGAACTCTTCCAACTTAGACTTGATGCGGCTGGCGACTTCTTTCAGTTCCTGGCTGTCGAATCCATTGCCGGCTGGTATTTCGTTCAATAACTCTGTTGACGGCAGCTGATAAGGACGGCGGCGCTTCGGCTTTGCGCCTGCCGAGCCATGCAGGGTTTCGCGCGCTTCCACCGGCTCTTCTTCCACGCGCAGCGGCATGGGTTGCGGCGGCGGCAGCGGTGTTTCGAGTGCTCGGATCGGGATCTCCTCATCCGCTTCCTCCACTGCCTCTTCTGAATCAAGATCGAAGGGCGGTTTTTCGTCCGGGGCCGCCCGTGGCGCTTTCGGCGCCCGGCGCGGCCGGGCAGACTCCGCGGCGTCGGGCTCCGGAATAGTGCGTGTGGTACGGCGTTCCCGGCGTGCCGCAGCTTCTTCTCTTGCTCGTTCGAGCTTCGCCTCGCGCTTGGCGGCTCGGGCCAGTTTCCAACGCTCGCGCATGGCGTGCCAGCGGGCGATCGGACCACTTAACCAGCGCAGAAGCGTTGCCAGCTCGAAACTGGTCGCAAAATAGATCGACACGATACCGGCCGCCGCGGTAATGATGGCCGCACCGGTGATATCGAATCGCGAGGTGAGCGCACCCGCAAGAACGATTCCGAGCAGACCGCTTGGCCGGATAGCGCCGCCGATCAGTAACACCGGCGGAAAAAGAGCGCAAGCAGTGGCAATGCAAAGCCATAGTCCGACGCTTCCAATGACGCGGAACCAGGGGCTCTCAATCGGTGACGAACGCAGCCATTTCCATCCGAGGGCCCAGATGTGAATTGGCAGCAGGAAGGCACTGATCCCGAAAACCTGCAGGATGAAATCGGCCCAAAAAGCGCCGAAAAGGCCGAGCAAGTTATGGGTACGCGTGACCGCGGTGGCCGTGTTTGCAGACGGATCGAGTGGCGAGTACGACACCAGACTCAGCACTACGGCGAGTCCGAGAAGAAGCAGCAAAAAACCGACGGCTTCATTGAGCCGCCGAAAACGAGACGGAGAAAGGAACGTCATCTCCCGAAAGGGAAGAACGCCAGAGCGACTATTATTATGGCAGAAAGAATGGCGCGGGATAATAAGAGCGGCTCCCAACTAACGTTAAGGATGGAATGCGCGCCACAAAAATAGTTGCCACACTGGGTCCGTCTACCGACTCCGAACAAGTATTGCGCAAACTGTTTGAAGCAAAAGTCGACGTTTTTCGGCTGAATGCTTCGCACGGCACGAAAGACGATCACGCCCGGCGCATTGCCGCCGTAAGAACTCTTGCCCATGAGTTCAAAGTGCACTCGGCGATTCTGCTGGATCTGGAGGGCCCGAAGATCCGGCTGGGCACTTTCCCGAACGGCCCTCATTTTCTGGCCGAAAAATCAACGTTTACGATTACTACCGAGCCGGTGGCGGGCACTGAAGAGATCGCCTCGACGACGTATTCCGAGTTCGCTAAGGATGTGAAGCCGGGAGATCCCGTGCTGCTGGCTGACGGTACGGTGCAACTGCGGGTGTTGTCGACCGATGGAGTCTCGGCCCGTTGCGAGGTAGTTGCCGGCGGCCCCATCAGCGACAGAAAGGGCATCAATCTTCCGGGCGTTCGCATCAGCACGCCGTCGCTGTCCAAGAAGGACGTGTCCGATGCACATTTCGGTGTGGAGCAGGGCGTCGACTTTTTTGCTTTGTCGTTCGTGCGGCAGGCGCGGGATGTGCTGCGTCTGCGCCACTTATTGGACGAGGTAGACGCCAAGCAGCCGATCATCGCCAAGATCGAGAAACCGGAAGGCTGGGAGAACCTCGATTCGATTCTCGAGGAGTGCGATGGACTGATGGTGGCGCGGGGTGACCTTGGCGTCGAGATGGCACTCGAACGGGTTCCGCTGATTCAAAAGTCGATTATCGAGAAAGCGCGTAAGGGCGGTAAGTTCGTCATCACGGCGACGCAGATGCTGGAGTCGATGATCGAGAACCCACTTCCGACGCGTGCGGAAGTCAGTGACGTAGCAAATGCGATTTACGACGGCACGAGCGCGGTGATGCTCTCGGCGGAGACATCGGCGGGCAAACACCCGGTGGAGGCGGTCCGGATGATGGACCGTATTGCGTGCGAGACGGAGTTTGGGATACGCCACAAAGGCTTTCCGGATGTCTGGGAAAACGAACAGATGAGTATTCCCGAAATTATTGCGGATGCCGCTTACCATTCGGCGCGATCGGCCGGCGTAACGGCGCTCGCGGTTGGCACAACGTCCGGGGCATCGGCGCGACTGCTGGCCCGCTATCGGCCACCGGTTCCGGTGTACGCGTTCACAAACGACGACAACACGGCGCGTCAGTTGTCGGTTATCTACGGAGTCGAGCCGATCCTTTCCCCCGCATTCGAATCGACCGACAAGATGCTGCAGCAGATGGAAGCGGTGTTGGCTGAAACCGGCCGCGTGAAGCCGGGCGATAGTATCGTTTTTGTGGCGGGCCAGCCGGTTGGCCTTCGGGGCTCAACCAATATGTTGAAGCTGCATCGGATCAGCGGCGTGCGGAGCGCCTGATGTACGAAGCTCTCCTGGTTGTGTCGTTTGGCGGTCCTGAAAAGCCGGACGACGTTCTCCCTTTTCTTGAAAATGTAACGCGCGGCCGGAACGTTCCACGCGAACGGCTGCTCGGTGTAGCCGAGCACTACTATCATTTCGGCGGCAAGAGCCCGATCAACGATCAAAATCGGGCGCTGATCGCGGCGCTAGAAGACGAACTGCCCGCGAACGGAATCGATCTTCCGATTTACTGGGGAAACCGGAACTGGCAGCCGACATTAACGGAAGCACTCAGCCGGATGAAAGCGGACGGGATCAAATCTGCTCTTGCGTTCGTGACTTCGGCCTACAGTTCTTACTCCAGTTGCCGGCAGTATCGCGAGAACATTGCCGCCGCGCAGGCAGAGGTTGGACCGGGCGCTCCGAAGATCGACAAGCTGCGCGTCTTTTACAACCATCCTGGCTTTATCGAAGCATGCGCCGACCGGGTGCGCGAAGCGCTTGCTGCGTTTGAGGATGCGCGGCCCTGGCCGATCTACACGGCGCACAGCATTCCCACGCCGATGGCGGATACCAGCGATTACGAACGGCAGTTTCACGAGACTGCAAGATTGGTGACAGAAGCGGTTGCCTTCAACGGATTCGAAGTTGCTTACCAAAGCCGAAGCGGTGCGCCCAATCAGCCTTGGCTTGGCCCCGATATTCTGGAGCGCCTGCGAAGGCTTCACTCGCAAGGATTCAAGAACGTCCTTGTGGCGCCGGTCGGGTTCATCTCCGACCATATGGAAGTTCTCTACGATCTCGATATTGAGGCGCAGGATCTGGCGAAGGAACTGGGGATGAAGATGGTTCGCGCCGGGACCGCCGGTACGCATCCGGCTTTCATTCGCGCCATCCGGCAACTGATCCAGGAACGGCTGGATCCCGATGCACCGAAGCTGGCGATCGGCAAATACGGACCTAACCACGATGTTTGTCCGGATTACTGTTGTCCTGTTCTAACGCGAGCCGGTACAATTCACGCTTTGGCAAGTCGAGAGCCTTAGCGACCGCTTTGATTGCGGCCATCCGATCGAGGTGTTCCTCGCGCTGCAGCCGTTCGATTTCGGTGAGCGGGTCAATCGACGTGTTTGCTGTCTCGGACTTGCCAATCAGGACGGTGAACTCGCCTTTCACACTTCCGCGCTGCGCCAATTGGGCGTAAATCTCGGCAGCTGTTCCGCGCAAAAACTCTTCGTGGATTTTCGTGAGTTCACGGGCGACGACCACTGGACGATCGCCGAAGATTTCGGCCATATCGGCCAGAGTTTCGAGAATACGGTGCGGACTCTCATAGAGAATGACGGTCGCCTGCTCGGAAAGCAGGCTGCTGAACTGTTTGCGGCGCGCGCCGGCTTTTTGTGAGGCGAACCCCATGAACCGGAACTCGTTTGTCGGCAGGCCCGAGGCCGAGAGAGCGGCCAACGCCGCAGAAGGCCCTGGAAGAGGAACAACTTTCACGCCGCGATCGACGGCCGCGGACACGAGCCGGTAACCGGGATCGGAGAGCAAGGGTGTGCCGGCATCACTCACCAGAGCGACCGAGTCCCCGTTTACCAGGCGCTCGACCAGCTCGCTGCTACGTGCGGCCTCATTATGCTCGTGGTAGCTCACCAGAGGCTTGCGGATTTGAAAGTGTTCCAGCAGTTTTTGCGTCTGGCGCGTATCTTCGCAGGCGATCACCGCGACTTCTTCCCGAAGCACGCGGAGGGCGCGCAGGGTGATGTCTTCCAGGTTGCCGATCGGTGTAGCAACTATGTAAAGCGTGCCGTCCAAAGACTATGATCAAAGATCAGGCAGCCGGTATGCAAACGGTAATGGCTCCGAACTCTCAAAAAGACGGCGCGTTCTATGTTCGTTGGAACCCTGATCTCTCGCCCTACACCATTGAACTCAAGCTGGAACTGGTGAGGCGGATCGCGGAGGAGATCGAGCGCGCGAGCGGCAGCGGGCAGGAGATTGGCGGAGTTCTTCTGGGAAGCTTTCCGGCTGGTTCAGAGCGTACGCTGCGGATTGAAGAAGTAACGATGATTCCGCGCACGCCCGAGGATGGACCGGTTTTTCTGCCGAATCCGAAACAGTACCGGAATTTTGTCGAACAGGGCACACGAGAGCTGCATGGCCGAGTGCCGGTGGGAGTGTTTCGGACGCATAAGCGAAACGCGCCGCCCCGTCCGTCGCTTGCTGACCAGACGATGGTCGCCGCTATCTGTCCGAATGACCTTGGAGCGCTGCTGCTGATCGAAGGTGATGACGCAGCGAACGCTTCTTTATTCTTACGAACGGCACAACCGTTTCCGGACCGGCCCGCGATCGCGCCGTTTTCCTGGAATGCCCGGGAATTGGCGGCGCTGCCCGAATTGTCTGACACGCCGGCCGTCCGACGCAGCGGACCGGACGAGCGCTTGCGCGAGCCGCGACGGCAATCGCGGAAAAGTTTGTTTGTGGCGGCTGCGGTACTGTGTGCAATGATTGCGGCCGCGGGTTACGCGTGGTCGGGAATACCTATTGGCGAGTCCTTTGCTGCTTCGCCGCTCGTCGGTGAGCGAGATGACAACCCGCACTTAGCGGTGAATGGCGACAGGGTGTTGAGTATTGTCTGGAACCGGCACTCGTCTCTTGTGCAGCGGGCTTCCTCCGCCAAACTGCTGATTGTCGATGGGCAAAATGCGCGCGAAATCACCCTGGGAGCAAACGAACTTCGATCCGGAGCGGTGGAATATGAGCGTACCAGCCATACAGTTCAAGTTATGCTGGTGCTCTCGATGCCGGGGGATTTCTCTGTGACACAAATTGTGGCGTGGCGGAGCTGACGAACAGCGGTCATAAACAAATGTGCGCTTGCTTGAACGCGCACAACGGCCACGAAACGGCCTGTGCGCTTCCTATTCATATTTCAGTGCCTGTATCGGATCCACACTTGCGGCACGCCGCGCCGGAACATAGGTCGCGAGCAGTGACACGAGGAGCAGTAGAAGCGAAACGCCGACTAGAGTCACAGGATCAGTTGGCGTAATCGCGTACAGCAGACTGCCCAGCAAACGAGTGAGTAGCAGGGCTAAGACAAGTCCGCCCCCGATCCCCACCGCGGTCAGCAAAAGTCCCTGCCGAATCACGAGCGCAAGGACATCGCGCTTGTGCGCTCCTAACGCCATTCTGATTCCGAACTCCTGTGTGCGCTGCGCCGTTCCATGAGAAAGCACGCCGTACAGTCCCACCGCGGCAAGAAGTAGCGCCAGCGCAGCAAACATGCTGAGAATGCCGGCGCGAAAACGTGGATACGCGAACTGCTTCACGACGTGTTCGTTCATGGTTTCGACCTCGCCTACAGCGACGCTGCCATCTAACGAAGCAAGTTGACTTTGGATCATAACGGCCGACAGCAACTCAGGGCTTCCGGTGTGCACCAGGAGCGACGCTCGCTGCGGCGGCTGTTGGTCGATGGGACGAAATACGGAGGGGATCGTTTCAAAGCTCATTTCGTTGAAAAAGCTTTTGTCGATCTCATTCGCGACTACTCCCACGATGGTGAGCCAGGGATTAGCGGCCGGGGAGTCACCCACTTTGATGTGCGCGCCGATGGGGCTCCGATGGGGGAAGTATTTGCGGGCGAGAGCTTCGTTCACGATTGCCACCGGTTCTGTGTCTGCGCGATCCCGCTCGTCGAATAAGCGTCCCTGGCGCAGTGGAACACCCATCGCTTTGAAGTACTCAGGCGTAACGGAGGGCTGGGTGGTATCGGATGCGTCGAATGCAGGATTGGGCGCGGGCCTGCCTTCCACTGTCAGCAGATATTGGCCCCAGCGGCCGCTATTCAAAGGCAAGGAGCTGACAAACGCTGCAGACTCTATGCCTGGCAGTGCGGTTATGCGACGCAGTGCATCCCGATAGAAGTTCGCACCCTGGACGGGCTTGGCATAACTCCATCCCGGCAGCTCGACCGGAATCGTGAACGAACGTGAGGTATCAAATCCGAGCGGCACAGAAGACAGTCGATTGACACTCTGAATCAGGAGCGCCGCACCAGTCAATAACGCAAGCGAGAGGGACACTTCTAACGAAACCAGGATCTGCCCGAATTTTCGAGCAGACGGATCGAGTGATGCCGTCTGGCTGGTTGCTTTTAAGGCATGGATCAGATCGATTCGCGATGCTTTAAATGCCGGAATCAGGCCAAATACCAAAGCGGTGACGATCGCCAGAACAGCCGCAAACGCAAGGACGAAAAGATTAACGGATACCGAACTGCCGGGAGGCATTTGAACCGGATTCAGAACGCTGAAATAGTGAACGGCGCAGACGGCCAGCCATATCCCTGCGAGTGTTCCTGCAAAGGACAACAGCAGACACTCCGTCAACAGCTGGCGTATTAAACGGACACGCCCCGAGCCGAGACTTGCTCGCACCGCGAGTTCCTTTTGACGGGCAAGGGAACGGCCGAGCAACAAGTTCGCGATGTTCAGGCAGGCAATGAAAAGAACGCAAGCGACAGCCGCGAAGAGAAGAATGATGCTGAGACGCAAGTTGGGTCCGGTCAGGTAATCGAACTGTTCAGCCAGGGAATAGACGACCGGGGCGCGCGGAATCGAGTGCGAATCATTTCGGTGGCGGTTCGAATAGATAGCGGCCAAGTCATGTTGCGCTGTTTCTTTGGATACGCCCGGCTTGAGCAGGCCGAAAACGCCGACGTTTGCGTTGTCAGGATCGCGGATGATCTCGCTCGCGGGCGTGATCAGCATCCACATCGAAATCGCATCCGGATAGAAGGCGAATGCGGGCGATGTTACCCCTACAATCGTGCAGGATTTGTCATTCAAGTCGATGTGCCTGCCGGCGATATTGTCCTCGCCGCCAAAGGCCGTTTTCCAGAACTGGTACTTGAGAACTAGGGTGCATTCGCGCCGCACGTCGTCCTGTTGAAACAAGCGGCCGGCGGCTGTCGTAGCGCCGAGTAAAGGAAAGAATTCGATACCGACCGGCATCGCGAGCACAGTACGCGCGCGGCCGCTGCCTGTGAGGATCTTTCCGCCGGTGGCCCATGTGGCGGGCGCGAGGCGCTCGAAACTATGGCTTTGCGCTTGCCAGTCTTTGAAATCGGTATAGCTGTCGAAGACAGGCGGGCTCTGGGGTTCGCGCGTGCGCTTCTCCCAAACGACGACAAGCCGGTCAGGGTTGGGGTAGGGGAGAGGGTGGAGGATGACCGCATTCACTATCGTGAAAACCGCCGACGTGGCCCCGATGCCCAGAGCTAAGGTGATGATGACGATAAGCGAGAATCCCGGAGTCCGCGCGAATGTGCGCAGCGCATAAATCACGTCCTGTTTGCAGTCGTCGAGCCAGCGCATCTCAGTTGTCCTCAACAGATCACGTTAGACGGATGGTGAGCCGGTTTGATACACGACCTGATTGAGTTTGCAGTACCGGCCGGCATTATCTATTCAGTTTAAAGTTCACCTGCCTTGTAGATTTACGATTGGCAAACCGGCGTAGCGGCTGCCGTCCGGATTGCGCGGCGCGGGTATGAAACCGCTGACTTGGCGACCGGGTCCAATGTTCTTCATGTCAACGCGAAAGTCAGTTCCCAAGAAGAAAAAACCACAAAGTATTTCGACCAGAAAAAAAACGGGAGACAACGAAATCCAGGCAGTCGCGCGGGATCAGTTCAGTTTTTCTAAATTGCGCCCCGGGCAGCTCGAGAGCATAGCTGCGCTGCTTCGAAAACGCGATTCACTGGTTGTGATGCCGACCGGTTCCGGAAAGTCCGCGATCTACCAGATCGCCGGCAAGATGCTGCCGGGCCCCGTGCTGGTGGTGTCCCCGCTCATTGCTTTGCAGAAGGATCAGGTGGACTCGCTGAATGCGGGCGAGGGCTCAGCGGAAGCGGTCGTGATCAATTCGTCACTGAAGGCGGCCGAATTGCGCGAAAACCTGGAGAGCGTGGCGGAAGGGCGATCGAAGTTCATCTTTTGCGCGCCCGAGCAGCTACACAAAACAGAGACTTTGGAAGCTTTGGAACGCGCCGGCGTTTCGATGATTGCGATTGATGAGGTGCATTGCATCAGCGAATGGGGGCACGATTTCCGGCCGGATTACCTGCGGCTTGGCCACGTTGTGGAATTGCTGCATCACCCGGTGGTGGTGGGAATGACGGCGACCGCCTCTGAGCGCGTGCGTGCGGAAGTGATCGAACGCTTGGGGATGAGAAATCCATTCCTATATATCGGCGGTTTTGATAGGCCGAATATTTATCTGCGGGTGGACCATTTCGAGGAGAAAGGCCGAAAGCTGGAAGCGCTGATCCATCGCGTGCGCTGGACGGACAAGCCGGGGATCGTCTATGTAGCGACCCGGAAGAATGCGGAAGCGATCATGCAGGGACTGAAAGAGGACGGCATAGAGGCATTGTTCTATCACGGCGGGTTGAAAGGGCCGGAGAGGAATGAGATTCAGGATCGCTTCATGTCCGGAGAGGCGGAAGTGATCGTGGCTACGAATGCCTTCGGTATGGGAATCGATAAGGCGGACGTCCGCTTCGTATATCACCATGATGTGCCGGATTCGCTCGATTCGTATTATCAGGAAATCGGACGCGCGGGACGAGATGGCAAGCCTGCGGAAGCAGCACTGTTTTTTCGGAACGAAGACATTGGAGCGCAGGCGTTCCACACAGGTGGCGGAAAAACGAATGCGAATGAATTAGCCGAGCTCGCACAAACCATTGAAGAGGCGAGCGGCCCCGTTAGCCCGGAAGAGATTGCAGAGAAGACGGGCGTATCCGGCCGGAAAATAACGGCCGCGCTGCAGAAGCTGGAGGATGTCGAGGCGATAGAGGTTCTGCCCTCCGGTGAAGTACAACTGGAAGGCGAAACGGATTGGGAGGAGACAAAGGAACTGATCACCGAGCAGGAGGAGAAGCGCAAGGAGGCGAACAAGAGAAGGCTGGAAGAGATGCGCGCATATGCCGACCTGACGACTTGCCGGCGTGAATATCTGCTGCGTTACTTTGGCGATGAGTTTCGCGGTCCGTGCGGCAATTGCGATGTTTGCGACGCGGCGGTGCAGACGAATCCAGCGGTGATGATGGAACGAAACCGTGCGGCAGGGTGAAAGCGCTTCGAACCATAATGCAGCTGTCAGACAACACTTACATAAGTTGTGTAAGTTTCGGTTGAAGTGGTAAGGAACGGCTTCAGCAGCAGCGACGAAGAACCGGTCTTCACTCGCCAGACCGGCTGCCGGGTGTCTTTTTCCGCTGATAGGAGTTGCTGTCGTGTCAGCGCGGGCGGATGATCGGAAATTGCCAGGAGAACCAGCGGCCCCCGCACCAAAGCAACGGTGTTGGGATGGTTTTCATCTATCGCTTCCAAACGCAGCGGCATCGCGAAATCGAGTTCAACACGGTCGCCATCTTTCCAGAGGCGGCGCAGCGTCGCAAAGCCGTTTTGTACAGGCGCAGCAATCGGCTCGTTGTTCACGCGAACACCCGGAGAAGGAGCAGAGGCCCAAGCCGGGATGCGTAGCCGCAGGCCGAAGGTCGAGGGACGAGCGGTACGAAGTACCATCGAGACCCTGCCGCCAATCGGGTAGTCTCCCGCCTGTGTAAGCACGATTTGCGCTCCGTCACGGTTAAGCCACTGGACGGTTGAGGGCAGATAGAGATTGACAAACAGGTTGTCGCTGTCGTGGAGGTACGTGGAAACCCTGTAATCGGCGGAGACTTGTGGTAACGTGCCGGAGCAGCACGGCCACGCGTCGGGAAAATACACTTTGTGCGCCGGCGAATGGTAGTCGGAGTAGTAGAACGCACGCCCATCCGGCTCCAGCCGCTTGGCACCCAGCACGGTGTTATACAGGACGCGCTCCATGCTATCGCCGTAGCGGCCGTCGCGAGTTACTCGAAGTAAGTAGCGGGTTAGCTTGAAGTGAGCATAACTTCCACAGGGCGTTTCAAACCCCCGGTGAGTATCGCTGAGGCTCGCGTAGAGTTCGCCGCTGCCGGGCGCTACGAAACTCTCGTTGGGTCCCCACCCGCCCGTCGCAAAGCTTTGCGTATTTGAAATCATTTGAAATGCATTTTGGGCCGCACGCAAATGCTTTTGGCTTCCCTCGACCAGATAGGCCTGCATCGCGGAGCTCAAGGCATTGCAGAAGCTGTAAGCGTGATGATGCGGGAGCACGTTGCGATTTTCAGACAGCGGATCGAAGTAAGTTTCGTCCAGTAGAAAACGGTTCGCTAATTTGCGATAGCGTTCACCCGCGCGCTGCTGCGAGGCGATGAATAAATTTTCCGGCAGCGTATAGGATTCGTCCCACGTATAGTCGTCAGATGTGTTCTCGCCGATCGACTTGCGCCAGCGGCGTTGCGGCTCGTCACGATCAAGAGCATGGGGCGGCAGGTGGGGCTCGGCGACGTCGGTAGTGCGATCCAGGAGTTCCAGCGCGTTGCTCACATTCGCGAACCGATGCGCATCGACGAGCCCGATGACGAGTTTGTCGTAGTTGTAAGCGGGAAATCGAAAATTTGTATAGAACTTGCCGGAAATGGTGGGCGTGTAGAGACCCAGCAGGCGCTTCAGTTTGGCGTGAGTGGCGGGATCGCGATTGATTGCGTAGCCGCGTGCGAGCGCAGAAAGCCATTGACCGAAGCAATGCGCCGGCGCGAAACCGTGTCCGCCGCTTTCGGTCTTATCCAATGGCAGCTCGTCGTACCACCCGCCAAGCTCCGGGCCGGGGGCGGGAAGTCCCGCGCGCAGACGCCAGGGTTTCAGAAGACTGTCTTCGTTCAGCGACAGAAGAACCGCCTGGGTCTGTTCAAATTGCGTTTGCGCGAGGCCAGCCGCGAGTTCGGGCGCGAGCTTGACGTCGCCGTAATTGAACTCCTGCAGTGGGACGGCGGCGGGTTCAGGTGTGTCCGAGGCACGGGTGGAGAGCGCCGCCGTCAGTGGAAGTGTCGTTTGCAAAAAAGATCGTCGAGAAAACATACGAAGCCCATTAGAAAAATCGCCTGCCAGCTTGCTATATGCTATCTCCGGAGGAACGAATCAGCGGTGCTTTAAGTCAATAGGGTCACGCTGCCCGTCGCGAAGTCGTAGTATCCGGCTGAGACTTTGAGTTTGTCCCCCTTGATCGCGCCTGAAATAACTGTGGATGCTTTTTGCAGCAGAGCGCTCTGCATCTTCGCGTTTGCTTTCGTGGCTGCTTCGAGGTTCGATCCGGCCTTATCGACAGCGGGTTGAAGACGCGAGTAGAGAACGCTGATTTGACCGGGGGCATCCGTCCCCGCGATCGCGGCCTTGACGGCACCGCAACCGGCGTGACCTAAAACGAGAATCGCTTTTGTGCCAAGAACGGCAACCCCGTATTCGAGGCTGGCAATGATCTCCGCCGAAACAATATTTCCTGCGACCCTTGCGACGAAAACGTGACCAATACTCTGGTCAAAGAGGATCTCCACAGGTACACGCGAATCGGCGCAAGCGAGAATCGCCGCAAAGGGCTCCTGCTTATCGACGGTGCGCTCGCGCAAGATGGCCAGATCTTCCTGATGAGCAGTACCCTTACCGCTCGCAAACCGTTTGTTTCCGGCCATCAGCTCCGCCAACGCGGCATCGGGCGTGAGGACGCTCTGCGCGCGCAGGGGAAGAGAAGTAATCAACCCCCCTGCGCTGGCGGCGACCAATGAGCCACCACTCGCGCATGTTTTCAGAAATCCACGTCGATGGGTGGAGTAGATCGAGGCAGCGATTACCATAGGGCTACTATTCTATGTTGTGCCATGTGCGGTCACATAGCTTGATGCAGACTCTTCACATGTTCAGCTGCCGGTCAGCGCGTATCCTCGATATGCGCGCGTGTAGATGTAAAGGTTAGCTTCGCCTAGGGATCCGGCTCAGCCTGCGGCTGCAAGATCCGGGAATGCCTGCGCCCGCATCGCTTAAGACGCGTAAAAGGCCTAATCAGGCCGCGCTGATCGGGGTTGTGTGCGAATGTGTTCATAGCACGTCAAGACGTCCGGTTTAAGGAACAAACGAATCTTCGATTCCGAATTCCGAAACGCTCGCAGCAGCGATATCATAGTCTGATTTGCTGCATCGGCGGAGACTCTGTTCATAAACCGCAGTTCGTTTTTGGGCGTGTTCTTGGCCGCGCAGTTACTGCTGTGTTCGCCCTTCGCATCTGCGCAGGCGGTCTCGGGTGCGATCAACGGAACGGTGCTCGACATGACGGGCGCCGTCATCCCAGACGCCAATCTCACGATAACCGATCGTGATCGCGGCGCCATCTATCGCATCAAGTCCGACGCACAGGGAAACTTCTCGCAAACGCACCTGCTGGCCGGAAACTATCAGCTTAAACTTGAAAGCCCTGGTTTTGCCGCATTCGTGGCAAACGCAAGCGTACAGGTGGACGCCACCACGCGCGTAGACGCTACCATCGCGCCCACAGGTAAGCGAACAGAGATTACGGTTACCACCGAAACTCCTCTATTGATCTCCGATCGGGCGGAGATAGAAACAACGCTGACCGGCCCCGAAATAGAAGCACTGCCCGTGCTCGATCGCAATGTGAGAAATCTTGTGCCGCTCATCCCGGGCGCCCAGCTCAATTCATGGCAGCACGGCATTAGTGAAAATCCCCAGCAAGGCGTGAATGTCAATGTCAACGGGCAGGTTTTCCCCTCCAACGGGTTCCTGCTCGATGGCACGGAAAATCACAGCGCGATTCTCGGCATTGCCGTAATCAATCCTAGTTTGGATTCGCTGCAGGATTTCAAAGTCAGCACCAGCAACTACGACGCGGAGTTCGGCTCCGCTGCGGGTGCTCTCGTGCAGGCCACAACAAAATCGGACACCAATCAGATTCACGGCTCGCTATTTGAGTTCCTGCGCAACAGCGCCGCGAATGCCGCCGATCCCTTCACGCTGCAGAACCCGCCTCTTCGCTGGAACCAGTTCGGCGGCTCATTTGGCGGCTCCATTCGCAAAGACAGGATTTTTGTCTTCGGTGATTATCAGGGCATTCGCCGGCGCACCGGTGGATCTCTCATCACCACGGTCCCTACTCAGGCGGAACGCAATGGCGACTTGTCGGGCCTGCTCGGACAATATATGTGTGCGGACGGCTCTGTCTCGAGTACGAACTGCGCCAGCCCGGCGCCTTAAATCGCAACCAGGCGATTCCCGGCCCTGGCGACTTCGACTCGCGCCGTCCTTTCTTCAATCCGTATGGTCTTACTCAGCAGTTAGCCCAGCACTGCAGTTGCGACAACTCTAGTTACAACGCTCTTCAGACCAAGCTGCAGAAGCGCTTTTCGCACGGGCTCGATTTCCTTTTGACTTACACGTGGGGCAAAGTCATGACCAATGCGGAGGGTGGCTTGGGCGTTTCGAATGCCTACAACCTGAGGGAGAGCCATGGTCCTGCGTCCTGGGATCGCACACACACCGCTACGGTCGCCTATAGCTGGGACCTGCCCGTCGGCAAAGGCCGCCACTGGGAACTGGGGCAGAGTACGATCGCTGATGCCGTACTGGGAGGCTGGCGGCTCAGTGGCGTACACCAGTTCGCGTCCGGCCTGCCCTTTACGCCTGTTGTCGCCAACGCTCCATTGCTGAACGCTGATTTCAATTACGTGCGCGCCGACATCGTGGGGGATCCCAACCTCCCCGACCCCAACCGCAACCTGTGGTTCAACACGAACGCATATACCGAGCCGCAGCAGCCCTTTCGTAACGGCACTGCTTCCCGCAACTCGCTGCGCGGGCCCGGCCTGGCCGTCTTAGATCTCTCCATGGCAAAAATCATCGTGCCCATGGAAAGGAAGTCCCTGGAATTGCGTGCGGATGCGTTCAACGTGTTCAATCACGTGAACCTCGGCTTACCCAGCCCCTATATTGACTACTTCGGCGCAGGACAAATCACTGCGACGCAGGTACCCATGCGCCAGATGCAGTTCGGCCTGCACCTCCAGTTCTGAGCGGAACGATTCTTCTAAAAGCCGTTCGATTAAAAGCCTTCGAGCAGCCAGGCGTTGCTGTACAGGAGGGACCCCGTCATAGCGAGATAGCGGCCGTCCGGGGAAGGAACTGCGGCGATGAACGCGCCACCGCCTACTTCACTTGAGCGCGAGACCACCTGCGCAGAACCTTTTAGATCGACATAAAGCAGAGTTGCGCTTTTGGAGGTCAAAGAGCCACAGTAAAGCCCTTTTCCATCAGACGACCATTCCATACTCCCGATGTTCGGCCATCCTTTCACGGCGATCTCTTGGTCCGCACCGCCTGTCAGCGAGACCAAACGAATATCGATTTTGGGCTCGTCTCCTTTCGCCATGGCAAGCGTGGATCCATCCGGGGAGAGCGCGCAAGCGAAGCCTTCGCCGAATTTCTTCGAGATGGTTTTGAGCAGTCTGCCTTTACCGTGCACCGGATCGAGCGCGGAGACGGTAAGGCGCTTACTGTCGTGGTCCTCCTCTATCGCCACGCAGAGACTTGCGGGCGCCTGCGCACAGGCATAATCATCCAGGTTCGCTTCTGTGGTCTCATATACGACCCTTGGCGGTCCGCCGTTCACCGGCAACCGCATCAAACGGTACCCACGTGACCGGCCTCCTGGCACCAGGGAAGCTTCCGAATAGAGTACCCAAGCGCCGTCAGGACTGAGACGGGCAAGGTTCGCGTTTTCTCGTCCCCCGATCAACGGTTGGGCTGTGTCTTGAGCGATTTCCTGCTTGAAAATCCCCCATTTCCCACCACGGTTTGACGTGAACAAGACAGCTTTGCTGTCGCGTGTCCAGGCTGTGGCCCAGTCAGCGGCTTCGTCATTCGTCAAACGTTCGGGAGGTCGTAGCCGTTTTGTGCCCTCAGCGACTGCTCCTATATACACCTGCGAGGGGTACGATTCCTTCCGCACAACCAGCTTGGTTCCGTCGGCGCTGGCGCTCAAGCTCTTAACGTCTACTCCCGCCCAATGGGTGATCCGCTTCGGCTTGCCGGCCGGTGTCCCCGCCGGGGTGTTCATACGAATTTGCCAAAGATTCGCCTCCACATCAGCGGCTTCCGCCTGCGAGTAAATAATTCGATCGTCCGGAAGCCACCATAGACTGCGGGCCCACTGGACCTTGCCCGGCGCCTTTAGCACCACCGTCCGATTCGCGCCTTTCAGATCACACGTTTCCAGAGAATCGCCCGGGCCCTGCGTGCTCATGCTGATGTAGGCAAGGCGCTGTCCGCTCGGGGACCAGCGCACGGACCACAGGAACTCGCTGGAGGAAAGCCCAAGAACCTTATGCGCGTGCTCTCCGTGCTCATCCATCACCCAGATTTCTGGAAGGTGCCTATCGGCAACGGTCGGGCTGAAAGCAATGTGCGATCCGTCGGGCGAAACGCTCCAGCCGATACTGTCGGCGCGGAGTTCGCGCGCAGCCTGACCCAGGATGGAGATGGCCCAGACACCGCCGCGGCCACCGGCTTCGCGGGAGTGGCCAAGCAATTCTGTCCCATTGGGAAACCAGGAGTCAACCCAGGAGAAGGCGCCGGGTGGAGCTACGGCCGATGCCGGAATCAGCCGTTCTTCGCCTGTCGAAAGCAGCCGGACGTGAATGCCGGCCGTGTCGGAGTAGGCAAGGTACTTGCCATCGGGCGAGATCACCGCGCTATCGACGTCGCTCGCGCTGGAATTATAGGTTAGCCGGCGCTCAACCAGCTCGGACGGAGCATGCGCGTGCCGGTTCGCAACAAACCGGAAGATCCCACCCGCTGCCAGCAGGAAAGCGATGACCGCGCCGGCAACGTACTGCCAGCGCCTGATTCGGCTGCGCTTGATCGGAGAGACCGGGTCGGCTTGCAGCGGAACGTTGAGACCAGTATCGATCTGGGTTGGCGTTTCGGTCGCAAGCTCCGTGACCGGAGCGACGAACTGATATCCGCGGCCGGCGATGGTGGCAATGTAGTGCTGATCTTTGCGGCTGTCTCCCAGAACTTTGCGTAACGTGAAAACGCTCTGGCTCAGGTTCGCCTCATCCACCACCGTACCCGGCCAGATGAGGGACAGCAACTCGTCCTTATCAAGAAGACGTCCGCGGTTCTGGACGAGGACGGCCAGCGTATCGAGCGTCCTCGCGGCGATGGCGAGCGGCTGCCCATCGCGCAAGAGAGCGCGGGATTCGACATCAAGTAGGAATGGGCCAAAGCTGAAACGTGGCATTCTTTTCAGTCAGTTGACATCGCCACCAGGACGCTTTTAGAACAATTGAGAACGTTTGATTTCCCGCAGAAGACCTTGACATGCCTTCGGACGGAAGATCCGTGGCATGCGATCCCATGCCAAAACCATATTTGCCGCGAGGCTTGCCGTGCAGTTACTTGCGTTCTCCATCCTTGGGTCGGCTGCCCTGGCTGGGAGCATCCCCGCGGTATCCTCACCGGGCGACAAATCTACTCCTCAACTGAGTGTACGAGTATACAGCTTCGCTGGGCTGTCGCCGGGGCTGCTTCAGGCGGCGGAAGTCGAAGCTGATCGCTTGCTGAGCAATGTACCTGTGGACCTCAACTGGGTGGATTGCACTTCACAATCAGTCTCCGCGGCCTGTATGTCAGATCTAGCGCCGACGGACTTGGTAATCCGCGTCTTCGCCAAAGCTCTGCCCCAGGCAAGCCCGGACGCACTGGGGATTGCCAGCTCGAAGCGTCAGGATGCAATCGCGTTCATTTTTTACGACCGGATAATAGCCCTGCGAACTCAGGCAACACCATTGCCTTCCATCGTGGGGCGGGTGCTGGCACACGAGATCGTTCATGAATTGCTGCCCGGCCAAAGTCATTCCGATTTCGGATTGATGAGGGGGCAGTGGAGCACGAGCGACTTGCGGATGGACAGCTCCGCCTGTATGGGGTTCCCAAGAGCCTCGGTGCAGCTCATGCAGAAGGAAGCAGTTCGCAGAGTCGTCAGCGCGCGGAGTCTGTCCGTGAAATGATCGGCCCGAAGATTCGCGACAAGAGGTCACAAATTAAGGCGGCGTAGCCATGGCCCATTTTGATCGCGGGTGTCCTAAATCTGCAGTTCGAGTCAAGGAAGGCAAAGAGTCCGCCAGATCGAATTTTTAATGGGTTAATCTCCTCACCCAACTCGCTCTTCTACAAAAAAGAGCTTGATGATGCAAAAAAGTAAACACGGTCGAGCCGCTCGTCTGGGGCGAGTTGCCGGTGTATGCACGCCCAGATAACACCGCGTGGCTTCTCATTAGGCGGAAGACGTTGTGGTTCTGTTAGAGCCGGCCCGCCTACGGGAGATGGCTCCCCACAACAACATTGCCAAGCCGCCGAGAATAATCCAAATCACAGCGGTGATCGCCAGCCCACGCAAGTTCTTCTTCCAAAAGGTGCGCGTTCCTGCGACCAGCCTTGCATTCCTTGGATTTGCCCGTTCGTATTGAACTGCCAGGGACTGCCCTACCTTAAGATACGGAATGCTCCCGGTATCAATATTGTCAGCAGCTACCACCGACTCGCGGCGGCCTTCCGGAACGAACTCGAGCGAAACGTACTGAACAGGTCGATCCAAGCTCCAGGCGCTGCTTGAGTTCCGGCTGGCAAACACCTTGTCGATAGTCCATTCGTTCTGCACCGTTGCTCTCCCTGGGAGGATGACTCCCTTTAGCGGAGACATCGGGTGCGGAATCTCCGAAAACATCATGGCGCCAAGCGCCCCAACAAAACAGGTCGCGATCGCAAAGAC
>DATBDT010000038.1:0-3504 GCA_036269815.1 Bryobacteraceae bacterium
GTTCCCGAAAGCAATGGCAAGGTTGGAATTCTGGGTATCTCTTATGACGGCTTCCTGCCACTGATGGCGCTGGTGAATCCGCATCCAGCGCTTAAGGTTTCCGTTCCCATGAACCCGATGGTGGATGGCTGGATGGGAGACGATTGGTTCCACAATGGCGCGTTCCGCGAGCAGAACATGGCCTACATCTATGAGCAGGAAGCTTCTCGCAACGCCGGATTCGGTGGCACCGAGGATCGCTGGTGGACCAATGCTTTCGATGATTACGACTTGTTTATGAACTCGGTCAATGCCGGCGAACTCGGAAAACTGCACGGGATGGAGCAGCTCGGCTTCTGGAATAAAATCGTCGCGCACCCCAGCTATGACGAGTTCTGGCGCGATCAGGCCATGGACAAGATCTTAGGCGCACAGCCGTTGAAGGTCCCCGTGATGCTGGTCCACAGCCTATGGGACCAGGAGGACATCTACGGGGCCGTTGCGGTTTACAAGGCCATCAAACCGAAGGACGCGAATAACGACAAAGTATTTCTGGTCATGGGGCCGTGGCATCACGGCCAAGAAATTGAAGACGGCAGCTCGCTGGGCGCCCTGGATTTCAAGAGCGACACGGGACTTTATTTCCGGCAGCATATCCTGCGGCCGTTCCTGGACCACTATCTCAAAGATGACACGCCCAAGTCAGATGTTCCACCGGTGTCAGCATTCGAAACGGGAAGCAACCAGTGGGAGAAGCTTGGCTCGTGGCCGGCGGGATGCGACTCGGGCTGCTCAATCAAACCGACGCACGCTTACTTGAACGCGGGTCTTAAGCTAAGCTTCACCGCGGCCAAATCCGGCGATAGCGAATTTGAAGAGTACGTGTCCGATCCGGCAAAGTCGGTGCCGTTCCGCAAGCGCCCGATTCAACCGATGGGTTATACCAACGGACTGACGTGGGCAGAGTGGTTGGTGGATGATCAGCGAGAAGAGTCAGGGCGGCCCGACGTTTTGTCGTTCACGTCAGACGTATTGACCGCGCCGGTGAAGATCAGCGGACAGCCGGTTGCGAATCTGGTTGCGTCAACCAGCGGCACTGATTCCGACTGGGTGGTGAAAGTAATTGACCTCTATCCGGATGAGGTCGCAGGCGATTCGCATATGGGCGGTTATCAACTGATGGTGTCGGCTGATATTTTCCGCGGACGATACCGCGAGAGCCTCGAGAATCCCAAGCCGATCGAGTCTGGAAAACCGTTGACGTATCGCTGGAGTTTACCCACGGCAAACCATGTCTTTTTGCCCGGGCACAGGATCATGGTGCAGGTGCAATCGAGTTGGTTCCCACTCTATGACCGCAATCCGCAAACCTTCGTTCAAAACATTTTTTGGGCGAAGCCTGGAGATTATCGCAAAGCCACGCAGCGCATTTATCACTCAAGCTTCGTGGAACTGCCGATTGTAGAGACCAAGTAACAAAGCTTTCACCACAGAGTCACAGGGACACAGAATTCTGAAGCCCGATCGCTCGCTGCTGGATCGCGGACACCATGGACGTATGACCGACAAGATATCCCTGTGACTCCGTGTCTCTGTGGTGAAGCATTTTCTCGCCTGCTATCCTAACCATAATCCGCGATGAAAGCAGTTCTTGAGGAAATAGCACCACCTGCCCCGGCGGGACAGAAGCTCGTTCGCCGATTTGTGTTTGCGCTGTTGGTCCTGCTTGCTGCTCTGGTGGGGGCGTTGACCGGCCTATTATTGGTTTATTCGACCGACTTGCCCCAAGTTGAGCAGCTCGAAACTTATCGGCCGAGTTCGAGCACCGATCTTTACGACATCCACGGTCGCGTCATCGGCTCTTTCGCACTGCAACGGCGAGTAGTGGCTACATACAATGATTTTCCAAAGCCGCTGCTCGACGCGTTGATTTCAATCGAGGACAAGGATTTTTACCGGCACTGGGGAATCAACGTCTGGCGGATCGCTGGCGCGGCATATCGCGACATCGAGTCCGGCGGAAAGGTACAAGGCGCATCCACGTTGACCATGCAACTGGCGCGCAATCTGTTCCTGTCACCCGACCGGTCATTTCATCGCAAGATCCAGGAAGCGCTATTGGCCATTCAGATCGAGCGCCGCTTCACCAAACAACAGATTCTTACACTGTACGCGAACCAGATTTATCTCGGCCACGGGGTCTATGGATTCGAAGCGGCGTCTGAGTTTTATTTCAGCAAGCCGGCAAAGCAACTCACATTGCCGCAGGCGGCGTTGATTGCGGGTTTGCCGAAATCTCCGGCTCTTTACTCGCCCATCAATCATGCCGATCGCGCGCTGCACCGCCGCAATCTGGTCATCAATGCAATGCTCGAAGACGGCAAGATTACTACCCGGGAAGCCGACGAGGCGCGCAACGCACCCATGGGCCTCAACGTGGAGCGTGATCCCAATTCGCAGGCTCCATATTTTGTCGAGGAACTACGTCGGTATCTCGAAAATAAGTACGGCACCGACCAGGTGCATGAAGGCGGCTTACGCGTTTACACAACGCTCGATATGGAAATGCAACGCGCCGCAAACTCCGCAGTGCTTGACGCGCTGGCGGCATACGAACGCCGTCACGGCTGGCGTGGCCACCTGGAAAATATTCTTCTCGAGGGCGAAACCATCGCCGGCTACCAACATCCGGACTGGGACGAAATCGAACCCGGCGGATACGCACATGCTCTGGTAACGGCAGTATCGCCAACAAGCGCCACTCTAAAGCTCGGGGCCTACCACGCGATATTATTCCAGCCCGATGTGGCTTGGACAAAGCAGAAGCTGCCGCGGCTCTTTTCTGCGGGAAACATTGCGTTCGTAAAAGTGACGTCGCTCGATCCCGGCAGCAGGGCCGTCATCAGCCTGGAGCAGGATTCCGGCGTACAGGGAGCGCTGCTCGCAATCGATAACGCGACGGGAGACATTCGCGCCATGGTCGGCGGACGCGATTTCAATATTTCGAAGTTCAATCGCGCGACCCAGGCTTTGCGCCAGGTCGGGTCGTCGTTCAAGCCATATGTTTACACCGCCGCGGTAGATCAAGGCGCCAGGCCTGACGATCCGATTTCCGATACACCGGTCATTTTTCAATCGGCTTCGGGCCCGTATTCGCCGCACAACTACGACGAAAAATATGAAGGCGTGATCACATTGCAGCGAGCGCTGGCGCAGTCTCGAAACATCCCGGCATTGAAGCTGGCCGACCACATCGGTATCCGGACGGTTGAAGACTACGCTCGTAAATTTGGCATCACATCGACGCTGCCGCCGTATTTGCCGGTTGCGCTAGGCGCAGCGGAAGTGACGCTGCTGGAACAAACATCGGCCTATAGCGTGTTCCCTAATGACGGCATCCGCGTGGTGCCGCGAATGATCACCAAGGTTGAGGACTACGACGGACGTGTGCTCGAAGAAGGTTATCCCGAAGTGAGGGATGTGATCAGCTCGCGAACGGCACGTCTGATGACGGCCATGCTCCAA
>DATBDT010000039.1:0-28351 GCA_036269815.1 Bryobacteraceae bacterium
ACTGCTGTCCAAGGTGGTAGTGCCGTTAAACTGCATCGTACTTTGCGCGCCGCTAAACCCGGTCCCGAAGTTGATCCCTGTTTGCGTGGTCTGGATCGAATAGGTGACGCTCGAGACAGGCGAATTCGTCAAACCGGCCGCCGCCGCCATGGCTTTAACCGTCAGACTTGAACTAACTTGGATCGGCGCTGAATAGACGGCTGAAGAAGTTGTAGGCGTCGTTCCGTCCAATGTGTAATAAATCTTCGAATTCGGCGTTGCATCGGAGATGGTAACCGATTGCGGCGTTGTGTAAGTGCCGCCCACCGGTGAGAAAGTTGGCGCCGTCACCTGCGTTTGCGGTGCTGGAATGGTCAACGCTACTGTTTTTGTTCGCGTTAGTGTGCCCGCTACTCCACTTACGGTAATGTTCGACTTTCCGCTGGCGGTGTTCGCAGCCACGGTCAAGGTTAGTGTGCTGGAGCCCGTCGTACTTGTCGGGCTGAATGACGCGGTGACGCCACTCGGTAATCCCGAAGCAGAGAGGGCAACGGAGCCGTTGAACCCGTTCACGGGCACGACCGAAATTTTAGTCGTCCCGGAACTACCCGCAGCCACCGTCAAGCTTGCCGGGGACGCAGACATCGAAAAATCCATCAGGTTGTACGTCGCGCTCGCGACGCTGCTGGATTTCGCTCCAATTGCGATTGCGCTGACGACCGTCGTATCGGCACTCAAAGCGATAGGACCGGTATATGCCTTCGAGGCAGAGCTTGGCGTCGTGCCATCAAGCGTGTAAAAGATAGAGGCACCAGGCGTAGCATCTGTTATCGTCACGCTCTGTGGCGGCATATAGGTTCCCCCAATCGGACTCATTATGGGAGTAGCGGTCTGCGGCGCAGTCGTGACATACGTCCATGTCATGATTTTCTGGCTGGCGGTGTAGCTGCCGCTACCGCCGGTAAACCCGACGTATGCTGCGCTGGCCCCCACTGCGGAAGGTATATTTACTTGCCAGCTCACTGCAAACGATTTATTCACCACGGCATCGGTGATGGTCATGGCAAGGGTGGTCCCGTCGTAGGTCATATGGACCTGCATAGTGTCTCCGCTGTGAAGGTTGATGCCGGTGTTCGCCAGGCTAACCGCAGGAAGCGTCGGTATAACGCCATTGAGGTAAATACCGGTCGAGTTACTTCCCTCTCCGGCGTTGCTGTAAAGATCGAACTTGATTGCGACGCTGTTGGGAATTCCTCCGCTTCCGCCGGTACTCGCCGGACCATAGCCTAAGCCGCCACCAGAAGCGCCTAGCGCGGTTGGCCCCTGACCCTGGATGGTAAAGGTCATGCCGTCACCGTTCGGATTCGAAAGCTGGAAGGCGAAGTCGTTCGTAAAATTCTGGATGCTGACTGGGGTGTTGTAGAAAGCGCTGCCGGCTTCCTTAGCGCCGCCGTTGGTAAGTTGCAGTCTCGAATCATCTAATCCGGTGCTGCCATTAAATTGCATCGACGTCGCGGCTGTGCTGAACCCATTCCCAAAATTGATCCCGGTTCCACCCAATTGGATCGAATAGTTCGCCGTTGAGGTAGGCGAGTTCTGTTGGCCTGTCGCGGTGGCAATCGCATTGATAGTGGAGCTGGAAGTAATTTGAATCGGGCCGGAGTAAACGGCGGACGATGTGGTTGGCGTGGTGCCATCAAGCGTGTAGTAAATAACCGTGCCCGCGGTCGGGTCGGAAATCGTCACTGCCTGCGCTGACGTGTAGGTGCCCGGCGACGGCGAAAATACCGGAGCCGCCACCTGCGCCTGCGAAGTGTACGTCACCAAAGTCACCGGGCTGCCGAGGAACCCGGTCAAGGTAGCGATCGCTCTTATTGTCGTGGTGGATGTGACGGAGAATGGCCCGGTGTATAAGTTTGAGGCTTCCGTCGGCAATGTTCCATCCGTTGTGTAATAGATGGAGGCGCCAGATGTTGAGTCACTCATCGTGACTGAGATGGATCCGGAGAAAGTTTCGGTCGCCGGTTGGATCACCGGCGCAGCAATCTGCTGTGCTCCGTTTAATAACCCATACACGCTTACCTGGTTCTGACCGCCGACATACACCTTGCTGTTTATCACCACAGGAACCGTAAACTTCACCGCGTTGCCCGGAAAGTCGCGGGTAGCATTCTGATTACTGCTATAAAGAGTTGTCGCGACGTTTGTTGCATCGTGCGCGAGTAGAATCGCGGGGCCGTTGGATCCGTACGCATCGCTCTGGATATTCCAGACAATGCCGTTCGTATTGCCGTTGGCGGAAACAGTGGCGGTCGAACCGGGAAATTGCGATGTTTCGCTACCTACCGACGTGGGCGTGGCCGATAGCAATCCGTTCGATAGCGAAAAGGCTTTCAGGTGGTCGCCATTGCCCCAGACATACACATTGTTGTTCCAATAAGCAGGCATGCTCCACAGACCTTTGATCTGGCCGGTGATTTCCTGGACCACATTGTCGGCGGCGCCAAAATCGCCCATGTTATCGCGGTCTACTAAGTACAGTGTTCCTTGTTTACCAGCTTGCAGGAGGAGGTGAGTATGTCCTCCAGTCGTCTGATTCGGCAGTACAAGAATCCCTCCGGATGCCAGATCGGCATCACTCGAACTTAGTTGTTGCTGGTTGTACGGAGTAAATGCGTCGGTAACTTTGGGAACACCGTTGGTCAAATCTAGACGAAGCAGGTCGTCGCCATAGCTCATCGTGTTTGTATAAGGAATAGTCGCGCTATACGATCCGTTACCAGTCGCGGCAAATAACCTGCCGAACGGCGAATTCACTGGATCGACCACATCTGCCGCCAATCCTGATCCTGCCATCCAAACGCCTGAGCCTATTCCATTGGAAGTTGTGCAGAATACTCCTGTTTGCGCCAGAGTTTTGGCGTTGTAGCCAAAAATCCAGCCGTGCCAGGGTCCGTTGTCTCCATGAGATCCAAAAGCCACATAGACAATTCCGTTAAGCAGTAGAAGACCGGCTCGATTGTTCTGCCACTTTGGATCAAATTTCAGGACACCGCCAGAGCTGCCATTCCCGGTTCCGGGAACAGACCCAGCCAGCGTAACCGGGCCGCCAAACTTTTCCGCGCCCGAAGTTACATCGAGGGCATGCAACCGTTGAATCGGGATACCGTTTTCAACTGTTTGTCCGACGAGGTACATCGTGCCCGTTGTGGGATCGATGACGGGTGTTCCCGTTATGCCGATCTCCGGGTTAATATCTTGCGTGCTGACACTGCCGCTGGGCTCCGTCGTTGCCCCCGCCGCCGCTCCGTGCGCGGCATCCAACAAGGTAATTTGCCACAAAGGCGTCGCATTCGCACCGCCGTTCGTGTCCGCATCGAAAGCATAGACGCTGTCGTGCTCTGTTGCAATGAACACAACGTTGTGCTGACCGAGCCCCGGTATTGTCAGATTTGACATATAGAGCGGTTGCGCAAATACGTAGCCTTGCACCGGAACTGAAAACAGTCTGCCGAAAGAGTTGGTGTTCACGTTCGCGGGCGTCAGTGTGGTTTCACTTACGTTCTGTCCGCTGCGAGCGATGTCATAGTGCTGGGTGACAACGTTCTGAGCCACCGCCGTCGCAATAAATATCAAGGCACAACTAAGTTTGTTCAGAATAGTCATGGATAGTTGTAAGCAGGCACGAAGGCCAAGCAGTAAAACTCTATAAAGACACCCGCGGGTGTACGGGAAGATGGATACGTGGATTATTGACGAGCTAAGCTGTTGACGGGAAGCTTCAAACTGGCAGGCTGTCTAATTGTCGCTCATGAGTTTGCCACAGACAACTCGACATAACATACCGAATTAAATTTACTTTCGGCCATTTGAGCGCGAACACGGACTGGTTGCATTTCGTAAATAGCGCCTGACGAAACTGACCCAAAAATTGCTGAACGAGGACCACCGTAGCTGACCGCTTTTGTCCATTCTCGAGATGCAACTACGTAAAGCCCATTTTCTTGATTCGAGATCCCCTAAAACAACTCGACAGGCTTCATTGTATAAAAGACGGGCTCCTTAGGCCAGATGATCGAGTACTAAGGTATCCCGTAACCTCTAGGGCAAAAGTATTGGTTGTAATCGTAGCGCCGGTTTGTTATCCGGCTTTGCACTCAAAATCACGTCAGAAGTATTGGACGCTGGTACTAGAGTTTGCAAACTAGCAGATCTTCCGGGCGCACACCGCGCGTGACGTTCCCGGGAAAAACGTAGACCCGGAGTTAGTGAAAACGAATGTTGGTTGGGGCGGCTGGTGGGATTTGAACCCACGACATCCAGAACCACAATCTGGCGCTACTACCGACTGAGCTACAGCCGCCATATGAACATTAAGTTTAACATCGCAATAGCAATGGCGCGAGAGGTTAGAGTGACTCGCGCAAAACGGGCATCCCCGCCCTTTGCGCTTCAGTGACTCGCGCAAAACGGGCATCCCTGCCTTTGCGCTAAACCGGAAGCAAATTTAAGGCGGCCTCGATCTCAGCTCGGGTATGCAGGTCGCCCTTCCGCGTGGTGACTTCGATTCCGGTCTGATAGAAATCTCTTGCTTCCTGCACGCGGCCCAGCTTTTCGAGCGCTTGCCCGCCGTGATAGTAGGCTGCAGCGTAGTTTTCATCCCGGGACAGGAGATTTCGGAACTCAGCCACGGCTTCCTCCAAGGCGCCACTATTCGCATATTCGGTCGCAAGCCCGTAACGCGCAAAAGCATTTGCCGGATCTTGTGCAACCATCTGCTTTAGGATCTCGAGGCGATTGGTGGCCATAGCTCCTATTTTCTCCTACGAGCGCGAGCTAAATTTGCCAGCAGCGACGTGATGTAATCGTCTGCAGGTGAATTTAGCTTAACTCCTGGAGGATAAATTGGAGAGACGTCGCTTTTTGACCTCGGCGGTCGCGGGAATGGCATTGGGCGCCGCTGCCCCCGGAGAAGCCGGGCAAGCGCAAGCGGGCGGTGGGCGTGAGTACTACGAACTGCGAAAGTACAAGATGGAATCGGGTCCTCAGCCAAAGCTGACAGATACCTATATCGCGGAGGCATTGATTCCGGCTTTGAACAAGATGGGGATTTCGCCCGTGGGCGCGTTCTCGTTGGAAATTGGCCCGGAGACTCCGATACTTTATCTGCTGCTACCCAGCCAATCAGTAGAGACGCTGGTTAGCAGCGACCTGCGTCTGGCGCAGGATGAGGCGTTCCTGAAGGCGGCTGCGCCGTTCTGGTCCGCACCGGCGAAAGAGCCTGCGTTTCAGCGCGTACAAAGTTCGCTAATGATCGCCTTTGAGGGACATCCCAAATTGACAGTTCCGCCCGTCACGGCGAGCAAAGGAAAACGCGTATTCCAACTGCGCACCTATGAGAGCCCGAGTAACGCCGCCCATGTTCGGAAGGTCGAAATGTTTCATTCGGGCGAGTTCGGCGCGTTCGAACGAGCCGGGTTCTGGCAGGTATTCTATGGAGATTCGCTGATCGGAGAACGTCTGCCGAATCTTACATACATGCTCAGCTTCCCCGATATAGCCGGGATGAATGAAAAGTGGGCTGCGTTTGGGGCCGATCCGGATTGGAAAAAGCTAATCCAAAATCCTCGTTACAATTACGAATCGATCGTCACTAACATTACGAACTTGATTTTGCATCCGACCTCGTACTCACAGATTTAGATTGATCCGAGGAGTTTTGTGATGACGGGCGTAGTGAGACTAGAGCAGCCTTTTATATGGAGAATTCACCCCTACGGACAAGCGTGCCAAAGCAGTTACAGGCGCCTGATTTTGGTGAAACACAACGTTTGCGGGAGGCTTAAACAGGCTGGGGTCATGTGAAGCGAAGGAAATGTGCTTATGGCTAATAGGTCGAAAGCTCACTTACTATTTCAGAGTTGATACCAACTGTATAAATGATAATGTCAGCAGTCGTATGAACCTGCTGTGCAACGGAGTTGTCGTGCTGCAACGAATGATGGCACTGAAACCGGTATCGGTTACAAAAGCCGCAAGGGTGTTAATCAATAGCATATGCGAATCGTCTCCTCGAAAGAGATCCTGAAGAACAAGCTGTTTACGGTTGTCGATGAAGTGGCACACGATCCGAGTGGTTTCGAGATTCACCGCTCGATTGTGCGTCATCCAGGCTCTGCTGTCATGATGGCGGTCGACGCTGATAAACGTATCTTGCTTGTCAAACAATTTCGTTTGCCGGCAGAGAAGGAGCTGTGGGAGTTACCGGCCGGACGGCTTGACCCGGGAGAGTCGCCGGTAGACGCGGCCAAACGAGAGCTGCGCGAGGAAACGGGTTATGAGGCAAAGACCTGGACTCTGCTGACCTCGTTTTGGGCCAGCCCCGGCTATGTAGACGAAAAAATGAATGTATTTTTGGCCGAGGGCCTCACACACGGCAAGTCGACGCCGATGGAAGACGAACGAATTGAGATTGGCTGGTTCGAAGCGGAGAAGCTGCGCCAAATGATTCTCGCCGGTGAGATTCAGGACGGCAAAACGATGGTCGGATATTTACTTTGGAGAGAAAGACAAGCCGCGAGCTAAGCGCGTTGCCCGCTGAGAGGCGCCCGATCACGCCGCGGCCCGGCAAAGCTATTCCGTTGTCAGCGGGCGGTCCATCAATTCGCGAATCGCGTCGCGTGGATTCTTTGCTTCATAGAGGACCTGGTGCATCTTGTTCACGATGGGCAAGTCCACATTCCTTGCTTGACCCAATTTATAAGCGGCTCGACAGGTTTCCACGCCTTCGGCGACCATGGTCATGCTTTCAAGGATCTGCGGGAGCTTTTTACCTTCAGCTAGCTTGATACCGAGAGATCGATTGCGGGAGAGATCTCCGGTGGCGGTTAATACAAGGTCTCCCAGGCCCGCAAGACCGCTCAGCGTGCGGGGATTTCCTCCCATGTTGACGGACAGGCGAGTGACCTCCGCCAACCCGCGTGTAATGAGAGCAGCAATGCTGTTGCTCCCCAGGCCAAGGCCGCGGCAAATGCCCGCGCCGATGGCGATAACATTTTTTAGAGCGGCACCGATTTCCACGCCCGTGACATCGGTGCTTGTGTAGAAGCGCAGAGTTGGAGTCGCAAATGCGCGCTGTATAGATTGCCCGACAGCCTGATCGCGGCAGGCAATCACGACCGCGGCGGGTTCGCCCAATGCAATCTCTTTCGCAAAGGTCGGACCCGAGAGAACAGCAACCGGTGCCGTCAGGTTTGATTTCAGGACATCGGCAATCACCTGGGACATGCGAAAAAACGTTTCATTCTCGATGCCTTTTGTAGCGCTAACCAGCCTCATATTCGGCCGGACCAACGGCTGAATCTGCTTTACCACCCCGCGCAAGTACAAAGAAGGAACCACGAGGAGAACCAGACCGGCTTTTTCCAGCACAATCGTGATGTCGGACGAAACCAGGATATTTGAGGGAAGTAAACACCCCGGCAGATAACGCTTGTTTTCGCGCAGGGCTGCAATTTCCTCGGCACGTCCGGGATCGCGTGCCCAGAGATTTACGGATGCAAAACGTTGTGCCAGGCCGATCGCAAGAGCTGTGCCCCAGCTTCCCGCGCCGATGACGGCAAGGTGAGCCGGAGGTTCCTCTTCCATTAACGTGCGGATCCCCCCTTAAAGGAAAAGATGCTTTCGGTGCCGGTACGAAGGCGTTCGATGTTCCCGCGATGGCGATAGGTAATCAGAATTGCGGCGAAGATGGACGCGCAGAGAAGCGCCGGCGACGGCTTGTAAATGAACCACAAGAAGAACGGAAACGCCGCCGCCCCCAGAATAGACCCTAGCGAGATAAAACGCGTAAGCGCGACGATCAGCACAAAGAGCGCGCTGACTGCGAACAAAGCAAGTGGCGCCGCAAACAAGAACGCACCGATATAGCAGGCAACGGCTTTGCCTCCGCGAAAGTGCAGAAACACCGGATAACAGTGGCCCAACATCACGGCTACGATGGCGAAAGAAATCGCCAGATCATTTCCATGCGTAACAAGCGAGGCCAGCAAGACGCCCAGAAAGCCTTTCGCAATATCAAGGAAAAGAACAATCACCCCTGCTTTGCCGCCCGCAGACCGATGCACATTCGTAGCGCCGATATTGCCGCTTCCCATGGTGCGCACATCTTTGCCCAGTGTGAAACGAACGAAGAGATAACCAAAAGGCAAGCCGCCAATGAGGTACGCAAGCAGGGTTGTAAACGTTATCAAGAGAACCGAGGAATGCATGTTCAGAGAATGTTCGCCGTGGCCGCCTTTTCAAAGTTATATTCGTAAAGTTTTCGATAGAGGCTGGCGTTTGATCCCGGCTGGCTTTGATACAAATGAAAACGCGAGACGGGGAAGCTGCCGATGACTGCTGGCCGCATACCGGCAAGCTTCTGACGAAGGCCGTCCAATGGCACGCGATTGTTAATCCGAGCCAGCGTCAGATGGGGCATATAGGGGTGAATCTCACGTTTTACGCCGAGAGCGGCGGCAGATTCTTCGGTGTCGCGCACCAGATCAGTCAGCGCATCGCCGCCGTAAACACCGGACCACAGCACGCGCGGCGGCCCCTGATCGGGGAACCAGCCAAAGCCCTTTAGTTCGACTTCGAAAGATCTGCGTGGCTGGATACTGATCAGTGCCTGGTTGAGTTCCGCTAAACGTGCCTCCGGCCATTCGCCGACGAATTTCGTGGTGATATGAATGTTGTCAATGGGGCTCCACTTGACAAAGGCTTCCGGGCGGAGGGCGGCGATCAGGCGCTCTACCCGGAGGAGAAGTTCGTCAGGTAAATCGATAGCGGTAAATAAGCGCATTCAGATCAAGCGTGCTAAGGTTCTAGCGTACTATTGATGAGCACGCGCAAAACGGGCCCGGTATGGGGCGCGCCGCCAAAAAGAGTAGCGAGTTCCTTCCATATGTGGCGCCGCGCATCCGCCCCCTTTGCGCTTTTGATGGACACGCGCAAAACGGGCCCGGTATGGGGCGCGCGGCCCGAACACCTGACAAGTTCGTTGTATGTCTGGCGACGCACGTCCAGCGGCTTGTGCGGTTGAAGCTTCCCATAATCGGCGACTCGAATGACGGCTCGTTCTCTCATCGGCGGCTGCTGGGTCAGACGACAGCAGTTTCGCAGCCCTTTTTCGAAGCACGCACAATCGATTTAAGCCGCCGGCTTCTGGGCTGCGTCCTGACGCACCGCGGCACCGCAGGAATGATTGTTGAAACCGAAGCGTACCTCGGCGAAGACGATCTGGCGGCGCATTCATCACGCGGCGAAACGCAGCGAACGAAGGTCATCTTCGGACCGCCGGGGCGCGCCTATGTGTATTTCATTTACGGCATGCATGAGTGCCTCAACATAGTTGCCGAACCTGCGGGTAAGCCAGGATGCGTTCTGATCCGAGCACTCCAACCGCTAACCGATATTGAACTGATGCGGCAGCGGCGGCAGTGGAAAGGCAACATCACGGGGTTAACGAATGGTCCGGGGAAACTCACACAGGCGTTGGATATTACCCGCGCTCAATATGGAGCGCGCCTGGATCGGGGAGGGCTTACGATCCGCCATTGGCGAAAACAACCGCAGTTTGCGATTGAGACTACGCCCCGTATCGGTATCCGGGAATGCGCCGACTGGCCGCTCCGGTTCGTTTGGGCAGGACACCCGTGTCTTAGCAGAAACTGACCTAACGCTGCTCTGACGCCTGCGTGGGTTTTGCCGATTCCTGAGCACGGGCGATGATGTAGGACCGGATCGCCTGCACTTCCTTGCTTGTGAGGATCTTCTGGAACGACGGCATTCCGTCTGCCGCGCGCGACCCGCCGAGGACAATGGGCTCCATCGACTCGAGCACCTCTTTGCTGGAATAGCGGAGATCGGGCAACGGGCCGGCCACAGCGTTCAACCCGTGACACAAGAAACACCCCCCGTTGAAGAGGACCGCTCCTTCGTGCACCGCTTGCGGATTCTGTTTCGCCGTGATCGCGGGCACGGGCGGCCCGGCGTGTCCGAATGGCAGTGGCTTCAGGGTCGCGGCGCCATCGAGCACGAACGTCAGGATTCGGCCATAGCCGGGTTTCGTCGGACCCTGCCCCGGCAAATTCATAAGCCCGGCGGCGCCACCCCAGCCAGCCAAGATCGTGACGTACTGAATTCCATCGATTGTGTAGGTGACCGGTGGCGCCATAATGCCCGTACCGGCGTCGAAGCGCCAGAGTTGTTCGCCATCGGTGGCGCGATAGGCGGCAAAAATGCCGTCCGCCCGCCCCTGGAACACAAGGTTGCCTCCGGTGGCCAGCACGCCAGCGCCGTCCACCACTGGATATTTCGCGCGCCACGCTGATTTCTGGGCGATGGGGTTCCAGGCCAGCAGTTCGCCGGTGGGCGGCTGCATCGCGCTCATTTTGGCGAAGAGAGGTCCTTCATACCTTCCATCGATTCCGACGTTGTCGCGATCGGGGTTGTATTTCCATCGTTTGTCGGGTGCGTGCACCATCTGGGTGCCGGCTCGGGCCGGGAAGTAAACCAGACCGGTCGCTGGATGAAACGCCATCGGATTCCAGGTATGGGCGCCGCTGCTATCAGGCGACACGAGTGTTGGATTGCCGCTCGCTACTCCGGGGAGTTCATTGGGCCGGCCGGTCTTTGGGTCGATCCCGCTGGCCCAAGTGATGCCGCTGACGAAGGGCGCCCCGGAGAGGAACTCGCCGGTTTGCCGATCGAGCACGTAGAAGAAACCGTTCTTGTTGGCCTGAAGCAGAACCTTTCGCAGCTGGCCGTGTATTGCGAGATCGGCCTGCATGAGCGGTTGTGTTGCATCGTAGTCGAAACTGTCGCCGGGCGTGGTCTGGAAATGCCAGGCGAGTTCACCGGTGCTCGCCTTAACTGCCAATATGCAGGCCGTATACAGGCTGTCTCCTTCGCCGCGCAGAGCGCGATACCAAGTAGAGGCATTGCCGGTTCCGAAGAAGAGCAGATCCAGGTCCGGATCGTAGCTCATACCTTCCCAGGGCGCGCCTCCGCCACCGGCTATCCACCAGTCCTTGCCCTTCCAGGTTGTGGACGCTGCTTCCATGGCTTGTGACTCGAAGCCCTTCTTCGGGTCGCCGGGAACCGTGTACAACCTCCACGCCTGATTGCCGGTTTCGGCGTCGTAGGCAGTGATGTAGCCTCGCACTCCGTACTCCCCACCTGCGTTACCGATAACTACTTTGTCGTTCGCAATCATAGGGGCGGCAGTAATGGAGTAGGCCTTAGTGGGGTCGGTCGTTTGGACGCTCCACACCGGAGCGCCCGTCTGTTGATCGAGCGCGATGAGGCGACCGTCGAGCGTGCCAAGATAAACCTTGCCCTTGTGCAGCGCAACGCCACGGTTTACCACGTCACAACAGATGAAGTACGCTCGTTCGCGGGGGACCTTGGGATCATACGTCCATTTCTCGTGGCCAGTTTTCGCGTCGAAGGCGTAGACAACACTCCATGCACCGGTGGTATAGATGATGCCGCTTTCCACAAGCGAAGTTGCTTCAAGGCCGCGCGTCGTGCCCAGTTCTTTGCTCCAGGCCAGGCCGAGTCTGGCGATGGTCTGCTCGTTGATCTGGTTCAGCGGGCTGAAGCGCTGGTCGTTTTGAGCGCCGCCGTGGAGAACCCAGTCCTTGTCGGCCGATGCCCCGCCTATCGTCAGCAAACTCAAACCAATCGCAACCAACTGCTTCCACATCTGCATCATCCCTGCGCATGAAGTATAAGCAATCCTTTTTGCTTGCGTGCCGGCTAAAATGGCGGCCTGTCGTACACTCGAACGTTTTGCATCGAGTCTGATCTCCTCTCTCATGCTCGCGATCGGCAATCAAGGCACGTGACGAGGAGACCTCCTGGCGCCGGACGGTCCTATTCTATATTGACGAAGGTGGGTTCCGTTCGGCTTTGCCTCGCGCTTTCAGTGGTAATTTGCTTCGCCGACAACGCGCGAAGTCAACAACTGCGGCCCCAAAACAGCTATGCCGGGTGTCAAATCGGAGAAAACAACTCCATCTTCAACACGCCTGTCGATCAATTGCCTGTCCACCCCAAATCGTCTGCATGGATCGCGAACATAGGCACGGCGCCGCTAACGATCGGGCCGGCCTGGGGCGTGAACGTAGTAGACAATTCGACTCCTAGCAGGAAATTCAAATTTCACTACACGCCTGAAGAAGACCATGTACCCTTTCAGATTCCGCAAGGAATCGACCGCCGGCGCGAAACAGGTTCACTTACGACCGATAGCAACAACGATCATCACGTCATAGCCATCAATCGTGAGACATGTCACGTTTATGAGACCTACCAGGACGGGATTCCCGGCGAGGACTGGACTGCGGCCAGCGGGTATCAATATGCAAGTACTTCGCACGCCCTACCGCAGGCGACGACCGACGCCGCAGGCTTGCCGCTTCTTCCTCTGTTGCTGCACCTGAGTGAAATCAACTCCGGCGCAGTGAATCATGCGCTGCGCTTTACTAGTTGCACGGCGTGCATCAGTTCCGAAACGTACTTATGGCCGGCCACTACGCCAAATGGAAGTACTGCGCCGAATCGGCCTCCCATGGGAGCAAGGTTGCGTCTCGGCGCCAGCTTCGACATCTCGAAGTTTTCGCCAAAGGCTCAAGTGGTCTTGACAGCACTCAAGAAGTACGGCATGTTTCTGGCCGACAATGGCATGTCCATGCAGGTGCAGACGAACAATGACTGCAATCTGGACCCGACCGTCAGCGCCGCGCTTGCCGAAATCTCCCACGCACGAATTGGCGCTTCAAATTTCGAGATTGTGGAGATGTCTCACCTGAAGGAATCGAAGTCCTCCAGCCTCGCCAAATCGGCCAATCCTGTGAAGAGCGGACATCAGGAGGTGGCAACTCTTGTCGGTACGGCGGATCCGGTGCTCATTTTGCAAGCAGGCAACGCCGCGCTGCCACTTTTTGCCTGGGCGAACAAGGCCAATAAAGGCGCAGTCACCTGGGTGCAGACTTCCGGGCCCGGACAGATGACGCCGGCAGGGCTCTACGCGCCGCCGCGATCTGTCCGTGAGGCGACTCCGGTCAGCTTCATGGCTTCTTCGGTTGCAGATCCTACGGCGTCCATTACGATAAACGGGACGATTGTTCCGGAAGGCGCAATTCGCATCGATACGGGCAGTTCTCGCACGTACGTCGATAAGAAAGGCAACAGCTGGCTTGCTGATACCCTGGGCCTCGACACGGCGGCCTATTCGGTTCAACATGACGATTATCCGCGGAAAGTTTGGGGAGAGATAGAGGATGCTCACCTCTACGAAAGCTATATCTATACCTGGGGCGACGATATCGCGTATCCTCCGTTTGTTTTGGCGAACGGCACGTACGAGGTGACGTTTCTGTTTGGACATGGCGGCTGTTCGGGAACTTATAATCCGGCCCAAACGTTCGATAACGGCTTGGTCTGGGGTCCGATGATGGTTGAGGCGAACACGTCTACGTTGACCTTTGACATAGGCGCGGCCACACAGAATACTTGCCGCACACCGGCATCGGCAACAATCAGCACACAGGTGGTGAACAATTACCTTCGCATCGCCGTTCGCGCTTTAGGTGGAACGAATTCGCATTCAGCGCCATTTCTCAACGCGTTACAGATTGTTCCCGTACCGGTACAGCGCTAGTACCAAGTTCTATAGATGCATGGACCGAACAGTGTCGCTTATCTAATGCACGGACGAGTTTTCGGCTGAGCCGATGGACAGCGGATGAATACCAGGCTGCCTACGCTGCCCAGTTCCCCGTCGACATCGTGCGCACGTCCGATTTAGTTCGAATTGCGGCATCGGCCTCTCGGCAAGTACCGTAACACCTACTCCCCTCGTGACATTGCAATTGATGAGAAGTGCAGAGACACTGACATCACTGCCCATGAGGAAGATCCTCCTTACTTTTCTCGGATTTGCCGCGCTTGCAGCCGCAACGCCGGTCTCCGTTTCGTTCTTGAACGCGGGCACTGCTTTTATGCTCGACGCTGATAGCCGCGCTTTGGTTGGGCCCTACACGTTGAATATTGGCGGGCAAAAGATCCCAGCCATGTGTGTCGACGATTTCTACGAGTCGGCGGGTACCTGGAGCGCGAATGTCACTAGCGTGACCTCCAATAACCTTGCAAACTCCTACCTCGGAAATCACAATTACACGCTTAACGGAATCCAGGTCTCCAGTGCATCGATTTACCTGGATGAGGCCTATCTGTACAGCCAGATCACCAAGCCCGGCGCCGATCGAGTCGATCTGCAGGATGCGGCCTGGACTCTGATGGATTACGTTACATCACAAACTCCGCATTCGATCGGAGATGTCGCCGTAAACAAGATTCTGGCGAACCTGGCTGCGAACGTAAATTCATTCAACGCCTCGGAATATGAGATCGTGACACCCATCGGCAACGGAGCGCACGTTCAACAGGAGTTTATCGTCGCTATGCCGGAGCCGGCCAGCTATGGGCTCTCTGGAGGCGCTCTTCTTCTCCTTGGTATGACGCGGATCTGGTCTAAGCGGTCCAAACGCGCGAACGCGTAATGGAGCTAGACCCCGGGAGGAGCCTGGTTCACAACTCCCCGGCTCGCCGTCTTTGGTGAAGCTTTCACCAGGCCCGTATAACCGTTTTGCATCCGCTCTTCGATTACCTTCCAGACCTTTGGTTCGCAGCCCTTCCATTCCGTAACGGCGGTATTACCGAGATACGGCAGGTCCTTCACGCCCATCTTGCTGGAATAAAAACCGCTGACTATCAGATTGCGGAACGAACTGAAGAATTCGACCCAAAGGTGATCTTCCGGCACGGATTTGGCCGCCCACGCAATCCTGTCGATGATCTGTTTCTGCTGATCTGCTGCCGCATCGACAAAATCCTTCGAGAACAAACGATTCGATTCCCGATCAAGCCAGGTCAATCCACCGAGAATTTCCGACTTCAAACGGTCGTTCCCGTTCTCTTGTGTCTCAAATGCCAGCCAATCGTCTAAAAACTCGGGAACGCCCGCATCTGTTGCACTGCCGCTGACGTCATCGGCGGGAATCACAATGTCGGCGAGCCGGCATACGGTTTTCCATTGGTGATCGTCAAACACGACCCGCTTGTACGTCCCGGCCGCGTGATCGGCCTCCGCGATATGCATATGCGGGTGCAGAGCTTCGCCGAGCGCCGGCGTAGCGACTGCAGCGGCTGCCGGAACCGCCCCCAATATGTGGAAGACGTCACGCCGGCTTACATCTGTGGATTTGCGTTTTTGTTCGGGCATTCGCGTCCTCGATTTTCAAACCTTCACGTTGAGTTTTTTAACCTGGTCAGCAATATACTCGCTGGTACGCCAACCAAGCGCGCTAATCGTCAGCGTTGGGTTCTTATCGGCGTTGCTGACGAACGGGGCGGCATCGGTAATAAAAAGATTCTTGCAGTCCCATGCCTGGCAGTACTGATTCAGAACCGAGGTCTTGGGATTATCACCCATTTTTGTTGCACCCACCTCGTGAATGATTTCTCCACCCGGCGCAATTCCCCATTGCTTCTCCGCGCCATTGCTGAATGTGACTACACCGCCGGCCGTTTCGATGATCTGCTGGAACGTCTCCTGCATGTGTCTGGCCTGGAGGATCTCGTCATCACTCCATTTGAAGTGGAAGCGCAACACAGGGATGCCCCATTGATCGACAACATTGGGATCGAGCTCACAGTAGCTGTTGTCGTTGGGAATCATCTCCCCGCGGCCTGAAAAGCTGATTTGCGCTCCATACATTTTCCGCATGTTGCGCTTCAATTCGACGCCGTACCCGCCGCCGACTACATCGGCTGCACCGTACAATACACCCGCACCGGGTTGATTACGACCACCGCCGATTTCAATGTGATATCCGCGGGCAAACGGCATTTTTCCCGCTTTCTGTTTGTCGTATTCCCACCACGGCATGTACATGTGCATGCCACCGATCCCGTCTTCATTCTGCGGGGGAAGATCTTCGAGCAGCGGAAGGTGCCCGCCAACCGAGGACCCGACGGTATCCATGATGTAACGCCCCACCAGACCGGTGGAGTTGGCAACTCCGTTCGGAAAACGTCCGTTTTTCGAATTTAGAAGAATACGCGCCGTTTCGCAGCAGCTGGCGGCCAGCACGACTACCTTCGCGCGCACTTCCACGTCTTTACGCGTCTTCTTATCGACGTACGCAACGCCTGTGGCCAACCCATCCGCACCCACCAGGACCTCGCGTGCCATCGCCCCTGTGCGTACTTCCAGCCGCTTTGTCTTCATCGCCGGAAAAATGTGTACGCCCGGTGAACTGAAGTTGGAATTGGTGCCGCAAGCCCTCCCGCACTGCCCGCAGTAGTGACAGGCCGGCCGTCCATGAACGGAGCGCGTGATCATCGCCATCCGGGACGGAATACAAGGAATATTTAACTTGTCGCTGGCATGCTTTATGACGCGCTCGTACCCGCGCGGCGCAGGCGGCGGCAGGAACTTTCCATCGGGCGTATTCTCCAGCCCTTCCGCGCTGCCGAAAACTCCAATCAGTTCCTCGGCCTTGTCATAGTAAGGCGCAAGATCTTCATACGTAATGGGCCAGTCGAATCCTTTCCCATCCCGGCTATACGGCTTGAAGTCGTACGGCCCCATGCGAAGCGAAATCCGGCCGTAGTGATTCGTGCGGCCGCCTAGCATCCGGGCACGCCACCAGCGCCAGTTCGAGCCTGGTGCATTGATGTATGGTTCACCCGGGACCTCCCAGCCGCCGAGAGTGGTGGCATCGAAATATCCGAACGGCTTCGCTTTAGAGCCCGCTGCGCGGTGCGGCGCATTGTACGGCCATCCGAACATTTTCGAATCTTTTGTGCAGTCGAACCAGTCACCTGCTTCCAACATGCAGATGTTGGCGCCAGCCTCAGCGAGAACTTGCGCCGCGACGCCGCCGCCGGCGCCTGAGCCGACAATTACAACGTCGTATGTTTTGGGTGTTGCTTGAACCTGCGCCATCTTGAACTGTTTTATCACCTGTGTGTTCGGAAATCCGCACATAGCGGCTACGGCACGTATTGGTGCAGATAACGCTTGGCCATGATGAAGCCCATTTTGAACTCTTCGCTGAAGTCAGGTCCAGGGTTGTTGTCCGCCCCGTAGAGGGGATCTTCCTGCTCGATGCTCATTGCGCCGGCATAGCCGACATCTTCGAGCACGTTGAAAAACTCGCGCCAGCTGATCGATCCGGATCCGGGAATCCGATAACGCCACCAGGATGCGCCGTTCACGGGATTGATCCCACCGGCACGAAGTACCGGTCCTAAAATCTCCGTGTCCTTCAAATGCACATCATAGATCTTGTCGACGAAGTCTCTCGCCGTTTGGATCGGATCCATGAACTGTCGGACGAGATGCGACGGATCATACTGCAGGCCCACATACGGTGAGTTGTCAAAGGCCCGGAACAAAGCTTCGAATCCGACCGGGCTTGTGGCGATGTTTGGTCCATCCGGCCAGGGTTCCCAAAGGATGCGCACGTGGTTGGTCTCGCAGGCACGAAAATACTTCTCGTTATATACGCGCACGATTTCATCAACCTGATTGGGAAAGGACTTGCTTTTGTCCTTTCCCGATGTCGTTCCGATATAGGGAACTCCGAGTTTGCCGGCCACTTCGATCGCTGCGACGAATTTTGCGTTCTCCGCGGCGCGCTTTGCGGGATCGGCATCAATGTGGCTGGTAGTCATCTGAAACGCGGAAACGGACATGTTGTTCGCTTGCAGAGTGCGTTTCGCTTCTTCGATCTCGCTGTCCGATACGGCCTTAACCCCCTCGTCGGAACGCAAGCCGCCCGACAAGATCATATTGCTGAAGCCTTGTGCGTGCGCGAATTCCACGTTCGCACGCGTGTAGAGGCCAAGTACGCCGAGCTTTGGGCGCCATTCGGTGCGTTTGGCGAGCGCTGTTTTCGTCGAGACTGCTGCCGCCGCTGCAATGGAAACGGAACTAAGAATTGTTCGTCGCGTCATCTTGAACAGTGTATGCCGTCCACGCGACGAGATTTTTTAAACTGCGCCTGCGGGGCCTAGACTTTGGGCAGTTTACTGGTATCCCAGCCGCCGCCGAGCGCGCGGATCAACTGAACGCTCGCGTCCATGCGCCGCCGCAGCAGATCCATTTCGGTCCGCTCGTTCGTCAACGCGATGGTTTGGGCAGTGATGACTTCAAGGTAAGTAACCAGTCCACCTTTGTAGCGGTTTAAGGACAACTGCTCGGAATTTTGAGCAGCTTCGACCGCCTCGTGTTGCTTCGCTTGTTCCGTTTCCAGAATTCGGAGCGTTGACAGGTTATCCTCCACCTCCTGGAAAGCGGTTAAGGAAAGCTGGCGATAATCGGCCACGGTTACGTCGTATACGGCCTGCGCGCTTTCGAGTTGAGCTCGCCTGCGCCCCGCATCGAAGACCGTCTGCAATATTTGCGGTCCGGCCGCCCAATAGCGGCTTGGCCAGGTGAACCAGTTGACAATGCTGCCCGCCTGCAGGCCGCCGGTCGCGCTGATGACCAGATCCGGAAAGAAAGCTGCCTTCGCGATACCAATCTGCTCATTGGCCGCTGCCATCTGCCGTTCAGCTGAGGCGATGTCAGGCCGGCGCTCCAACAGCTGGGACGGCACGCCGACCGGAATTGCCGGCGGTTCGTCTTGCAGCGGATGCGGAGCCAAATGAAAACCTTCCGGCACCTGGCCCATCAGAACAGCAATCGCATGTTCGAACTGAGCTCGCGCCACTCCAACCTCAATATCCTCCGCCTGTGTCTGGTTCAGTTGGGTTTGGGCTTGGGCGACCTCCGCCTTCGAGGCAACTCCGCCTTCAAAGCGGTTCCTTGTTAACTGCAGGGCCTTTTCGTATGCCGTCACGTTGTTGTCGAGAATCTGTTTCTGCGCGTCCAGCGCGCGCGCCTCAAAATAGTCAACTGCGAGTTCCGTTTGCAGCTCCAACTTCATATTTTCCAGGTCGGCCGCTGAGGCTTGTGCGTCCTCGCGCGCTGCAGTTATCGATCGTCGAATCCGTCCAAAAAAATCCGCATCCCAGGACGCGCTGATCGGAAAATCAAACAAGCCGTAGCCGAACCCCTCCAGGCGCAAGGGGTTGTTACTCGAAACACGATTGCGAGTGATGTTCGGCCCTATGCTAACCGTCGGGTAAAGATTGGAACGGTTGATGCGGATCAGAGTGCGCGCCTGCTCAAAACTCGATTGCGCAGCCTTCAAACTGAAGCTGCCCGGTGCAATCTTTTCTTCCAATTGATTTAACTGGGAGTCGCCGAAAATTTCCCACCAGTTGCCGCGGATTGAGGAATCCTGCGGCTGAGCCGTCTTCCAACCTTCCTGAAATTTCGCCGGTGGCTGCTCACTGTACAGAGGTGCGGTTGGTACCGCAGGCTTCGAGTACTTCGGCCCAACAGTGCAGCTCGCCAGTAAACACGCGGCGCAGGAAACTGCCAATACTAGATACGAATTACGGCGCTGCTTCACGTTACGCGCCCTTTTCAGAAACACGGACTTCTTGTCCCTCCGCAATAGAGTCGCTCGGATTCACGATGATCGAGTCGCTGCTTTGAATTCCTGACGTAAGCTCCACATCCTGACCGTAGTCGTGCCCGATGATTACGGGGACCAGAGCCACGCGTCCGTTACGCACCACCGCGACGCGTAATCCTTCCGAGCGGAACAGCAGCGTATTTGCCGGCACGGTCAACGATTGAACCTTTGCGGGCAAACGCAGGTGAGCCGATACATAGGACCCGGGAAGAAGCTCGCCGCTAGGATTTGGAACATCCACTTCCACCAGAAGAGTTCGCGATGCCTGGTCGATAGCATTCGCGTTTCGCACAACCTTGCCGGGGAACCAGCGGCCCGGATACTCGGCCAGAGTCAGATAGGTGGCGACGCCTGGCTTGGCCGCCCGCGAATAAACTTCCGGGACGTTCACATAGACGCGGAGCGTAGAAGTAGACGCCAGATGAAACAGTTCTTTCCCCTGCGTGTTGGCCCCGGCGTCCACCAATGCGCCCGTATCGATGTTGCGCGCCGTAATCACGCCATCGAATGGCGCATAAATCTTCTCGTAGCCGACCAACTGCTCCAGACGACGCACATTCGCCTCGGCTGATTTCACCGTTGCCGCCTTCGCTGCCTGATCCTGAACGGTATTGTCTACATCCTGCTTTGAAACCGAGTCGGTCTTGAAAAGATTTTGATAACGGTCGGACGTAATCTGGGCCAATTTCAAGTTTGCCTGCGAGGTTGAAAGTTCCTCCCGCGCCTGCTGCAGTTGCTGGTCGGTCTCCGGGCTCTCAATTTCAGCCAATAATTGGCCTGCTTTGACGTGTGCGCCGATATCCGCGTACCAGGCCTTTAGATATCCACTGGTTCTCGCCCACACCGGAGTGTCGATGAACGCCTGCATGTTGCCGGGAACTTCAATTTCCTGGACGCCGGCGGCCAGCTTCGCGTGCGTGACTGTCACGGTCGAAATCGCGTCCGCGCTCGTGGCGCGTTCCAGATCCGAGCTTGCTCTGGCGCGCGAATTGATACCCGTATAGATGAGATACGCCATCACCAGAGCAGCGAGCGCGACAACAATCAAAAGCCCCTTCGATGATCGCGAACGGACAGCAGGCTTCGTTTCCGGCGCGTGTTCCGCTCCGGTTTGGGGCTCGGTTGGTACTTCGGCGTTGCTAGTGTTTGTTTCCGTTGTCATTCCGAATTTCTCTGCTATTTTCTGGCGCTAAACGATTACGCATGAAATGCGTCCACCGGCTTACCCGGCAGAATTCGGCTCTCCGAGAGCCGCTTGTGGATGAGACCAAAGACCGACGGCACAAAAAAGAGCGTCGCAACCGTTGCACAGAGCAGTCCACCAATCACCGCACGTCCTAAAGGCGCGTTCTGTTCACCGCCTTCGCCCAATCCCATTGCCATCGGCACCATACCGATGATCATTGCCAACGCGGTCATCAACACCGGACGAAAACGCGTCGAACCCGCCCTCAAAGAAGCTTCTATGGCATCGCCGTGGATCTCCAGGTGTTCTTTGGCGAAACTGACCACCAGAATACTGTTCGCAGTGGCAACGCCCATGCACATAATGGCTCCCATCAATGCCGGGACGCTGATCGTAGTATGTGTCACAAAGAGAAAAAGAACAATGCCGGCCAAAGCCGCGGGAAGCGCCGTGATGATGATGAACGGATCCACCCAGGATTGAAAATTCACTACGATGAGCAGGTAGACGAGGACGATAGCTCCGGCGAGGCCCGCGAGCAAACCGATGAACGAGCTTTGCATGGTTTGCACTTGCCCGCGCACAATCAGGTCAGAGCCGCGCGGAAGATATTTCCGGTTATTGTCGATTACTCTTTGAAGGTCGGTGCCAACTCCGCCAAGATCGCGGTCCTGCACCGATCCGTAAATGTCGATGGTTCGCCGGATGTTGTAGTGGGTGACAATACCCATCTCGCTAGTGCGCGTGATGTCTGCGATATCGCTCATAATTTCGGGCGGCTTCACCGGCCCATTGGCAGTAACCGAGGTAGTGGCCGGCGTAACCGGAATGTTATGCAGGTCCTGCAGCGACTGAATATCGTATTGCGGCGTTTGTGCGACCATGCTGTAGCTGACGCCGTTTTGCGGATTCAGCCAGAACGTCGGCTGTGTCTGCAAACTGCCGCTTAATGTATTCAGCATATTCCGCGCCACATCGTTTTGGGTAAGCCCGATCTGCGCGGCTTTCGTCCGATCCACCTGAATGTGAAGCTTCGGTCCGTCAAACACCTGGTGAATGTGCAAATCGACTGCACCGGGGATCTGCCTCATCTGCGGCAGCAGACGATCGGCAAAGGCGCGGCTCTGCTCGACATTGTTGCCGACGATTTGCACGTCAATCGGCGCGGGCAGCCCGAAATTCAAAATCTGGGTGACAATGTCGGCCGGCAAAAGGTAGAACGTCGTTCCCGGGAATTGGCGCGGAAGAGTAGTGCGCAGAGTGCGCACGTAATCGGCGGTCGGCCGATGCTTCTCGGCGAGCGTCACCAAAATGTCAGCGTCGGCACTTCCAATCTGTCCGGAGTTGCTGTATGTCAGATTGATCGAGCTGAACGGCAGGCCGATGTTGTCAAGAACCGTTTCTAATTCGGCTTTCGGTATCTGGCGGCGGATAGACTGATCAATGAGGTCGCATAAGCGCGCTGTTTCCTCAATGCGCGTGCCGGTCTTAGCGCGGACATGCAGCTTGAACTGACCGGTGTCCGCGGTCGGAAAGAAGTCTCGCCCCAGCACAGGTACCAGTAGCATCGCGGCGACGCAGACCAGCAAGAACACCGGAACAAATATTTTGCGCCGGTACACAAGAGTGGTCAGAACGGCTTCATATTGAGCGCGGACGCGGTCGAAAATGCGTTCAAACCCGCGCTGGAACAGCACCAGAGGATTGCGCGTTTTGACGCCATGTTTCGCACGCAGCAGGTACATCGCAAGGGTCGGCACGAGGGTCCGCGACAAAATATAGGAGGCGATCATCGCAAAGACGACCGCCTCCGCCAGAGGGACGAACAGATACTTCGCCACGCCGCTCAGGAAGAACATAGGGAGAAACACGATGCAGATGCAGAGCGTTGACACCAACGCGGGAACCGAGATCTGCGCCGCGCCATCGAGGATCGCTTCGTGCAGCGGGAGGCCTTCTTCGAGAAAGCGTTCGATGTTTTCGATCGTTACCGTGGCATCGTCAACAAGAATACCGACGGCTAGGGCGAGGCCGCCCAGAGTCATGATGTTGATGGTTTCTCCCAACGCGCTCAAAATGCAGACGGAAGTCAGGATGGAAAGCGGAATCGATATGGCAATGATCAGGGTGCTGCGCCAGCTTCCCAGGAACAACAGAATCATCAGGCCTGTGAGGCAAGCGGCAATAATCGCTTCGCGTACCACGCCGTTGATGGCTGCGCGCACGAAGATGGATTGATCGGCCAGCGGTCTGATGCGCAGCGCCGCCGGCAACGTGGCGGCTACCTTCGGAAGAATATCCTTCACACCTTGCACGACGTCGAGCGTAGAAGCACTGCCCGCCTTCAGAACGCTGACAAGAACACCGCGTGACCCGTCGCGCCGGACCACATTCGTCTGCGGTGCAAATCCGTTCCGCACGTTCGCCACGTCGCGAACGTAGATCACGGAGTTTCCAACCGCGCGTATCGGAAAGCTGTTGATTTCATCGATGCGCTTGGGGCTGGCGTTCATATCGACGTCGTATTCGAACTGTCCGATTTTGGCGGTGCCGGAAGGAAGAATCAGATTCTGCTGATTGATCGCGGTCACTACATCCATCGGGGACAAGCCCTTCGATTGGAGCGCAGCCTGATTCAGATCGATCATCACCTGCCGCGTCTTGCCCCCGTACGGATAAGGAACCACCGCGCCAGGAACGGTAACCAGCTGCGTGCGGAGAAAGTTCAGCGCGATGTCGTTCAGGTCTTGTTCCTGCAGGCCCTTACCGGAGAGCGCGAGCTGGATGATCGGCACGCTCGAAGCGTTATAAGTCAGAATCAGGGGCGGATTTACGCCCTGCGGCATTTGCCGCAAAATGGTCTGCCCAACCGCCGTCGTCTGCGCCAGGCCGGTCGTAACGTTGGCATAGGGCTGGAGGAAGATCTTTACTACGGCAGTTCCGTTCAGGGAAAACGATTCGAGGTGCTCGATATCGTTCACGGTCGTGGTTGCCACACGCTCAAATACCGATGTCATGCGGCCTTCCAGCTCTTCCGGGTTGAGGCCGGCAAAGTTCCAGATCACCGCGATAACCGGGATGTTGATGTTAGGAAAGATGTCTGTGGGCGTCCGGAGAATTACGATCGGGCTTATCAGTAATATAAGTAACGCAAGGACGAGGAACGTGTAGGGACGGTTTAACGCTGTTCTGACGATCCACATTTCGTGTTAGATGCCTGATTGAGGGAGCTGCACTCCAATTGATTATTTACGATACTCACAAGTTTCGAAAATTTGCTAACGTCAAACCGTTAACTGACATCTCACATAGTGTTGAGTTGTTCTTAGTCGGTTCAGAGGACGCAAGTGCTCGGTAAAGAAGATCTGTATGAAATATCGCAACGCGGCCGGGGCCGCCCCCGGGATGAGCTGGCGCGCCAGAGGATACTCGACTCCGCTTTGGCGCTCGTCGAGCAGGTTGGGTTTGCCAGTGCCACGACAGACGCAATTGCGGATCGCGCTGGTGCTAGCAAATCTACGATCTATCGATGGTGGCCCAACAAGGCCGCCGTGGTGATAGAAGCATTGCAGGATCAGGTCTCTCAAGAGCAGCCGTTCCCGAATACGGGAAATCTCCGCCAGGATATCCATCAACAACTGCAAAACTTCATTGCCTTTTTAACCGGGCGCCGCGGCCGTCTGTTTATGGCATTTATTGCCGCTGCGCAGTCGGATCCCGAAGTCGCCGAAGCGTTCCGCGAGCTTTGGATTAAACCTCGCCGCCGAGAGGCACGCCACGTTTTGGAGCGTTATCAGCGGGAGGGGTTGCTGTCCGGGAATGCCGATTTAGGAACGGCCCTCGATCTGATTTATGGACCGATTTATTTTCGCCTTTTAGCAGGACATGCACCGTTGAATCCGGAATTCGGCCGCATGATTGCCGATCTGGCGCTGAACGGGTTGATGACATTCAAGTAGTACGGGTCGTCTCTGGGTATTAATGCGCCGCCGCGGCGCGTCCGGGCCGCGTCTTTTTCATCAGCAGCACCAACGGAATCATCAATCCGAAAGCCAGCGAAAGAACATAGAAGCAGTCAACATACGACAACGTATTCGCCTGTTGCATCAGTTGCTGCATCAAAACGGCATACGGAGCCTTGCTGCCCGGCGGAGGGACAATGGCTCGCGCGGTTGAAGAAAGGTGTTGATTAAAGATCGGGTTGAGCGACGTCGCGCTTTCGCCCAAACGCGCCTGGTGAAACTGCGCCCGACGGGCCAGCATTGTTGTTACCAGCGAAATGCCGACACTGCCTCCGATATTTCGCGCCAGATTGATCAGTCCGGATGCGGCATTGTTTTTATTACGCGGAACGAAGGCGTAGGCTGCGGTATTGATTGGCACAAACAACAGCGCCAGACCGGCGCCCTGTATACATCGCGCGATCACAGCGTGGCGGAAGTCCATCTGAGTATTGAAGGTGGTCATGTGATAGAGCGCGAAAGCCGTCACTGCGAGCCCCGTCATAATGATCCAGCGCGCTTCGATTTTCCCCAGTGCGAAGCCAACAAAAGGGAGCATGCACATCACCAGAAGGCCGCCCGGAGACAATGCCATGCCGGCTTGCGTGGCCGAGTAACCCATCACAAGCTGCAGATACTGCGGGATCAGCACAGTGCTCCCCAACAGAATCACTCCCACCATAAACATCAGGAATCCGGCGATTGCGAAATTGCGCTCTTTCAAAAGGCTAAGGTCCACTACCGGATCGCGTTCTTTCAGCTCCCAATAGACAGCCAGAAGCAGGCCCGCAACCGAGATAAACGTACACGTTCGGATAAAACCGGACGCAAACCAGTCGTCGCGTTCCCCTTTGTCCAGGACGATTTGTAAGAAGCCAAGACCCAAGGCAATAAAAATCATGCCCCAGTAATCGACGCGGAGCCTGCCTTGCCTCCGCTTCCGCTCCTCAACGAAATAAGGTGGATCCTCGACCATGAAGCTGGTCAGAAACAGCGACACAATACCGACTGGGATATTGATGAAAAAGATCCAGCGCCAACTGAAATTGTCCGTAATCCAGCCGCCGAGTGTCGGACCAATGGCCGGTGCGGTTACGACGGCGATCCCATAAATGGCGAACGCCATCCCGCGTTGCTTCGGGGTGAACGTGTCCGCCAGAATGGCCTGTTCACTCGGTTGCAATCCCCCGCCCCCAATTCCCTGAACGACGCGAAAGAATACCAACAGTCCAAGGGTCGGAGCGATGCCACAGGCAAAGGAGCTGAGCGTAAAGACGGCTACGCAAGCCATGTAGAAATTCCGCCGGCCCATGAGGAAGGAACACCAGCCGCTCAGCGGGAGAATGATGGCGTTCGAAACCAGGTAAGACGTCAATACCCAGGTAGCCTCGTCCTCACTGGCGGACAGACTGCCGGCAATGTGCGGCAATGCCACATTGGCAATGCTGGTGTCCAGCACCTCCATGAAGCTGGCGAGCGTTACCGTCAGCGCAATAAGCCAGGGATTGTATTTAGGGCGCCACTGCGGCTCGGGCGATGCGGCCCTGGACGAATCGGCCATAAAAACGGACTAATTTGCCGGCTGACCGTTAGTCTGTGAATTGAGCATCACGGTCGGAACGACAGACATTCCGGGCAGCAAGCGATGGTCCCGATTTTCACCTGGATTCAGCAGGATTTTTATCGGAATGCGCTGCACTACTTTTACGTAGTTGCCAGTCGCGTTTTCCGGAGGCAGCAAGCTGAACCGCGCGCCGGATGCGCCCGCGATGCTGTCGATGTGCGCTTGGTATTCGCGGCTGCTTCCGAAAGCATCAACGTTGATTTTCACCTGCTGGCCGACTCTCATCTTGCGAAGCTGCGTTTCTTTAAAGTTTGCGGTCACCCAGACATCATCAAGAGGAATGATCGCCATAATCTGCTGGCCCACAGCCAATTGCGTGCCCGGCTCGGCGGTCTTGCGGCTGACGATTCCATCGACAGGAGCAACGATACGGGTATATCCCAGGTTCAATTCGGCCTGCGCTACATTCGCCTGCGCCTGCTTCAATTGCGCTAAAGCTTGTTTGTAGCGGGCCTCGCTCACTTGGACTTGTTTAGGGCGGATCTCTTGACTGAAACGCCGCTGCACCTCCGCATTTGCCAGCCTCGCTTTTGCCTGGTCAACATCGGCTAACGCCTGGTCGAGCGTGTGTTGAGCCGCATTCACGTCGGAGCGCGTCGACCGCACTTGGGCGTCGCCGGCCTCGGCTGCCGCGACCGCCGCGTCGTAATCCTGTTTTGAGATCTCGTCCTTCTGAACAAGATCCTTGCTCCTCGCCAAGTCTTTTCGCGCCTTCACATCATTCGCTTCCGCTTGTGCAACAGCCGCATTCGCCGCGGCCAGGCGCGCACGCGCGGTCTCCACCCCCTGCAGTGAGGAATTCACCGCAGCCGTTGACTGGTCGGTTTGGGTCACCGACGTGTTCACCTGGTTTCCCGTGTTGATTCTGGTTACCGGCAGATTTACTTCGGATTCCGTTGCATTCGCCTGAGCGGTTGCCAACTGTGCTCGAGCCTGCTCGAGCGCTACCTTGAAATCGGCATCGTCGAGCCATACCAATTCCTGGCCTGCCTTCACTTCCTGGTTATCGTTTACCAGCACGGATTTTATGTTTCCGGCGACGCGCGGACTGATCGGTATGACATGGCCGTCGACCTGGGCATCATCTGTGGACTCGCGCGCCGAGTAGTAAGCGGAGATCGGAATCGCCGCCACGACGGCCAGCACGATCACGGCCAGGATGACAAAACGAATCGTGCGCTTCTTTCGTCGATCCGGCGCCTTCTTTCGCGCCTCCGAGTCTTCTGCCTGGTTTCCAGCTTGGTTTCCCGCCTGCTGATTCTGATCGTTCTCTGCCATGAGTCAAGTTAACGGCCGCTATTTGCCTTCGATGTTCGGTTGACGCGAATGTGCGCCCAAAGAATGCGTGACTTCTTAATCATTTTTACATTCTGATTTGAAATCGCACACGCTACGACGGTGCGGGCCTGAGAGGCCCGACGGGCCGCCCCCATATGGTAGCGGCTTGTTACGGTCCATAACGGCACCGAAAGCAACCCACCTGAATGTCAACTTCCGGGTGGCCCGTCACCCTGGGAGAACTCGGAAGGTGAGCAAATTGGAGTTGCTTCGTGCAGTGCGAGACTATCCGTCAGTGCCAACACAGCCCAGCCTGGACCGTTCAGCCCTTTCCCAAAGCCCTACTAGAGCTTGCTCAACCTTCAAAAGATGAGCTTCTGAGGATATTGAGAACGCGTGTTAGCAGACTCATGTTGGAAGAAGTCGCTGCCAACGATTACGGTGAAAAAACACGCTCATCTGGCCGGAATAGAGGCGCAGATCACGCTCGAAGCACCGCTAGCGCGGATTTCTCACCAGCGGCTTCATAGCTGAGACCCGGGGCAGATCGCGATCGATTCGGGGCGTGCTGGCAAGAGGTTGTTGCTTTGAGAGCAAGCTCCGCCACTGTATTGGTGTTTCGCCTCGCCGGTTGTCA
>DATBDT010000041.1:0-3513 GCA_036269815.1 Bryobacteraceae bacterium
GAAAAACCCTCTACATTGGGCAGGTATCGACGGGTGCATAGCGGATCTGCATTATTTATTCCCGAATCAATTCTGCCTGGTCGATGGAATCGACGCTATGGAAGGAAACGGTCCCATCCTCGGCACACTCAAACACGTAGGTGTGGTGGTTGGCGGTCCCCATCCGGCCACCGTGGATGCAACCTGCTGCCGCATCATGCGGATCAACCCCAAGAAAATCCGCTATCTCGGCTTGGTTGCGGATCGCTCGTCCTGGAATCTCGATGGCACGCAGCAACTAGGGGAACGAATCGATTCGGTCGCTACCCGGTTCGCTTTGCACCCCGACTTGACCAATCTCCGATTGGGTTAAATAAACATCTCTTCATCGGACGTCGCGTGATCGACAGTCGGGCGGCCTCCTCGGCCTAGATGCGCAAGAGCGGTCCGGAAGCCGCTTAGAATGCCATGCACCTCCCGCACGGGCCGCAGCACGCCCCGTTGCACGATCCCAACAGTCTCTTGTACACGGGTCATTGTGTCGTCCAGAACCATTTCGGCCCGCTCCATTTGTACTCTCGCCCGAGTGCTCGCATCGCTCAACAACTCATCAACCCTATCGAGTTGCTGCTTGGTAACGTCTAGAATTGCGACACTTGCCGCCCCGATCCGCGTGATGTGCGTCTCGACGCGAGCAACTGAACGCTTGGAGACGGTTACAATCTCCTCGAGTTGCGGCCATAGCGCCAAGGTCTTCCTACGAATGTCGCGGGCAACAAGCAACAGCCCGATCAACGCGACAGTCTGACCGAGCAACGCGATCGCGGCAATAGCGACAAAAATGACGAGAAGCGTGTTCTGGTCCATGCGGGCACTACACGTTGTCCGCTAAGTGGCCGCCGGAAGCCGTAGCGGCTTTTGCGTCGCCGACCGCTTCACGATATGCTTGCTTACCCGCCTCGACCGCAGCGCTTAGCGTCTCCCGCTGCTTGGCCACACCCGAGCGGCCTTTCTCGTATAAATCGGCAGCCGATTGCTTAATATCGTCAGTCCGTTGGCGCACGTACTCCGATCCGTCCTGCGCGCGGCTGCGCAAATAGTCGGCGCCTTCTCCAGCCCGATCGGCAAGGATCTGGCGAGTCTCTTCTCCGGCTCTGGGCGCCCACAACATGCCGGCCGCCACGCCAATTCCGAGACCTAATAGAAAATAGCCGAAACCGCTCTTTTCCTCCATAACAACCTCCTTCTGATTGTCCGATACTGCGTAATTGCAGTCTACCTCTACTAGAGGCGTGCTACAGTACAAACGTTTCGCCGGATGGGTATCCGCAACAGTCCCAAGCTCGATGAGAAGTCGCTGTGGGAGTATGCGTTGCGGGTGCTTTCGCAGCGCGCTTACTCAGCTGGCGACATCCGGCAAAAGCTATTCAAACGAGCGCAGTCGACCCAGGACCTGAACGCTGTTGTGACCAAGCTCCACGAGTACGGATTGGTCGACGACCGGCGGTTCTCGGAAGCCTTCGCCTCGGCCCGCCTCCAAAATGAGGGCTTCGGACGGTTTCGCGTGCTCAACGATCTCAGACGAAAGCGAATCGCCCCGGCAATCGCGGAAACAGCCGTGAACCAGGCGTTCACCGGGACGGATGAGCCACAACTCGTCGAGCAATTCCTAAAACGCAAGTACCGGAATATCGATCTGCGCCAGTTCCTGAAAGAAGAAAAAAACCTGGCATCGGCCTATCGCCGATTGCGGATGGCCGGCTTTTGCAGCGGGAGTTCCATGGCCGTTCTGAAACGCTATAGCCAGCGTGTTGAAGACTGGAGCGAACCGCCTGAAGACTAGAACTTCACTTGCGGGGTTTTCTTTTCCTCTTCCGAGGTCTTGAAATACGCTTCGTCCCGCTTGAAATTGAAGATCGAAGCGGCGATATTCTTCGGAAACAACTCTACATCGGTGTTATATTTCTTGATCGCCTCGTTATAGTCACGCCGCGATACGGCGATGCGATTCTCGGTACCGGCCAACTCGTCCTGCAGGCGCAGGAAATTCTCGTTCGACTTCAGTTGAGGGTAATTCTCTTGCAGGACAAGCAAGCGGCCGATCGCACCGCTGAGCTGGTTGTTGGCGTTGATCTCGTCGCCTTTACTGCGCGCGCCTAACAGCGCCGCCCGCGCGTTCGCCACTTCAGCGATCACCGTCTGTTCCTGCTTGGCATAGCCCTTCACCGTCTCGACGAGGTTGGGAATGAGATCGGCGCGCCGTTTCATGTCGTTGTCGACCTGCGCCCAGCGTGCATCTATATCGTTCTTCTCGGTCACGAGCAGGTTGCGAGAACCGACCAGTTGACCTCCAAAGACCAATCCAACCAGCACCAAGACCCCCACAATAATTAGAGCGCCCTTCATTTGTCTGTTCCCCCATGTTGATCATCCACTACTTCGCCAGTGCATCCACGAAACGAACCAAAACGTCGGTTTCTACTAAATAACGCTCCAGGAGCGACGCGGCCGCCATTCCACTGGGCTGTTTGCCAGATTCCCGAACCGCCAGTATCTCATTAAATGCCGGCAGCGGGCGCTCCAGCGCGGCTTCGAGGCCCGCGACCACTTCCGCTTTTTTCCAGCGCGGTTCGCTGCCGCTCAGCAGCAATGCGTGCCGCCCCAAAACGCAAAAGGTTGAAACCGAATCGATCAGCAACTTAACGAGCCGGTCAGGTTTCGAAAGTAGTTCGGCGGCTTTCTGACGGAGACGGATTTGTTTCGCCCGCAGTTCATGTTCCACCTGCGCCCGATAAAACGTGTTCTCCACCGTCAAATCTTCAATCAGATCCGCGCCATACAGCACGCGCCGGTATTTCTTCATATCGTGAAACTCGATAGCGAAGCAGTCCGTCGAGGTTCGCACTTCTTCGGCGGTCAGCAACAGCAGCGGCGGACGGCCTTGTTGACGCCACCATGCCACAACTGGCTCCGACCGCAGGAGTTCGCGCGGAGAAATCTGGCTAAGCGCGCACAGCACGTTTAAATCCGAGTTCTCCTTGTCCCAATCCCCCACCGCCGCCGATCCGTAGAGAATGACGGACACGAGTTGATCGCCGAGGGCCGATTTGAGCCGCTCGACTAGTTCTGAAAGTATTCGCTCCAAGCTATTTTCCTCACCAATTGCTACTGGCTCCGCCACCACCGGCATCCCCACCGCCGAAGCCGCCGAAGCCACCGCCGCCTCCGGAACCCCCGCCAAAACCGCCGCCACCCCAATCGCCTCCACCCCAGCCGCCGCGGCGGCCTCCTCCCAGTAGGTTGCCTAGAAGCATACCCATCAAGAAGCCGCCTCCCCCGCCACGCCCACCTCCCCTGCTTAGAAAAAAGAGCAGAAAGAGCAGGCCGACGACTACGAGCGGGAACGGAATGTGGCTTCCGCCATTGGCACCGTTTTCGGGCGCCCTTTGGCGCATCTGCGGAATAGTATCCGTAAAATCGATGTTTTTCCCGCGCGCAATCTGGCTAGCCATTGCGCGCGCGCCATACAGCAGA